>DHSL01000018.1:0-119611 GCA_002411345.1 Bacteroidales bacterium UBA5287 | reverse complement strand
AAGAAAAAGTTAATGTCTTCGAATTAAAATATCATAATGGCCTAAATCTTGAAATGTATTGTTTGTTAATTAATCATTTATTCGAATATATAAATATTCTTAAGTGATTCGTAAATGTTTCTAATACTTCGTATTTTTCGTATATTTCGATTATCTTTGTATTAAAATTAATCATTAGAAAAATGGAAACAACAAATGAAATTAAAAGACCAAGCAAGATTGAGCGTAAATTAGCTCAAGCATCTTATTCTTCCTTAATTTCTGCAATAGATCAATTAAAAACAGATCAAACTGAAATTGAAATTGAAGAAACTGGTGAAAAAATTATACTTCCGGTAAAAGCATTGATATTTCTTGGTGAAATTTTAAAAGCAATGAGTCAAGGTAAACCAATTTCAATTGTACCAATTGCAACTGAAGTTACAACACAAAGCGCAGCAGAAATGCTTGGTTGTTCAAGACCTCATTTGGTAAAACTATTGGAAGAGGGCAAAATTGAATTCACGAAAATTGGTAAACATAGACGTATTAAGTACGAAGATGTTGTAGAATACAAACGAAAAATGAAAGAGGAGCAGAAAAAGCATATCATTGAAATAATGAATAATGATGAAGAATTAGGGCTTTATGATTCATAGTGTCAGGTTTACAGCAGTGTTGGATACCAATGTAATTTATCCAGTCATTATTAGGGATCTTTTGTTTTGGTTTGCTTACTATGATCTATATACACCAAAATGGAGTAATCATATTTTTGATGAATGGATAGAAGTGATGTTGAGAAAAGGTGTATCGACTGAAGAAGCAAAAAAAAGGGTAAATAAAGCAAATCTGGCTTTTCCTGATGCAATAGTAAAGAATTATGAAGGACTTATAGAGCATTTGAAACTACCAGATCAAAAAGACAGACACGTATTAGCTGCAGCTATTAAAACCAATGCACATATTATCGTATCTAATAATATAAAAGATTTCCCAGAGGATGTATTAGAAAATTATGGACTAAAAATTAAAAAAGCAGATGATTTTCTTACAGATATCATTGACTTGAATCCAAAGACAGCGATTAAAGCATTCAAAGAAATGGTATTAAACAAGAAAAATCCAGATCTTGATGAATTTGAAATATTGGATTGTTTGAGAAGAAATGGTCTAAATGATACAGCAAACTATTTACATGCTTTGTTATGAGTTAATTTCTTCAACTTAGTTAATAATAAATTTTACGTTAAAGCTTCTAAAAAATCTGTTAAAATATATTCATTTCAACAAAATAGGTCGAGAAAAATAATAGTTAGGAATAAAAGAACAAAGATTTATTTCTATTGTTTTTAAAGATAAAAAAAGATCAATGAAAAAAGCATTAATTACCGGTATTACCGGACAGGATGGATCGTATCTGGCAGAGTTTCTGCTGGAGAAAGGATACGAGGTACATGGAATTATACGCCGTTCCTCATCTTTCAATACTGCTCGCATAGAACATTTGTACCTTGATGAATGGGTGCGGGACATGCACAGACAACGGTTGATAAACCTGCATTACGGGGATATGACCGATTCCAGTTCACTGATACGGATTATACAAACGATTCAACCGGACGAGATATATAACCTGGCAGCACAGAGTCATGTGAAAGTGAGTTTTGATGTTCCCGAATATACAGCAGAGACCGATGCGGTGGGAACACTGCGATTGCTGGAGGCTGTAAGGATTCTGGGATTTGAGAAAAGTACCCGAATCTATCAAGCTTCTACATCGGAACTGTTTGGTCTGGTGCAGGAGATTCCACAAAAAGAGACCACTCCATTTTATCCTCGCAGTCCGTACGGCGTTGCCAAACTTTATGGTTACTGGATTACTAAGAACTATCGTGAATCGTATGGTATGTATGCCGTGAACGGTATTTTGTTTAATCATGAGAGTGAACGACGCGGAGAAACGTTTGTAACCCGTAAAATAACCATTGCCGCCGCCCGCATTGCTCAGGGCATGCAGGACAAGCTTTATCTGGGAAACCTGGATGCACAACGCGACTGGGGGTATGCCAAGGATTATGTGGAGTGCATGTGGCTGATATTGCAACATGACACACCCGAGGATTTTGTGATTGCCACGGGTGAGATGCATACGGTACGAGAATTTTGTACCCTTGCTTTTGCCGAGGCGGGTATCAACCTGCGCTGGGAAGGCGAAGGTGTTGAGGAAAAGGGGATTGACACAGCCACCGACAGAGTGCTGGTGGAAGTAGATCCCAAATATTTCAGACCATCGGAAGTAGAGCAGTTGTTGGGAGATCCAACCAAAGCACGTACTTTGTTGGGATGGAACCCCACCCAGACATCGTTTCCTGAACTGGTGAAAAAGATGGTAGCCCACGATATGCGCTTTGTACGCAAGTTGAAGCTTAAAGCAGAAATTGACAACGAAGTGAATGGAGATATTTAATTGATCATGAAACATCTCCTTTCCCTTCCTCCTAACGCTGTAACCGATTATCATGTACTGCATGAACGCAGTAAAGAAGATTGGTTTTGCACATCGGACCCACGGGAAAAACGGTTGGGTTCGGGAAGCGGCACCACCTGGCTGTTGGAGGAGTGTTATCGAGAAGAAAATCAGGGAACCAATTTTGACCAGTGGTTATCGACAGATAAAAGGATATTGGTGCATGCCGGAGGCCAGAGTCGCCGTCTACCTTCATACGCAGTAACCGGGAAGATCAGTCTCCCCGTACCCGTGTTCCGTTGGGCACGCGGTCAACATTTATCGCAAGACCTGTTGTCGCTCCAGCTCCCCCTCTACGAAAAGATCATGGAGTATGCACCCGACTCGCTGCACACATTGGTAGTGAGTGGTGATGTGTATATTCATACCGATGAGCCATTGCAAGAGATTCCCGAGGCAGATGTAGTCTGCTACGGACTTTGGGTGGACTCATCGCTTGCAACACGTCATGGCGTGTTTGCCGCACGAAGAGACAAGCCAAATGAGTTGGACAAGATGTTGCAGAAGCCATCGCTTGAGGAGTTGGAAGGCTTGTCGCGTACCCATTTTGTACTGATGGATATCGGTCTTTGGTTGTTGAGCGACAAAGCAATAAATATACTGAGGAAACGTTCCTTTGACGGAAATGATTCCTTATGGTTCTATGACCTGTACAGCGATTTTGGTTTGGCTTTAGGTAATAACCCCATAAAAAAAGATAAAGAGATCAACGAACTGACCGTGAAGATCCTTCCGTTGAACGGAGGTAAATTTTATCATTACGGCACCAGTCGCGAGATGCTCTCCTCTACCCTGGCATTGCAGAATATGGTGTACGACCAGCGACTGATCATGCACAGGAAGATAAAACCCAATCCCGCCATATTCACACAGAATTCAAGAATCGATATTAAGTTCACAGAGCAAAACCGGAATATCTGGATAGAAAACGCACAAATTGGAAATGGTTGGCGTATTACGTCCGATCATATCATTACCGGTGTGCCGAAGAATGACTGGGAGCTGAATTTGCCAGAAGGAGTATGTTTAGATATTGTTCCTGTGGGTGAATCCGGTTATGTATTGCGCCCATACGGAATGGACGATACGTTTAAGGGACCCATTGGATCATGCGAGACCCGTTGGATGGGTAGACCGTTAGTTGAGTGGATGAAAGAAAGAGGATTTGAATCAGCGACACTTGGCGACAGTACTACAGACATACAACAATGTGATTTGTTCCCCTGTCTTGATTCATTGAATGATCTGGAGAAAGTGTTGCATTGGATGATTGACGGTAACGGGTTGAATATTGAAGGTAAAAAACTTTGGTTGAACGCACAACGTTATTCCGCAGACGAGTTGATGGACAAAGCCTCATTGACCCGTTTGTACGCACAGCGAAAATATTTGCGACGAGAGAACTATCCAATGTTAGAGCAGAACTATGAGAAAAGTGTGTTCTACCAATTGGATTTGTCGTCAGTAGCCTCCGATTATAAACACCTGGATCTTCCGGTCCCTTCCGCATTACCGGAAGATGCCGACAAGATGCAGCAGATTCACAACAAGATGTTGCGTTCCCGCATATTTGCGTCTGCGGATAATGCGACACAAGCACTCAAAGAAGAGACAGAAGCCTTTTCGTTGTTACGAAAAGATATGATTGACGCGGTAACCGATAATAAAAGGACACCGCGGCTTGCCGCTTTTCAGGATCAGATTGTTTGGGGAAGGAGTCCCGTGCGGATAGACCTTGCCGGAGGATGGACCGACACACCCCCCTACTCTTTATATTCAGGTGGTAATGTGGTGAATATAGCCATTGAGCTGAATGGACAACCACCCCTTCAAGTATATGTGAAACCATGCAGTGATTACCATATTGTTTTGCGTTCCATTGACATGGGAGCAACAGAAGTTGTGGACAGTTACGAAAATCTTCGTGATTACCGTAAGCTTGGATCCCCGTTCTCAATTCCCAAAGCAGCATTGAGTCTCTGCGGTTTTCTTCCCGAGTTTGCAGTCGAACATTACGATACCCTTTCGGACCAACTTAAAGCATTCGGCAGCGGCATTGAGCTCACTTTACTTGCCGCCATTCCCGCCGGTTCCGGATTAGGCACCAGTTCCATCCTCGCCTCAACCGTGCTTGGAGCACTGAACGAATTCTGCAGTTTGCAGTGGACCAAACAAGATGTCTGCACTTACACCCTTGTTTTGGAGCAGCTGTTGACCAGCGGTGGCGGTTGGCAAGATCAGTACGGCGGTATTTTCCACGGTGTGAAGCTATTGGAATCAGACCGAGGATTTGTACAGAAACCACAAATCAACTGGCTGCCCGATTATATGTTTACCGATCCGGTCCATGCATCGTGTCACCTGTTGTACTACACAGGCATTACACGCGTTGCCAAGAATATTTTAGCCGAGATTGTACGCGGCATGTTTTTAAATTCAGCCCAGCATCTTTCCATTCTTCGTGAAATGAAGAGACACGCGCTTGATATGGCAGCATGCATTCAACACAGTAATTTTGATCAGTACGGTCGCATGATTTTAAAAACATGGCAACAGAAAAAACTTATTGACAGCGGCACCAATCCGCCTGAAATAGAGAAACTCATCCATCTGATAAAAGATTATGCGCTCGGTTATAAACTACCCGGAGCAGGCGGAGGAGGATATCTTTATATGGTTGCGAAAGATCCCGAAGCAGCCGTAAGAATTCGGAAGATTCTTGAAGAGAATCGTCCTAACGAAAAAGCCCGTTTTGTGGATATGCAACTTTCCAATAAAGGATTTCAAGTATCCCGTTCTTAAATAATTCAATTAAAAAAATATGGAAAAAACATCAAAAATATATGTCGCCGGTCACCGCGGTCTTGTCGGCTCCGCCATTCGCAACAACCTTTTACAGAAAGGATACACCAATGTTATTGGAGCCACCCACAGCGAGTTGGACTTGATGGACGGCACCGCCGTTAAAGCCTTTTTTGACCGGGAGCAACCCGAGTATGTCATTCTTGCCGCCGCTCATGTAGGCGGTATCATGGCAAATAACACCTACCGTGCCGATTTCATTTACAAGAACCTGCAGATCCAGAACAATGTTATTGGCGAGAGTTTCAGGCACGGCGTTAAAAAACTGCTTTTTTTGGGAAGCACCTGTATTTATCCCCGCGAGGCACCCCAGCCGATGCACGAAGACGCCCTGTTGACAGGACCCCTGGAATATACTAATGAGCCATACGCCATCGCGAAGATTGCCGGATTGAAGATGTGCGAAAGTTTTAATATCCAGTACGGTACCAATTATATTGCCGTGATGCCCACGAATCTATACGGTCCGAACGACAATTTCGATTTAGAGAAGAGTCACGTGTTACCCGCCATGATTCGTAAGGTATATCTTGCCAAATGTCTCCACGAAAAGAACTGGAGCGCCATTCGCGCCGACCTTGACCAACGTCCCGTTGAAGGAGTGACAGGCAAGAATACGGAAGAAGAGATTGCCGTGCTTTTATTAAAATATGGAATATCGTTTGGCAAGCTCGCGTTGTGGGGAACCGGAACCCCGTTGCGTGAATTTTTATGGAGCGAAGAGATGGCCGACGCCTGTGTATATATTTTAGAGAACGTAGATTTTGCCGATCTTGTGACAGATAAAAAAGAGATCCGCAACAACCATATAAATATTGGAACCGGAAAAGAGATCAGTATCCGTGACCTTGCCCACCTTATAAAATCGACCATTGATTATAAAGGGGACATTATTTTTGATGCTTCAAAACCCGACGGCACCCCCCGAAAACTCACCGATGTCACGAAACTCCACTCCCTGGGCTGGTCTCACCAAATAGATATAGATGAAGGAGTTAAGAAATTGTTACATTGGTATTTAAATTTGTCCAAAATAGTATAATTATCATTTATTTTGTATCTTTGTAGTATATATTAGATATATATGCATGTGTTTTAATTGTACACAATTATGAATCGAATTATAAAAAACTTCATCTCGAACAGATTCCTTTCGAGGTTCACAATCCTTTTTCTGGATATTCTGATTGTATTATTCTCTTGTTTTACCGTTTTTCTGATTAGAGTTGGTTTTTCAGGATTCACTCAGGAAGCTTTAGTAAACGGTGTGAAACTATCGGGACTGATAATGACTGCCAATGCAATATTTTTTGTGCTGTTCAGGACAATGAGAGGAATTTTGCGTTACTCCACATTCAGGGATCTTTTGCAGGTAGTTTATGCACTGACCTTTGGGTATGTTCTTGCATTTATTTTGGCAAACACTGTTTTTAGTCAGTATATAGAATCGACCTTTCCCCGTTTTTTCACGATGTACGTGGTAAACATCTGTTTGATGTTTGGTTTCAGGATTGTTGTGAAAGAGACATACGATTCTTTGGTAAAGGCACGGGAAAACAATATCAATGTATTTGTATATGGGACAAAAGCCACCGGTATCAGTCTCGCCAGAAGTTTTAAATCGATGCCCGATATGCATTACAACGTGAAGGGATTCATTTCGAATGAGAAAGAAATGGTAGGAAAAGAGTTTTTGGGAGCCCGTGTATATCTATATGACGAAAACATATATCGTATATTGGAGAGTATGGATGTACGGACCGTTATTATTTCGCCACAGAAGATGGAAGATTTAAAAGGATCTGACACACTCAACGAGATGATTGACAATGGGCTGACCCTGCTGACCACCCCTCCGCTGAGTGAGTGGAAAGGAGAGCTGACCACCCAAGAGCAGATTAAGGAGTTAAAGATTGAAGATTTGCTGCCCCGTGCACCGATCCATATCAATATGCAGAACATTGCAAATCATATTGAAGGTAAGCGAGTGATGGTGACAGGAGCCGCCGGTTCGATAGGAAGTGAAATTGTGCGACAAGTAGCTGCCTTTAATCCATTCAGCATTATTTTGGTAGATCAGGCCGAGACCCCCCTTCATGACATGCGTTTAGAGATGATGAATAATTGGGTGGAAGTGAATACCGAGTGTATTGTTGCCGACATATCGAATAAAACAAGGATGGAAGATGTGTTTATGAAGTATAAGCCACAGTATATTTTTCATGCGGCAGCATACAAGCATGTGCCCATGATGGAAGACAACGTATCGGAATCCATTCAGAATAATGTGTTAGGCACGAAAACGCTGGCAGATTTGGCAGTGAGATTCAAGACCGATAAGTTTGTGATGATATCCACAGACAAAGCCGTTAATCCATCCAATGTGATGGGATGTTCCAAAAGGATTTGCGAGATTTATGTACAGTCTCTTGCCAAGGAGTTGGAACGTAAAGGGATGCGCCGCACCCAGTTTATCACCACCCGTTTTGGCAATGTATTAGGTTCGAACGGATCCGTGATCCCATTGTTCAGGGAGCAGATCAGGAAGGGCGGTCCCGTTACCGTGACCCACCCCGAGATCATCAGATATTTCATGACCATTCCCGAAGCCTGTCAGCTTGTTCTTGAAGCCGGTTCGATGGGTAAGGGCGGAGAGATTTATCTGTTTGACATGGGTAAGCCCGTGAAGATTCTGGATCTTGCCAAGCGTATGATCAGGCTATCAGGATCGTATGATGTGAAGATAGAGTTCACCGGTCTTCGTCACGGCGAGAAACTCTATGAAGAGTTGTTGAATACGAAAGAGAACACCAAGCCTACCCATCATGAGAAGATCATGATTGCCAATGTTCAGGAGTATGATTATCAGGTGGTGAAAGATCAGATTGACAGTTTGATTGCCACATCATACGATTTTGATGATATGAGTACGGTGAGTATCATGAAGCAGATTGTTCCCGAGTTCAAGAGTATCAACTCCCCATTTGAGTCGCTGGATCAACTTCAGCTGAAGAAAGCCATTATATAATTTTTTATCTGCCTAAAGTTTAAATCATGCTGAGAGAAATGCGCTGCATTGTTATGTGCAGTTGTCTGTCGCTGCTTATGTTTTCATGCATAAAGACAGGCAAGCCAGTCGCCACCAACGATTTCCCCGAGATTGTTGCTAAAGACACATTGACCGCGCTGACCGTGAACACCTCAACCTCCTATTTTATTTACCGCGACCAGCCCATGGGTTATCATTATGATATGATACGCGATTTTTGTGACCGTCACGGATTAGTGTTGAAGATTGTTACCGTCCAGAATTCCAATCAACTTACAGAATTATTAAAACAGAATGCAGGCGATGTGATTACCTACGATATGCCCATTGAGAGTGAGCAGAAAGATTCCGTGCTGTATTGCGGCTGGAATATGGTTACCCATCAAGTGCTTGTACAGCGTTCCGAGCCCAAGGACTCGCTGGTGACCGATGTGACCCAATTGATTGGTAAGCGTGTTACCGTGCGTCAAGGCACCAAGTTTGATACCCGTTTACGGAATTTGAACGACGAGTTAGGCGGTGGAATTATTATTGACGAAGTAAATTCCGACAGTGTTGTTTTGGAAGATATCATCAGAGACATTGCAACCGGGAATATTGATTATACAATATCCGACCAGCATTTGGCCCAGTTGAACCGCACCTATTATCAGAATCTGGATGTGAGCATGCCCGTAAGTTTTGAGCAGCGCACCTCGTGGGTAGTCCGCAAAGACGCCCCCATCCTTGCCGATTCTTTGAACGCCTGGTTTGTGTCCGCCGGTGTACAGCCGGGGTATCAGTTGATCACCAAGCGCTATTTTGAAGAGTCGAAGGGTTATATTGTGAGGAGCGGTAAGCCCTACGCCGAGATGATGGCCCCCGGTGTTATCTCGCCCTACGACCCATATTTCAAGCAATATGCCAAGGAGTATAATATAGATTGGCGACTATTGGCATCGGTAGGCTATCAAGAATCAAATTTCAATTATGAAGGTAAATCGTGGGCAGGAGCCGTAGGCATTATGGGCCTTATGCCCGCTACCGCCAGTTCGATGGGAATAGAAAGCGGCAATATTTACGACCCCGAAAAGAATATCCGTGCCGGAGCCGCCTATTTGCGAGAGTTGATGAATAATTTCTCATCGATTAAGGATAAGAACGAGCAAATAAAGATGGCTTTGGCATCATATAACGGAGGTATTGGTCACGTTTCCGACGCGCGCGCCCTTGCGGATAAATACGCAGCTAACAAAGATGTTTGGGAAGGCAATGTAGAGATGTATATCCATTTGAAGCGTTATGAAGAATATTATAACGATCCCGTATGCAAAGCGGGCTACTTTCGCGGAGACGAAACCATAAACTATGTCCGCGAAGTCATAGCCCGCTGGCAGTATTACGCTTCAAAAGTTAAGGCGTAATAAATTTGTAGTCAAATTCGTTTAAGTAATTAAGGCCTCCATATTTACTGCTTGCAGTTGACCAAATATTACAAAAGAACTTTGTTTTTTTACCTAGATTACCCGGATTATCAATCAAATTTAAAGTCGAAACATTATCAGAATAGTCAAAGTTTACTGCCATACATTTAAACTTATTAGTTTCAGATGCTGTGGAAGCGATTACCAATGATTTACCATTCCCCCCTTCGCTGCCAAAAACGACATCAGGAGGATTTAAAGTATTGATAGAACCAACGATATAACCTTGTACCCAAACATTTTCCGTACCCAGTTTTAATTTTGCCTGTTCGACAGTAAAAGGATACAATTCAGATCCATCCCCTTCGGGAACTACCTCATCTTTCATAGGAACATCCTTTCCGATTTCGATATTTTCGGCAGGACCTTCCAGCCAATCGGTTATTGTCCCACCCGTCACAACAGCGACTTTATCCTTTGGATTGAGTGTAATATTATATGTAGAACGTGTTGAAGGAGCGAAAGAAGTGATCAATTCAGACCCATCCATTGCATAAGTATATGTGTTGTTATCGAGAGCTATTACCAATGAGCATCCAGCAAGAATATTCGTCGGCATTACGATAGCCTGTCCCCCTTTTCCATCCGGTGAAACATTAAAGTGTATATCGCCCACAGCAGCAGGCGCCGAGAACGTACCATCAGCGAGCGAGAAATCCGCTTTTGTAGCCATTCCCGTGATCCACGCGTCAAGACCCGTAAGATCCATTGCCTGGTCCGTCCCACTAAAATTCACATTGATTTTTGAAAGTTTATGTTTGAATACCAAGTCGATATCAGGAGTCATAAAATTACGTCCCACCACATTATCAGCGAACATCAGATCGATTTCCGACTGTATTGATTGATTGTTAAGATCCACAGGATAGATAAAATCCGTGATATTGTCTTTTTTGGGGTAATACGCGATAAAGTCCACGTCGTCCCCATTTTCAGGAAAGCAGATAGTAGAATCAAGGTTTGCAGCCACAAAAGCACCCGTTCCATCCGTTACATATCTGATATTATCTGCCAGGGAATTGGTATTGTTGAGTGATTGTCCCGTTGGTTTCATGTAGATCCCTATAGCATCCCCATTGTCCCAAGCGGTGCTTGTAGCCCGTGTTTTTACCTTTTCGATGACAGCGTTAACCTGAATTTGTTTTGGACTATCCCAGGAAATTATCCCCCCACCCTCGCAAGCGTTCAAAAATAGTGAAGAGACAACAACCAGAGACAGTTGTTTTAGGTTTGTTTTTGTTTTCATTTTATATAAATTTAAATATTTTAGACAAGGCAAACTTAACCCTTTTTTAGTTAAAATGAAATTAAACAGACATTTAGTTGTCTTTTTAGTACATTATTCACGTTTTAACCGATCTTTTTAGTGAATATTTGTATATTTGTGATGCTATGATCTTTTGGATAATACTCATATTAACATTTACAAGTTCCACAATTGTGTCAGCTCAAACATCGATGTGGAGAGATCACGTAGAATTTTTTGCAGAAGAAGATCTATCTGAGGATATGATAGAAAATATTTACGCAGAGCTGGAGTATCTGGAGGTCAATCCTTTGAATTTGAATACCGTAAGCAAAGAACAGCTTGAGCAGTTCCCTTTGCTCACTGCCGAGCAGTCCGCCTCATTATATAATTTTCTGTCGCTCAACCGTCCCCTTTACTCCATTTACGAACTCAGGAATGTGAAACTTTTAGATTATAATACCGTAGCCCTTATTTTGCCATTTTTTGTTGTAGAAAGTCCCCCCGAAAAAAGTCCCACTCCGAATGAAATTCTGAAAGGCGGTCGCCACGACCTTCACCTCCGTTTCGACAAGACATTGACCAAGCGAGCAGGATATCAGAATTATTCAGAATCCATTTTAGAAAAGTATCCAAACCGTAAATATGTCGGCGAAGATTTTTACACCTCGTTAAGATACCGTTTTTCGAGCAGCGACCATTTACAGATGGGTTTTATGGCAGAGAAAGATCCCGGTGAGAAGTTTATCAGGAAAGGCATCGCGAAGACCTTTGACCATTACGGATATCATTTTGTTTTGCAAGATCTGGGAGTATTGAAATCGTTGGTAGTCGGCGATTACCGTGTATCGTGGGGTCAGGGGCTGGTGTTGAACAATGATTTTATGCTACCCAAGTCGTGGGGAATGAACCGGTTGGTCCGTCAGACCCAGTCGCCCAAATCCCATTTCTCTACATCAGAATATGGATATTTCAGGGGAGTCGCCTCTACCTTAGGCATAGGAGACCTATCCTTATCCGCCATTTTTTCCAGCAAGAAGATCGACGCCAACTTATCCGAATCAGGAGAGATCACCTCCTTTAAGACCGACGGTTATCATCGGACTCCCGGAGAGCTTGTCAAGAAGCATAATACGAGAGAGCAAGTAGAAGGAATAAATTTAAATTTGAAGAAGGACCATTTTCAGGTAGGTATAAGCAGCCTCCATTATCGATATGACAGAAGATACAATCCCAGGTTGAAGATATACAACCAATATGTCATGCGCGATTCGACGAATATGAATACAAGTATTGATTATTTGTACCGAGTTGGCAATTTGTCGTTTGCCGGAGAGACCGCCATGGGTAAGAATGGTGCTGTCGCCACGATCAATATTTTACGATACTCACCCTCCAGCGAGTTGAGTATGATTGCGTTGCATCGCTATTTTCCCGTGCGTTATCAAGGTATGTATGCCAATGCATTTAAAGAAAGCGGTGACGTCAACAATGAGCGAGGATTATATTTGGGAGTGTCTTGCAGTCCCTTCCGCAGGGTAAGAATGGAGATGTATGCAGATATTGTTCAGTTTCCGTGGCCCAAGTATAATATTGACCGTCCATCGAAAGCGTTGGATTTGTATTTTTTAACCACATATAATCCCACATCAGTAAGCAGTATCCAGTTACGTTATAAGTTCAAGCAAAAAGAGAAGAACCAGCTGAAGTCGGACATTAACATTAAAAGTGTTAAGCCCTATCACACCCAAAAGATCCGTTTACGTTATGAATACACCAGTGTTAATGACTGGAATTTCAGGACCACCGCGGATGCAGTCATTTATAAAGAGACATATACCCCCATTGAAAAAGGGATGATGCTTTCGCAGAATATCCGTTATGCGTGGAGTGACCAATCATCGTCAGATATATTTGTCGCCTATTTTGACTCCCCATCCTACAATGCCCGGTTATATTCCTATGAGCGAAGTCTGGTAAGCAGTTTTTACATACCGTCGTTTTACGGAAACGGATTCAGGTTTGCCATCACTTCACGGTTTGCCATCATCAAGCGATTGTTGTTCGCCGTGAAAGGAGCCCACACCTTATATTTAGACAGAGACACTATCGGTTCAGGAACCGAAAAGATTGCAGGCAATCACCGTACCGACCTCTACACATATTTGCGTTGGAAGTTCTGATATCCTTATTTTTATTACTTTTGTATAAAATAGAATTCAATGGCAAGTAACCTTCTACAAATAGATTCATTAACAAAAAGTTTTGGCGACCACAGGTTGTTTGAGAACATCTCTTTCGGCATTTTCGAAGGAGACAAGATAGGATTGATTGCGAAAAACGGAGCAGGCAAAACCACGTTGTTGAATATGATTGCCGGCAAGGAACCCATTGACGGCGGCAAGATCGTTTTCAGGAATGAGATCCGTTTTGCCTATTTGGAGCAGTCGCCCCCCTACGATCCCGACAAGACCGTTATTGAGTCCTGTTTCAATACCGACAATGATATTGCCCGTGTGATATCGCGATATGAAGAAGTGATGTCGTCCGGCAAGCATGAAGAGATGGATGAAGTCATTTCCCAGATGGATTTGCTTAAGGCATGGGATTACGAGCTAAGGATCAAGCAGATTTTATCGACCTTAAAAATCACCAAGTTAGACCAGAAGATGGGGGAGTTGTCCGGCGGTCAGATTAAGCGAGTAGCTTTGGCCAATGTGTTGATATCAGAGCCCGATCTGGTGATATTGGATGAGCCCACGAACCATTTGGATTTAGATATGGTAGAGTGGTTGGAAGATTATTTGAGTCGATCCGGTATCAGTCTCCTTATGGTTACCCACGACCGATATTTTTTGGACAGAGTCTGCACTCAGATCATCGAGATAGATGATTTTCAGATCTATTCATATAAAGGCAATTATTCCTATTATCTGGAGAAGCGTGAAGAGCGTATTATGAATCAGAATGCCGAGACCGACAGGGCGCGTAATTTGTTCCGCAAGGAATTAGACTGGATGCGTCGTCAGCCCCAGGCCCGTGCCACTAAAGCCAAAGCCCGTATTGATGATTTTTACAAGTTAGAAGAGAAAGCCAAGAAGCGCAAGCGCGATGCCCAGCTTCGTCTTGACGGCAAAGGCAGTTATATTGGCAATAAGATTTTTGAAGCCCAGCATGTAGATAAGCGTTTTGACGAGATTGTTATCACCAAAGATTTCAATTATATTTTTGCCCGATACGAGAAGATGGGTATTGTAGGCAATAATGGAACCGGTAAGTCCACCTTTGTGAAGATGCTTTTAGGTGATATCGCCCCCGATTCCGGAGTTTTTGATGTAGGCGAGACCGTGAATTTTGGTTATTACAGTCAGGATGGTCTCCAGTTCAACGAAGAATCGAAGGTTATTGATGTAGTCCAGGAGATTGCCGAAGTGATTGATTTAGGTAATGGAAACAAGTTAACCGCATCACAGTTTCTTCAGCATTTTTTGTTTGCCCCCGAGAAGCAGCACGACTATATATATAAGTTAAGCGGAGGAGAAAAACGTAGATTATATTTATGCACCGTTTTGATAAAGAACCCCAATTTTCTGGTGTTGGATGAGCCCACAAACGATTTAGATATTGTGACTTTGAATATGTTAGAAGAATATTTGACAAGTTTTAAGGGCTGTTTGATTGTAGTTTCGCACGACCGTTATTTTATGGACAAGGTAGTGGACCATTTGATGGTGTTTGAAGGCAACGGCGTTATTAACGAGTTTCCCGGTAATTACACCCAGTACAGAGAATGGAAAGCCATTGAAGACCGGAGAGCGTTAGAAGAACAGAAGAGCGTTGCCGCCGAGCGTCAGTCCGAAAAGGAGAACACGAAAGTCGCCGAGAAGACGAAATTATCTTTTAAGGAACGCAAGGAGTTTGAGTTGTTGGAAAAAGAGATAGAAGCCCTTGAATCAGAGAAAAGTGTTATCACCCAAGCCTTGTCGTCCGGCACCCTATCATCCGAAGAACTGATTGACAAATCCAATCGTATAGGCGAAGTCCTTTCTTTGATAGACGAGAAAACCATGCGTTGGCTAGAGTTAAGTGAATTAGCCTGATAGCTGATGCTTATTTAGAATCGTTTCAAATTAAATACTCTATCCTTTTAGACTATTATAATTCCTTATTTTTCGCTATATTTGCATGAATCATTATTAAATTTATATACGTTATGGATAGTATCAAGGGAACTAAAACAGAGAAGAACCTGTTAATGACATTCGCAGGTGAATCACAAGCCAGAATGCGTTACACTTATTTTTCGAAGGTAGCAGACAAAGAAGGCTATAAACAGATTGCCGCTATTTTTTTAGAGACCGCAGAGCAGGAAAGAGAGCATGCAAAGCGCATGTTTAAATACCTTGAGGGCGGCATGGTAGAGATTACCGCCAGTTTCCCTGCCGGAGTTATTGGCACCACTGCTGAAAATTTGGAAGCCGCCGCTGCCGGTGAGCATGAAGAGTGGACCAGTCTTTACCAGCACTGCGCAGATGTAGCATTAGAAGAAGGTTTTAAAGAAATTGCCACTATGTATCGTATGATTGCGAGAGCAGAAGCCATTCATGAAGAACGTTATTTACAGTTGTTAGAACGTGTGAAGACAGAAACTGTGTTTTCGCGTGATAAAGAGATTGAGTGGATGTGCCGTAATTGCGGATATGTTTATATAGGCAAGAGTGCCCCCAAGACATGTCCTACTTGTCTTCATCCTCAATCATACTTTGAGCCAAGAAATACCAGCTATTAATTTGATTATTAATATGACAAGAGCATCCCCGCCTCAGGATGCTTTTGTCTGCTGTTGTATTTTTTTTAATTGAGGTTTTCAATTCTTAGATAATACCATGTTAAATTTGTTAAGCAAATTCTATAACCATAAAAATACCATTCTGTAAGAGAGCGACTGTAAACCACAGTCGAATATGTCAGAATAAATATCATTTTTCATATTTTATATATCAATTTACATAGTCGTTCATGACATTGAAGAATCTATTTTTGCACATATCTATAAATTAGATAATATTTTATAGAATTAAGTAAAGTTAATACCTAATAAATTTTATTTTTTTACCGATGATTAGTGCAATGAGATATAATAATATAATAATTTAATAAATAACCCCTTAGAAAAAGAGTTTTTAAATTTAATAATCTAAATAAATGAACGAATGAAAAAGACAATTCCATCAAAATTTGGGAAATGGCTCCTGTTCTTTATTATGTGTATGTATTCCATTGGAATATTTGCACAAAACATTACTGTTACAGGATTGGTAACAGACGTAAAGAACGAACCTCTCATTGGTGTAACGCTCAAAGTAGTCGGTGATGCAGAAAAAGCAACCATTACCGATTACGACGGGAAATTTACTCTCACGAATATACCAACGAGTGCAAAATTAGAAGTATCGTATGTAGGAATGCAGAAGCAGTTTGTAGATGTTAACGGAAGGTCATCTATCAATATTGTTCTCAGCGAGGACAATGCTCTTTTGGAAGAAGTAGTTGTTGTAGCCTACGGCGTTCAGAAGAAAGTTTCCGTTACCGGAGCTATTTCCACTGTAAGTACGAAAGATTTGCGTGTTTCGTCATCAGCGAGTTTAGCCAATGCGTTATCAGGGCGTATTGCCGGATTAACCTCCATGCAGCGTGTTGGCGGTCAGCCCGGTGTTGACGATGCCACCATGTATCTTCGCGGCGCGGGTACTATCAATGGCACCAACCCTTTGATTCTTATTGACGGTGTTCCGAGGGACAATATCCGTACTTTGGACATCAATGAAGTAGAATCCATTTCCGTCCTCAAGGACGCTTCAGCCACCGCAGTTTTTGGTGTTCGTGGTGCAAATGGTGTATTGATCATCACCACCAAGCGAGGTAAAGAAGGCAAAGCCGAGTTATCGGTAAATGTTACCCAGAGCTATTCCAAGCTTACCCGCGAGCCCGACATGCCCGGATCTGTCGAGTACATGAATCTCAGGAATGAAGCCATGTTGAACGACGGTTTAAACGCCCCGTTCACCGAAGAAATCATTGACAAGTTCAGGAATCCATTGCAGGGACTTGATCCTACCGCTCCCGATTATGAAAAGCAGGCCGCATTAAGAAAATGGATGTATCCGAACAATAATTGGTACAAGATGCTTATTAAGCGCTGGTCGCCCCAAACCATCGTCAACACCAATATGAGCGGCGGTACCGACAAGATCTCATATTTTATGAACGTCGGTTATCTCCATCAAGGCGGTAATATGAATACCATTTCGAAAGATATTTTGAAGTACGATCCCTCGTTTAAGTTAGACCGTTACAGTTTTCGTTCCAACATCGATTATAAAGTAAACAAGTGGATGAATGCCTATTTGAATTTAGGCACCTATATTGAGAAAGTCAACATGCCCAATCCAGAGGTGATGTATAAAGGCGATAAGAATTGGCTTGTACGCGACATGTTATATCAGGCACAAAGCATTCTACCAATTTCTCCCGGACCATCTACCATTCCCGGTTTTGGTGTTCCTGCCGACCGTCCGCTCGACCCCACCTATTTGACTCAGGGTCACTATGCCGACCGTTCTCCCATTATGATTATGAACTGGTACGGATACAATTTGGATACCCGTTCAAATTTGAACTCCTCATTTGGTCTTGATTTTAATTTAGGCGCTATCACCCAAGGTTTAGCTTTAAAAGGCATGATCTCGTATGACTCTTACGGTAATAACAGGACCCGTGGCAATATGTCCCAGACCGACTATCAAGCCTTTATTGATCCAAAAACAGACGAGCTTACCTTTTCTGTACACGAGTTAAAGCAAGACAATTTCTACATGTCGTACAGTGAAGGCTCACGATATAATATCAACGTACAAGGTCAGCTGTTGTACAACCGTTCCTTTGACGACCACACTTTTGGCGGTATGTTGCGTGCGGAAAGAGATTATTGGGATTCAGGCGGCGCTCAGATCCCGTTTAATGTGTTAGGTTTTGCCGGTCGTCTTACCTACGACTATGCCAACCGTTATTTTGCCGAGGCCAATTTCGGCTACAACGGTTCCGAGCAGTTCTCGCCCGAGAAGCGATTTGGTTTTTTCCCATCCTTATCAGGAGGTTGGGCAATATCCAATGAATCGTTTTTAAGTGAGAATCCGATCCTTACTTTTCTTAAGCTGAGAGCTTCTTACGGTAAGGTTGGTAACGACAAAATGGGTGGTGACCGTTTTCTCTATTTAGATGACAACACCATGGGAGGCGGTTTTTCCGGTAGTCTTGCTGCCGGTCATGGCATCAACGAAGGACTTTTAGGAAACAAGATGTTAACATGGGAAACCGCGGACAAGTACAATCTCGGTATAGATTTTTCCATCATTAAAGATATTACAGGTCAAGTAGAGTTTTTCCGTGAGTACCGTTCTCAGATCCTCCTTACCCGTCAAAGTATCCCCGCATGGCAAGGCACCCCATTAGGAAATATTCCAAAGGTAAATTTAGGAGAAATTGATAACAAGGGATTTGAAGTGGAGCTCGGCTATAACAAAACTTTCAGCAACGACCTCTATATCAATTTGAAAGGTCAGTTATCCTACAACAAGAACAAACGTATCAAGATGGATGAAGTACCCCGTGACGAGACCTATGCATATCAGTATCGTTCCACCGGTTATCCTATTGGTCAGAGTTGGGGATATATTATTGACTGGGATCAGGACGGAGGTTATTGGACAGACGAAACTTTAGCAGATCCCAACCGTGTAACCTATGATTTTGGTACCCCCGGTCCCGGTGATTTTGTTTACAAAGATTTGAATGGAGACGGTGTTGTTAATGACAAGGACCAAGCCCCCATTGGAGTAGGCAATATACCCCAATACAGTTATGGACTCTCGTTATCCGCCCAGTGGAAAGGATTTGACGCATATATTTTCTTCCAGGGATTAGCCAAGTTCAATTCCACCTATGCCCAACAAGGAACCTATGAATATATTATCAGAGGCACCTATTTCCCCTATCATAAAAAAGCGTGGACCCCAGAGCGTTGGGCGAATGGTGAAGAGATTACCTATCCCGCTTTGCATACCGGCGAGTCGACCAACCACAAAGCCAATTCGTTTTTTGTGTTTGACCGCGACCTGTTCCGTCTGAAGAATTTTGAAATAGGTTATACCCTACCTGCAAACAGTCTTAGAATATTAGGCGTATCGAACTTAAGACTTTTCGTGAATGGTCAGAATGTTTTTACCTGGTCGCCAAAGTTCAGACCAACGCATCTTGATCCCGAGAATGATGACTCTATAGGATATCCCCAGACAAGTATTTTCAGTTTCGGTACCAATATCAAGTTCTAAGTTTACTAACAAGATAAATCGACTATATAATGAAGAATAATATATTAAAAATAAAAACAGGATGTCTGTTCCTTTTAATCACGCTATTTCTGTTTTCTTGCAGTGACGCGTTGGATCAGGCTCCAGACGGGAAGATCTCACTTGAAGAAGTATTTCAAGATGATGAAAAGACAGCAGCCTATTTGAACACCTGCTATTTGTATATTCCTGCCGAAGGTCACAATTATTTCTTTTGGATGCGCGGTCCAGTAGATTGGAGCGACGAAGCCTGGGATACGGATGCCGAAGCAGAATCATGGATCACTTCCGGTTTATTGTATAACGGTAATGTATCTGCCGCATCACATTTCAACACCTTGTGGGCAGATAATGGAAACGGTAATTATTGGGTACGCATGTGGACAGGGATCCGTAAATGTTCCGTATTTCTGGACAATATTGATAATGCCAATGTTAAAAGTGAAGAAAACCGTTCACGTTGGAAAGCCGAGGCCCATTTGTTGCGCGCCTATTATTACATGGTACTTTTGAAATTTTTTGGTTGTCCGCTACCTATTGAGCGAACCTCCTATATTTACACTGATGATTTCTCGACCACCGAGCGCAGTTCATATTACGATGTAGTTAAGTTTATCATTGAAGACTGTGACGCAGCCCTTGAGAGTCCCAGTTTACCATGGCGTATTAAGAGCGATGCCGAAGCATATCGTTTCACGAAAGCAGTAGCCGAAGGAATTAAGTCCAGGATGTCGTTATATGCAGCCAGTCCACTTTACAATGGAGGCGAGAATTATTGGGAAGAAGCCTATCAGATCAATAAGCAAGCTTTAGAAAATTTGAAGAGCAATGGTTATGAGTTGTACAATAAAGTCAATTTTTCTTCCTGGAAAGACAATCCAGACGTTCATCTTCCGAATGATGCCGCCAAGTTGTTCAATGAATATTTTTGCAATAATATGGGATTTGAGGACAATCCGACCGACAAGGAGACCATTTATCAGACCAGCGCAGGTCAGGATTGGATCAACACCGAAGGTATCGGAGCCGTTATGGGTTACAAGTCCGGTTCGTGTCCCTCGCAAGAGATTGTAGATTGTTTTGAGACCACCGACGGTCAGCCAATCCTTAATCTTTCCAAGCCCTATGTTGATGAGATTACCCATTTGCAACCAAACTACAATCCGAGTAACACGTTGTATGATCCACAGAATCCTTATGCGAACCGTGATCCCCGTTTTTACTCCTCGATCTATTATAACGGCTCAAAAAGGACCTGTTATTGGATTTTTGACGAGACTTCAGAGAGTATAGAAAACTATCCGGCCAAGAAAGGTTACCGTACGCGTGTTATCGCCACTTGGGAAGGCGAGCCTCAGACCGGTCGCCATCAGACCACCCGTAAGGCCACCCGTACCGGTTATTTTCTCCGCAAGTTTCTCCATCCCAATTCCGGTCAGGAAGTCGTTACCGCCGCACATGCAAAAGCCAAGCCCATGCGTTTGGGAGAGATCTATTTGAATTTGGCAGAAGCCGCTGCAGAAGCCAATCATTTGGAAGAAGCTTATCAGGCAGTCAACGCCATCAGGAGTCGCGTTAACATGCCCCCTCTTCCCACCGGACTTTCTAAAGAACAGCTTATTCTTCGCATCCGTAATGAGCGCAGGGTAGAGTTAGCCTTTGAGGCCCATCGTTATTTTGATGTTCGTCGCTGGCACACGCCGGAAGAAACACTTGAGAAGACAGACCGCTGGATTACCGCAGCCTATGTGACACGTAATACTGATGGCAGTTACACTTATGCCAGAGGACCTGTTTCGAAAGAGCGTCTTTGCTATCAGAATAAGTTTTTAAAATTCCCAATTCCGTTAAACGATGTCAACATTATGTTGGCCCTGACCGGTGATAACTGGCAGAATCCGGGTTGGTAACCATCTCTTTAATTTAAAAAATAGATCTATCTATGAATAATTCAATTAAAAAATCTCTATTGCCGTTTGCTTGTCTTCTTTTATGGGCTTTTTCCCTGAATGCTCAAGTGAACGGGACGGTTAAAGACGGATACGGCCACATTTTACAAGGAGTTTTGATTACTTCTGAAATGGGTAAAAACGTTACGATTACCGATCGTAAAGGTGAATATGACATTACGGTGAATGACGGAAGCAGCAAGCTAACCTTTTCACTGTTGGGTTATAAATCGCAAAACCTTGAAATTGACATGCAGTCAGCTAATGAAACGCTGAATGTAACCCTTGAGCGCGCCGAGACCTTTGATCTCGACGAGAAAGTATATTTTGGCAATTACACTCAGACCAAAGAGAAAGTGACCGGTTCCATTTCCCGTGTTACCGGTAAGGAGTTAGAGCGTTCCCCGGTGGGTAATCTCTCCATGTCTCTTGCCGGTCGCCTGCCCGGACTTTTCACTCGCGAGACCTATTCAGAGCCCGCCCGTACGAATACTCAGCTATGGGTAAGAGGATATTCCACTCCCAACGGAGGTACCGCTATGATTGTTATTGACGGTTTTCCTTACGACTACAATGCCAATCAGCTATTTGAGTATATCACGGCCAATGAAGTAGAGTCGATCAACGTATTAAAAGACGCATCCGCTCAGGCCCTGTATGGTATTCAGGGAGCCAATGGAGTGATAGTTATCACCACTAAAAGAGGTATTAAGCAACCTTTAAAGATTGATGTATCTGTCAATCATACTATGGAGCAGCGTACAACCACTCCCCCATTTATCAATTCATCCGATTTTGTTCAGATGAGGAATCAAGCCGGTGTGAATGATGGCAGAGGCGAGTATGCTTTTTTCAATAAAGAAGCCGTAGACGGATTTATCGCCGGTGACAATACCGAATATTTCCCCAATAACAATTGGAGAGAGATGAATGCCAAGGATATCACCCAGATGAGCCGCGTGAACGTAAATTTGACAGGTGGTAATGACAATGCAGTGTTCTATACCAATATGAACATATTGAATCAGGATGGTATGTGGAAAATTGATCCTTCCACCACAAAGTACAATCCCAACAATCAGTTTATTTGGGCCAATATTCGTTCGAATGTTGATGTTAAGTTAGGCAATTACCTGTCTATCGGTCTTAATTTGAGTGGAAACATAAAAAGAGAAAGGACTCCCGGCGGTCACTCTGTTGAAATTAGTCACGGCGGCAGTTGGGACGGATTTGCCAACAGGTTATGGTATCGTTTTTACTCCCTTCCTCCCTATGTATATGGTCCCACCACCCCATTAATACAAGATCCCGAGACCGGAGAAGTTTCCGGCGGCGAAGTTGTCGTTACCGATACCGAGCCTATCACATCATGGGCAGTTATCAACCGTTTAGGTTATGACCAGTATACCGTTACCAATATTTACGCACAGTTTATGCCGAAGTTAGACCTTAGTTTTGTTACTCCCGGTTTAAGCATAAGCGGTAGTTACGGATATCAGACCAACGCTGTTAAAGGCTTGTATGTAAACCGTGTTTACGAGCAGTGGATTCGCACCAAGGATTATTCCGAACTGGAATTTGAGAAGTTTGGCACCCAGGTAAATACCCCATTGCAGTATCGCTCATCCGCCAGTTTTTATTATAATTTAAATTATAAAGGCGTGTTGAATTATCAGCGTCGTTTTAACGGAGTTCATGACATCAATGCCATGGCCTATAGTTTTTATCAGCATTTGAACAAAGCCGGCGGCGGTTTACCGTATAAACGTTCCAATTCAGGGATTGGTATTGGCTATGGTTATGACGACCGTTATCTTGTAAGAGTTGATTTAGGCTATTCCGGTTCAGAGCAATATTCCCGTCAGAACCGATTCACAGCCTTCCCTGCAATTTCAGCAGGCTGGGTAGCCACGAACGAATCCTTTTTGAAAGACAATCCGACGTTAACCTATTTGAAGTTACGCGGATCGGTGGGTAAAACCGGAAATGACCGTGGTGTTGGTCGCTACGTCTATCTTGACAACGTTACTTTAACCGGCGGTGGATATGGATTTTTGGGCGGTCACAATGTGAATGAAGGTCAGGTAGCCAATCCATTTCTTGATCCCGAGATCATCACCAAGAAGAATGTCGGTATAGATTTCACTTTGTGTGACAATCTTTCTTTTACATTCGATCTTTTCAAGGACAGGACAGAGAATGGTGTTACCAGTGCCACTTCCAAGACCCCCGATTATCAGGGTGTTCCATTAGGCAATTATCCAAAGGCGAATGTCGGCGTGTTTGAGAATAAGGGATATGAGATCTCTGTTAGTTACAACAAAGACATTACCCGCGATTTGAATATCACATTAGGCGGTTGGCTTGTTCAAAACGAGAACAAGGTTATCTTTTGGGATGAGAGCAGGCGTTCGGCAGATTACGCATATCCTATCCGCAGTGAAGGCTATCCTATTGGACAAGCGTTTGGTTATATGGTTGACGATCATAACGGTAATGGTTATTTCAACAGTCAGGAAGAGATTGACAACAGCGGTCTTGTTTATGAGATTGGTGCTCCCAAGCCCGGATATTTGAAATATTACGATTTGAATGCCGACGGCAAGATCAATGATAAAGATAAAGTTCCTTTAGGTCGCGGTGCATTACCCAATTTCTTTTATGCTTTTAACGGCGGTTTGAAATACAAGAATTTTGACATGACCGTTTTATTCCAGGGAATTGCCGACTATTGGACTATTGACATGTCGATGGGACGTGTAGAATATCCTTTTGAAGGCGTTTACACAGAATGGCATAAAAACGCGTGGACAGCAGAGCGTTATGCTAATGGAGAAAACATCACCTATCCTGCACTCTCCGCTAAGAAGAATTCCAATCATGAAGCCAGCAATTTTTTCCTTGAAGACAAATCCTATCTTCGATTAAAGAATTTAGAGATCGGTTACACATTTGATCTTTTCAATGGAACCCGATTATACTTCAGTGGTCAGAACCTATTAACCTGGGACAAGCTCAATCATGATGTTTATGGACCAGAAGCCCATTATGCCGGAGGTCTTGAAGGAATTCCCGTGTACCGGTTGTATAATGTAGGATTGAGTATTAATTTTTAAAACATGAAGGAAATGAAAAAATATTTTCAAATATTAATTGTCTTTATAGCGGTATTATTTGCCACTTCATGCAATGACGCTTTAGAGCTTGAATATGACGGTCGTTCCTCGCTTGATGAATTATTTGCCACCCGAAATGGAGTAAGAGGCTATTTGAATTCATGCTATGGAGCGAGAATAATGCCCGACATCAACCGTTCGACCCTTACCGACGAGTCTCAAAGCTCAGAGATGGTTTTTCAGGGTTCATTGACCTCACTTTGGTATGTAGATGCTTTTTCAGCCTCTAACTACTCCAATGTTGACGGTCAGCCCTGGGCAGGTATTTATCAAGCAATCCGTAAATGCAATATTTTTCTCAGCAGAATTGAAGGTGTGTCAGCCGACAATATAGCATCATTAGAAGAAGAGATTTTATCGTGGAAGGCCCAGGCCCACACATTGCGAGCACTATACTATTTGCAGCTTATCAAACGTTACGGAGCCGTTCCCTTGATTACCGAGCCCTATGAAATTCAGCATGATTTCAGTAAGGATGCCCGCACTCCGGTTTCGACGATTATCAAGCAGATCCTTGACGATTGTGACGCCGCGATGGCTACCCCAGCATCCACTTTAGGATTTTCGTGGACGGTGAGAACCGGTGAGAATTTCATTATGAACAGAGCCGTTGTGCAAGCCATTCGTTCTCAAGCCATTCTTTACGCAGCAAGTCCCCTTTATTCTGACAACACCTATACCTGGACCAATGCCGTTGAAATTACCGGTAATGCATTATCCAGTCTTTTGGTGAACGATTATAAGTTATGGAATGAGGTGCCTAATGAAGAAGTAGCTCAAAACACTTACGAGTCATATTTTATCACCCCGCATGATGAGCAGCGCGCGAGAGACAAAGAAACTATTTATCCTGGGAACAGAGTAAATATTTGGGGAAGCAATGGTATGCCCTCCACTCCCGGTCAGACTTCAGCCGGAGCTTGTCCCACCCAAGAGCTTGTGGACTGTTACGAGATGCAAGAAACAGGATTACAGCCCATTACCGGCTATTCAGATCCTCAACATTTGCAGCCCATCATCAATACCGCATCCGGTTACGACCCGGAGAAACCTTATGAAGGTCGCGATCCCCGTTTTTACGCTACCATTTATTTCAATGAAGCGAAGCGTGATTTAGCTGCTCCGGGAGGATTATCCCGTGACGACCATTTCCCATTAGGATTTACCCTTGCCGGAAACAGTATCAGCGCGACTAAAAACGAGAACAATGAATATACTTTTGAGACGACGGGAGGAGACCCTTTTGCCTATACCACTACATTAGGCAAGAATATTGACGCAGCAACCGGTACTATTTTGCTAAAGTTCAAGTATAAGAGCAACAATAATATCGGCAATGCCCAGTTCTTTTTTATGGCACCCAATCCCGCCGGTGGTCAGTCCACCCCCGAAAATGTTGTCCTGAACAAAACCACAGAATGGACCGAGTTTGAGCTTGACATTACCCCTTACAGGAGTCAGACCTGGTGGAAATGGGGTCAGCCCGGTCACGCTTTGAGGTTTGACATTGGATCCGGAGCAGGCAATATTGTATCTGTTAAAGATATGGAAATCAACGTACGTGTAGAATCAGTACCCGCAGAGCCCTGTCAGAGTTATGTAGGCGGTATTGATGGTATTTCCGCAACCGACCGCAGAGCCACTTTTACCGGTTATTATTTACGTAAGTACAACAATTGGAAATCCGGTCGCGATAACAATGCAGACGGTGAGATTAGAATGTTTCGTTTAGCCGAGATGTATTTGAATTTTGCCGAAGCCGCTTATCAAGCCAGTGGTAATCCAGATACCCCCGTTAATATTGGCAATGGTATGACTATGAGTGCCCGTGACGCGGTGAATGCCGTACGCAGGAGAGTAGGCATGCCCGATATACCAGCCGGTTTGAGTAAAGATGAGTTTGAGAAACGTTACAGAAACGAGCGTCGTGTTGAGTTAGCATACGAAGGTCATCGTTATTTTGATGTCCGCAGGTGGAAAATCATGGAGCAGTCCGAGCGTTATGTTACCGGAATGCGTATCACCAAGAATTCCGACGACAGTTATACCTATGAGCGTATCAGTTTTGCGCGCGATTCGTATAAAGAGAAATTTTATCTCTATCCGATTCCTCAAACTGAGATAGACAAGATGTACAGCCATACCGGAACCGATTGGCAAAATCCCGGATGGAATTAATAACTCGATAACAATAATTGGTGTATGAAAAATAAGATCACATTAGTTATAAGTATGATATTGGGACTATTCGTTTTCAATGCATGTAACGAACCCTATCCCGAATCAATTGAACTGGAAAAATTCATGTACATCTCGTTGTCGGGTGCAGCGGATAATCCAATCGTGAAGACCGTGGATCTGGACAAGACCAGTAGTTTTCCGCTCTCCGTATCGTATGGAGGTACAACGAATTATGAACAAGGAGATATTGTAGCCAACATTGCCGCTGACATATTGTTAGTAGATAGTTTCAATATTAAGAATGGCACAAATTATCTACCCTTACCCACCGGAGCCTATTCTTTTGACAAAACCAGTGTTACTATTGCCAATGGAAGCAGGATTTCCGATCAGATACAGGTAACCATTCAGCCCAACAAAGTCAATTTTGCCAAAGAATATCTGTTGCCCGTGACCATTACGTCCGCCACAGAAGGTAAAATTCCTGTAAGCGAAGAGTTCAAGACAGTCTATTATATTATTAAGGGCAATGTTAAGACAACCCCATCAGTAGACAAGTGGACAGTGTTGGATGCCTCATCTGTTTGGCAGGCAGCATTTCCCGTGGAAAATGTTTGGGATAATGACAGGAACAGCTATTGGCACACCGCCCTTACCGGAATGCCCCAGTGGTTTGCCATAGACATGAACGACTACATGCTTATTGAAGGATTCACCTGGGTGAACCGTCAGGATGCCACTGCACTTCCGAAGCATGTTAAGTTTGAGACAAGTATGAACGGAACCGACTGGACAGAAGTGCTGGATGTTGCCGAGATGCCAAATAAAAAAGAAATCCAGATTTTAGAATTACCAGAAAAAGTAATTGCCGTTTACTTCAGGGTAACCATTCTGTCCAATTGGGCAGATGCTCCCTACACCTTTGTAGCGGAAGTATCACCCTGGGCCGGAGAAAAACCGACGGGTGACTATGAGTGGGAGAAAAACACATGGGAAATAAACGAGTTTAAATCCCAGTGGGATAATGCTAATTGGGCACTTTCTAATATATTTGACGGTAACAAAGCCACCTTATGGCATAGTGATCCTTTTAACGCAAGTATAAATGGTATGCCCCAATGGTTTGTTGTGGATATGAAAAAGTCAAGACCCGCCATTAAAGGATTCTTGATTTGGAACAGGCAGGATGACCATGGTCTGGAGCCCAAGCATGTTGTTTTTTCGGTGAGTGATGATAAAACCAAATGGACAACGGTGCTTGATCTTCAGGAAATGTCGAATGACTACACCAAAGAGCTCAGTTACAAAACAACCAATCCGACACCCGGAAGGTATTTGAAAGTAGAAGTATTATCCAATTGGGCCGGTGGCGCATGGACTTATTTCGCCGAGATTACCCCGTATTAATAATTGAATGGTAAGAGGGGGGAAGTTTAATATTTCCCCTCTCTGTTTTATCATGTTGTTAGAAAGATATTGAAAGAATGATACACATTAAAACAAAAATGACTATTACGTTGATGTTTCTTTTGCTTCTGCAGTTTATTTTATCCTGCAAACCAGAGACAGAAGTTATTGATCCGAAGCCCGATCCGAAGCCCGAGCAGATCATATATGACAATCTTTCTGCTACAGACGCATTGGACCGCACCTTACCAACCTGGGAGGAAGTCGGCGATTTGCGAGAAAAAAAATACGTAGGTCTTTTTTATTGGACATGGCACACCCAACAATCAGCTTATGGCAGTCGCACCGCATACGATGTAAGTAAGATTCTGAGTCAGCATCCCGATGCCATCAATGATTTTCGTCATCTAGCGTGGCCTTCAGATGCAAACAGTTATTTTTGGGGAGAACCCTTATATGGTTATTATATCAACACTGACAAGTGGGTTTTGCGCAGACATGCTGAGCTGCTTGCTTTGGCCGGTGTAGATGTTATTATTTTTGACTGTACCAACGGCAATTTCACCTGGAAAGAGTCGTATATGGCATTATGTGAAGTCTTCAGTGAAATAAGATCAGCCGGAGGAGTCACTCCGCAGATAGCCTTTATTCTTGCATTTGGTCCCACTCAAGGCAGCAAGGAAGCCATTGAAGAGTTATACCGAGATCTTTACAAACCAGGTATTTACAAAGATCTTTTTTTCATGTGGAAAGGCAAGCCCCTTATTATGGCCTATCCCGATAATCTTTCAGAAGAAATTAAGAACTATTTCACTTTTCGTCCCGGTCAGCCCACATACAATACCGGTCCCTCCAGAAATGACCAGTGGGGTTGGTTAGAAATTTATCCCCAGCATGGATATGCAAAAAAGAGTACCGGATATGAAGAAGTTCCCGTGGGCGTTGCCCAGAACTGGTCGGCCGAACGCGGTTTGACCGCGATGAATGCCCCCAATAGTTTTGGCAGAAGCTACACCCATGAATCCGGTCAGATACAAGGTACCGACGCCGTTAATCACGGTCACAATTTTCAGGAACAGTGGGACAGAGCCCTGGAGCTTGACCCTCAGTTTGTGTTTGTTACCGGTTGGAACGAATGGATTGCCGGTCGCTATGAGATGTGGCAGCAACAGTACAATGCTTTTCCCGATGAGTTCAGTCAGGAAAAGAGTCGCGATATCGAGCCCATGAAAGGCGGTCATGGAGACGCCTATTATTACCAGTTAGCCGCCAATATCCGTCGCTATAAGGGAGTCGGCCGTCTTGAACCCCCCTCCCCCGAGCAGACTATTGTTGTTGACGGAGCAGTTAATGAATGGGAAAAAGTAAAGCCACTTTATAAAGCCACACGCGGTAATACCATGCATCGGAATCATCCCGGTTGGGGCGGCATTCAATTTACGAATACCACCGGCAGGAATGATTTTGTAGCCACGCGTGTAGCCCGCGACCCCATCAACCTATATTTCTATATTGAGACAGCCGAGAGCATCAGTTCCGCAACCGATCCCGGCTGGATGTGGTTATTTATAGATGCCGACAGAGACAGGAGCACAGGATGGGAAGGATATGATTATATGCTAAACAGGACCAGTCCCACTTCCTCGACCATTGTTGTTGAGCGTAATAATGGAGCATGGGATTGGATAAAATGTGGAGAAGCCAGTTTTAAAGTATCAGGGAAGTATATGGAGATTATGATACCCCGTGAAGTATTATCATTAAAAGGTAAAAAGCTCAATTTTGAATTCAAGTGGGCAGACAATATACAAGAAGCAGGTGATATAATGGATTTTTATCTTTCGGGCGATGTTGCTCCAGCCGGAAGATATAATTACGTGTATAAGGAAGATACAAAATAACAAGAGTTGTATCTGTAAGAATTTAACTTAATCAATCATCTTTGAATTATTCAATAATAAACCCAATTAACGTGAAACAACAAAAAGTACATTTCTATAATCTTATATTGACAGGATTTTTCCTCCTATTTATTTCCTGTGAAAATGAGATGCCAGCGGAAAAAATATTTCTGAACATTGAAATATCCAAGCTACCCGACAGGACAACGTTTCAACTAGGAGAAACACCTGATTTTGCCGGGATGACTGTTTCGGAAGTATATACAGACAGTACAAGAAAGCCCGTTACGAATTTCAAGGTCAGCTGGTCGGGAGATATATTTAAAAGCGGCACATCATCAGCAACCGTTTCTCTACGTGGACGCGCTGTACCTTTGGAGGTTTCTATTGAAGGCGATCTTATTGACACCGGAATTCCCGTTGTATATATTAATACCGAGAATCAGGCACCTGTCGATTCCAAGGAAACCTACGTAGGCGCCATGATGACGATTAAAGACAAAGGAAAAGTTTTATCAGAGCACAAGTTAAAATTAAAAGGTCGCGGGAATGCCACCTGGACTTATCCCAAAAAGCCTTATAAGTTGAAGTTAGATGAGAAAGCCTCTGTTTTGGGGATGAAAGAAGAGAAAGATTGGGTTTTGTTAGCCAATTATTGTGATAAATCCCTTTTACGAACAGGGATTGCGTTTACTGCCAGCAAGCTGATGAATTTCCCGTGGACCGTGGATGACCGATTTGTAGAATTGGTGTTAAACGGAGAATATATGGGTAATTATCAGTTGGTTGAGAGTATAGAGCAAGGATCCAACAAGGTTGACATACCTGCGAGTGGTTATTTGTATGAGCTTGATGGATATTACAAACAGGAACCCAATTATTTTGTTACTTCAAGAGGTCTTGGATATTCATTTAAGAATCCCGATCCGGAAAAAGACCTAACCCCCCAACAATGGGAATACATTAAAAATTACATGGATGAATTTGAAACCGTACTTTATTCATCATCTTTCAACGATCCTACGACTGGATATTCCCAATATATTGATGTACAAAGTTTTGTCCGCTGGTTTATTTTTCAGAATATTTTAGCCAATATGGATACAAATCCATATTTGATTAAAGCCGATATGGGCGATTCGAAGGTTCAGACGGGTCCCGTTTGGGATTTTGAATGGTCGGTCGGCATCGGTTGGTATGACGGCGCGAGGCCAAGGCCAGCCAATTATTATGTATGGAATTCAAACTTATATTACGACCGTTTGTTGCAAGATCCCACATTTAAGAAGGAAGTTAAGGAGATGTGGCAAAATATATCCATCACGGAAGACATCCTCAAATATATTGACGACACGAAAAAGTTGTTAGAGAAATCGCAGGAATTAAATTTCAGGAGGTGGGATATTATGAATGAGCGTGTGAGTGTAGGAGGAGTTCCTATGGGATCATACGACAAAGAAGTTGAGTGCGACCGTCAGTTTTTCATCAATCATATGAACTGGTTGAATGAAGAGATTTCAAAATATTGATTATGGAAGAAAAAAGATATAACATGGTTCAGAAATTGAGTTATTTATTGATTTTCATTTTTCTGATATTGTTTTCCTGCAAGGGAGAAGAAGAAACTGTGCCCCCCATAATTATTAAGCCATTGACAACAGAATATTTAAAGTTTGATTTTAATTCCGCCAATCAGCTGACTATTTCAGAAAAAGAGAAAAACGCCTATTTTATTACCACTACCGGGGCAGACCCTTATATTTTTACCAAGGGAATATCGAAGGCGTTGCATCCCGATTCTGTTGTACTCACTTTTGAGTATAAGTCGGCAGGGAATACTGACCCGATACAGATCTTTTTTGGTCCCCAAATCCGTGAAGACCGCTCGTTGTTTGGTGAACCATTAGCGAACAGTGCTACGTGGAAAAGCTACAGTATCAACTTAAAGAAAAAGATCAAAACCTTTTCGTGGGGGAAAGTCAACGATTTTCTCCGTTTTGATTTTGGCACCAAGAGCGGTTTGAAAATTGATATACGCAATATTCATTTCCGGTCGATGAATGCATTAGAAAAAGATCTTTATGAAAAAGAAGAAGCCCAGATTAAGAAAGACGAGATAATTGAGGGTTTGCTGTCCACCTATTTGTACAAGCAATATTCCTCATCGATCAACGAAGTGAAAGTCGGGTTATCTCAAGTAACCATTTCAGGAGTACTTTCCGGCGAAGGCAAGTTCAGTCTTTGTGAAATATTTCCTGAAGACACCCTTGTTTCCTTATCGACCTTTAAGAATAAAATTGCCATTGACAACCCATCGTTTCAGGTTACGGTAGCCCGTTCAATCAATAGGTCCGATATCACCTACGACCGTTTGCTTTCGAAATGGGTTATTGTTAAGGAAAGCGGTAGCAGCGAGACGATTGACTCACATGCCAGGTATGCCGATGTTATCGAGGCCCGTCAATCGATGTCCCCCGGAATTTTAAAGAGCAAGAAAGGGTTGGGCGGATTTTTCATGAACAGCTATTCGAGTGATTTAGACCAGTTGGGAATTACAAGTATCACTATTAATATCCCCATTACAGCGATGATGTATTCCTATTCCGCCTCGAACACCATTGAACATACTTACGGCAATAAGAAGTACTATTTCTCACGTGATTATTTAAATGGTTTAGATCAGGCACTTAAGTTAGCCTCATCAAAGAAAATTATTGTCGCCGCTATCCTCCTTGTTCAGAAAGCATCAGAGAGTGCCGATCCGGTGATTGGCAAAATTCTTCAGCACCCCAGTTACACTTCCGAAGGTATTTATACCATGCCCAATTTGACCACTGCAGAAGGAGTTAACTGTTATGCAGCTGCACTTGATTTTCTGGCATCGCGTTATAACAGGACCGACGATGTCAATGGAAGAATTCACAAATGGATTTTGCATAACGAGGTAGACGCAGGATTGACCTGGACAAATATGGGAAGAAAGCCCATGTTGGTTTATTTGGACACCTATGTTAAGTCGTTGCGTATTTGTTACAATATTGCCCGTCAGTATGATGAAAACAGTGAAGTGATGGGTTCATTCACTCACTCGTGGAGCGAGTCGGTAGAATTATATTCCTCGAAAGAGATGTTGAAAGCATTGCAACGTTTCAGTTTACGAGAAGGCGATTTTCAGTGGGGAATAGCCTATCACCCCTACCCTCAGGATTTGAATGAACCGAAGACATGGAATGATGCTAAAGCCACATTTAGTATGAATAGCGCGTTAGTAACCTTCAAAAATTTGGAAGTCATTGATTATTGGGTTAAGCAGTCGGATAACCGATATAAAGGAACCATTAAAAGGAGCCTTTGGTTATCGGAGAACGGCACCAACTCCCGCACCTATGAGAACAAGGATTTGATGGAGCAAGCCGCCGGTTTTGCCTATGCATGGAAAAAAATATCCGTTTTGGATGGTATTGACGCCATTCAGTGGCATAACTGGATTGACAACAGAGTTGAATATGGATTAAGAATAGGACTAAGAAAATTTCCTGATGATGCCACTGATCCCGCAGGCCGCAAACCAGTATGGTATGCATATCAAGCCGCGGGAACAGATCAGGAAGATAATGTTTTTGAGCCCTACAAGTCGATTATAGGGATTAGCAGTTGGAGTGAAATTATGCAATCTATTGCACCATAAGAATTTATATAATGAAAAGAAAAACAATATTATTCAATTTATTTTTAGGTTTGATGCTGTACGTTTTTTTATCGTGCAGCGCACAAAAAGACAGAGAAGTTATTAAAGACACTTTTTCCCCTTTGTCCCCCGGAGCCGTTAAGCTCGATGGTTTTTTTGAGGATTACATTCAAAATTCCATTCAGCACTGGAACATGGGTGATTTGCCCTATGATCAGTTTGTTGATTTCTTCCGGAACGGGAGACCTCAGTTTGCACTTGGAGAGATGTGGGGAAAAGCCGTACGTTCCGGTTGCATGTTTTATAGATACACCAATGACCCGAAGCTCAAGCAGATTATGGATGAGACTGTGAATGATTTGTTGAGTACCCAGCGTGAAAACGGAAGTATCAGTTGTGTAGAGATTGACAAACAGCCAGAAGAGAGTGAGTTGTGGGAACGCAAATATGTTATGCTTGGTTTGGAAGAATATTATGAATGGGTGAATCCCGATCCGCGTGTGCTTGACGCTTTAATTAAACAAGCAGACAATATCATGTCAATTATTGGTCCTTCTCCCAAAACAGAGATTGTTGATGTAGGCTGGAGTGCCACCAATATTGGTTACGAGCCATGTCATATTGAGTCCAGCACACTTCTTGAACCTTTTATGCGGTTATACAAATGGACCGGAGAGAAACGTTTTCTTGATTTTGCCAGTTATATTATTGCATCGGGTGGCACTAAGAACTACGATGTTTTTGAGAATGCCTTAAACAATGTGAATCCATGGGAAATGGCAGGTCATTATCCCAAGGCATACGAAATGATGTCCCTTTTTGAAGGGTTAGTTGAGTATTACCGAGTTACAGGAGATCCCCGTCATAAAGAGATGTTGTTGAATCTATTTAAGAATATCAGTAGCAAGGAAATCACTATTATTGGAAATGGCGGGTCAGATCAGCCCTATCATCCATATGTTGCTGGCGAAGCATGGGGTAACACCGCGCTGGAGCAGACCAATCCAGATATTACCCGTATGATGGAGACCTGTGTGGGAGTTACCTGGATGAAGCTATGCAGTCAGCTGTTGCGTCTTACCGGAGACCCTTTGATAGCAGATTACATAGAGAAATATGCATATAACGGATTGATTGGAGCGATGAAACCCAGCGGAGACGGGTTCAGTTATGTGAATTTACTCAACGGAATGAAGGTAACCGATCAGGGTTGGGGATGGAAATTTGACAGTCTGCAAGTCACCTGCTGCAACCTTAACGGTCCCATGGGTTTAGCCTATATCCCCTATGTAGCCACGATGAAATCGGCCGAAGGTCCCGTTATCAACCTTTATAATAAAGCCAGTGTTTCGTTTGAGACTCCCGGAAAGCGACCAGGATCCATTGTTATTGACAGTGATTTTCCTTTATCGGGCAAAATAGTTATCGATCTGAAATTAAAGAAAGCCGAGGAGTTCACTATTCGTTTTAGGATTCCCGGATGGAGTGAAGAAACGGAGATGAAGATAAACGGAGAAGAGGTGAAGGTTGTTCCAGGCACCTATGCCGAAATTACGCGCAGGTGGGAATCAGGAGATCAGATTGCACTTTTGATGGATATGAGATGCAAGGTTATTGACGCCCCAAGGGGAAGTAACCGTGGAGGAGACAATTTTCAGGCTATTGTGTATGGTCCCATGGTGTTGGCGAGAGACGAAAATATCGACATTAACTATAATGCCCCCGTTACATTGCAAGCAGAGAACGGATATATTGATGTAAAGCAGGAAAATCCTCAGAGAGGTAATATCAAACTTCAATTTTTGGTACCTGTGGAAGATGGTAAATTTATCACGATGGTAGATTATGCCTCAGTAGACAATTGGAATAATGGGAAGCATGTATGTACCTGGCTTCCGAAGAAGTAATAAAACAGAAAAACATTAATCGACATATGAGAAATTACAGACTCTTTTTTCTATTAATATCTTTATTCCTGTTTTTATCATGCAATGGCAATGATAATAAAGAAGATACTCCCATTGTAAAGAAAAAGGAAGTATTCAAATTAAAAAACAGTGGTTGGGATATTTATTCAGAGGGTGGATATCGTTATGGCCCTTCTATTATTATAAATGATGATGGAAGTATTGATGCCTGGTTTGCCGCTGTTGGAGGATTTTATGGCGCATGGCATAATCTTTATAATAAATCAGGGAAAAACACTCCCGTAGCAGTATCCACGCATGGAACCGTGGGGCAGAAATTTAGTTCCGATGTTCCTTTTTGGGGAATTAAGGTTGTCAGTCCCAATTGGAATGGTAAGCCATGTGGTTTGACAATGAAGCTATTCAAGTGGGACAACAGTAATATGAGTTATGAAGAAGTGGTTAAACAAACCCCTGTTGCCACAGCCAAATTTGTTAATTATGCTGACGGCGAGAAAATTGGGTTAACCAATGAAGACAAGTTTCCCGCGGGCACCTATCTCTGGGAGCTATCTGAAAGTGCTACCGAGTATTCAGGAGTATGGCTGCGCGATGGAGCAGTTGCCGGTGTTGTCAGTTATCAGGGCGGTAAACCCGTGTCCGGGAATAATTGGGAAGCCATGTTTGCAGAAGAAAAAACCACCGGAGACCTTTTTTGGGATCAGGCATCCTATCAACATTCCACTGATAACGGAAAGACCTGGACGGAAGAGGTCATGTCGCTGTTACCCACCGAGTTTACATCAGATCATTATTCTGTTTGCGATCCGGGAGCAGCTTATTGGGATGGTTATTATTACATAGGATACACATCGACTGAGAACAAAGCCATGACTCAGAACAATGTTTATATTGCACGTGGCAGGACACCCGAAGGACCATGGGAGAAATGGAATGGAGAAAAATGGGGAACTAATCCCAAACCTGTGATCTTATATGATGGAGATCCCACAAAGTTTGGAGCCGGAGAGCCTTCCATTGTTGTTTTGAACGACACCATCTATTTCTATTATTCATGGAATGATGAGGGCACCACCACGCGCGTTGCCACAGCATCTGCCAACGACCCAAACTGGCCGGGTAGTTTGACTTACAAAGGAGTGGCCATGAATAAAAGTGCTATTAACGGCGCCGATCATTCAGATGTAAAATATCGTGAAGACATCAAGAAGTTTCAGGCTATCCATACTGCGGACAGGATGAGTGAAAAGAGTTATCTTGTTATTTGGCAGTCGGATAACGGAATCGATTTTAAAAAGATTGGTGAAGTAAGAAATAATTTGATGCCCGGTATTCATAACTGTGGTTGGAGTGGTGACGGCAAAGGTCATATCAAAGCAGGTGTTCCTCAATATCTCTCATATTCATACGGTATTGGGAGTTGGGGTAATTGGAAAACCCGTTGGGTTGAAATAGTATGGTAATCTTTTCATCATTATAAAAATTATAGCTTATGTTACACGTTACGAAAAAAAGCACTTTATTAGTTTCTCTCCTTCTCTTATCAAGTATGATTATTACTGCTCAGAATACCGACAGTGATTTATGGTCGGCCACCGACGCATTGGGAAGGAAAGTGAGTGAATATAAGGATGCGGGAGACAAACGCGAGAAGTATATTGCCATGTTTTATTGGACCTGGCATCAGGGAGATGATGACACCACTACCACTGTAAAAAATATTACAGAGATTGTGAGGAAGTATCCCGAAGCCATGAAAAATTATGATCATCCCGCATGGGGTAAGGCAAAACCTGGTTTCTTCTTTTGGGAGCAACCATTGTTAGGTTATTATAAGACCACCGACCCATGGGTTTTGAGGAAACATGCAGAGATGCTTGCCGATGCAAAGGTAGATGTGGTTTTTTTCGATTGCACCAATGGCAGTATCACTTGGATTGACTCTTATGAAGCTTTGTTGAAAACGTGGGATCAAGCTCAGAAAGAAGGAGTTAATGTACCTAAAATCGCGTTTATGCTGCCTTTTGGATATTCAGTTAATTCATTGACTTCGCTCAGGCAGTTATATAAAGATGTTTACAAGCCAGGAAGATATGAGAATCTTTGGTTCATTTGGAAAGGCAAGCCAGCGATTATGGCATATCCCGACAATTTGACAGAAACGGCTGAAGACAAGGAGATTGCCGAATTTTTCACGTTCAGGCCCGGGCAACCAGACTATGTTAATGGTCCCACCAGAGACAATCAGTGGGGATGGCTTGAAAACTATCCTCAGCATGGTTATGTGAAGAATGAATCGGGAGGATTTGAGGAGGTTACGGTAGGAGTAGCCCAGAACGCTTCTCCGGAGACCAAGGGACATTGCAGTGCATTTAATCTTCCAGGTTCACAGGGGCGCGATTTTTCTTTCCGCAATGGTTTTGATCCAAGAGTTGACGGTTACCTCTACGGGTGGAATTTTCAAGAACAGTGGGATCGTGCATTTGAGATAGACCCAGAGTTAGTTTTTATTACCGGTTGGAATGAATATATTGCAGGTCAGTGGCTTCCTGAGCACAGTTGGACAGGAGATCCATTTTCTTTTGTAGACCAGTTTGACTGGAAACGGAGCAGAGATATTGAGCCCAACAAAGGCTGGGGCGACAAAGGAGATGTTTATTACATGCAATTGGTGGATAACGTTAGAAAATTCAAGGGGATGACACCACCTGCCAAGGTGTCTGCGCCAAAGACCATCAGGATAGGAAAAGCCAATCAGTGGGACGATGTTAAACCCGAATTCAATCATTATAAAGGCAACACTTTTCATCGCGATCATGTTGGCAGGAATAATACCTACTACATCAACAATACAGGTCGCAATGACATTGTGAAAGCCAAAGTTGCGAGAGACGACCGTTTTCTCTATTTCTATGTAGAAAGTGCTGATAAGCTGACCTCACGCAAGGATAATAACTGGATGCTTCTTTTTATCGACATAGACAGAGACAAATCCACCGGATGGAACGGTTATGATTATATAGTGAATCGTATAAGTCCCACTTCCCGAAAAGTTTTTGTAGAAAAGAATGTCGGTAACCGTTGGGAATGGCAAAAGGCAGCCAAATCATCGTATGCAGTCAAGAACAATAAGCTTGAGATAAAAATCGAAAGAAAAAAGCTCAATTTGGATGGTAAACCTGTGCAAATTGAGTTTAAATGGAATGACAACATGCAAGAAAATGGTAATATAATGGATTTTTATGTTAATGGAGACACCGCTCCCGGCGGCAGGTTTAATTTCGTATATTCAGAATAAGCTATAACTCATATGAATAAGATCAAGTTTATAATTTCGTTATTTGTGTTTCCGGCAATGCTTTTCTCGTGCGGATCTTTGCAGGAAACAGAGAAGAAGAATTCAGCCAATATTGCTAAAGAGAGTTATCACAGAGACCTCTATTCAGACACGTGGGTAGCCACAGACGCTATTGGGAGAGAGATGCCCGGTTATTCAGAAGCAGGAGCAGTGAAGCAAGATCAGAGAAGGGTTGTAGGAATATTTTATATTACATGGCACACTCAGAATTTAGCAAATTTAGGGAAGCCCTACAAAGCCGATGTCACGAAGATTTTGAATGAAGATCCATCTGCCCGGATGAATGCCAATCACCCTCTTTGGTACACAAATTCCTATCATTGGGGAGAGCCGGAAATGGGTTATTTTCTGAGTCAGGATGAATATGTGATCCGTAAGGATATCTCCATGCTTGCCGATGCTGGTGTGGATGTGTTGGTGATGGATGTAACCAATGCCGTAAGGTATTGGGATGAATGGGATGTAACGTTTCGCATCATTCAGGAGATGAAAAAAGAAGGGAATAAAGTTCCCAAATTTGTTTTCTGGTCCTTTAATGGTCCCTCCATTACTGTTGTGCAAGATCTGTATGATAAAGTTTATAAAGTGGGTAAGTATAGTGATCTTTGGTTTTATTGGGATGGTAAACCGTTGTTGCTATACAACGGTAGTCCTTCTGTAGATGCCAACGGATCGAATATTAAACATCCCAATCCGCACTATGATGCTGCGGCGTTGACTGACCCAAATCATCCTCATTATAAAGATCCAGATTATACCGAAGAGTTTTATAAAGATTACACCAAGGAAGTAAAAGATTTTTTTACTTTGAGGACCATGTGGTGGGGTTATTACGAATGGAACGGAAAAAGGTTTGTAGGTACAGAAGACAATTGGAGTTTTGGATATAGTATGGCTGATGAGCACGTTAAGAGTTTATCTCCGGAAGAGCTTCTTTCGTTACATAATGGAAAAAGAGAGCAAGCCGCTGTTACCACAGCTCAGCACCCTGTTACCATGACGAAGGAGAATATGGGTGTAGGAAAATCGTGGTCGAGAGCTTTTGGTGAGCCCGATCTTAACGAGTATGACATGCCAAAATCGGCTTATGTACCATGGTTAGGGAAGGAAGTTGACAACCCTGAAGATTATGGAATTTATTTTCAAGAAAGATGGGATGAAGCGCTTGATGCCAATCCTGAATTTCTGTATATCAATGATTGGAATGAATGGACTGCCGGAAAATATCAACCTTCAGATGGTGGAACCACACCATGGTTGGGTAGAGACAACCCATTCTTTTTTGTAGACCAGTATAATGCAGAATTCAATAGAGGTATTCAACCTATGAAAGGAGGTTATACAGATAACTATTACATGCAAATGGCACAAAATATCAGAAGATATAAAGGAGTACGCCCGATTCCGGAGCAGAAAGGATTTAATCAGATTGATATAGATGGAAAATTCAGTGACTGGAAGAAGATAGATAATGAGTTTAGAGATACCCGCGGCGATATCTTTCACAGAGACGCCATAGGATATGCCGGTGAACGATACATCAACAATTCGGGCAGGAATGACATCATCACATCTAAGGTTGCTGTTGGTAAAGATAATGTTTGTTTTTACGCAGAAACCTCATCGCCCATTACATCACATTTAGATAACAACTGGATGTTATTACTCATTGACGCGGACAATAATTCCAAAACAGGATGGTTTGGGTATGATTATCTTGTGAATGAAAGTGTAAAAAATGAGAATTTGACCACTCTGAAGAAATATGAGGATGGACAATGGGTTGAGATCAGTGATTTGAATTACCGTTATATGGGAAATGAATTGGAAATTGAGATTCCCCGCCGATTATTGGATATTAGCAAGCATCAGTTTGTGATTGATTTTAAATGGAGTGACAATCCAAAAGTATTGGAAGACCCCATATCATTTTGTCTGGATGGTGATACTGCCCCAAACAGAAGATTCAATTACAGGTTGATTTGGAAGAAATAATGCCGATTTATTTTGATAAATAAAAAGAGCGAACCATGAAAATGGTTGTTTAGTGTTTAGGGATTATAATAATTTGAAGGTGGAAATGTCACAAAAAAAGCATCCCAAAATGAGATGCTTTTTTGTGACCCCGCCAGGATTCAAACCTGGAACCTTCTGATCCGTAGTCAGATACTCTATTCAGTTAAGCTACGGGGCCATTATTATTTAGTTAATTGGATGCAAAGATAGTGCTTTCTTCATAATCTGCAAAAAAAAATGCGAAATATATTGAATTCATCTACCATCTTTACTCACTTGGTTGTTTTTTGCACCTCTTAAATTAGTTGTTTTTTCAATGTCAACGTATCATCAAACAACATTAATTCTTCATTTCCAACGAGGAACCGGATAACAGTTGTAACTTTTTCGCTTTCAAACTGGTCGACCTTATCAACCAGTTCTCCCAGTCTCATTGACTCTGATTGAGTTAATATTTTCAATAAAGAGCTTTTGATCTGTTTATACTCATAATTAGTAAGGCCAGTATGGTTACGAGCGAGACAGATATCACAATATCCACAATCTTTTGCTTCGCTGTCGTTGAAGTAGACCAGCAACATTTTGCTTCTGCAAATATGGTCGTTTTCGACATAATCAATCATTGATTGTATGCGTTCTGCAAAGCGTTTTTTTCGTTCTTCGTACACCTGCTTAGCTATGCTTAAAAACTGTACCTCTTCTCGAGAGGTTGTATAAACTATATAAGGAGTCTTTTTTTGGGGCACATATCGAATATATTTGATGCGATCTAATCCCTGAAGCATTTCATAAACTTTGTCCCGTGTAGTGTTAAGTCGTAGTGCAAGAAGGTTTTCATCTATATAAACCTCATCGGTAAAAATACCGGTATAAGTTCTGAGTATGAGATGAATGAGTGCATCGCTAAATTTGTCGAGTTTTAATCCATAAAGGTCGTTTCGCTGAATTAAGATTTTCAATCTTGAGCGTGACTCTATTTCATCTGTATACTCTATATAGCCAGCCAATTGCAGTATTTTGAGTGCGTGATGAGCTTGAAGAAATGAGAAACGGAAATTATTGCAGAATTCCTGAAGATTGAAATCGTATGTATTTCCTGTTCCTGATCCGACAGCTAACTGAAAATAGTTACCCAACGCATCATAGATGCGGGTAATTAGAGAACGAGGAGGAAAAGAATCTGTGAGTCTTTTTTTTAGCTTAATGATATCTTTTTGGTTGTATAAAATGATGGCAAAAGAACGTCGTTCATCACGTCCAGCTCTACCTGCTTCTTGATAATATTCTTCGAGAGAATTAGGTAGATCGAGATGAATTACAGTACGCACATCACTCTTATCTATACCCATTCCAAAAGCGTTTGTTGCTACCATAACACGACACTCGCCCGACTTCCATTTGTTTTGTCGATCTTCTTTGATATCGTGAAGTAGTCCGGCATGAAAGAAATCGGCTGAAACACCTGCTTTCTGAAGCATGACTGCAGTCTCTTTTGTTTGTTTGCGATTGCGAACGTAAATGATTGAACTGCCAGGAACGGATTGCAGGATATGAATGAGTTCTGCGTATTTATTATCGACTTTGCGAACCACGTAACTTAGATTATCACGGGCAAAGCTTTTGCGAAATACGTTTGTTTCTTTAAAAAGTAGTTTTTCTTGAATGTCGGCAACCACTTCTTTTGTAGCAGTAGCTGTTAGAGCAAGGAGAGGTGTATCTGAAAGTTCCTGCCTAATATCTGCAATATTAAGATATGATGGGCGAAAATCGTACCCCCATTGTGAAATACAATGTGCTTCGTCTACAACCAAGAGACAAACGTTCATGCTTTGAAGTTTGGCCTGAAAAATGGACGAAGGGAGTCTTTCGGGAGAGACATAGAGGAACTTATAATTGCCGAAGATGCAGTTTTCGAGTGTTGTGATGATCTCTTCGCGACTCATTCCAGAATAGACAGCCGCCGCTTTTATACCTCTTTCTTTCAGATTATCGACCTGATCTTTCATTAATGCTATTAGAGGTGTAACAACAAGACAGATGCCATCCATGGCCATGACCGGGACCTGGAAAGTAATAGATTTCCCGCCGCCGGTAGGCATAAGACCTAATGTATCCTTGCCCGACCAGACGGATTGAATAATATCTTCTTGTAAGGGACGAAAATCATTGTATCCCCAATAAGTATGCAGTATTTCACGGAAATCAGGAGTTGACATAATGATGAATATATCAACTAAGTCGCATATCTTTGACTATCAACTGCACATTGCGCTTAATGCTACGATTATTTTCTTCTAATGTATAGCAGATGTCAAGTGGAATTCTGGACTTTAATTCATCATAATAGCCATCAGTACTGAAAGCAATACCTGAAAAAGGGATGCTTACGGTACGATCCGTGACTTCCAGTTTGGTATGCCGATTGTTCATGCCCACCAGTCTGCTTCCGCCTGTATCAGTGACGTTACGTGTAAGAAATACGGGGTTTTCGTTTTCTGCTCCAAATGGGCTGAAAAGATTGAGTTGTTGCATGAACCTGTTAGTTATGGTGCTGAAAGGAATCTCAGCATCAATAATGATTTGCGGCAACATCATTTTAGATTCAATCTCATCAAAAGATATTGCATTGAAGCGGCGCTTGAACTCGGACAGGTTTTCTTCTTTGAGCGTAAGTCCCGCGGCATAAGTGTGACCTCCAAAGTTTTCGAGTATATCTTTGCATGATTCGATAGCTTTATATACATCGAAACCCAAAACAGATCTAGCGGATCCGGAGATAAGGTTTTTGCTTGACCGAGTGAGGACGACAGCAGGACGATAATAGCGTTCCGTTAAACGGGAAGCTACGATTCCGACAATTCCCTTGTGCCAATTTTCATTATACACAACGATGCTTTTTTGTGAAGAAACATCTGTTTGAGTGTCAATAAAATTGATAGCCTCTTCAGTAGTTTTCTTATCAAGTTCCCGACGATCCTCATTATATTTATCGATACTCTTGCTTAATATACGAGCTGTTGGCATATCGACAGACAATAACAGATCGACGGCTTCTTTGCCGTTCATCATCCGACCAGATGCGTTGATTCGTGGACCGATTTTGAAAACAATATCGTTTACGGTGATAGGTTTATGAGTCAGTCTACATATTTCTATAATTCCTCGAAGACCAAAACAGGGATTTGTATTGAGCTGAATGAGCCCATGATACATAAGTATTCTGTTTTCTCCTGTAATTGGAACTATATCGGCAGCGATGCTTACCGCGCATAAATCGAGCAATGATTCGAGTTCTGAAAAAGGGTAACCATTACGTTGAGCAAAAGCTTGTACTAATTTGAATCCAACACCACAACCTGATAGTTCATTATATGGATAAATGGAATCGAGGCGTTTGGCATCGACTACTGCAACGGCATCCGGAAGAGTGTCGTCTGGCATGTGATGGTCACAGACAATAAAGTCTATTCCTTTTTCTTTGGCATAAGCTATTTTGCTGATCGCTTTTATGCCACAATCGAGTGATATGATCAGTTTTACGTCTGTGTTTGCAGCATAATCAATTCCTTGAATTGAGATGCCGTACCCTTCATCGTACCTGTCTGGAATATAATAGTCCAGGTTACTTGTGATTTTGCGGAAAAACTTATAGACCAAAGAAACGGCGGTAGTTCCATCTACGTCATAATCTCCGTAAATAAGAATGCGCTCTTTATTTCCTATTGCTTTCTCTATTCGTCTAATAGCTAGTTCCATGTCGGGCATCAGAAAAGGATCGTGTAAGTCGTCAAGACTAGGGTGCAAAAACTTGTTTGCTTCGTCCTTTGTTGAGATTCCTCTGTGGATAAGTAATTCGGCGAGTACCGGGTCTAATTGTAATTCTTCAGCTAGTTCATTTCGTTTATTTTTTTGGTCGTCTGTTAGGGTAAGATAATTCCATCTGTAAGTCATTTATATTGTTTTTTTTTCTTCTAATATGTGCCGGAATCTCTTTTCCGGAATGTATCGGATGCAATCCGATCTATAAGGGATTCACTCCCACTCTATTGCAGTAATTTATCAGAGCATTTTGACTTTTGCATCTTACCCAGTTTTTCATTCTAAATCAACTGAATTCTAATAATATGCGTTGCAACCGCTCCAGTTGTTTTAATTATTTTTAAGTTCCTCTCGATTTACGGTAAATTCGCTGTTTTCGGGAAAAACCGAGTCCCTCAAAAACAAATTGGGACTGATGTAAATGAACACATTACGTGCAATAAATTGTAAAGATACAATTAATTTGTAACTTTGCACTTTATTGTTCATAAAAAAATGGAAATAGCAGCACTTGTGTCAGGTGGGGTTGACAGTTCAGTTGTGGTTCATCAATTGAAAGAAACGGGTTATGACCCTACTATTTATTATATAAAAATTGGAATGGAGGATAAGGATGGTTATATCGATTGTCCTTCGGAAGAAGATATTGAAATTGTTTCATATCTTGCAAAAAAATATGGTTGCCGCTTTGAGGTGGTATCATTGCATGAGGAATATTGGGATAGTGTGGTCAAATATACGATAGATTCTGTTAAAAGAGGGCTAACACCAAATCCGGATATGATGTGCAATAAATTAATCAAATTTGGCTGTTTTAATGATAAATGGGGATTTCAATTTGACAAAATTGCTACTGGCCATTATGCAACAACGGTTGAAATGGATGGTTTATCGTGGTTAGGAACTGCTAAGGATATGGTCAAGGACCAGACAGATTTTTTAGCTCAGATTAATATCGCTCAGATATCAAAATTGATGTTTCCTATTGGTCATTTGATGAAAAAAGAGGTGCGATCTATTGCGGAAAAGCAACATCTGCCATCGGCTAAAAGGAAAGACAGTCAAGGTATTTGTTTCCTGGGAAAGATTAATTACAATGATTTTATTGAAAGATACCTCGGTAAAAAAGAGGGTCTTATTGTAGAATTCGAGACTGGAAATATCCTTGGAAAACATATGGGCTACTGGTTCCACACAATTGGACAGCGCAAGGGACTTGGTTTAAGCGGAGGGCCTTGGTTTGTGATTAAAAAGGATATCGATCGCAATATAGTGTATGTATCGAAAGGATATGACACTAAATTTCAGTATGGTAACTCAATTAATTTACAAGGTTTCTCGTTTATAACGAAAGATATTTGGGGTGAATTTGAAGATGAAAAGGAAATCACCTTTAAGATTAGACATACGCCTGAATTTACAAAAGGGAAAATTAAACGGGTTGGCGATTTATATTATATTCAGTCAGAAATTCCTGTTCAAGGAATCGCAGCGGGACAATTTGGTGTTGTGTATGACAAAGAGCACCGCATTTGTCTAGGTAGCGGAATGATTATTTAAGATGATTACGGCCAATTTTGAAAGGAGAATACTAAATGAAAGATCTGATACTTACTGAAATTAAAAGTGAGAATGCTGTGTTGGTGGGATTGATAACACCTGAACAGAACGAAGAACAGGTAAATGAATACCTGGACGAACTGGCTTTTCTGGCGGAGACGGCAGGAATTATTCCAGGGAAACGATTTGTACAACGACTAGAAATGCCCAATTCTGTTACTTTTGTGGGTACGGGGAAACTACAAGAGATAAAGGATTATGTGCAAGATGAGGATAATGAAATTGGACTGGTTATTTTTGATGATGAATTATCTGCTAAACAGATTCGGAATATCGAAAAAGAACTGGGAATCAAGATTATGGATAGGACCAGTCTGATCCTTGACATTTTTGCGATGCGTGCGCAGACTGCTCATGCGAAAGCCCAGGTTGAACTTGCACAATATCAATATTTATTACCTCGACTTACACGAATGTGGACACACCTTGAACGTCAACGAGGTGGCGGGGGCACAATCATGCGCGGACCAGGTGAAACACAGTTGGAGACAGACCGACGGATAGTGTTGGATAAAATTTCGCATCTGAAACAAGAACTAAAAGATATTGACAAGCAGAAGATAGTACAGCGAAAAAACAGAGGAAAATTGGTACGTCTGGCACTTGTAGGTTATACAAATGTTGGAAAATCGACTTTGATGACCCTGCTGAGCAAATCAGAAGTGTTTGCCGAGAATAAATTGTTTGCCACACTTGATACAACAGTGCGAAAGGTAACAATTGAGAACCTACCTTTCTTGCTTACAGATACAGTTGGTTTCATTCGCAAACTGCCTACTCACTTAGTAGAATCGTTTAAATCGACTTTGGATGAAGTTCGCGAAGCAGATATTTTAATTCATGTGGTAGATATTTCACATCCAGCTTTTGAGGAGCAAATCAATGTGGTAGAAAAGACATTATTTGATATCAATAAGGAAGAAAAGCCGACTATCATGCTGTTTAACAAGATTGATGCTTTTAACCATGTTGAGAAGGACGAGGATGATCTAACACCGAAACGTCGCGAGAACTATTCGCTTGAAGAGCTTAAAATGACATGGATGAGTAAACTGAAAGAGAATTGTATATTTATTTCTGCAAAGGAAAAAGAAAATATTGATGAACTTAAAAATCTTATTTATAAGAAAGTGAAAGAAATTCATGTACAACGATTTCCCTATAATGATTTTTTGTATCAAACTTACGATGAAGGAGATGAGAGTTAGTTTTTTCAATGTTTCTCCAATTACAGAAAAATAAGTGAGGGTGTTTCCACCCTCATTTTAACAATCTGTATCTATTTCAGACATCAATATCATATCATTATTTACTCTTCCTCCAACAGAGAATGAGTCTCAATTTTTCTTTTACAAAGCTTATCGTTCAATGCAATAACAGCATCTTCATAACGATCACGTTCAATAACAAATTGCATGTTCACCTGCATTAGCGATTGAGCAAAACTCATGATATTAATACCTTTTTCATAAAGAGCTTCGGAGGCTTTATAAAGGAAACCCGGAATAGCGATGTTGGTACCCATTACGCATACTATGGCAGCAGGCAATAATGTTACCTGATAAAACACTCCTCTAAGTGCTTCGATGAGCTTTATAGATTGCTCGTTTTCCCATACGACCATTGTAATGGAGTTGGCGTTAGTTGATTTAAGAATGTAACTGACATTATACTTTACAAAATATTGCATAATGCGACCATCAAATCCAACTTCACCTACCATCATAGGATCGTGTATCTCAATAGCCAACACTTTTCTTGATCCAGATACAATTTCCACTCGAGGTTCGGGTGAAATATAATCGCTAGAAATTACTGTTCCTGGGTGTTCGGGTTGAAAGGTATTCTTGATACGGATGTTTATATTGGCCAATTCTAAAGGTTTAGCAGCTTTGGGATGAATAGCTTCCATACCTATATCAGCCAATTGATCTGCAATTATGTAATTAGTATTACCAACAGGAATACTGTTTTCAACACCAACTATTTTAGGATCGGCGCTGGACAAATGATATTCTTTGTGTATAACAGCCTCATCAGCCTTGACTTCAATGGCTATTTTACTAAATGTTACTTCGGAATAACCGCGGTCGAAAGCTCTCATAATTCCTTCGGTTCCTTTAGTATATCCAGTTGCGATACAGAGAGTTTTACTAAAATCGATTCCCGAAAACTCTGCATGAATGCGTTCATCTATAGTCAATGATTCATTGTCATTAAATCCACAAAGATCAATAAACCGTGCATTGATGCCATTATTATTGAGGATGTTAACAGAATTCCAACCAGAATGAGCTTCACCTATTGAAGCAAGAATCTCGCGTGCAGCAAGATGGATGTCATCACGATTAACATAACCAGAAGCTAATACTTTTGCGAGACTATAAAGTATTGTTTTTGCTTGATCAACACGGAAACGGATAAAATCTCGAGCTTCCTTTAAATCAAGACCAATATCTGCAAATCCATCATTAATAAGCAATAATCGCTGACAAAAAAAATCAAGTGCGCTACTATAATCTTCTCCATTGAGAAACTTATTAAAAATGCCTGGCTCTCCTGTCTTCTTATGTTCTAACAACCAGTTAGTCACATTATTATATGCCGAAACCACAAAGATACGATTGTATAATTCATCTCCTTTACGGTTACCTATTATGATGTTTTGCATCACATCCTGAAACTGTGACATGGATGTTCCGCCAATTTTTTCTACTGTCAGCATGTTATTGTTTTTTTGTTTGTGAATTATAAGACGAAGATACAAATATTATCAGAATTTCATTATTTGTATTAACCACTTGCTGTTATTCTTTTTGTTTATAATTTTAAATTAGTTCTTACTTTCACTATTATCAGTGTGTCATTAGTAACATTATTTCTATATGTATGACTAAAAAAATAAAATGATCAAAATTCTTTTAACGCTTGATATACCTTGGAAATAGGTAATCCCATGACATTGAAATAAGAACCTTCAATTCTTTCAACAGCAATATAGCCGATCCATTCTTGAACACCATAGGCCCCAGCTTTATCTAAAGGTGAATAATGTTGCAGATAATAATCAATTTCAATATCAGAAATATCAGAAAAAGTCACGAAAGCGACATCAGAAAAGGTAACTTGTTTACAGGTAGTTGTCAGGCACACTCCAGTAATTACAGTGTGAGTTTTACCTGACAAAGAGCGCAACATTTCCTTTGCATCTTTATCATTAGTAGGTTTACCATAAAGTTTACCATCAAGAATGACAACTGTATCAGCGGTAATTAACAGAACATCATCTGTCATACGTTGATTATACGCAGCCGCTTTTTTCTGAGCAAGATATTCGGGCACTTTCTCTACAGCCATATCCGCGGGATAATCCTCATCTATATCAGGTATAGTGCGTACTTTATACGCTATGTCAATACCCGAAAGTAGTTCATTCCGTCTTGGCGAGTTAGATCCGAGAATTATTTTGTATGATGATTTAATCATGTACGAAATTGTTTGTTTTAAGCCTGCAAGATACGAAAAAGCGATTAATTTATAATAGATTTATTATTTAGGATATATGCTATAATAAATTTTTAATGTCATAAATCAAGTTATCATTGTCCTTATATTTAAAGAACAACTTGTCAACAGGTAAAAGCCTCAAACATCCCTAATAATAATCCAATTTCGTCAGAACCACGACATGAACAATTAATTATGTATTTTTGTGAAAAAAGAAAGACGAAAGAATTTAAATCAATGAAAATAGATGTTTGTACTTCACCAGCACTTTATTCTTTTTACAAGAAAGAAGGCGATATTGTAATTGTTGTGGATATTTTCAGGGCAACCACAACCATTTGTGCAGCATTTACCAATGGAGCGGGAAGCATAATACCAGTGGCAAATATAGAAGAAGCCAAACGCTACAAATCCAAAGGCTATCTTGTTGGAGCAGAACGCAATACCCAGAAGTGTGATTTTGCGGATTTCGGGAATTCCCCTTTTGAATATAAAGCATCTATTGTGGATGGAAAAGATATTGTGTTTACTACAACCAATGGTACGCATGCAATTGAATCAGCTCAAGGTTGCAAAGAGTTATATATTGGCGCTTTTTCAAATATGCATAACTTAGTGGAAAAATGTGCTAAAAAAACCGAGCGGATAGTTGTGATTTGTTCCGGATGGAACAATCGTATTAATTTGGAAGACACGTTGTTTGCAGGAGCTTTTGTTGAAGAAATGAAACTTCGCACAATGGTTGAAGCCGATTCAGATGCACTATTGATTGCACTTAATCTTTGGATATCGGCAAAGGAAAATCCGTTGCAGTTTGTGAAAGTTTCGGAACATTATCGTCGACTACAATTACACGGGTTTGAAGATGAAGCAGAGTATTGTCTTACACAAAACACTACAACTGTTGTACCTTACTATGATATAAAGAATAAATTATTAAGAGTTTAATCTTCGAAATCCAATTCATCAAAATCAAATGATTCTGAGAATTGCTCTAAATCGCGACGCTCTTTTTTCGTAGGCCTGCCTGTCCCACGTTGTCTGTCGACAAAACCGCTAATTTTATTTAGTTCAAGGATTTCGTATTGATCAGGTGTAGTAACATTTTCCATAAACAGAGGTACTAGTTTTGCCCCCATCCTTTTATCCGTAATATCAAGAATCTTGAATGAATATGTTATTGGAGGTTTACGTACTTGTATAACATCACCTTTTCGCACCATTCTTGATGGCTTAACTGAAAGATCCTGAACATAGACTCGATTTTTCTTACAAGCATCTGCCGCGGCACTCCTTGTTTTGAATATACGCACAGCCCATAACCATTTATCTATTCGTACATCATCCATTATTTATGTTTGTTGAATTGATTCATAGTAACCTCAACACCTGCAAGACAAAAACTTCGAATGATATCTGTTGATGTTTCAAAAAGTGGAGGCATCTGAATTATTTCTTCATCTGTAAAAGGACTCAAAACATAATTCACTTGCTTTCCACGGGAAAAATCACTACCGATACCGAATCGCAAACGAGCATAGTTCTGTGTACCTAATGTATCTTGAATGTTTTGTAAACCATTGTGGCCGGCAGAGCTACCTTTTGGTTTTAAACGCAGAGTTCCATAAGGCAATGCGAGATCATCAACTAATACAAGAATGTTTTCAACATCTATTTTCTCCTTATTTCGCCAATATCGCACAGCATTACCACTGAGGTTCATAAACGTACTAGGTTTTAACAGTATCAACGACTTATTTTTGAGTCGTGTTTCTGCAACAAACCCATATCGTTTGTCCTCAAAAAAGATATTGGACGCTTTTGCAAAAGCGTCCAACATCATAAATCCTATGTTATGTCGAGAATTCTCGTACTCAGGTCCGATATTCCCTAACCCAACAATCAAATATTTCATTGCAAACTGTTATTCACCTTTAGCTGCACTACCTCTTGCGGCACGAGTTAATTGTACACGACAAACAACACTGTTCTTAGCATTCAGAATTTCAAGGCCTTCAAAGTTGAGAGATCCAACCTGAATAGATTTACCTAATTCAAGTTTTTCAACGTTGATAACCAATTCTTCCGGAAGATTATTAGCCAAAGCTTTTACTTTCAATTTACGAATGTCGAGCGATAACTTACCACCTGCTCTAACACCTGCTGCCAGACCTTCCAAACGTACTGGAATTTCAATTACAACCGGAACTTCAGGAAATACATGAAGAAAATCGATATGCAATATTGTATCCTTAACAGGATGGTACTGAGCTTCTTGCAAGACTGCCTGCAATTTGTTTTCACCAAGATCAAGATTTACCAGATATACCTCAGGAGTATATATCAAGTTACGTACATCACCAGCTTTAACAACGAAATTGATATTATCTTTTCCATGTCCGCCATAAACTACGCACGGAATTAAACCTTCAGAACGATATGCTCTGGCTGCTTTTTTTCCGAAATCGTCTCTAACTTCACCTTTTAATTCAAATGTTTTCATTTTTTTCTAATTGTGTTACTCAAAATAAAGTGTTTATTGCTTCTTTATTCCCCATCACACGGGAGCTGCAAAAAGCGGCGCAAAGATAGTTATTATCTTTTTAATTTCCAACTTATTTGGCCCGTTTCTTTAAATCATCCACAGTGATACTCATCACTCTACCAGCAATTTTATCACCTTTATATGTTACGATCCGCATTAATGAAGCATCTTTAGGTATTAACTGCGCTTCGGTATATTTTGGATAAAAATTATCTGGAGTAGAATTATCAAAGCTAGTGTAAATATCTAAACCATCAATTTCAGTTTTAAGAGAGACATAATATTTTTCGCCATCTTTTTTAACTGAAACAATAGGATCGTACATTGCAGGTGAATACTTAGTTTGAGCATAATCAAACCTTACAAAATGATCTTCTGTTTTATTGACGAAATGATTCCAGTCCTTTTTGGATTTTGGCGACCAAAGCGACTCAGAAACTGCAAATGCACGAGGCCAAGTCATATATTCAGCTTGACGTATGTTATAAATCTGTTCGGTCCATAAGTTTGCCTGACCTCCCAGAATGTATTTTGGGTCAGCCCCTTCAGGTATTGGATCGAACTTATAAGTTTGGTTAAGTCTTAAAGTATTATACACCGGAGGATCTGTAGATTTATCCCCCTGCATTAGATCGATATAAACAAAGTTACTTGGTGACATCACCACATAATGCCCAGATTTAGAAGCCTCTATTCCATGTTGAATTCCTCTCCAGCTCATGAGCGCAGTTGTGGGAGTTATGCCTCCTTCAAGGATTTCATCCCAGCCCATCATCTTTTTCCCTTTAGACTGAATGATTTTCTCAAGTCTTTTTCCAAAATACGATTGCACCTGAGGTATAGTTTTTAAGGCTTCACGCTTCATTAGCTCCTGAACCTGAGGACTTTTTTGCCAATAATTATGAGGAGCCTCGTCGCCACCAGTATGAATATATTCGAACGGAAATAATTGAGCTACTTCTGTAATGACCTTATCCATAAACTCATACACCTTCTCATTAGCAGGACATAGAGTATTGTCCACCAATGCAATGGGAGGTGCTCCCTGCGACCAATCCATAAATGGTTCTCCAGCATGCACATTGTAATTTTCAGCTCCTGGTGTGCATGATAGTTCAGGATAAGATGCTATTGCCGCAAGACTATGACCAGGTACATCAATTTCGGGAATCACCTGAATAAATCGTTCTCCAGCATAAATAACTATTTCTTTAATTTGTTCCTGCGTATAATAACCACCATAGTTTTTAGGTTCGTCGGGAAGCGGATCTGAAAATCCACCAAAAGTACCAATCTTTTCCACACGCCACGCACCTACTTCCGTTAATTTTGGAAGACTTTTAATTTCAATTCTCCAACCCTCATCATCAGTCAGATGCCAGTGAAACATATTGTATTTATATTTCACCATATTATCAATAAACTGTTTTACCTCATCGACAGTGAAAAAGTGACGAGAAACATCCAACATTATGCCACGCCAGCCTACTCGGGGATAATCAACTATATCAACTTGAGGAATTTCCCAAGCCACATTCTCCTGAAGTTTTTTACTTTCGATTTGAGGCGGCAACAGTTGAAAGAAAGTTTGCACACCATAAAACAATCCCGAAGGTTTGTTTGCAGTGATAGTTATCCCATCAGAATTTGAAGACAACGTGTAACCCTCATTTCCAATTTCGGTATTAGTCTTTTTATTCAATATTAATTTGATAGAAGCATTTTTTGCTTTAGGGTTGATTGTCACCGTCTTTCCAGTAGCCAACGATAACTTACCAACCAGGTATTCGTTCACAAAATTCATCTCCTTGTTTGTAGGGCTAGAGATCAAAATTTCATTTGGAAGAATATAACTACCACTTTCATAAACCATTGACACCGGTTCAGGGATAATTGAGATTTTTGTCACATCTTGCTGCCCTATCACATTAACACTAAGCAAAACAAGAGATAACCATAGCACTAATTTTTTCATTTTAAAGAGTTTTATAAAAGATTTATATTGACTTTTATTGCAAAGCTACAAAAAAAAGTCATCATCAAAAGTAAGCTAAAAAGCAATCGTTTGTCCAATAAAACTTCTTTTATCACATTTATAATTGAAATAAGGAAAAAATACCTACTTTTGCATTTAAAATAAAGTTCATTTAAACAATGATTAATCGAAACTTAATTCGTATAAGGGTGGTTCAGATGGTCTATTCCTGGTATCAGAATACGAATAAAGATCTGACAAAAGCTGAAAAAGAGCTACTGTTCAGTTTGCAGAAGTCTTATGATTTGTATCATTACTTTCTTTATCTTCCTATACAACTTACCGATCTGTATGAAGATCGTGTAGAATCAAAGAAGAATAAGTTTTTGCCTACTGAGGAAGATTTAAACCCAAATACGAATCTGCTTGATAATAAATTTATCATTCAATTAAAAAGCAATAAACAGCTCCAGAAATTCCTTCAGGATAATCCTTGGAATAAGGACAACAGTGAAGGATTTGTAAAAAAATTGCTTGATGTGATTCTCGAATCAGAAACATATCAAAAGTATGCGGCAATTGCTGCACCTAGTTATGAAGATGATAAAGAGTTCTGGAGGAAAATATTCAGACTGTACATTTCTGGAAATTTAGATCTGGATGAGTTGTTGGAAGACGAGAGTATTTATTGGAACGATGATATCGAGATAGTGCAAACATTCGTTATCAAAACCATAAAGAAGTTTAAACAGGAAAATGGTGAAAATCAGCCACTATTACCAATGTTTAAAAACGATGAAGACAAAGCATTTGCTCTAACTTTGTTTACAGAAACGATTATGAATGAGGACAAGTACCGAGATCTGATAAAAAAGCATACAGACAAGTGGGATTTTGAGCGTATTGCTTTTATGGATTTGGTAATTATGCAAGTTGCTATTTCAGAAATCGACTCCTTTGTTTCCATTCCAACGAACGTTACGTTAAACGAATATATTGAAATGGCAAAGTTTTACAGTACTTCTAAGAGCGGAACATTTGTAAATGGCATACTAGATTCCATTGTAAATGAATTGAAGCAAATGAATTGAATATTGAGACTCTCGAGCTAAAAAAATATTTAAACAAAAACTTATATAAAATAATTTAAAACTAAATTCGTATGGATATTTTATTACAAGCAGCTACCGGCTCACAAAATGGATTAGGTGCATCTTTACTGATGATGGTAGCAATTATTGCAATATTCTACTTCTTTATGATTCGTCCCCAGCAGAAGAAACAGAAAGAAATAGAAAAAACCCGTAACGCGATGACTGTTGGTGACAAAGTTGTTACAGCCGGAGGCATTCATGGTCGTATTCGTGAAGTCGGCGATACTTATTTTGTTATTGAGATTGCAGACAATGTTAAAATCAAAGTTGAAAAAGGTTCTGTATACGCAGCAGCCAAGAATGATTAATAGTTTTTTTGTCTATGAATTTAAGAGCAACCTTAAATAAATGGCAACCAAAATTAAGAGCATATTTTTCCACATTCCCGTGGAAGAATATGCTTATCTTTGTTTTTTTCGTAGTATTAGCATTTATTTTTTGGTTGATGCTCTTTTTTCAGCAAGAGAAAGTGGAAGGAAGTTACACTATTCCGCTTAAATATGTTAACATACCAAACGACATTGTTTTTAACAATCCATTACCAGATAAAATAGAGATTCTATTATCCGACAAAGGTTCTGAAATATTCAAGTACGATTTTCGTAAAAGAGACACAATAGATATCGACATAATGAGCTTGATGGAAGATAATGTAGATATTATTCAGGGCAGCACATATATTCAGATGATTCGCACCAGGATATCCACCACATCGAATCTCATTCAATATTATCCCCCAACCATATCCATTGAATCGTCCAAATTAGAAAGCAAAGAATTACTTGTTGTTTTTGATGGAGAAGTAAATACAAGCAACTCAAGTTTAGTAGCTGATACAATTACTTTTCTGCCTGAAAAAGTCACTGCCTACGGTTCAGGAGAAAAACTGAAAACGTTAGATAGTGCCATTACCGAATACAGTGTATTTGAGAATCTGAAGGCAACCTCACAATTACACGTAAAGATTAAACCAATAGAAGGAATAAAATTTGTACCGAGTGAAGTCGAAGCATTTATTCCTATTGATGAATACACCGAAAAGTATTTTGAAATACCTGTTGAATGTAAAAACGCTCCAAAGAATATCAACGTCAAATTCTTTCCATCGAAAGTTAATGTATCGTTTGCAGCAACATTAGAAGAGTACAAGAAAATTGAAGCAGACGATTTCAAAGTTATATTGGACTATAATCAATTAAATAAGACCGATAGCAGTTCTATCGCGTTAGAGCTTACCACATACCCATCAAATGTTAGGAACATACGTATCTCTCCCACTTCGGCCGAGTTTCTTTTTGAAAAAAAATAGTCATTCATGATAAAAGTAGGTATTACCGGAGGTATTGGCAGCGGCAAATCTGTTGTTTGCGAGTTACTTCGTGTTTATGGCTATCCCGTTTATGATGCCGATGATCGAGCAAAAGAGCTCAACAACACCTCACCAATAATCAGAGACAAACTTATTTCCCATTTTGGTAAAGACTTATACCCAGACAACAAGTTAAACAAAAAGAAACTAGCCAATATAATATTCACCAATCCAGATAATTTAAAGATTGCCAATTCGATTATCCACCCAGAGGTCGCCAAAGATTTTATAAAATGGATATTAGAAAGAGAAAAGTATGCTATTGTGTTTATGGATGCAGCCGTATTATTGGAAGCCGGATTCAACAAGATCCTTGATAAAGTGATTACTGTTTATGCCCCCTACACTTTGAGATTACAACGAGCGTCGGAGCGAGATAAAACCGATATAAAAAACATTGCAGAGAGAGCAAAAAATCAGTTATCGGAAGAAGAGCGTATTAAACTTTCAGACTATGTAATTTATAATGACGACACCCAATCACTGATAGAGCAAGTCGCCACAATTCTTCGCACCTTATGTAACGAATAAAGAGCCCATATATTGTTGGTTATTATAATTTTAACAAGCATTGAAAAAAATATATTTTGAGGAATCTGATTGTATATTATAATTAAATGTGTTATTTTTGCATAATTAAACTATAATAATAATTAAGATGGTTGAAAAAATTGGCATTAATGCGGGAAAAGTTTGGACCATTTTGGATGAAACCGGCCGCATGAACGTGAAAGATTTAAAGAAGACATCGAAATTAACCGACAAAGATTTGTATGCCGCTATAGGTTGGTTAGCAAGAGAAGGCAAGCTATCACTTGTAGTAGAAGAAAAAGATTTATTTGTAGCATTAGACTAATTCTATTCATCGTTTAAAAATTAAAAGAGAAGGTGAAGCTGCTGAAATAACGCAGCTTCTTTAATTTATAGGGTATTTGATAAGTTTGATATCCAATCGTGTATCTATTGTCCTATACAAATATCGTACTTTTTCTTAACTTTGCACATTCAAACAGCAAATGAATCAACTTATGAATATTGAGAATATACTTCAGGATGCGGTAATTAGCGCGATAAAAGAGTTATACAATACAGAAGTCGCCTCATCACAGATTACTCTTCAGAAAACCAAGAAAGAGTTCAAAGGACATTACACCCTTGTTACTTTCCCGTTATTGAAGATATCCAAGAAGAATCCCGAGCAGACTGCACAAGAGATAGGCACCTATTTAGGCGCCAACTCAGCTGTAATTGCCGATTTCAATGTAATAAAAGGATTTTTGAACCTAACAATATCATCATCCGTTTGGGCAGATTTGTTAAATCAGATCAATCAAGACCCCGAATTTGGGATTGTTGCTCCAGCAGACGATGCCCCATTGTATATGGTAGAATATTCATCACCCAACACCAATAAACCCTTGCATCTTGGTCACGTACGCAATAATCTGCTTGGTCATTCCCTTTGCGAAGTATTGAAAGCCAATGGCAAGAAAGTTGTTAAAACGAATATTGTCAACGACCGCGGCATTCATATTTGCAAGTCGATGTTAGCCTGGCAAAAATGGGGCAATGGAGAAACCCCTGAGTCGTCCGGTAAAAAAGGCGATCATTTGATTGGTGATTATTATGTGCTGTTTGATAAAAACTACAAAGCCGAGTTAGCAGAATTACAATCGCAAGGACTTTCGAAAGAAGAATCAGAAAATCAATCCAGTTTGATGAACGAAGCCCGTGAGATGCTCAGGAAATGGGAATCAGGCGATGAGGAAGTCGTTACTCTTTGGCGTACAATGAACAGTTGGGTATATGCCGGATTTGATGAAACATACAAGAAGTTAGGCGTATCTTTTGACAAAATATATTACGAATCAGAAACCTATTTAGCAGGAAAAGACGAAGTACTTAGAGGATTAAAAGAAGGACTGTTTTACCAGCAAGAAGACGGCTCTGTTTGGGCCGACCTCACTTCTTATGGTCTTGACCAAAAGATACTATTGCGTTCCGACGGTACTTCCGTATATATGACCCAAGATATTGGCACCGCGAAACTGCGATTTGACGACTACCCCATTGACACAATGATCTATGTAGTTGGCAACGAGCAGAATTACCATTTCCAAGTACTTTCTATCCTTCTTGACATGTTAGGATTTGAGTTTGGCAAGGGATTAGTCCATTATTCATACGGAATGGTAGAGCTTCCAGAAGGCAAGATGAAATCACGCGAAGGCACTGTTGTAGACGCCGACGACCTAGTTGAAGAGATGGTAGATACCGCACGTGAAACATCCGCTGAATTAGGCAAGCTTGACGATTGCACACTAGAAGAAGCAGATGAAATTGCCCGCATAATAGGATTAGGAGCCCTGAAATATTTCATTTTGAAAGTCGACCCGAAGAAGAATATGACATTCAATCCCAAAGAATCCATAGACTTTAACGGAAACACAGGACCCTTTATTCAGTACACCCACGCCCGTATCAAATCCATATTACGTAAAGCCGAGAGTCAAGGCATTGAAATTCCGGAGACATTGAGCACAGCCGTGGGTCTCTCTGAAAAGGAAGAAGGACTGGTACAGCTAGTCGCTGAATTTCAAGGAGTCGTAAAGCAAGCAGGCGAAGAATATAACGTCTCATTGATCGGCAATTACGTTTATGAACTTGCTAAAGAGTACAATCAATTTTACCACGACTATCAGATTCTGAAAGAAGAAGACGTTGTTGTTAGAGATTTCCGCATTGTTTTATCAAAGAATGTTGCTTTGACCATTCAGAAAGGCATGAAACTGTTTGGTATTGACGTTCCCGAAAGGATGTAATTTTTGAGAATTGAGATTTCCGGAAGGAAGTAATTGTTGGGGATTAATGTACCCGGAAGGATGTAATTATTGAGGATTTTGAAACACAGAATGATGTGAGAATTGGTGAAAGTTGTAGTTGCCAAGATGAAATTACTACGTGTAAGTAATCAAAGAAGAAAGCAACCATCAGATATCAAAATACAAATCGCCCGTCCTCACTATTGTTAATATTTGTTTATGATGTTAACAAGGTCCGGTTGCCCCATAGTGAGACCATAGTGAGAGGAGCGTGAGAGTAAGGTGAGAGTTAGAGTAGACACTCTCATTGACTTAATATTCCATAAATCAACATTTTCCACAAGATTATTTAATGTCAAATAAAACGATGTATTCAATTGTGATATAGTTACAATTGAATACACATTATGAACCTGAAAATTTTCAACTAATATATTTAGTAATTATTGTTGTTGACCATTTAATATTCCCACAAGCTTAAATCTTGATAAATATTCGTGCTTTGAACATTATTTTCAATATAAAGAATAAGATCAGGAAATTCGCAAAGGTGATGATAACCGGGAAGAAATCGCCCGCATATTGTTTAAGTCCGTAAAGTAGAGAATTTGCAATACTTCTGAAACTAATCACCATTCCAAGTGTGTAAGCCACCATTGAGTTCATCCCATATATTTTGAGCCAGTTCAATCCTGTCGACTTCTTTTTATAATCCACTAAATAATAGAAAAAAGCCATTAAGAGAAAAGACCATCCACCAGCATAAAGTGTCATACTGCTCGACCATATTTTTTTAATGATAGGAGTTTGCAGACTTAGCAATAATCCCCCCGCGATCAACACCACTCCCCAAATCAACAGATAGAGACTATTCTTTTTTTTGTCCGTACCATTTTTCATTATTTTCCCAGCAAACACCCCCAACATAACCGTTACAGTGAAAGTCATGCTTGAAAGTATCCACGTGTAATGATAATTTTCTGCGAACGCCCACGAACCATCTTCCAGAAAGTACACCCCATCTCTGAATCTGCCCAAGACAAGTTTGTCGACCTTTTCCGCGAAATTACCATCAGGAGTAAAATCACCAAAGAAAGAAAGCAACGCCCAATATCCAGCAAGTAAACCTGCCGTTGCGATGAACTGGTTTTTATTAGATAATTTCAGTAAGAAAAGAGCCGATACCAGATATCCAACAGCAATTGATTGCAGCGTATTAGAATAAAGTCTGAACTGTTTAGGATCCAGTCCCAGTAGATTACCCTGCACCACCATACCCAGAATAAACAGAATTATGAATCTTCGAAAGATTTTTTTATAGATATGCGATTTATTTGGATCATTCTTATACTTCTCAAAAGAGAAAGGCATTGCCGTACCCACCATGAACAAGAACAGCGGCATCACCAAATCCCATGGTCTGAATCCAATCCAGTCGCCATGTTCAAATTGTCTCAATAAAAATCCAACCACTGGATTCTCTGCCCATCGGTTAAATAAATTCACAAAAACAGGTTGAAAAAAGACCAACATAAAAAGGTCGAATCCGCGTAAAATATCAAGAGAAGCAAGTCTTTCTGATGGTTTTTGAACAGCAAAAATATTAGATCCCATAAACACAATTTTTAGTAATTCATTAAAGATAATTACAAATATAACAAGATTAATTATAATTTCTTTAGAACCATTATTGAATAAACATATATAGGAGAGTATTTTCTCTCGAAACCACTCCCCTATTTATATCCTGTCACGCTAATGAGTCCTACTTATTCGGTTTTTCCCATAATTTTGATTCCGTGCAAGTGATTTTTGTAATTTGATTTCCCACTTGTAGTTTAAAATCACCCTTTTCAAGGAACCATTTGCCAAGTTCGTTAACATAAGCCAGATCATCAGCAAGCAGATTAAGCGTCACTGTTTTTGATTCACCCGGTTTAAGTTCTATTTTTTGGAAAGCCCTTAACCTTCTGACATCAGGAGTAAGTGCAGCCACCAGATCGCTGCTAAACAACATAACCGCCTCTTTTCCTATCATTTCGCCCGTATTTTTCACATCCACCGTCACTTTCATTTCATCACCCGAAGCAAATGTAGACTTATCCACAGACAAGTTAGAATATTCAAATGTTGTGTAACTTAGTCCAAATCCAAAAGGATACTGAACCGCTGTTTCAGCCCCATAATCGTAAGCCCCCTCCATTTTTCCCTCGATATTTTGGCTCGGTTTATGGTCGTATGCTATCAAGCTTTGTTCATATTTAGGATAAGTATAAGGCAATCTTCCACTTGGATTAACATCCCCGGCCAAAATATCAGCCAGAGCATCAGCTCCAAAATTACCAGGCAAGTACGTTTGAATTATCGCCCTTGAACCTAGTTCTATTTCGCGAATCAGTCGTGGTCGCCCTTCATTTAGCACAAGAATTACAGGCTTTCCTGTTTTCTGCAGTGCCATTGCCAGTTCCTTTTGATTTTTGGACAGTGTCAGTTCATCCAAATTACCGGGTGTTTCGCAATAAGAGTTTTCGCCCACACAAAGAACAATATAATCCACTCCCGCAGCAGCAACCACTGCCTTTTGAATTTGCGGTTCGTTCTCCTCATAATAAGCCCCATCCATTTTGTAGGTCACCCCTGGTTCATACCGCACATTTTTCTCACCAAATTTCTTTTGCAAAGCCTCAAATATTGTGTTGTATTTTACAGCGAACTCCTCCACTTTTTCCCCTTGCCACGAGTAGCTCCATCCCCCATCCAGGGTACGCATAGAATTAGCGTTAGGTCCCGTCACCAAGATTCTTGGATTTTGTTTAAAAGGGAGAATTTTGTTATCATTCTTCAGCAAAGTTATCGATTCATCAGCAGCCGTTTTAGCAGCAGCCTCATGCTCTTTGCTTGCGAAATCAGGATAATCGTTTCTTGACCAATAAGGGCGATCGAATAATCCAAGTCTGAATTTCAATCTAAGCACCCTTCTTACAGCATCATTAATCCGTTCCATAGAAATTTCGCCATCATTCACCAAACCCAATAAAGTCGGGCAAAAAGCAAGGTTATACGGTTCCATTACCATATCCACCCCCGCATTGATAGCAATTTTTACCACTTCCCTATAATCAGCACCCACATGATCCCTTGACAGAAGATTCTGCACGTCGGCCCAGTCAGTAACTACAACCCCATCGAAGTTCAGGTCGTCCTTTAACCATTCAGTTATCAGCCTATGATCAGTATGTGTTGAAACCCCATTAATAATTCCAGAGTTAACCATGACAGACAATGCACCCCCTTGAACAACAGCCGCACGAAACGGTTCAAAGAATTTTTCGCGCAAATCAGATTCACTTATAACCGCTGGAGTTCTATCTTTTCCTGAAACCGGTACCCCATAACCCAAATAGTGTTTTAAGCACGCCGCCACATTATTGTTACCAACAGCATTTCTGTCAGCCCCTTGAAATCCTTTTACAGAAGCCACCGCCATTTGTGCATTCAAGTACGCATCTTCTCCAAAGCTTTCCCATTGGCGCGACCATCGAGCATCGCGTCCCAAGTCCATTGTAGGACTAAAGACCCAGGGAATATTGCTGCTTCTTGTTTCATAGGCAGAAATTCTCGATCCATTTTCCATTAAATCCGTATTGAATGTCGCAGCCATTCCTATTTCCTGCGGAAAAAAGGTTGCATCAGCCGTATAAGTAGCTCCATGAATTGCATCAATACCATATATAATCGGAATGCCCGTCACCTCAATTGCTTTATCCTGTATTGTTTTGACTGTTTTTTCCCATACCTCAGTAGTTCGCGCCCTATTGTTGCTAGTATTCAGTATTGATCCAACTTTATATTTCCCTATAACCGTATCAAGCATTGCCTGATCGATTTCAAAAGGCTCGTCGCTATAATAAAGATTACCACCTTTTCCGATTACATCAACAGTAAACTGTGCCATTTGTCCAACTTTTTCTTCAAGCGTCATTTTTGACATCACACTGTCAATTCTCTTTTCGATAGTTGCATCCAAGTTATTTTTAGATGCATTGTTTTTGCTTCCATTACAAGCAACAAGTCCTAAGACAACTAAAAGTAAAAGACTATATTTCTTCATAATAAAAAAAATTTATGCACAAAGAAGAAACTCCGTGCCATTTAGATATCCTTATTTCTGATAAACCCTCACGTAATCAATCTCGTATGTAGCAGGCAATTTTGACTCATCTATACCCTGAGCCCCACCCCAGTCGCCTCCCCAGGCAAGATTCAGTTTCAAATAAAAAGGAGCATTGAAAGGCCATGTTGACTTGTTGTTTGTTTTATCATTATCAAACTTGAAATATTCCACCCCATCTACAAATCCTTTGATATAATCCTCCGTCCATTCCACAGCATAAATATGAAATTGTGTTTCAGCATTTTCAATTCTTTTTTGCGCAGTTTTTTGCGTTCCGATAGTATGATTATATGCTTTTGTATGAATAGACGCATGCACCACATTTGGGTCGTAACCAACATATTCCATGATATCAATTTCTCCATCATCCGGCCATTTATTGAAGTTTTTAGGCATCATCCAAAAGGCAGGCCATGTTCCTTTTCCAGTAGGCATTCGTAATCTGGCTTCGAAATACCCATAAGTCCAGCTTTCAATAGTGTTGATACGAGCCGAATACACCTCACCTCCTATTTTCTTTGCCATTATTTTCAAAGTACCATCATATATTGCCGCTACCGTATCAGTTCCTTTGACTCCACTCACATAAGTTTGTAATTCATTGTTTACTGACCCTTTAGCCAAATTTTCGTACCACCATTTTGTTGTATTTGGCAATGAAGGTTTTCCTCCAGTCAAACGTGCATCATTAAATTCTTCCGCCCATTTAAGGTTATATCCATCGGGTACATAATTAATTGGCTTGCCAGCTTCCTGGTTTACCGTATATTTATACGAATATTTCCCTGACACAAACAAAAGTTCAGTATTACGCACAGCTTCTTGTATATTTGCCAAAGCCGTAATTTTGACAATCATTTCCCCGTTTCCACCCTTATTTGGAGACATTGTCACCCACGATTGATTAGAAGAAACCGTCCAATCACCATTCGCCTTAACTATAATGGATTTTGTTTCGCCAGTAGATGAAAAAGTAGTAGTTGTCGGCGAAATTTCCCATTTCACTTCCACACCCGGTTTGTGATTACCATCAATTGGAAGATTACTTCCTCCACAAGCCATAAGTAATGTAAATACAAACAATAACATCGAATTCATTTTTTTCATAGTTGAAAGTTGAGGCTGCCGATTTCGGTTCAGCAGCCTCCTTACTTTAAATTAAAAACAATTAATTATTAAAACTAAAATCATCAAAGTAGAAGAAGCCTGGTCCGGCATGCCCTTCCGCGCCAAACTGTATTACAATTTTATCATAATCCTTTCTATCTTTTACTCCGTTGAAATCAAATTCCAGCTCAATCCACTTATCCATCTGCAAATCGGCCTTTACTATTTCCGTTTGCGTTTGCCATGCATCACCTCCCTTTTCACTGTTCTGTAGTTTAACAGCCAACTGCGGTTTAAGTTTTTTATTTGAAATCCAATCGCCAGCAACCGCATATTCAGTTGTATAATCATTGAAAGAAGGAATAAATACTTTCACTTTAACTTTGTTAACCGTAGTAAGATCAAATTTATAATCCGTTGCAGTGAACGATAAATTGCTGTAGAAACCAGTAGATTTCCAGTAACGGTAAACTTTTGAGGACTCATTTATTGGCAGTGGTACCGGGTTTCCTATAATTGCACTCTTTTCCGGTCCACCCATATCTTCCGCAACAAATGCAAGCGTTGTTGCTCCTTCGAAAGTTTCCATTAATGGAATCGATTTGTTTAGTTTTACTACAGGAGGCGGAGGCACGTTTAGATCTTCACGACAGTATACAAAGCACCAATCCTGTCCTTCCACCAAATTGTGTACCACCAATGCCATGACCTTCTCCGTTTGATAAACTATTTCATAATCTTGGTGACCGCAATAATATCCTAAGAATGCATTTCCTGAAAGAGTTAGTATTGGATATTGCCCACCTTCTGTTAGAGAAAAAGTATATTGTCCACCTGAATATGTGAATAACGCATCGTCTCCAGCAATACTGGTCACATTAAAGCCATTTGCCGCAGCAACTGCTTTTCTTCCATAACCTTCACCTTTATTTTCAATGTTAAGTTTAACTCCATTTTGTATAAAAGTAAATTTAAAATCATAAATTGTCCACATGCTCTTATCATTTGCAGCGGCGCCCCACCATTCTTGTCCTCTTGAGTTCAGAGGTCCCAATCCCATGTGACCGTTAATATTAAGTCCCGTTGCATTTTTAACCTCTTTAGCAAAATTATTATATCGATCTAAAACCCAGGTTTTTCCATCCACATCTCCAGCACCACCAGTTAGATTAACATAAAGAGGAGTGTTTACCAAGTTAAAATCGCTTTTAGGAAAACTCAATACAACACTTTTCTTTGCAACGCTTCCATCCGGATTGTAAATTGATAAAGTAACAGTATAATCTCCCGCAAAAGGATACTGACCCGTAGCCGTTACCTTATTACTTGTTCCACCATTTCCCAGGTCCCATCTCATTGTATATACTCCATTATCAGGCAATACCGTTGTACTTGTAAATGTGATAACATTATCACTATTAGGTGAAACCGTCTGAGTAAAGGATATATTAGCGTCTGCAACTATCCCCATTTCACTTAAGGAAAAGTCGTCCATTTCTTGAGGAGAACATGCCGCCATTATAATTAGTGGCAACAGCAGCATCCATAATTTACGTATTATTATATTTTTCATAATGATGATAATCATTTAATATTTAGATTTTGAATAATTAGTAACCGGGATTTTGTATCAATTCAAACTCGGTACCGGCAGTTTTATCTATTTCCGATTGAGGTATAGGAAGATATTTTTTTGTATCCGCCCAAGTACGTTCAACGCTGAACTTTTCGGACACAAAATTAGTGTTAAGTAAGTTTGTATCTCCCCAACGTACCACATCCCAAAAACGCATTCCTTCTCCCATGAACTCGCGGCGACGTTCCAACTTGATATTTTGAGTAGTTGCCGGTATAGAACTTGCTTTACCGAATGCACGCTGACGAATCTGATCAAGACATTGTTGCGCAGTTATTCCACCAACCGATGATTGTCCGTGTACAACTATCATTTCCGCATAATTCAATAATGTTTCCGCATATCTAAAAACACGTAAGTTATTACAATAGTTCAAATCAGTATCTCCTTGTGGGTTATAACCAACTCTTGCCGCATATTTAGCCATAAACAAGCCAGTATCCTGATAACGAGCGGTATATTGATTCGCATCGAATTTGTTAATTGAACCTTCACGACGCGTATCACCTTCTTCGTACATATCCCATGCTTCCTGCCGAACCGGACCAAATCCCCATCCACCTTTGAAATCACCTAATTTATTGCCAGCACTTAATCCGTTTGGTGATATAAAAGCAGGAAGATTTGTTCCATATCCTTGCCATCCATTTGCCCAGATCTTACCTTCCGGCAAATGATTGACTTCAAATATTGATTCTTTTCCAAATTCACCAGCATCTTCCCACATTGCTGCAAAATCAGGCACTAACTGATATTCACCGCTATTTATAATTTCAGCCATATCAGCGGTTACTTCAGCGTATCTGGATTGATCTTTCTGATATAAAACCACTCGTGCTTTCAGCATCAAAGCGGCAGCCCTATTAATTCTGCCTATAGATTCAGGAATATCTTTTTCTTCACTGTTTTTTTCCAACCTCATAGGTAACCAACCTTCAGTACAAGCTATATCAATATCTTCCATAATCTGAGTATATAAGTCATTTGCTGAAGTTTGCTTAGTCATATACGGAGATTCTGTTAATGGCGCTTCATAATAAGGAACATTTCCCCAGAATTTCCATAACAGATGTGTAAAATAAGCTCGTAAGAAATGCGCTTCTGCTTTGTATTGATTTAACTTTTTATCTTTAACTTCAACTGCATTTTCACATGCTGTAATGGCATTATTACTTCGTGCAAGACCAGAATAAAATATTTGCCATAATCCATCAATTGATTCCTGTGGAGTTGAAGTAAATAACGACAGTAGGTACAATTGATGCTGGTCGCCCGCATCACCACCACCTTTAAAAATATCATCTGAACGAAGATCTGACATTAAAGGAATACTGTTATAATTTTGTGCAGCATAACTGTCGAACAGCAAAATTTGATAAGCTGACGCAAGATTAGCTAGAATTGCTCCTTCGAACGCAGGAGCGCCGACTTCTTGTTTTTCTGTAGATGAAGAAGTAAGAAAATCTTCTCCACAGCTTGTAAGTCCAATAAGAACTGCTGCAATTAATATGAATATATATTTTTTCATTTGTTGAATATATTTATTGGATTAGAATGAAATATTTGCTCCCAACGAAATGGTTCTTGCTTGAGGATAAATTCCACGGTCGATACCAATTGTTGTGTAACCACCTGATGCAATTTCAGGATCAAAACCATCATATTTTGTGAAAGTTAACAGGTTATCTGCTGAAACATAAATCCTTAAACGCTGTACAGCAACCTTCTGTGTCATTTTCGCCGGTAAAGTATATCCTAATTGTGCTGATTTGAGACGCATGTATGAACCATCTTTAATATAAAGATCCGATGAGCGCCAGTTTGAGTTTGGATTTTGTGTTGTTATTCGAGGAATTCTGTTTGAAGTTCCCTCTCCATGCCAACGTTCAAGGATCCAACCCGGTCGGTTCATTGCAGGAATATCACCACGTTGTGAAAAATCAAAGATGTCGTTTCCTTCTGTTCCTTGGAAGAAGAGATTCATATCGATTCCTTTCCAATCTGCAGCCAATGTAAAACCGTATGTCCAATCAGCCATACCTTTACCAATCTTTGTTTTATCAGCATCACTTATTTCACCATCCCCGTTAAAATCAACAAATTTAACATCACCCGGTAACGCTGCACTTTGATATTTGACTCCGTCAGCATTTACATACGCATCAACTTCAGCTTGATTTTGGAAAAGTCCATCAGTTTTGAAGCCATAGAAATAAGGGAAAACTTCTCCATTCATACCTTTCACGTAGCTACCAACTCCCGATGCTCCGGCATTCTCATATATCTGTTCACCCGTTTCATTACCCAAATTGATCAACTTATTACGGAGGTAAGAGGCATTTGCAGAAATACTATATCCGAATTCTCCAACCCTTTGAGTCCAGCTTGCTTCAAATTCCAATCCCCAGTTTTCCATATCTCCAACATTTGCCATTGGAGCACCAATACCTACATAAGAGGGAATGGGTTGATACATCAACATATCGATTGTTTTCTTTTTGAAATAGTCAAATGAGAATGTAAGAGCATTATTTAAAAACCGGGTATCAATACCAAAGTTGGATTGTGATGATTCTTCCCATTTTACATTTGGATTAGGAATATATCCCGGAGAACTTCCATATTGCATTTGTCCGGTATTTTCACCTACTTTTGTAAGATCACTGGAAACTTTATAACCTCCACCAAAATAGTAGTTCTGTCCTCCATTCATCAATGAGGTATATAAGAACTGCCCAATGCGGTCGTTACCATTCTTTCCCCAACTGTAACGAAACTTCATATAGTCGAACCATTCAGGTCTGTCTTCCATGAAAGCCTCGTTGGTTAAATTCCAACCTAAAGAGAAAGAAGGGAAAGTTCCCCATTTATGATCAGGTCCAAAATTTGATGAACCATCACGACGAACAGTTGCTTGCAACATGTACCTTTCATTATAGTTATAATCAACCCTTCCGAAATATGATGCTCGTGCAGTAAAGTTATATCCTCCGGTACCACCCCAGACACGTTCTTCTTTTCTATCAGCTATAGCATAATTAATATTGGCTTTAAGCGGGTCGTTTTCAAGCAAGTCTCTATCATTTCCTCCTAAATTACGATAAGTATATCTAGAAGCAGATTGTCCAAGAACGAACGACAAGTTGTGAACCTCATTAAATGTCTTGTTATAAGAAAAATAGTTTTCCACCTGCCAGGTATATCCACGGTTCATTTCACTTTGAACAGTACTGAATTGCAGGTCCTTGCCCTGTGTAGCAAGAAAATAAGGAAATGTATAACTGTCGTTGCCCCAAAATGCAAGATCCACACCATAGCTGGATCTAAATTTTAACTCAGGTAAAATTGTTATTTCACCCCAAAAAGACCCAACTATTTTATCAGAATTTCCAACTCCGGAATTTGGTTGATTCAACATAGCAACAGGATTGGCTATTTCTTGAAATCCAGCTGGTGGTATTGAGAACACATTTCCATTTTTATCTTTTACAGCATAAGGATGAGCTGCCAAAATTGAAGCTGCAGTTTCTTCATCCGCATAGACAGGAACCAGTGGCGAGAATGTTAATGCACTCCCCAAGATAGATCCATATTCTGAGTTTGTTTCTATTGAGGATGATTTATCCCTTGAGTATCCAACATTTACGCCCAAAGTTATTTTGTTTAGAAAATTACGTTCCTGTGTTTCAAATATATTATAGTTAGAATTAGAACGAAGGCTATATCTTCTGTAATTTGATTTATCATAATTACCACCTACGATACCTGCTGCATCAAAATATCCAAACGATAGGAAATAACTCATTTTATCTGCTGCACCTGAAACGCTTACCTGGTGATTAACAACCGGAGCGTTATAATAAAATGTTTCATCCTGCCAGTCGGTTCCAAGTCCTGCCGCCATGATTTGTTCATTATTATATCGAGGTAAATTACCATCATTTATTTGTCCCTCGTTCATAATAATCATATATTCCTCAGCGTTAAGAACTTCTTTCTTTTTCCATGGATTTTGCCAACCGAAACTAACATCGTAATTAATGTTTGCTCCACCTTTAACGACTGCTCCAATTAATCCACCACCACCATTTTTAGTAGTTACCAAAACAACACCATTGGCCGCTCTTGATCCATAAATAGCCGCGGAAGCAGCGTCTTTAAGTATTTCTACAGATGCAATATCCACCGGATTCAAATAAGTGATACCTCCACCTACTTCCATTCCGTCAACAATGTAAAGTGGTTCACTGTTATTTATAGTACCAATACCACGAATACGTACTTTTGAATCAGATCCCGGTTGTCCGGAACTTTGAGTGATCTGTACTCCTGAAACTTTACCTTTTAAAGCATCTTCTACACGCGATGGACGGGTTACGTTCAATTCTTCCGATGAAACTTTACTAATAGCACCTGTAACAACACTCTTTTTCTGTACACCATAACCTACAACAACTAATTCATCCAGTAAAGCAATATCTTCAACAAGTTGTACGTTAATTATTCTGGGTCCTGTGATAATAAAAGTTTGTTTCAAATAACCAATGTAAGAAATTTCCAATTCCGAGCCAGTTGGCACAGAAAGAGTAAAATTCCCATCTACATCAGATATAGTTCCCACACTAGTTCCGGGAACAAAAATACTTGCTCCGATAATTGGTTCTCCGTTTTCACTAGTAACCTTTCCTTTGACCTGCACATTATTCTGTTGAACATTTTTATCAGCTGTTGCTGCCGAAGTTTTTGCAGATCCATTTGCAATGAAAATCTTGTTGTCCTTAATCTCGTAACGAATGTCGCGAGAGGATAACAACTGATCCAGCACTTGAGTAAGTTCGGCATTAGTTACATTTATACTTACTATGTCGCTTAAATTAACGACTTCTTTACTGTAAGCCAAAGTGTAACCTGTTTGTTCCGTAATACTCTCCAAAACTGTTTTTAGATTCTTTTGGTTATAATTCAGATTCACCTTTTGCGCATAAATCATATTGATACTGAACAGCAAAAGACAAGTCAAAATAACCATACGTTTTTTGAAAAGGATTTTTCCCATGGTTTGTTACGTATTAAAAAATTAAACAATAATAAATTAACTATCTGTACACACTATTTCGGTATTTCTTTATAACTGTTTTTTAAAGATATCTAAATAAAGTTATACCTTACTTAATATTGACACTTGTTAAGAAAAAAGGTATGAGGTAAAAGCAAAAATAATAAAAATAAAGCTACTGATTATTAAAGGTGTAAGTCAAACACTCATCTACAACGTAACTATTATTTGCTTATCGTGAATGGTAAATTTAACAGGTGATATTTTCTGGAGCTCATTAAGTACACCCTCAACCGTTTCTTGACGAGTAATAATAGTATATGTATAAAGTAACGCATTAGCATCTTTCACAATAAATTCGACATTGTACCTTCGTTCAAGAAGACTAACAACCTCGCTTAAAGAAGTATCATTCAAGTAAAGAATCCTATCTTTCCAAAGAGAGTAGTTAGTTGATTTTGAAAGATTTTGTATCGATGTTTTTCCACTTTCTTTATTGTAAATGAGCTGTTGTCCGGGATAAAGTCCAAGTTTATTTACAGGGGTATCGAAAACAACTTTTCCTTCATCAAGTACAACACTTATAAATTCTGCATCATCATAAGCATTCACATTAAACGATGTTCCCAAAACATTTATTTTGGTATCACCTGCCTGAACCACGAATGGATAATGTTTATTAGAATTAACTTTAAAATATGCTTCACCTTCCAAATAGATATTTCGATCTTTTAATCTAAATTTCTCAGGATATCTAATACGAGAATCAGCATTGATAAATACTTCTGTCCCATCCTGAAAAAAGACATGTGCAACCTCACCTTTAGGAATGTACAATTCTTTGTATTCTGCTTTTTCAAATAAATCATATCGTGAAATCAAACTTAATCCGATGCCGATAATAAAAACAAGTGGAAAAACGACAGCCGCGATCGAAAACAACAATCTCCTGTTATGACGTTTATCAATGGTATTAATTATTTTATTATATATATCACTTGAATCCTCAGAAGATAATGGATATGAGTCTTCCATTTCAGACTCCAACAAATATGCATCACGATCGATCATATCCGAAAGACATTTTTGTCCTTCGATTGAAGACGCGAACCAGTCTACCACCTCTTTTGCTTCTTTTTTGGTAGCAGTTTCTGCGATAACTTTGTTAATTATTTCTTTATTTGTTGATTCCACAAAAAGACTCTGTTTTATTGATAGACACATAACCAAAGAAAAGATATGAGTTTAAAATACACTTTTTCATATTAAATAAACTATTTTATATCTTTAAAATATTCTTTCAACATCTTAAGCGACTCCTGATAATGCGATTTCACAGTATGAATAGAAATTCCCATTTCATCCGCAATTTGTTGATTTGAGTCCGATGTATTCAATTTTCTGAGGCAAACTTCTTTTTTCTGTGGAGGTAGAAGATCGATCCCCTTATAAAGTATCGAGTTCATCTGTTTATCTTCCAATCTTTTGTGTATATCTTCTTCATCAGGAATAGTAATTTGTGCATTTTCATAATTTAGCGAGATGGATTCTTTGTTATCACGTATTTTGTTCAATATATGGTTTTTCACCATTGTAAACAGGTAGTTTTTAAGATTAACTTCCACATTTATATCTTTGGTCGACTCCCATAACTTTATGAAAACATGTTGAATAACATCACTTGCCAACTGTTCATCTTTAAGATATTTGTAGGCAAGTGAGTATAAATAACGATGATATTTTTGATATACAACAGTAAAAGCTTCTTTATCCCTTTTTTTTATTAAAAGGAATAAAGCATGGTCTTCATTTCTAGTACGATCAGAAAAATCTTTTAACATGGTGTAGAAATTATCTGTTATCGACTACAAATGTAAAGAATAATTGAACAAAGAAAAATAATCAGAACATTTTAACTACTCGTTCAATACCTTTAACAAGTATATCAATTTCTTCTTTTGAATTATAAAAAGCAAAAGAAGCCCTTACAGTTCCCGGTATTCCCATTAAATCCATCAATGGTTCAGCGCAATGATGCCCTGTCCGTACAGCAATTCCCATTTTATCGAGCAGCATCCCCATATCATAAGGATGAATATCTTTTACCAAAAACGATATTACACTACTTTTATTCCTGGCATTACCATATATTTTCAAACCATCAATTGAAAGAAGTCTTTCAGTTGCATACTTGAGTAATTCATCTTCATACGAAGCAATATTTTCTATTCCCAATGCTGAGACATAATCCAAAGCCGTAGCCAAAGCTGTTGTACCGACAAAGTCCGGTGTCCCGGCTTCAAATTTAAAAGGTATTTCGTTGTAAGTAGTTTTCTCGAACGAAACAGTAGAGATCATTTCACCTCCACCCTGATAAGGCGGCATAGCATTGAGCCACTTTTCTTTACCATAAAGCACCCCAATACCTGTTGGTCCGTATATTTTATGTGATGAAAACACCAGGAAATCACAATCAAGTTTCTGAACATCAATAGCTCTATGCTGTACAGATTGAGCAGCATCAATCAAAACGGGAATACCCTGTTTGTGAGCAATATCGATAATCTCTTCAATAGGATTTATTGTCCCCAGTACATTCGATATATGTGTAATAGCGATTAGCTTTGTGCGCGAAGATATCTTTTTCTTAAACTCATCCATAATGAGTTCCCCATTTTCATTAATGGGTGCAACAGCAAGTTTAACTCCCGTTATATCACCCTGAATTTGCCATGGTACAATATTAGAGTGATGCTCCATTGCTGAAATCAGAATTTCATCGCCCTCTTTACAAAACGCTTTACAGAATGAAGACGCCACCAAGTTTATAGACTCAGTTGTACCCCGTGTAAAAACGATTTCTTTTGAAGATGCCGCTCCTATGAATTTCTGAACCGTAATTCTTGCTGCTTCATGCGCGTCTGTAGCCTCTTGACTTAAAAAATGCACACCTCTATGAACATTAGAGTTAATTGTGTAATACATTTGGTCGATTTTCTCAACTACGCAACGCGGTTTTTGAGTAGTCGCCGCGTTATCCAGATACACAAGAGGTTTCCCATATACTTCGCGTGCAAGTATTGGGAAATCCTTTCTAATATTATCTATATCCATCATTTGCACACATTGCAATTACCACATCTAAGCAACTCACCTTTAAACCGTTTGTTAATCAACTGTTCCAAACGCTCTTTAAGAGTATCAATGCGAATTAAATCAACCACATCTTTTGTAAAAGCCACCATCAGAAGCAACTTTGCATCATCTTTTTCAATTCCTCTAGCTTGCAGATAAAATAACGCCTGTTCATCCAACTGTCCAATTGTTAGACCATGCGAACATTTTACGTCATCCGCATAAATCTCCAGCTGAGGTTTTGAAAACATATGAGCATCTTCCGAAGCACAAAGGTTTCTATTTGTTTGGTAAGCTTGTGTTTTTTGGGCATCTTTATCGACCAAGATCTTTCCACAAAAAACGCCGGTGGACTTTTCCTGAAGTACATATTTAAACAATTCATTGCTAGTGCAGCTTGGTACAGCATGATCTATAAACACGTAATTATCAACATGCTGTTCGCTATCCGCAATTGCCAAGCCACCCACATGAGCTTCGGCATGCTTACCCAACAATTCAAATTTAAAGTTATTGCGTGTATATCCGTTATGCAAAGTAACGCTGCTGGTCACCAATTGCGAAGATTCCATTTGTTTGCTGAAAAGAGAAGAAAGTCGTGTAACCTTTTCAGAGTTCTCTTCAAGTTCATACACATCCACTCTTGCGCTTTGATCCACAAACACTTCCGTGACCTGTGTCACCACAAAATCAACATCATCCACCGCATGGTCACAGACAAGTAGTTTAACCTCAGCATTTTCTTCAGCGATAATCATCAACCTTCTATTTACGTTGAGATCTACATCGCTACGAAGGATATTTATAAGCTGTAAAGGCTGTTCAACCGTCACATTTTTAGGAACATAAACTACGAATCCATCCTGAGCAAACATTGTATTATAAGCAACCACCCCATCCGATTCCACATTTGCGATATTCCCATAATATTTGTTGAAAACACCAGGAAATTTCATAGAGAATTCCTGCAAACTGCCTACGAACACCTTTTCAGGCAAACTATTTTTGAGTTCAATTTTGTTATAAAAACGATCATTGATCAAAAAGTAAACGTTCGTGTTCAAATTCGGCACATCGCATTTGAAAGCCTCATAAGGATTAACCGGAATTGGAATATTTCGAATATTTAATCCCAACTCCTTATCGAAAGTTCGGGTAACATTAGAATGTTTATATTCTTCCAGTTCAGACGTAGGGAAGCCCATTTTTTGAAACATCTGAAAAGCCTCATCCCGCTTACTATTAATTCCTTCCGCGGAATGCTTATCCAGATCTTTTCGATATGTTTCAAACAAGTCTATATATTGTTGTTCAATCATTTCACAAAAATTAAAGTTTAGCCGTTTATCAGCCAATCATATCCTTTTTCTTCAAGTTCCAGTGCCAGTTCAGGTCCCGCTGTTTTCACTATTTTCCCATTCAAAAGCACGTGAACGATATCCGGTTTAATATAATCCAGTAAACGTTGATAGTGTGTAATCACGATTGCCGAATTCTGAGGAGTATGTAGTTTGTTTACGCCTGAAGCCACAACCCTTAGAGCGTCGATGTCCAGCCCCGAATCCGTTTCATCGAGTATTGACAAAATCGGTTCCAGCATAGCCATTTGGAAAATCTCATTCTTCTTCTTTTCTCCGCCCGAGAACCCCTCGTTAACAGAACGATTTACCAGCTGCTTATCCATTCCGAGAAGAGCACTTTTATCGCGCATCATCTTAAGAAAATCAGAAGCAGATACAGCCGGTTGTCCCCTATATTTACGTTGAGAGTTCACTGCCGCCCTCATAAAATTGACCATGCTTACACCGGGAATTTCTACAGGATATTGAAAGCTGAGGAATATACCTTCACGTGATCTATCTTCGGGTTGCATATCCAGCAGGTCGACACCTTTAAACTCTATACTTCCTCGTGTCACCTCGAATTTAGGATTTCCCGACAGTACAGAAGCCAATGTACTTTTTCCCGACCCATTAGGTCCCATGATAGCATGAACTTCGCCTACATTGATTTCAAGATCAACGCCTTTTAATATTTCTTTATCTTCTACAACAGCGTGTAGATTCTTTATTTTTAGTAAACTTGCCATAAATTATCTCTTAAAACGTGGCATTAAATATGCCAAAAATTATATTATAAATGAATATATCTTTTGAATAACAAAGTTACAGTTAAAATTGTTTTTAACTGTATAACCTTGAGTAAAAACCAAAATCCTATTAATTAAGTTATTGTCCCAGCATTAAAGAATCGTCAGCTTCTGAAATCAGATCCCCAGCATCTTTTATTTTCTTGAAGATATCTGAAGCAAAAACAAAATCATTCATTTTTGCATTCTTAGAATTCATTATTCCATCTTTTGTACCTTCCCACTCTTTGATTCCCTCATTTAAGAATATGATATGATCCCCAATATTCATAACCGAATTCAAATCATGTGATACAACGATTGATGTCATTTCAAAATCTTTTGTAATATCTAAAATCAATTCATCTATAAGTTGCGATGATTTTGGGTCTAATCCTGAGTTTGGTTCATCACAAAAAAGGAACTTCGGGTTAAGTGCTATTGCTCTTGCAATTGCGGCCCTTTTCATCATTCCCCCGCTAATTTCGGAAGGCAAAAGATCAGCTGCATCGAGCAGATTCACCCTTTCCAAACAAAATTCAGCACGTTTTCTCTTTTCTCTATTGTTTTTTCGTGAGAACATATCCAGAGGAAACATCACGTTTTCCAAAACCGTTTTTGAGTCGAACAATGCCGATCCCTGGAAAAGCATCCCCATTTTTCGTCTCAATTGTTTCAACTCATAATGTTTCATCTTGAGTAGATTCTTTTTATCATAGAGAATTTCACCCGAATCCGGTTGTAACAATCCAATCAAGCATTTCAAGAAAACAGTCTTTCCCGATCCACTCTTTCCGATTACCATATTTACAGCCCCCGGAATAAAAGTAGCCGAAATATTCTCCAGAACTTTAATCCCTTCAAATTGCTTATTGATATTATTTACTTCGATCATTTTTACTGAGGTGTGCTTGTTAGCTGCGTAAATACCAAGTCCGTTAAAAGAATTAGAATACTGTTTATAACCACTGAGTTTGTACTAGCCTTTCCAACATTAAGTGCTCCTCCCTGAACATTATAACCATTATACGCAGACACAGAAGCGATAATAAACCCAAATATCATTGATTTCAATATAGACTTCCAAACCAAAGAGGATCTAAAATAAAATTGAATACCATAAACATACGTCTCTACCGAAGGTGTTCCCAAGACATCACAAATTAGATATCCCCCATAAATACCAGTAAACATACTAAAAATCACGAGTACCGGCATATAAGCAACAAAAGCCGCCACTTTTGGGAGAATCAGATAATTAGCCGAATTAACCCCCATTATTTCAAGAGCATCCACCTGTTCTGTGATTTTCATTGTTCCTATTTCAGATGCGATATTTGACCCCACCTTACCTGATAAGATAAGACACATTATTGTAGAGGAAAATTCTAGAATGATTATTTCACGAGATACCGCCCCCACTGTAAATCGTGGCAGCAGAGGAGTTGTAATGTTCAGAGCAATTTGCATTACAATAACCGCACCAATAAAGAATGATATTATTACAACAATCCAAATTGAGCTAACCCCAAGTTTGTAAACTTCCTTAATAAACTCCTTGAAAAACTCACTAAGTCTGTCCGGTTTTGATAATACCCTTTTTAGTAAAAGGGCATAATCGCCAACACTTTCTATATTGTTTTTTAGACTCATACTAATCTAATAACCTAATAATTTTATGACTACAAAGATACGATAGTTTTTAAATTTCGAAATTTAAATTTAAGTGATATCGATCATTTCAATAATTAATGTATATTTGAAATATGATTGAATATTCCGACAATGATTTAGGCAAAGTAATAATCAAGAAAAATAATCGTGCGATTCATGTAACAGCACGAAGAAAACCCGATTACACCATTATTACCGTACCCCCATATTTAAGTCGCACGCAAATCATCTCTGCCCTTGAGACCCTTAAGCCCAAATTGTTATCAATGAATGTGATTAAAAAGCATTCCTTTACGGAAAGCACTATTATTGAAACATTCACTTTTACCGCCTACATTCAACGAACAAAGATATTCAACACCTGTTGCATGTCTCTTAAAGAAAACACCCTTATCATTCATGTTCCTGAAAAAATGAATTTAGAAGATGAGAAAGTACAGGAGACAATTAAAGATATGTTTATCAACGCATTGAGAATTGAAGCCAAGCGAGTAATGCCTATCAAAACATCCATTTTTGCTAAACGATTTGGACTCACTTACAATCAAATAAAGATCAATAAAAGCTCTTCTCGTTGGGGCAGTTGTTCCCGTAAAAAAGACATCAACTACTCATTATATTTAATGTTGCTGCCAGAAATCTATATCGATTATATAATCTGTCATGAATTAGCCCATATCGTAGAGATGAATCACAGCGAAAAATTCTGGAAACTACTCGACACATACTGCAATGATGAATCAAAAAAGTTAAGAACATCTCTCAGGAAATATAAATCCCCGGCAATGTCCTATCTCTTTTAGGATCTATAAATCTCTAAGCAACACATTTTTAGACATATCATACATGTAAACCCTGGACTCCATAAGAGCATCCCAGTGATCAGAAAACACATTTGTCATATCAATCATAAAATCTTCCGATCCAAAGGTATCGATGCGTGTCATTACAGCGTTTACAGTCAGCTGATTAATATCCATCGCAGGCTGATAAGCCATTGTTTGTTCATCCTCCAGCGAAGGTGTTGGCGATATTATCTTCATATCCTGCAAGTTACTGACAATATCGTTAGTCAATCTCAGCGGCACTTTACATTTTAGCGAAAGCTCTTCGGGAGTAAGCGGCGACTCATGATTAGCGAATCTCTTGACAATTGCAGACAAGATCATCAGCGTAAAATAGTCTCTATATCTGCGGCTTATATTTTTAGTCTCCTTATCAAAAGCGAAAGTCCTCACATTTTGTGACGCATACGACAGTTGTGCTCCAATAAGAACAATATACCATGACAATTGCAACCACAACAATAACAAAGGAATAGCGGCGAACGTACCATAGATAGCATTATATTTACTGATCCATAACTGTCCACTCATATATAATAATTGGAATAACTGCAAAGCAATTCCCGCGACAGCCCCCCCAATCAATGCGTTCCAGAATTTAACCTTAACATTTGGCATGAACTTATAAAGCATGGTCAGCACAAATATTATCAGCACATAAGGAACAATATTAAGCAATTGCGTTACCAAAGGATTGAGGATTGCAGCGAATTTACTGAACATTGCCGCAGAAGAAGTAATCATGATACTCAATCCACTATTAGCGATCATCAATACCGGGATAATAAGAACCATTGCAAAATAGTCGACCACCCTTCTCTGCATTGTTCTCCCTTTAGGAACATTCCATATACGGTTTAAGTTATTCTCAATATCCGTAAACAATAACACCACAGTATATAACAGTAATATAACCCCTATTCCGGCGAACCATCCTCCTTGTGCATTTCGAAGTGAATTATTAACAAATCCAACTACTTCATTGATGATATCACCTGTGTAAACATTTTCATTTTCTACAGTAGCATCAAACGATTCAATTGTGGGAGACGAACTATTTTGCTGATTATCCGAGAGTCCCTCTTGAAGAATAGAAATAGAATCAGACGTAATTTGAGGTGATTGTGAATTTGACAGTTCTATATTTGTCGGCACATTTCCAAAATAACGGAAAATCTCACTTTGCACAATATTTTCGAAGCCAAAACCCCGTGCGATTGCAAACAAAACAGCAAGCAACGGAACAATAGAAAGAACGGTACGATACGTCAACGACCGCGAATTAGCTGCCAATTGCTCCTCCTGTATTCCTCTGACTGTAAGCATAACAACCTTCAGAATGTTATAGAAAACATTTCTTGAGTTAGAGAAGTTTTCAGGATTTTGGCGCCAAATACCATAGCTAAGAAAGTGAATACCCTCCTTAATTTTCTCATTGACCAATTGGAAAAAGCCAGGCTCCTCCAATCCATCCTCGTTCTTTTTCTTATTTTTCTCAGCCATACCAATACCAATAAAAAAACAGCCGATCTGTAAGCCGGGTTCTGTATCTGTCAAAGACAGATGTTTGTCATTTATCTACGGCCATTGTCACCAATGGTCTTTAGCGGTCTACCCCTCGGCATCGGGCGAGCAACCCTAATTATCCGATATACATGACCTTACAACCCATAAGACGTACTGCGCATTACATTGCTGCACTGCCGGTGAGCTCTTACCTCGCCTTTTCACCCTTACCCCACCAATGGTGTGGCGGTTATTTTCTGTTACGTTGCTCTGCCCTCGCGAACAGCTTCCCGTTAGGAAATATGGTGCTCTATGTTGCCCGGACTTTCCTCCCCGACCTTGATCGGAGCGACAAACCGATCTGCTGCTACTGCAAAAGTAATATTAATATACAGATTTTCATTTAAAAAGAACGATTTATTTTGCATGCGTTTGCCCCCATCTGCTTTTGTTACTGATTATTAAACCCCATTTTAAGATATTCTTTAACGCGATATTTGTCGCCATTTTGTTTTCATACCATTCAAAGAAGTTGATAATCGACATTTTTTTAGCAATTTGTTTTCAATAATCAATTATTCCAGTATCTTTGTAGCATATAATATGTTTTCAATGCATAAAATGTATCTGGCATACACACATATAACTACAACAATGAATATGACCCCTTGGGGGGTTATATAATTTTCACATCCTTTAAGCAGGGCACTGCTTTTCTGATAACCACCCGGTTGTCATTTCCTGATCAACATAATTTATAAATTACATCTCGTTTATTTAAAAAACGAACAAATATTCATAATCATATGAAAGTTATGAAATTCGGCGGAACCTCAGTAGGTTCGCCCGAGAGTCTTAAATTAGTAAAAAACATAGTAGAGTCAGAGAAAGACCCCGTTATTGTTGTTGTTTCTGCACTTGGAAGTGTTACTGACAGATTATTGTTGGCAGCCGATTTTGCTTTAAAGACCAACGCAGGTTACAAATCAGTCTTGGACGAGATCATCCAAAAGCACGAACGTATTATTAATGAAATGATTGCCGACGAAGAAATCCGCGAAGACATTTCAAAAAAAGCGCGCATTCTTTTTGATGATTTACAAAACATATTACGTGGAGTATATCTTATTGGCGATTTGTCCCAGAAGACATCAGACAAGATTGTCAGTTATGGAGAGCGATTATCCTCACTGATTATCAGCAAGATTATTGTCGGCGCTCAACTCTTTGATTCTACCAGATTTATAAAGACCACCCGTCAGTTTAACAGTCATATCCCCGACATTCCCCTTTGCAACAGGTTGATTCATGAAACATTTTCCGAATCCCCCATGCCAAAGGTAGCACTTGTACCCGGTTTTATTTCATCGAGTAAAGACGACGACGACATCACCAATCTTGGCAGAGGCGGTTCTGACTATACAGCTTCCATTATTGCCTCGGCAATGGATGCAGAGATGCTGGAAATCTGGACAGACGTAGATGGTTTCATGACTGCAGATCCAAAGATAATCCAGTCGGCTTATGTAATTGAAGAACTCTCATTTACCGAAGCCATTGAGTTAACAAATTTCGGTGCCAAAGTTATTTATCCTCCGACTATTTTTCCTGTATATCATAAGAATATACCTATTTACATAAGAAATACGTTCAAGCCCGAATCGAAAGGCACTTTAATCAGTAATATTAAGCCAAACCGAAACGGTAAGATCATTAAAGGTATTTCGTCCATAAACGACACAGCTTTGATTACCATTCAGGGGTTAGGCATGGTTGGTGTTATCGGTGTAAACAAACGCATTTTCACCGCATTAGCCAATAATGGTATCAGCGTGTTTTTGGTATCGCAAGCCTCATCAGAGAACAGCACATCCATTGGCGTTCGCACCCAAGACGCAGAGCTCTCTCAAAAAGTACTAAGCAAGGAATTTTCGTACGAAATAAGAATGGGCAGCATCAATGAAATCATTGTAGAATATGATTTAGCCACTATAGCCATTGTAGGTCAGAACATGAAACATGTTCCCGGAATTGCTGGTAAATTTTTTGGAGCATTAGGCAGGAACGGCATTAGTATTGTTGCATTAGCACAAGGTGCTGGTGAGACCAATATTTCATGTGTAATATCAAAAATCGATTTGAAAAAGTCGTTGAATGTCATTCATGACTCATTTTTCCTATCACCCTATCAAGAGATGAACATATTCATTATCGGGACAGGAATTGTGGGCAGTAAACTATTAGAGCAGATAAAGAAACAGAGAGATACATTAAAAGAGCAGAACAAGCTGCGACTTAATATTGTAGGCATTGCCAATGGCAGGAAAGCTCTATTTACACGCGATGGAATTCCATTAGAAGGATATTATGAAAATTTGATGACCAATGGTAAGAAAAGTTCTCCAGAGTTGATCCGAAATGAGATTTTGAAGATGAACATTTTCAATTCTGTATTTGTAGACTGCACGGCAAGTCCCTCTATTGCCGACCTATATATAGAGTTAATGTCCCACAATATTTCTGTTGTCACTGCAAATAAAATTGCAGCATCATCATCTTATGAGAACTACAATCTATTGAAAGAAACAGCCCGCAAATCGGGAGTAAAGTTTCTGTTTGAGACTAATGTAGGCGCCGGTTTACCGATTATCAACACAATGAATTCCCTGATTAATTCAGGAGATAAAATAATCAAGTTAGAAGCCGTGCTTTCCGGTACATTAAATTTCATCTTCAACACATTAAGCGAAGAAATTCCATTCAGCAAAGCCGTTAAAATGGCCGTAGACGAGCATTATGCAGAACCCGATCCTCGAATAGATTTAAGCGGATTGGACGTAGTTCGCAAACTAGTAATCCTTTCCCGCGAAGCCGGAGCAGTTATTGAACAAAGCGATGTTAAAAAGTCGCTGTTCGTGCCCCAAGAATATTTTGAAGGAACGTTAGATGAATTCTGGCAATCCCTTCCACAGTTAGACGAAACCTTTGAGATGCGCAGGAAACAATTAGCCAAAGAGGGCAAGAATCTTCGATTTGTAGCCACTTATGACGACGGAAAATGTGAAGTCTCATTGCGAGAAGTAGAACAAGGTCACCCATTCTACAACCTTGAGGGCAGCAATAACATCATAATGATCACCACAGAAAGGTACAACGAATATCCGATGGTAATAAAAGGATATGGCGCCGGTGCTAGTGTTACGGCAGCAGGAGTTTTCTCCGACATTATTTCAATAGCGAACATTCGATGAAGCGATCATGAAATATATAATTATTTTGGGTGATGGCATGGCCGATTTACCCATAGAAAGTTTAGGAAACAAAACTCCTATGCAAGTTGCCCATACACCCTATTTGGATTTACTTGCATTGAAAGGCCAGAATGGTCTGTTGGACACCATTCCCGAAGGCTTTTCGCCAGGAAGTGAGATTGCCAATTTGTCGGTTCTCGGTTATGATATCCCCACAGTTTATGAAGGTCGCGGCGTTTTAGAAGCCGCCAGTATGGGCGTTGATATTCTTCCCGGTGAGATGGCCATGCGTTGCAACCTTGTCTGCATTGAAGGAGATTTATTAAAAAACCATTCAGCGGGTCATATCAGCACTCCAGAAGCCACTGAGCTCATCCATTTTTTGAACGACCGATTAGGGAATGACACTTTCAGTTTCCATCCAGGTGTTTCGTATCGTCATTTATTAAAAATGAAGAACGGCAATAAAAACATTTATTGCACTCCACCTCATGATGTTCCCGAAAAGCCTTTTGTTCCATTACTGATAAAGCCCTTAGTTGAAGAATCCCTGTCAACTGCAAAAGCACTTAATGAATTGATTCTATCGTCACAAGAGATATTGCGAGATCACCCAATCAACAAAAAACGAATATCAGCAGGAAAAGATCCCGCGAACAGCATTTGGCCTTGGTCGCCCGGTTATCGACCACAAATGAATCGTCTTGCCCAGATGTACCCCATTAACAGTGGAGCCGTAATTTCTGCCGTAGACTTGATAAGAGGAATTGGTGTTTATGCCGGTTTAGACATTATCAATGTAGAAGGAGCTACAGGATTGTACGACACGAACTATGAAGGCAAGGCCCAGGCAGCGCTGAATGCGTTAAAAACCAGGGATTTTGTTTATCTTCATATAGAAGCAAGCGATGAAGCAGGACACGAAGGCGATATACCATTAAAAATCAAAACGATTGAGTATTTAGACCAACGCATTATGAAGACTATCTATGAAGAGACCGAAAAGATGGAAGAAACAGTAGTCATAGCCGTTTTACCAGACCATCCAACTCCATGTGAAGTCCGTACCCACACACGCGATGCAGTTCCTTTTTTGCTCTATCACAAAGGTATTATTCCCGATTCCGTTACAACCTACGATGAAACAGCTGCAAAGAACGGCTGTTTTGGATTGCTTCATGGCAAAGAATTTATTGATAAATTTTTCTCTATCCAATGAAATATTACAGTACAAACCACAATGCCCCTGAGGTATCGCTGCAAGAAGCAGTGATAAAGGGACTTGCACCAGACAAAGGACTTTACATGCCCAAATCAATTAATCATTTATCAAAAGAATTTATTGACAACATTGGCAGTATGAACTTGACCGAAATAGGCAAAACCGTTGCGAACGCTTTTTTCGGTGAAGATATTCCTGAAGAAGACCTGAGCACGATAGTATCAGAAACGTTAAATTTTGCTATCCCGTTAAAAAAAGTAGAAGAAGGCATTTATGTATTGGAACTTTTTCACGGTCCCACGTTTGCTTTCAAGGATGTCGGCGCCCGTTTTATGGCTCGTTTGTTGTCCTATTTTGTAAAGAAACAACACCAGGAGAACATTAAAGTACTGGTAGCTACATCCGGAGACACCGGTAGTGCAGTCGCAAACGGCTTTTTGGGAGTCGAAGGAATTCAAGTAATTGTATTATATCCATCAGGCAAAGTAAGCAATATACAAGAATCACAATTCACAACATTGGGTCAGAATATTACCGCATTAGAAATTGACGGCACCTTCGACGATTGTCAGAGATTAGTAAAATCAATGTTTCTAGATAAAGATTTGAATAAACAAATGAACCTGACATCTGCCAATTCAATTAACGTAGCCAGGTTTTTGCCACAGTCGTTTTATTATTTTTATGGATATGCCCAATTGGTAAATCTTGGCATTTCGAACAAAGTAGTCTATTCCGTTCCCAGCGGTAATCTTGGTAATCTTACTGCCGGTCTTTTTGCAAAAAAGATGGGACTTCCTATACATAGATTCTTTGCCGCCAACAATAAGAACGACACCTTTTTCAATTATTTAAAGACAGGCGACTATCAGCCAAAACCTTCCATTCAAACAATTGCAAATGCGATGGATGTAGGTGCTCCCAGTAATTTTGACAGGATCATAGATCTTTATAGATCATCATATCAGTCAATTACAAAAGACATTACAGGATTCACATATACCGATGATGAAATAAAACAAACGATCAATGATGTTTACACTAAATCGGGTTATCTTCTTGATCCTCATGGCGCATGTGCATATAAAGCATTAAAAGACAAGAAAGAACCTGATGAGACCGGCATTTTTTTAGCAACCGCTCATCCAGCTAAGTTCAAGGAAATAGTAGAACAGATAATTGATGAAAAGATTGATGTTCCGGAAAAACTTGAATCATTTACGAAAAAAAGTAAACTCTCAATTAAGCTGCCATCAGATACTGAAAGCGTAAAAAATTACTTAATCCAACAGAGTTAAGTTTTATTTTTATAATTTTAAGTGTTTATTAATGCACTTTTGATTAGTTTTGCATGTTAAAGCCATACCCTATCAGGTTTTTTGCGAATGAAGCATCTATTATACTATATATTTTTGATACTTGTCCTGTCAAATTTCGTTCAATGCTCCACACTGAAAAAAGGAGTAGACGCTAAAGACGTAAAGAATGACATAAGCAATCAAAGCACTGTATCTCAATCACCTACAGATAGCATTCAAGATGTTGTCCAGGAAAATTCATTGACTGATTCAGTCTCTGCGATCCTTCCCGGAGATACCATAAAACCTGTTATTTCCGATTCGACAATACTAAAAACAGACTCACTCAAAACTCCATCTCCAGACTCATTGCGTGTTGATTCCACTTTAAAAGTTAAATCAGAATTCCTTGAGACCACCGTTTTTTACACATCTCAAGATTCGATGGTATTTACTAGTGACAATAAAGGATATTTATATGGAGAAGGCGACATTAAATATGGCAATTTAAGTATAAAAGGCGAATACATTATTTTGGATATGGACAGCAGTACCATTGCTTCCACATATGGAGTTGATTCACTTGGCAAAGAGTTTGGCTATCCGGTTTTTAGTGAAGGTGAAACACAGTACGAGATGAAGAAAGTCCGCTATAACTTTGAGACAAAGAAAGCGTTTATTTCGAATGTTGTTTCTCAGCAAGGTGAAGGTTTTATCACAGCAAATCAAGCAAAAAAGAATTTAGACAATTCATTTTACATGCGAGATGCAAAATATACTACTTGTGACAATCATGATCATCCGCATTTTTATTTGAACCTGTCAAAAGCAAAAGTCCGTCCTGGAAAAGATGTCGTTACCGGACCAGCATGGTTGGTAGTTGCCGATGTTCCGTTGTTTCCCGTAGTGTTGCCATTTGCCTTTTTCCCATTTACCAAGACCTACTCTTCAGGAATTATTATGCCCTCGTTTGGTGATGAGACCGAGAGAGGTTTTTATCTGCAGAATGGTGGTTATTATTTTGCTATCAGCGACTACGTTGATTTAGCTGTGACCGGTGAACTTTATACAAAAGGAAGCTGGGGATTAGGTGCTCGTTCGAACTATAGAAAACGTTATAAGTATTCAGGTAATTTTAATCTCTACTACCTCAATACAGTATTGGGAGAAAAGAATCTGGCCGATTATTCAGTGTCAAAAGACTTCAGGATTAACTGGACACATTCTCAGGATCCAAAAGCAAATATGTACAGAACCTTTTCGACCAGTGTAAACTTTTCGACCAGTAAAATGGATCAGCGAGATCTATCGAGATTATATTCAAGAGCAGGATCAAACAATACTAAAAGTTCAAGTATAAATTTGACTCAACGGTTTCCCAACTCGCCTTGGAGTTTATCAGCATCGATGAATATCAACCAGGTATCCAGAGATTCAACTATATCAGTAACACTTCCCAACGTCTCAATAAATATGAGCAGGATCTATCCTTTCAAGCGTAAGAATTTGGTAGGAGAAGAGCGTTGGTACGAAAAAATATCAATGAGTTATACCGGAGAAGTCAGAAATTATATCACTACAAAAGAGAATAAGATATTAAAATCCAGCTTAGTAAAAGATTGGCAAAACGGTATGCGTCATAACATCCCTTTCAGCGCCACTTTCAACCTTTTTGACTATATTCAGATTACACCCAGCATCAATTACAATGAGCGTTGGTATACCGGAGGTGAACGTATGGCGTGGGATCCATCGCGTAAGCAGAATGTTGTTGTTGACACCATCAGAGGATTCAAACGTGTTTATGATTATAATGCATCATTAAGTGCATCTACAAAACTTTACGGAATGTACACACCTTGGAAAGTTTTTGGTGATAAAGTTAAAGCCATTCGTCACGTTTTTTCTCCCAGCATCAGTTTAAACTACACACCCGATTTCAGTGCTTCGAATTACAATTTCTACGAAACGTATTACTATAAAAATGAATACGGCGACGATGTAGAGTACAAATATTCTCCATATTCCCGCATGATTTTTGGTACAGCACCAAGTGGAGCAAATGGCGGTATCGGTTTCGACTTCAAGAATAATGTTGAAATGAAGGTGAAGACTGATAATGATTCAATAGGCGAGAAAAAAGTCAGCTTGATTGACGATTTAGGTATCAGCTTCAATTACAACATGATGGCCGACTCATTGAAATGGAGTACAATTAATTCAAATATCAGATTGAAGTTATCCAAGAGTTACACTTTAAGCTTGAGTGCTAATTGGGAACCATATTTATACGAACTCGACAAAAACGAAAATCCTGTTAGAGTCAACAAATTGCGCGCTTTCAATGGAAGAGGAATTGGAAAACTTATTGGAACAGGTACTACTTTTTCATATAATCTTAATCAGGACTCCTTTCAAAAATTGTTTGGTAAAGATAAAAGCAGCAGTGATAAAGACAATAAAAACGCGGATGCAAAAAGCGGTCTCCCTGATGATGGTACAATCGGTCAAAACCCCAATGAAAAAGGTGGCGGAAGCAGTGTTTTTGACACCTCGGGAGAAAACAAAGGGAATTATGACAGTGATGGTTATATGAACAATGCCGTACAATGGAACGTATCTTTCAACTATTCCGTAAGATACGGCTATGGCACCTTTAATAAGGAAAAAATGGAGTATAATGGCATACTCACACATAACTTTGGATTAAGCGGATCCGTTCAGCCTACTAAAAACTGGAACCTTACGTTTAACACCGATTACAATTTTGATTTGAAAAAGTTTACCAATATAAATTGTTCATTGACACGTAATCTACATTGCTGGAGCATGTCGGCAAGTTTCATTCCTATTGGTCCTTACAAATCCTATAACTTTACCATTAGAGCAAATGCATCATTGTTGCAGGATTTGAAATACGACCAGCGCAATTCGCCTTACGATGGCAATATGTCTTGGTATTAATCTTTCTTTTCATTCCAAAGCTTGTCCATTCTTTCGCTCATCTTCTTTTCTGACGGAGAATTTTGTGGATCCCAAAAACGTTTATTTTTAATCTCTTTGGGTAAGAATTCCTGTATCACAAAATTATTTTCGTAGCTATGCGCATATTTATAGTCTTTTCCATAGTTCAGGTCCTTCATTAATGATGTAGGAGCATTTCTCAAATGCAGCGGAACCGGTAAGTTCCCCGACGAATTTGTTTCTTCCAATGCTTTTTCAATTGCCATATAAGCAGAGTTGCTTTTTGGTGAAGTAGCCAAGTAGATAGTAGTCTCAGCCAAAACAATTCGTCCTTCGGGCCAACCTATTTTCTGCAATGTATCAAAACAAGCATTTGCCAGTAACAGTGCATTCGGATTAGCCAACCCAATATCTTCTGCAGCCGAGATGACCAATCTTCTTGCAATAAAGGCAGGATCTTCGCCACCTGCTACCATCCTTGCCAACCAATAAATGGCCCCATCCGGATCACTTCCACGAATAGATTTTATAAATGCAGAGACTATGTCGTAATGCATTTCACCTCCTTTGTCGTAAGCAGCTGGATTTTCCTGCAATCGCTCTGTTACAAGTTTGTCGGTAATTACAAGTTTCCCGTCTTTTTCCGCATTTGAAATCAGTTCAATAGTATTCAATAATTTACGTGCGTCTCCTCCCGAAAATCGGTATAAAGCATCTGTTTCCTCAACAACAATATCACGTTTTTTGAGTTCCACATCATCCAAAATCGCATGATTTAATAATTCTTCAAGATCGTTTTTCTCTAACGATTTCAAAACATAAACCTGACATCTGGAAAGCAAAGGACGGATCACTTCAAACGAAGGATTTTCTGTTGTTGCACCAATGAGCGTGATTATTCCAGTTTCAACAGCTTGCAAGAGTGAGTCCTGCTGCGACTTGCTAAATCTGTGGATTTCATCAATGAACAATATTGGATTTGCCGTTTGGAAAAAACGATTGTTTTTTGCTTTTTCTATTACCTCTCTTACATCTTTTACCCCTGAATTTACGGCACTCAACTGATAAAACGGTACTTTCATTGTGTTGGAAATGATATATGCTAATGTAGTTTTTCCAACGCCGGGAGGTCCCCACAAAATTATAGAAGGAATATGTCCAGAATCTATCATCCGACGTAAAACCGCATTTTTTCCTACAATATGTTTTTGACCTACATACTCGTCCAGCGATTTAGGTCGTAATCTTTCTGCTAATGGTGCACTCATTTACTAATTGATTTGATATATGCATAAGAATAGTGTACTTCATTAATTTCATAATAATTTTACAATTTTGAAGTACGTTTTGTTTTGTAAATATATTAATTTTATCTTAACTTGCCGTCTTATTTAGTGGAAGTATTAAATTAAAGACACTTAAATAAACGTAAAACATCTATTTGATAATTACTGAAGTCTACCAATTCAAAAAGTAGGTTACATTAACATATTAGAATATTATTAAATTGTATCTTTGTAACAAGAAAACAAAAAGCGATGTACAATCTACCTCTCATTTCAATGTTCAACAACTTAGAACAACTTGATTCTGTTAAGCTTAACTTCAATGAAACAAGTGTAAATTTAATGAACATCGCTATCGCCTTTATCATGTTTGGCGTAGCATTAGGGATTAAACCTCAACATTTCAAGGATGTTCTTAGGAATCCAAAAACAGTTATCACAGGAGTTGTTTCTCAGTATGTTATCTTACCAGCTTTGACTTATTTGCTTGTACTAATTATTAAGCCAAGCAATACTGTAGCAATGGGAATGATTCTGGTAGCAGCTTGCCCGGGAGGCAACGTTTCCAACATGATTTCTGCACTATCTAAATCAAATGTAGCATTATCTGTTAGTCTTACCGCAATTACTACTGTTCTTTGCGTATTTATGACTCCTCTAAATTTTGCTTTTTGGGGTGGCCTTTATGCCAGACAATCACCATTATTGGTACCTATCACTATTGATGGATTAGAAATGTTTCGTACAGTATTCATTATTCTGGGAATTCCTGTTATACTTGGAATGATTATTGGATATAAATTTCCTAAGTTTGTTACAAAGACTACAAAATATGTAAAGTACTCTTCTATACTCTTTTTCATTGCGTTTATTGCAGGAGCATTAGCAGGTAACTTCAACTTATTTTTAAAATACATTCATCTTGTGTTCTTTATAGTTTTGATTCATAACGGCATAGCGTTTTTAGGAGGTTATCTATTCCCAAAATCATTAAAGCTAAATGAGTTAGACTGTCGCACAATTTCAATAGAGACTGGAATTCAAAACTCTGGTTTAGGACTTGCATTAATATTCAATCCACGCATTTTTCCTGCTACTTTAGAGCTGGGAGGTATGACCTTTATAGCCGCTTGGTGGGGTATTTGGCATATTATTGCCGGATTAATGTTGGCATACTACTGGAGAAGAAAACCATTAAATTTTATAGCAGTAACAAATGAAATACGAGTTCAATAGAGGCTATGCCTTTACGCGCATTTTTACAAACCTTGCATTAAGATTAAATTTCGGGAAACTTATATATGTTGGAAAGGAAAATGCTGATACGGATTATCCATTGATTTTTGCTCCCAATCACAGGAATGCAGTGATTGACCCGATGATTCTCATTAACTTTATCAGCAAAAAACAATTAGTATTTCTTGCACGAGCTGATGTTTTTAAGAATCCAAAAATCGCAAGAATATTGGTATGGCTTCATATTATGCCGGTTTATCGCATTCGCGATGGCGTGGATAATTTGAAAAACAATGAAGAGTCATTTGAATTAAGTGGTAATCTGCTAAAAAAGAAGATCCCATTGGCTCTTTTTCCTGAAGGCAGACATAATCCAAAATTATCATTACTGCCCATACAGAAAGCTATTCCAAGAATAGTTTTTCCTATTGAAGAAGAATTTGATTTCACACTAGGGAGCAGAGTAATTCCTGTAGGTATCTACTATCCTGATATATTTGGTTTTTTATCAGACGCATATATTACTTTTGGGAAACCGATTTTAATGTCGGACTATAAAGAGCAATATGAAATCAATCCTCAACTTGCTGCAAATCAAATTAGACAAGATTTAGGGAAAAGCTTGAGCGAGTTAATTGTTGATATACAGAATGATGAATATTATGATGAATATGTTCATGCTATCGACTGGAATGCTCATACATTAGCTAAACAAAGGTATCCTAAAAACAAAGAAGGTTATCTACTTGCCTCACAAGACATAGTTCGTAAATTAGATAAGTTGTTTGAGCACGACTGTCAGACTTTTGATTCAAAGATTGAGAATTTTCGTTCAGCACATAAAACACTGAAAGAATACGGATTGACCTCAAAAGATCCTGTTTCAAATCCCTCTGCAGCATTATCATTATTACTTCAGACTCTGCTATTAGTCGTGACTTTTCCTATTGCTTTATTTGGGTTTATAAATGGTATATTCCCAATAATAGGTTATAAAAAGTTGCTGGGATTATTCAAAGAAGAACAATTTATACCATCTGTTCGTTATGCTTCTGGTATGTTGTTGGTTCCTATTTTTGATTTGATACAAACCATTATTATAGGAATAACTACAATGAGTTTGGGCGTGAGTATTGCTTACTTTTTATTAATGCCTGCAACATTTTATTTTGCTTGCTGGTGGAGAAAATGGGCAAAAGGTTTGAGACGAAAATGGAAAGTAAACCGTTTCAAAAATCGCTTTCCCGATGTTTGGGAAAAGATAATCGCTCAAATAAAACTCTAAAGGATTGCATTTCTGTTTATCCAATAAGAGATTAACTCTTATTGAGGTTTTCAATTTCGGTATTTATCCATTCCAAAGTATGATGAATGTTAATGTATTTTTCTTTCAAATCCTGCGGCACGTAAAAATACTGATTAGAAGATTCATAACCAAGCATTGGATCTTGAAGAACTAAGGGTAAAAATGCTTCTATTATTTCTTTCTCGGCATTAGCACTCTTTTTCATTATTTCAAGGCAGTATTTTTTTACCGTAACATTGTTTGCTGATAAATACTTGTTTCTTTCATTAATAAAAGTGGATTGAGCTGCGACAGAAGCAAAATGCAATTGAATTGCTTTAGCTCTTATCAAATCGCTTTTAATCAATGGAAGCACTTCTTTATCTGCATGTCGTAACGCATTTTCCAGTTCCATACAACCTGAATCAAAACTATCCGACACTTTTTTAATTTGCTCGATAAAAACTTCTGCAGGATATATTGAACGCCATGAATCGAGATCATCGTAAGGAATACCAACCATTGAAGCTTTGTAATGAGTTGGCTTGATATATAACAAATTTGCAGGTCCAACATGCTGTGGACCACTATACAAAGTGGTAATATTATATGGAAATTCTGCAAATCCGGAGGAGAAATAATGCCACGCTTTACAAATATAATTTGCCGGTTTTGCGCCATAATATTGTTTTGCATAGTGAAGCAAGTCGGTGTTATCACCATTAAAAATGCTTTGGAATATTGCTAAATTGAGTGATGGATATCCACCTACACTCCAACTGAACATAATACCGTTGATAGATTCGGCCGAAAGATTCTTCGCATGCTTTGCAATCAGTTCCATTGCAGGGATCACAGGAACGCATCCCAGCTCCCAAGAAGCATTTACCTGAATTTTGGCTACAGTTTTCAGGCCCGCTTTCTTGGCCATTTTCCAATGTTCTAATGCACGCGGACCGGGTCCCACCGACGAGATCGAATATTCACCGACTGTCGATTTTATTCCCCCTCGTTCGATAGGAAGCGACCACTCACTTACTGACATTAACCATGACTGTTTGGATAGCTGATTGATAATCTTTTCAGCATATCCATCATTCCATCCCCAATCCCATACCAGGACATTTGCATTTGGATTCCCTTTCTTTACTCCTTCAGAAATTACATTGTTAATGTTTGCGATTATTTTATCATAAGATTCATTTTTGCATCGTTCACATTGAGTTTGTCTATGATGTGATGCACAATTAGTAAGGTTTTCAGATGCTGTAATCGTGAAAACTCCCCCTAACCCGGGAACTTCCTTGAAAACTTTTTCATATGAATTCCTAACCCAATCAAGCACTCTAATATCAGAAGTACAGAGCGTTTGAAGTCCCCCCTCTTTAACTCCCGCCAGACTTTTCCTCTCGGGAGAATTAAAAAACTCTTCGGGCATTGCACGAGGCTCATTCGCATATAGATATACTTTTATGTTATACTTGGCAGCTCTATCAACCAATTTCTTTAGATTATTAAGTCTGATTGAATAATCTTTTGATCCGGGGAAAATGCCATCTTCCGGTACTAACATTCTTAAAACGGAGTGAATCCATACGGAGTTTATTCCTTTTTCAGACAGCTTTTTCAAAAGATGATCGGGATAAGATGCTATTTGCGGATCTATTAATGGGTCACCAAATTCCGCATTGTACGAAAATATCATCCGTATGTCCAACTGACTGTCTTCTAAAACCACATCTTGGGATTGAGCGTTTTGTTCATCAAAAAAACGGAATCGTGGAACTTCAGCGCTGGAGAATTTATTAATCTCATTTGTCCACGATGCAATTTTGCGTACCTTTTGTTCCATTTCGGGTGTTGGCTCAGCGTATCTCAATGGTTCGCAATATGGTTTCATAGAACCCATTTTAACGAAAAGGAAATCGTCTTCAATTAACCTCCAAGCCAATTCCTCTTTGCTTATTCCCAACAGAACCGTCAACTGTTCATAAGGAAGTAAATGCCAGTTTCGTCTTAAAACGGTGATATATCCTTTTGAACTGTTCCAAATTGGATCAATTTGTTTCTGTTTGGGCAATCCCATGGAAGTCGCGATTTTTTGAATATTCGTTTCCGAGGTATTCAATACTTTGGCAAGTCTCGATCTGGGAACCATTGTCCAATTACGCCATACAAAGGCATGCATTTTGCTTGGAAAATGTACATAATCGACTGCAGGGATAGTGCTTGGTTCACCGGGTAAAATTATTGATTGTCCAGATGTATTTTGCGCTGATAGCAAAGAAGTTAATATTAAGAACACGTAAAATGTATATCTTTTCATGAGACTAAAGTTTAAACTATTTAAAGGTATACAAATATACTAAAAAAATCAATACGTCAAAGAACGCTTAAACTTAAATTTATTACTTCAAGTTTCATAAAAGAATAACCTTCTCTCACAAACTAATTAACACAGATCTTTGATTTTTCGTCACATTTCGGCAATAAATTTAAGTTTCTCTTGAAATTTAATGTCAAAAAGTGTAATTCTTCTGAGTATGATACTCCCCAAAAACCAGACAACGAGTTTAAATAAAGTGATTAAATAAAAGCTTTTCATAAAATTATCAAGAGAATATAATACTTTATGAAGATAAAGGAGTAATTTTAACACAAAATTCCAGCGAGTAATAAAACATAATTAATATGAGAAAATATATAATATCCATTTTTTTTTACGTTCTTTTTTTTATGACTCCAGCCTATGCCTTATGTAGTGCACAAGTAAAAAATAATGAATATTTGGTATTAGCAAATCAATCAATTAAAAATGATTCCGATTGGAATAAAGTAGTTCAAAAATTATCAACGAAACATGATAATGCTCCGGTGATTTATTATGAGCAGTATCCTGATGAATTGCTTAGTCAAGTCAGAAAAATTAAACCTAAATATGTAGGTATAGTAGATAAGCCTGAATATTTGAATCGAGAATTTATAATTCGGCTTAACAGATTTAGTAGAACTATCGATGATGATATTTATGTCGACTTTTTGTGGGGAGTTATTACCGGATATAAAGCTGCATCGGCAGAGAAGATGGTTGATAATAGCACAGAACCATTAATAATTAAAAGTTGTGTTTCAACAATTATGGAAACAGACGAAGGAAAATGGTTTGATTCCTACGCTTATATGGATGACCAAAACATGGGAATTTATGGTTATAAGATGCCTGGGGATAAATCAGTAAAAAGAGAGAGATTACTCAAAACTATACCTGCAACTCGCGGTTCACAGCAAGTACCGGATCTTCTGCCCATTTTTTATGAAATGTATGAGAAGGTTGATCCAGACCTGATTATTACGGCTTCACATGCTTCAGAGAAAGCACTTGAAATGCCTTTTTCTGCCGGATTTATAAAAGCCAAAGATGGTGAATTATATGCTGAGTTGCCCGAAGGAAATAAAAAACTGGTAGAATCAGGCAAGCGTAGGGTTTATTTGCCTATTGGCAACTGTTTGATTGGCAATATTGACAACACAAAAAATAGTATGGCCATAGCATGGATGAATAGTGCAAATGTTACAACATTTGTAGGATATGTAGTATCTACTTGGTATGGAAGAAGCGGATGGGGTGGATTAAAATATTTTTTAACTTCTCCTGGAAGATATACAATTGCAGAGTCGTTCTTTTTGAATCAACAAGACATGTTGGCTCAAATGAATAATATGTATCCCAAGATATTAGATGAGCCCTACACTTATAATGAAAGTAACATAATGAGCCTAGCTGCAGAGCGATTAGAAGAAGTTTTAGATAGAAAACCAACAAATGATGAAGTTGGTTTTTGGTACGATCTGGATATTTTAGCTCTATATGGTGACCCTAAATGGGATGTAAGACTTATTGATAAACCCGAGGAAAGAGACTTTACAGTTACTGGGGAATATAGAGATAAGCAATATATTCTGACAATCAATACCGGTATAAATTATTCTCATCGGCTAGTATCAGGTGATCATTTTAAAGAGGTACATGTCCTGGATTTGCCATTTAGTCATATTTTTCCGGAAAGATTGAATAATCCAAGATTGGCAGATGGCCAAAACTGGGATATAGTACTTGATGAAAATTTCATTCTTCTGTACAATAACGTATTTGGTCCAAATAACACATATCAGATAATTCTTAATGTTGATTGATAATGAAAAGAAATATCTTGTTAAATATTTATACTTGTTTTTCATATGTAGCATTTAATTAATTAACTTTTATACCATCAATTACCATTTTTAGCGTTTTTATTATAGCTTCTTCTTCATCAACTGTAGCTTTCCAGTTTTTTCGATCATTTGTTGTCAAAGTTTTAGGATCAATACTAGCACCTGTGTTCTCCTGTGCGTATTGATCGTCACGCCCACCTAGTTTCCATACAACTAGTTTAAGTGATGGAACTATATAAATACAATGGTTTCCCGAACCGGATTTCCAATATGCATCTCGAGGTAAATCGGGCCAATGACCATTTGAATTAACCTCAAATTGCAAACTGTAAGGATAATGAATGTTATATGATGAAGCTTGCGAGCAATATTTTACATACCATTTTGGTATGACTTGTTTACCGTTCCACTTACCTTCATTTAACATCAGATAGCCAAAGCGGAGCATATCAGTTGCTCTCAGCGCAATTCCTCCACCTCCCGGAGTATGCTTGATCAAAGGCTGATTTCTGTAGGCGTAATTCCAATATCCCCAATCTAACTCTTTTGCTAAATATTTGTTGAGAAATTCCTGCAACTCCATACCAGAAATGTGGCGAAGCATAATTGAAGCAATGTGCATTGATGCTGTAGCGTATGAATATCCTTCGCCAGGTTCACACCATAATGTTTTTGTTGAAGAACTAACTTTACCATCTACAACATCTTCTTTTCCAAGAACATATTCGTCAACCATAGCTTGCCATCCATCTAAACCAACGGGATTTATAGTTTGTGGCTGATTCTTTACATAAACTGGATTGTTCCCACGAATTCCAGCTGAGAATGATAAAAGTTGACCAAGTTTAATATTCTCCATCCTGAGATCTGATAATGGGAAAAAGTCATTAGGAAGATACTTCGGATTAAAAATTTTTTGATTTAATCTTTCAGGAAATAATTCCGGATGCTGTTCAATTAGGATTCCGATAGCTGCACTGGTAAATGATTTACCACAAGATGCCAGATTGGGAGTAGCGTCACGATGACCTTTACCAAAATATCTTTCATATACTAACCAACCATCACGGAGTACCAATAATCCGCCATTTTTTGTACTTCCTTTAATATATTCAAATGCATCATCTAATTTTTGAATATCAATACCTGCTTTTTCATTGATTTCATTCGCTCCTTTTAAAGTTCTCCATCCACCGTTTAAATCGGAAGTTGGATAATATGTTCGTGAACAGCTTGACATTATGATCCCAAGTAATGCAATTATTGTAATAAAAATTCGTAATTTCATGTCGTGTCTATATTTCAGAATTATTTTAAAATAATTATTTAATAATGATCTTTTCACCTACATTAAAAATATCATCGTCATTTGGTGAGGTAATCGTATTTGAAGGTATTTTCATTGAATGAAGATCGATTTGAAAACCAGGTGATGAAACATTCTTAAACATTTTATAAACAACAGAATCGTCTGCTATCCCTTTAAACCGAAAAGGAGCTTCCTGGTTAACTGGATAATTCATATATCCCCATCCACATCCGTTTAAAACTGATAGAGCCATTGCAAATGCACCTTGATTTTTTAGCTTGTCGTCTTCATTGCAAATAATAGGCTTTCCGTACTTTTTTAGTTCTTTTATTTTTATTGGAATATCTTCTATGGCTGTATTGTTAAAGTGAATAATAAAGAAATCGGATTCTTTTGTAAGAAGTGGTGGATATGTTCCATCTCCCATACCACTTGTACTTACCAAGAGTGATGGATACAATCTTTTAACCATCATAATCAATTCGTTTTGTCCTTGTTCGGTTACTAACCACTCACCATCGGGCCAGTTTTTATATCCATCATGATTATATTCGTTAGTTATTTCAAGTAAAACATTTGTGAATTTTCTTTCTTTAATCCAGTTTACTACATTTACTAACGCTTTTTTAATTTCCTCTTTACCTTTTAATGATGAAGGATGGGAGTGTTGACGTTGATAAAAACAGGAAAGAATTACTGCCGCTTGCTGAGAGTCACATGCGCGGATTACTCTTTCGACTCGATCGAAATACTCTTTCCGAAGTGATCCGTCGGCATTGAATGCTGTATTTATTGCTCCATCATAACCAGGTGATCCTCCCTGAAGTGAAATCGTAAACGCATTTACTCCGTTCGACACATATTCAGAAAGCATCGAAATAAACTCGTTAGTATTAGTATCCGAATCAAAATTGGGAATATTTATCGATAATTGAGTTGATCTGTCCTCAAAAACTGAATTAACCATACGTACATTCATTAGTAATCCTTCAGCTGGCGATCCTTTATTGATAATTTGGTTGTTGAAATACCACTGATTCGCTCGAACAGTAACTTTTGTTGTGAAATTACTTTTACATCCCGAGTTTACTAATGCAATAAAAACAGAAATAAATACAATATAATTGTATATTTTTTTCATTATGTCTATATATTATTTCGATTTAGTCAATCATTTAATTAATAATGAAGGTTTTTCAAACTAAAGTTTAACACTGCAAGTTTAGTTAATTTATTTCTAATAAATTGATTTTATGAATTTTTCTTTTCAATCCTCTCATATATTGAAAATGTGATTCGCATAGATTTGCCTTATATAAAAAAAATTGCGCAACTGACAGTTATATCGTCAATTGCGCAATATTAATTGTGGTCCCACTTGGGCTTGAACCAAGGACTCCCTGATTATGAGTCAGGTGCTCTGACCAACTGAGCTATGGGACCTTCGTTTCGGTTTTATTACGAAAGCGGGTGCAATATTACTACTTTTTTTGGAATTCTCCAAAAAGAAATAACGTAATTCGATTATTTCTCAATTTTGATCAGGCTCAATCCAATCGCCATTATCCTTGATTAATTGCACAAGATGCTCTACTGCTTGTTCCGAAGGAATGTTTTTCTCGATGCATATTTTCTTCTTGTAAAGAGAAACTTTGCCATGTTCTGCGCCGATATAACCATAATCGGCATCTGCCATTTCACCTACACCGTTAACAATACAACCCATGACACCTATTTTCAGATGTTTAAGATGTGAAAAAGATTTTTTGATATCGGCAACTGTAGTCTGGAGATCAAACAAGGTTCTTCCACAGCTGGGACAAGAAATAAACTCTGTTCTGCTTGTCCGTACACGAGCTGCTTGCAAAAGACCAAAAGCGTATGAATCAATATCTTTAGATTCTATTGTACCTCTATTGCTCAGCATAATACCATTACCAAAACCATCAAGCAATAAAGTACCAAAATCAACTCCGGCTTTTACCTGAATGTCTTCTGAAATATCTTCATTATATGAACGTTGAACAACTACTGGAACTTTTATTTCTTCAATAAGTAGTCGATGAAAAAAGGCACGTTGCTCGCCTACTCCATTTACATGATTTGTATATAAAATAACCACAACATCGTTCAATGAATTCAATATTGATATAATCTCGTCATTTAACTCAGAATATGAGATATGAAGGAATTTCAGTTTTGCTGAGCAAGTTTCCAATTGTGATAAAGATTGAACGGTGAACAATGGAAATTCATCAATTCTGTTGTTCCAACCTTCAAAATCGACCATTGCTTTTAATCCTTTTGGAAAATCAGAAGGAACGGAACTCCCAACATATACATAATCAGGTATATTATGAGGATTTATTGAAAAATCACTTACATTGCTTCTGTCTGAAACAACTACCGGTGGAAAATCTCCACCAATATTCCAAACTGCTGTGGTTTCTCTTTTATCAGTTGAGAAAGGAGAAAAGCCTGCATAAACAGCACCTTCAATTGTTGGATGATTTTGTCTTATAGATATATAATCGACCAGTTTTTTCGCTACAGGAATCTCTGCTTCAGGATCTTCACTTAACGATACTCGAACAGTATCTCCCAATCCATCAGATAATAATGCGCCTATACCTACTGCGGATTTTATTCTTCCATCTTCACCATTACCTGCTTCGGTTACACCTAAATGCAATGGGAAGTGTATATTTTCTTTATCCATTTTATCGACAAGCAATCGCACAGCTTTTGTCATCACTAATGTGTTTGAGGCTTTCATGGAAATTACAATATCTGTGAAATTCTCTTCCACAGCAATCCGAAGATATTCCATACATGATTCGACCATACCTTCAGGCGTATCACCATATTTACTCATGATCCTGTCAGATAAAGAACCATGATTTACCCCAATTCTAATTGCAGTATGATGTTCTTTACAACTATTCAGAAAAGGAACAAACTGAGTACGAATTTTCTCCAATTCAACGGAATATTCTTGTTCTGTATATTCTTTTTCTGCAAAAAGCTTTTGCTTATCTACAAAGTTGCCGGGATTGATGCGTACCTTTTCTGCTATCTTTGAAGCTGCAAGTGCTGCCCGGGGATTAAAATGAATATCAGCCGACAAAGGAGTTGTATAACCCTTATGGCGTAAGGCATCTTTAATATTTTTCAAATTCTCTGCCTCCCTCACTCCCTGGGTGGTTAGACGAATCAATTCTCCCCCTGCTGCAATAATACGTTCACATTGAGCTATACTTGCATCAGTATCAAGCGTATTTGTATTTGTCATTGTCTGAATTACAATAGGATAATTACCACCCATCATAATATTTCCGACATGTACATCAACTGTTGGTCGACGGTTATAATTGAAATAATCTATCATCTTCTGTTCATTTTTTCATGGGTAAGATCTCTATCCAGTAACCATCAGGGTCTACAATAAAATAAAGTCCCATATCAAAGTTCTCATAACAAACACAATTCATCTTCTTGTGAAATGCCCTAACCTCATCATAATCACCAGGAACTCGCACACATAAATGCTGTTCATTATCACCCATGTTATATGGTTTGTCCCAATCTTTAAGCCAAGTCAATTCCAAAAGGAAACCCGTACTGCCATCGCCTAAATATACTATTATATATGAGCCATCGGCAGCTTCAATTCTCCGTTCTTCCTTCAGTCCCAATGCATCATTATAGAACTTAAGACTCTTTTCAAGATCGAAAACATTTATATTGTAATGATCAAATCTACATTTAATTTCCATTTTAATTTATATTTTAAAAGATTGTCCTTGATGGGATAATGTTAAATATTTGCAATTATGGGTTTTGGCTATATCAGCAAAAGCGTTTGCACTTTCATATTGTTCGCTAAAATGCATGGGTAAAAAATAATTAGTCTGAATTCGAGAAACAAATTGTTCGGCTCCCTTCATATAATTTTTTCCTAAACGGGGATCGACAGGGAACATTGCTAAAAATAAATGTTCAACTTCTTCAGCCATTAACTCAAGCTCGCACAAATAATTGTTCTCATATATCAATGCCTCAGCTGATGGTACTTCTTCACTCCAATGCCAATTATTCAAATCTCCTGCATGAAAGATATATTTCTCGCCGACTTTTATTAAAAACGAGCCTCCTATATCTGTAGAGCCGAATGCTTTCACCATCAAATTTTCATCTTCAAAGATACTACATTTATCAAGATAAACTACATCGGCAAGCTTCTCTCCTGTTGATTCGGCAACCTCATTAGAAAAGATAAAATGAACGTTCTTTTTCCTTTCTTTCCAACGTAAAATCTCATTATTGTAATGGTCAGGATGCGAGTGTGAACAAAAAACATATAAATCTTCCTTCTTATTCAACAGATAATCATTTACCCACATAGAACCGTCAGTTTGTTTAGTATCTTTATAAAAATCAAATATCATGGAAAAGCCTTCACATTCCACTACATAACAACTATGAAAAATATATGTAACTCTCATTATTTCAATTTATTTCTTTATAAACAATGTAAAAAAGAATTTTCTGGTTCAGAAAATTTGAACAGACCCAATAAAAAGTTATATTTGCAGCAAATTATAATCTTAATTAATTGAGAAAGAAGTTTGTTCGTCGTTTCAATTAATCAAAGAATATATGCATTAAAACTAATTGACTGAAATAAACAATCATTTTTATCGTATTTGTTCTGTTATAAAACACGTAATATGACAAGTTGTTTAAACCTCTTGAATTTTTCACACTAATTATATAAGATAAAATGACAACTACAAGAAGAGATTTCTTAAAAAAAGCTGCTTTTGCAGGTGCAGGAATAGCAACAACTACATTAGGTACAAATGCAGCAGAAAAGCAAAATACAATTGCCCCACAAAAAAAACGAACACCTTCAAAATCAGGGAAAATTAGAGTAGGTTTTATTGGAACGGGATTCCGCTCACAAGAACATTTTAATAATATATTATCATTCCCTGATACAGAAATAGTTGCAATTTGCGATGTTTCGGATTTCTCATTAAACATGACAAAGGAAACGTTTAAAAAAAGAGAAAAGGAATTCCCAAAAGTGTATAAAGGTGGAGAGCTTGAATATGAAAACATGCTTAAGAAAGAGGAATTCGATGTCATAATTATATCAAGTCCATGGGAATGGCATGTACCAATGTCTGTTGCTGCCATGAAAGCGGGAGTTCCTTATGTTGGCGTTGAAGTTTCTGCAGCCAATACAATGAAAGAATGTTGGGATCTTGTAAATACATCTGAAGAAACGGGTTCTCAATTGATGATTCTTGAGAATGTTTGCTATCGTCGTGACGTGATGGCTGCTTTAAAAATGGCTCGAGAAGGACTTTTTGGTGAATTACTTCATTGCCGTTGTGGATATGAACATGATTTACGTGCAGTTAAATTCAATGATGGAAAATCATATTCGTATGTACCGGGAACGGATTTAAAAATGGGCCCGGGAGCTATAGGTGAAGCTGTTTGGCGTACATTTCATTCAATAAACCGAAATGGGGATATTTATCCTACTCACGGCATAGGACCAGTAGGAAACTGGCTGAATATAAACTATGGTAACCGATTTACTTCACTTTCTTCAATGACAACCAAGAGCAGAGGTCTGCATAAATTTATTGTGGATAATGGAGGAGCAAACCATCCTTATGCAAATATCGACTTTAAATTGGGTGATATAGTAACTACAATGATAAATACAGTAAAAGGTGAAACCATAATTGTTACTCATGACACAAACTCACCACGACCATATTCTTTAGGTTTCAGACTTCAAGGTACTGAAGGTGTTTGGTACAACGATGGCGACACACTTTATATTGAGGGACAATCTAAACCTCACCAATGGGATAAATCAGGTGACTGGTTCGGTAAATACGATCATTCACTTTGGAAAAAATATGGAGACGAAGCTCAAAATGCAGGACATGGCGGAATGGATTATATTATGATGACAGATTTATTTAACGCAATACGCGAAAATAGACCTGTTCCTTTAGATTGCTATGATGCTGCTGCATGGAGTGCCATATCTGCTTTATCGGAAGAATCAATTGCTCAAGGTGGAATATTGGTGGACTTTCCTGATTTCACATGCGGAAAATGGATCAATAGAAAACCTTACTTTGCAATGGAGATATAAGTTCTTTGTAATTACGCTGATTATAAAGGCCTTACTTTTACCACAATAAAATAGTGTTTAAACAGATTAATAAATTATTGACTCTATATCGTCTATTAATGGACACACTGGTGATATTAATTATTAACTAAATTCAAACATTATGAAGAAGTATTTAGCAGAAATGATCGGTACTATGGTACTTGTTTTGATGGGATGTGGAGCTGCTGTATTCGCAGGAGTTGAACAGAATTTTATATCTGTTGGAACATTAGGGGTAGCATTCGCATTTGGACTTTCTGTAATTGCAATGGCATATGGAATAGGAAGTATTTCGGGATGTCATATTAATCCGGCAATTACTTTGGGGGTATGGATGACAGGCAGGATGAGCGGAAAAGATGCTGGAATGTACATCCTTTTTCAGATAATTGGTGCAATCATTGGTTCATCAATTCTTTATTTCCTGGCAAAAGATTCAGGATCAACAACTACATTGACGGGGGCAAACGGATTCCCTGAAGGCCATTTGGGACAGGCGCTTATTGCTGAAACAGTTTTTACATTCATTTTTGTGCTTGTAGTACTTGGAGTTACTGCTAAAAATGGACTTAACAAGTTTGCAGGTTTAGCTATTGGATTAACGCTGGTTTTGATACATATTGTTTGTATACCTATAACAGGTACTTCGGTTAATCCCGCAAGAAGTATCGGACCTGCCATCTTCGCGGGCGGAACAGCTTTAACACGGTTGTGGGTTTTCATAGTGGCTCCTTTCCTCGGCGCAGCAATCGCGGCCTTGGTTTGGAAAGGAATAACAGTTGAAAATGAAACTGCTAAAATTGATGTTTCGGCAAAATAGAAATCTCTTTAAATTTTCAATATAAAGGAGTGTATTTCTCACTCCTTTATTCATTTCCATAATGATGCTCATTTCTCTTTAAGCATAATTATTACTAAAATTAATAGCGTAAGTTATATTAATTAGTTCTATGATGAACTATTTGAATAATTATATGTTGTGATATTGCACATTTTTTGTACTTTTGTGCATTATTCGTCTTCCTATAAAAATATAGAGGAAGAGTTTATGTGAAATCAAAACTATAAATAAGATGAATCACAAGTTATTAGAAGGAAAAAGAGGAATTGTTTTTGGTGCATTAAACGAAATGTCTATTGCATGGAAAGTAGCAGAAAGAGCTGTTGAAGAAGGAGCAATCATTACTTTATCAAATACTCCTGTTGCAGTTCGAATGGGTGAAACTGCAGAATTAGGCAAAAAGTTGAATGCTGAAATCCTTCCGGCAGATGCTACAAATGTGGAGGACCTGGATATGGTTTTTTCTAAATCTGTTGAAATTTTGGGTGGCAAAATCGACTTCGTTTTACACTCAATTGGAATGTCACCAAACGTAAGAAAAAAACGTACTTACGATGATATTGATTATGATATGTTGAACAAGACTTTAGACATTTCGGCAATTTCATTTCATAAGATGTTGCAATCTGCAAAAAAATTAGATGCAATTGCTGAAGGAGGTTCTATCATTGCTCTCTCATACATAGCAAGTCAACGTACTTTCTACGGTTATAACGATATGGCTGACGCAAAAGCGCTTTTGGAATCAATTACACGTAGTTTTGGTTACATTTATGGACGCGAAAAAGGTGTGCGAATTAATACGATATCTCAGTCGCCGACTCTTACTACAGCTGGAAGCGGGGTTAAAGGTATGGAAGATTTGATGGATTTCGCAAACAGAATGTCTCCAATTGGAAATGCAAACGCTGATGATTGTGCTGATTATTGCATTGTTATGTTTTCTGACTTGACAAGAAAAGTAACCATGCAAAACCTTTACAATGATGGCGGATTCTCAAGTATGGGAATGAGCTTACGTGCAATGAAACAATACAGTAATGCTGTTGAAGAAAATAAAGACGAGAATGGTAAAATTATTTATGGATAATTCTTCTGTCTTATAAACATAAAAATAGCTTTGATTGTTTAATCAGAGCTATTTTTTTATACTTTTGTTGTTATTATGTTATTGAAAATCTATCAAGATAATCCAAATCCGAGAGAAATAGACAAGGTTGTTAAAGTTCTTCAAGAAGGTGGAACCATTGTTTATCCTACCGATACACTTTATGCTATAGGATGTGACGCACTGAATGTTCGTGCGGTTGAAAAAATTTGTGCATTGAAAGGAATTAATCCAAACAAAAGCAACCTCTCAATAATATGTAATGATTTAAGCAATATCAGTGAATATGCAAAAGTGAACACACCGATATTTAAAATGATGCGAAAAAATCTGCCAGGCCCATTTACTTTTATCCTTCCAACAACATCGTTACTTCCAAAAATTTATAAAAACAAGAAGACAGTGGGCATTCGCGTTCCGGACAATTCTATTATTCGTGAGATTGTTCTACAATTAGGAAATCCAATAATGACTACATCAATATTTGATGAATCTGAGGAGATAGAATATTCAACCAACCCGGAACTTATCTACGAAAAATGGCAGAATATTGCTGACATAGTAATAGATGGTGGTATGGGAGGCATTGAACCATCAACAGTTATTGATTGTACAGGCGACGAAATCGAAATAATTCGCCAAGGAAAAGGCAAGTTAAATTTCTGAAAAATCTAATTATTGATTAATACTTTTCAATTTTTATTGTCTAAGACATAAATGAATATTATTTTTCGTAAAATGAAAAGATCAATAAACATACTTATATCAGTAGTTCTTATAGCCGTAATGGCTATTTCATGTGAGTCCGATCCTATTATTACATCAAGAGATGCAAATAAACCAAAGAATAATGATACTCCGCAAATAAATACAGTCTCGCAATTTGTATACGACGGTATGTCGTCATTTTATCTCTGGGCTGACAGCATGAAAAACAAGAAGCCTGCATCTACAGACACGGATCCGAAAAAGTATTTTAATAGTGTTTTGTCTAAAACGGACATCCTGCATGGATGGTCGTGGATTACAGACGATATTGATGCTCTTCTGGCTGATTTTAAAGGTGAAACAACAGGTGCTTTTGGATTTTCTCCCTTAGCGTTATGGTCCGATAATACCAAAACTCGCATAATTGGTTTTGTTAGATATGTTTACCCGGGCACTCCGGCATACAATGCTGGATTGAAAAGAGGTGACGTAATTACTCATGCTAACGGATCAGTTCTGAATGGCAATAATTACAGAATACTTTTTGGCTCAAATAGTGAAACTACTTTCACGGTTCTTGATCAGAATTTGATAAATGAAAGACAAATAAAAATGACTCCTGCAACAATCAATACGAACCCGGTATTATTTGCTGACGTATTTGAAATAGACGGAAAAAAATTTGGATATTTGTTCTACACAAATTTCATTACGGACTATAACGAAAGTCTTTATCAAGTATTTTCAACTTTTAAACAGGCTGGCGTCACTGATTTAATACTGGATTTAAGATATAATCCCGGTGGTGGAATTTCAGCGGCGACTTACCTGGCTTCACTTATAGCTCTGGAAAATGCTGTAAAAAATAAAGAGGTTTTCACGATAATGAGTTACAACAAGTTCGTAAATTCAGAATTTGATGCTAACAAATGGGATAGAAACGATTATTTAGGCGATTATGATGCTAAATTTACAAATCCATTATCTGCTAACTTAAATCTCAACAAAGTTTATATCATTGCAACAGAGTTTTCTTACTCTGCTTCGGAACTTATTACTCATTGCCTGGCTCCTTATATGACTGTTGAACATATCGGTGAAAAAACAGGGGGAAAATACACCGCTTCATGGACAATACATGCTTACAATAACTATGGTGGAATTGTACAAAATGTATATGACGAAAGTTCATTAAATGCAACTAAAAAAGCGGAACTGAAGAATTGGGCTATGCAACCAATTGTAGGAAGATATACGGATAAGAATAAAGTGGATTTCATTGCAACTAATGGATTAATCCCTGATTATCCTATTGAATCGCAGGAATATAACACAAAAACATGGAGACCGATTGGAAATACTGACGACTATCTTTTTGCCAAGGCTATTTCATTGATCACTGGTCGGCCTTACACAACAGCAGCACTTTCAACAAGAAGTGCTGCAATTCAACAATTCGAAGATGCAGGATTGCATTCTCAGATTGAGAATATTTACAGAGATGGGGTAATCATTGATAATCCAACATTACTTCATCCTATCCATAAATAAATTATCGATTAGATATATTTAAAACAACCGATTATTTCAACCATAATCGGTTGTTTTCATTAATAAGATTGTTTTCTATTGATAGGTATTTTATATACTCATCACGACTGAGAACGCGTTGAAAGTCTTCATCTCGTTTGTTTTTCAACTTTTCGATTTTCTTTTTGGAATTACATAAAAAACAGGTCTCTGCCTTTTGAACATCTAACAAATAATTCAACTCCAAAACTTTGAGCTGCTCTGCTTTTTGCTCGTCAAAGCCTATCGATTGTTGCATACGCAACACTTTCCTATTCACGCTTTCCCTGAAAACATTTTCGGTGATGGATGATTGTGTCATTGCAGAAGCAATAATTACAAATATAAATGTTGATAGTATAATAAACTTTTTCATTACAGTCCATATCTGATTATTAATATTGACTTCAAACACAATCAACAGTTTAAACTAAGTTGAACTTTTCAGGGATTTCATCCATAATAGAAAACAACTCCTCCACACTATTGGCTCTGAGCATTGCAATACGAGTGAGTTTGAAATCGGGAATCCCCTTAAACAAAGGTGATGAAGCTAAATGTCTGCGGATATGCAATATCCCTCTTCTTTCGTCTAAACGTTCAACACTTTGATTTACCTGTTGCTTCAAAACATCTAGATACCATCCAAAAGATTCTTGTGGCAAAAGTTCTCCAGTTTGAAGATAATGCTTCACTTCCTGAAAAATCCATGGTCGACCAAAAGTGGCTCTTCCAATCATTACGGCATCTACTCCTGTCTCATCAAATCGTTTTTTACATACCTCTGCAGAATCAATATCGCCATTACCAATAATTGGAATATGGATGCGGGGATTATTCTTTGCTTCTCCTATCAATGTCCAGTCGGCTTCTCCTGTGTACATTTGAGCACGAGTGCGACCATGAATAGTCAGTGCTTGAATACCGCAATCTTGCAATTGCTCTGCAAGCTCTGTGATAATTTTGGTGTCACTGTCCCAACCTAAACGGGTCTTCACAGTAACTGGAATATTTACGGCTTTCACCACTTTCTTCGTGATCTCAAGCATCAATTCCGGAGTGCGCAACATCCCTGAACCGGCGCCTTTTCCGGCTACTTTTTTAACGGGACAACCAAAATTAATATCAAGAATATCAGGATTAGCTGATTCGCAAATCTGTGCAGCTTCTACCATTGCGTCTGGCTCTCGTCCATAGATTTGTATTGCAACGGGACGTTCTTCATCTGAAATGGTGAGTTTCTCTTTTGTTTTTTTTACTTCTCTAACTAAAGCATCACTCGACACAAATTCAGTAAACACCATATCTGCTCCAAAACGTTTGCAGAGCAATCTAAAACCAATATCCGTAACATCTTCCATCGGTGCCAGAAACACTGGATATTTCGGAAATTCTATATTACCAATTTTCATTTAATAATTTTCAGAAACTTATTTGAATATTATTCATTCTCAATGGGGATACTTTATACTCTGGATTTGAAGAACGAATGGAAATAGTGTGGAAATCAGCTTTTTCCAGTGATAAGGATGGGAGTGAAATTGAATAAATATGCCACTCGGAAAGGGGACGAATACTATAATTCAAAGATTTTTCGTAGCCAATGTAATATTTGATGATCAGCTGATTATCACCTTTTCTCAATGGCAAAAACACAATCTCTTCTTCATATTTTATCCTTTCAGGCGATAAATGAGCAGTTATATACTTACCATTCAGCAGTATATAAACAGCGTTTCCACTTCCAATTTCTACGGCAATTTGTTGTTCTTTGGTCGATTCAATTTCTTGAAGAAACAATACACTTTTTCGCATTCCTAAAGGCATTTGCAGTTTTTCGCCATAAGAGAAATCAGCAACTTTTGTCCAATCTGAATCATTTGCTTTTGTATCGATAAAAGATTTGTTTTCTTCTTCTACAAAACCAAAGACTCCACTTCCTTGCTTTTTGAATAAATTGCCCCATTTTACACTGTTCGATTCTAACTTGACTAAGTTGAATTCTGTCGATTGCAACACGACTTCTTCGAGATTACCATCGATTGCAACAGTTAGCTTTTTCCCTTTTTCATTGTCAGAAAATAATAATTTAGGGGAAACAGCTTTTCTCTTTGTTCTAAATGCCCAGTCATAGGCAATAAGACTTTTATAACCGCCATAATAATTTAAACTTGAATGACCGAACACAGGAACGGCATTTTCAGGGGTGAACAAACCTGAACTGATTATTGGAGATGGTTTTATTACAAAACCGGATTTAAATGTAATTTTAAGTACTGGTAAATCAACAGCGGAGAGATTACTCGGTAAACTAATTTCTAACTTTTCATTTTTTTGGATGAAGTCACAAGCTTCACGGGTGGCAAGAACAGATACTTTATCTACTTTTCCTTCAAATCCATCCAATAAAACCTTTTTAGATGATGGCATGTTTTCAATAAAAGCAAAAATTGTATTATCCTTGGTTGTTATATCTCCCCAGGAAAAAGTGTGATCAAAAGGATTTGACGTTGAACCATAAATGGCTTCGGAATTATCGCTAATCCATTTTCCCATTTTCAATAATACGTCTCTCTCAAATTCTACTAGGGAACCATCGCCTCTGGGACCAATATTTAGTAGGTAATTACCACCGCGACTGATCACTTTCACAAGGCTTCGTAACTTTTCTTCTACTTTAGGTCCTACTTCTCCTCTTTGTTGCCAGGAACGATAGCCCCAGGTTTCATCAAACATCGAAGCGGCTGTCTGCCATGGAACGGCTAACTTATAATCAGGATATTCATTATCTGCCATCACAGCAAAATCAATATAATCATTACCAAGTCGACCGCTAATCATACATTCGGGTTGTAGCGTATTGACTAAATCATATAAACCTTTACTCTGTTCGGGGGTTAGTGATCCCATATCAAACCAGATTTCGGAAATGGGACCGTAATTAGTCATTATTTCTTCTACTTGTTTCAAGTTGAACTGGTAATGCTCTGGGGTATTTGGATCGGCATTGTGACTTGATATGGGATAGGCTTGAGGATAATGCCAGTCAATAAGTGAAAAATAGACCGAAAAACCTATTCCTCCTCTTTTACAGGCTTCGGCAAGCTCTTTCATCAAATCTCTTCCATAAGGAGTGGCATCTACAATATTGAAATCTGTATATTTTGAATCGTACATGCAAAATCCATCGTGATGCTTGGAAGTGAAGACTATTGATTTCATTCCTGCACTTTTCGCTAATGATACAATGCTGTCTGCATTCCATTGTACTGGATTAAATCTTTGAGCTGTTTCGCCATACCAATCACTAAAAATACCTGCAAAAGATTGAATCTGCTCGCTATAACCCTTAGTTACAGGCTTTCCTTCATAGACTCCTCCATATTCAGAATATAATCCGAAATGGATGAACATGGAAAACTTCTGATCTAACCATTGCTGAGAGGGTTTTAACTGGGCAGAAACAAATGTCGAAAACGAAATAAAAAATAGTATTAACTTGAACTTCATATTAAAAAAAACTCTTTAACTTAGGAATATTTCATCCACTTCATCATTTCTTTGAATGTTGGCTTTTTACCATACATCAGAATTCCTACACGATAGATTTTAGCTGCGGCAATTGAAACAAGAATAAATGTTCCGTAAAGTAAAACTAACGATAGTAATAACTGCCAGAAAGGAATGCCAAAAGGTATGCGAACCATCATCACAATGGGAGCAGTAAACGGAAACAGGGAGGTCCAGAATGCTAAAGGACCATCGGGATTGTCAATACTGTAAATGCCTGCAAAAAAAGCAAACACAATCAATATTGTTATTGGCATCATAAACTGATTTGTATCTTCTTCACTATCAACGGCAGCGGCAATGGCGGCAAAAAGTGAGGCATATAAAATATATCCGCCAATAAAAAATACAAAGAAATAGATAATTATCTCTACCCAATTGAGACTGACAATAGATTCCATGATGTTGTTTACATCAATATCTCCCATTCCCATACTGCCTGCTTGGGCCATAAGCTGGGCTTGCTCGGGCGTATTATAAACAAATGATACGCCTAAAAATAATACAAGGGTAAGGACTGTCCATATGACTAATTGGGTTATGCCGACTAACCCTACTCCTACTATTTTGCCAATTAGTAAATCTACGGGTTTCACTGAAGAGACCATGACTTCTACTACGCGACTTTTCTTTTCTTCTTGAACGGCTTGCATAACCATACCTCCATACATCAGAATAAACATGTAAATCAACATGGTAAAGGCTCCTCCTACAATTGTGGCCATTTCGGTCGAGGTCTTTGAGGCTTTCTCATCTTTTCCCCACTTTAATGTGCTTACAGTTACATTCCCGCCTTTTTCAATTATCGACCTTACTTCTTTAATAGATTGATCGCTGACATTACTTTGAGTTGATAAGTTATCAAGGTTTTGTTGCGTTACTTTTTCGTTTAAAGCGTTTTGAATAAGGGATTGCAATGATGCGGGAGCTTGCTTCTCTGATAACAGGTTAACTGAATTTGGATATTTGCTCAAATCGTTTGAAATGGTCAAAATACCATAAATATCTCCGCCTATCTGCTTCTTATAATCGTCTTCCTGGGCTGCGGTAATTACCTGAAAATTATAAGTCTCTGTCGACTTCAATTCACTGGCATACAAACCGGTTTTATCAACAATTGCAATATTTTTTACTCCCGAATCATTAAGTTGCGAGAGCCACATTGGAACAAACGCAAGTAATACCAATAATACGGGCATTGCAATGGTAAGAATAATGAACGATCTTTTCTTTACGCGTGAAATATATTCACGTTCAATAACTAAGGCTAATGTATTCATTTGCTTGTAACGGTTTTAATAAATATATCATTCATTGTTGGTAATTCTTCTTCAAAAGATACGACATCGTAATTATCGAAAATAAGTTTTGCCAGATATTTGTTATCGATATTTTCCTGTTTCTTGACGCGGACATCAATATATTCATGATAGGGCTCTTTACTCAATATGGTAAAGGCTTGATCTTCCAAATCAAACTTATTTCCTGTTAACCTAAACTTATAGGTGTTTGGCTGATTGTCTTTTCTTATGTCAAAAACATTGCCTTGCAAAACTACTCTTGACTTGTTGATAAGGGCAATATTGTCACAAAGGGCTTCAACGGATTCCATGTTATGGGTGGAAAGAATGATCGTTTTACCTTCGTCTTTTAAACGAAGCATCTCATTTTTAACTATCTCTGCATTTACAGGGTCAAAACCACTAAATGGCTCGTCAAAAATAAGCAGATCGGGATTGTGAATAACGGTCGAAATAAATTGAACTTTCTGTTGCATTCCTTTCGATAGCTCTTCTACCTTACGGTTATACCAATCTGAAATCTCAAATCGCTTGAACCATATCATCAGTTCTCTATAGGCTTTCTCTTTCTTCATACCTCTTAGCTGAGCTAAGTACAAAGCTTGTTCGCCTACTTTCATCTTTTTATATAATCCACGTTCTTCTGGCAAATAACCTATATTATAAACGTCTTCTTTGGTAGATGGACGATCTTTAATAAGTACTTCGCCTGTGTCAGGAGCTGTAATCCTCGTGATTATGCGGATAAGAGTGGTTTTTCCTGCACCATTGGGACCTAACAACCCAAACACGGTGCCTTGAGGAACCTGAATGCTGACACCATCCAATGCGCGGTGCTCTGCATATTGTTTTATAACATTTCTGGTTTCTAAATAGAACATATTCTATTAATATTTTAATATTATTCTTTCGCCTAACACTTTGGCTAATTCTTTTTTCATCTGTTGCAAATCTTTAAGCTGAGCCACTAACTTTAACATGTCTTCTGAACTGGCTGTGTTTAATGCGTCTCTAATCTCTTTTATCTTATTCATAACATGAGCATTTTTTAACTCGGTAGTGGCTCGGGGTACAAGCATCAGCAAATTGTTCTGCTCTAACAAACGAGATTTATTTTGATCAAATTGACTCACGCCTTCAATATCTTTATCTGATATCTCACCTATAGCTTTAGCATGATACTTACTAAGTTGATATTTATCACTTATCAAATCTGATGCTAATTTACTTATAATTTCGTCAGAATGATAAAGAAAATACTTCCCAGGTACAAAATCTGCGTCGGATAAGCGACTGAGGGCTTCATCCATTATCTGGGCAAAAACCGAATTCGTGAAGTGAATGTCATCACGCTCTAAATCATAATGGATATACTGAATTACTGATGGACCTTCTTCTTCTAATACTTCTTCTTCGACAATCTGGCGAGCGACTTTCTTTTTTACTTTTCTGTATTTCTGATAGATTGGCAGCGTACCATATCGAACTACATACCTGATAAGCTCTTTTTCAAATCTTAAAAATGGTGATTTTGAACTTAACTTAATGTCGGTGGCGGACTTGGATACTTCACCTGACTTGGATTCTTTTTTAATTTCTACCTGAGGATAGGATAAGGTGGACTTGGATTCGCTTTTTACATTGTTGTCATATTTCTGACGACGAATCTTATTTACTTCCTGAATTAACACGGCTTCATTCATCTCAAGCAAACGGGCACAATCTTGAATATAAACTGCACGGGTAATATTATCGGGAATAAGGGATATACTTTGTACTATATTTGAAATCACTCCGGCTCGCTTTATGGGATCGCCTACGGATTCATCTAACAATAACTGGGTCTTGAATCGTATGAAATCTGTTTCGTTCTGCTCAATATACTTATGAAAAGATTCGGCATTTTGCTTTCTTGCAAATGAGTCAGGATCTTCTCCTGCGGGCAACAGCACTACTTTCACATTCATCGCGTCTTCTAACAACAGGTCGATTCCACGTAACGCGGCTTTGATTCCTGCTGCATCTCCGTCATACAACACAGTGATGTTTTCAGAAAAACGATGAATCATGCGTATCTGACCATGGGTCAACGCGGTTCCGGAAGAAGATACAACATTCTCAATACCGGCTTGATGCATCGAGAGCACATCTGTGTAGCCTTCTACTAAAAAACATTTGTCTTGCTTGACAATTGAATTCTTTGCGAAATATATTCCGTATAACTCATTGCTCTTGGAATAAATCTCACTTTCAGGTGAATTGACGTACTTGCCTGTGTTTTCTGCTTTTTTTAAAATGCGACCGCCAAAAGCAACGACTTTCCCGGATAATGTGTGAACGGGAAAAATAACTCTTCCGCGAAACCTGTCGTAAAGGGGACTACCATTATCACCTCCGGTAGAGAGACCGGTCTTGAGAAGAAACTCTCTTCTATAACCGTTTTTTTGTGCTTCTACGGAAAAGGCATCGCGCTGCTCTAAACTATAACCTAACTGAAACTTCTTAACTATATCATCTCTGAATCCGCGCTCACGGAAATAACTCATTCCAACAGATAAACCTTCTGGATGATCATGAAGGGTCTTCACAAAATAATCACGACCAAACTCGTTGAGAATAAATAAACTCTCTCTGACACTCTGGGCTTCTTTTTCTTCGTTTGTCAGCTCTTTCTCAACGACTTCAATATTATATTTTTTGGCTACATATTTTAGTGCTTCGTAATATGATAGCTGCTCATGCTTCATTATGAAATTCACCGGGGTCCCTCCTTCTCCACAGACAAAACATTTACATATGTTCTTGGAGGGAGAGACATAGAATGATGGGGAATGGTCGTCGTGAAATGGACAAAGACCAACGAAGTTGACTCCTCGTCTACGAAGAGTAACAAAATCAGATACTACATCAACAATTTGTGCAGAATCTTGAATTTTAGATATTGTTATTTGATCGATCATGCTGGTTTGGATTGCGAAAATAACTATTTAAGTTGTGATAACGATATATTTTATAAAAATAAATCTTACTTTTGCCTATATATATACAAATCTGTAAACGAACTAAAAAACAAACTAAATCTCTAAAAAAATGGAATCTATAGATTGGTCAAACCTTTCATTCGGATATATGAAGACCGACTACAATGTCAGGTCCTTTTACAAGGATGGTAAATGGAGCGACCCGGTACTTGAAACTTCTGAGTATTTGAATCTGCACATGGCGGCAACAGCTTTACACTATGGCCAGGAAGCGTTTGAAGGACTCAAAGCATTTAAAGGAAAAGACGGAAAAGTAAGAATCTTTCGTATGAGAGAAAATGCATTAAGATTGCAATCTTCTTGTAATGGGATAATGATGGCGGAACTGCCGGTCGAGTTTTTCGAGAAAATGGTGATCATGGCAGTGGAAAAAAACATTCGATTTGTTCCTCCATACGAGAGTGGCGCGTCTCTTTATATTCGCCCACTCCTAATTGGCACCAGCGCACAGGTTGGCGTGAGCCCGTCTAAAGAATATACGTTTATTATTTTTGTAACACCGGTTGGACCATATTTTAAAGAGGGTTTCAAACCTACACCAATGGTGATCATGAGAGAATATGACCGCGCTGCTCCACTAGGAACAGGTACTTATAAAGTTGGTGGTAATTATGCGGCAAGCTTGTACTCTGGCGAAAAAGCTCACCACATGGGATACTCGGCTGTGCTTTATCTGGATGCTAAAGAAAAGAAATATCTTGACGAATGCGGACCGGCTAACTTCTTCGGAATTAAAAATAATACGTATATCACTCCAAAATCTTCGTCTATTTTGCCGTCAATAACAAACAAAAGCTTGATGCAACTGGCTAAAGATATGGGACTGACGGTGGAACAACGACAAATACCGGAAGAGGAACTTGCTACATTCGAAGAAGCAGGTGCTTGTGGAACTGCAGCGGTGATTAGCCCAATACTACGCATTGATGATATCAGCGAGAACAGAACGTATGAGTTCTGCAAAGATGGAAAAGCTGGTCCCATCAGCGAAAAATTATATCATAAACTTCGAGCTATACAGTACGGCGATGAACCGGATACGTATGGATGGGTTACGGTTTTGTAAACAAACCTTTAAATAACTTTTTGTGAAGTAAGTTTGATAAACAAAAAATAGAAATCCCGTGTAAATAAAATAGTTACGCGGGATTTTCTTTTTATGTTCCTTTTCCCTTTCATCAGATTCTTTGTGCAAATTTACAATAGAACTCTTGCTTCTGATGGCAGGGTACTAATGTTTCTAGCATACAAGTGCATTGTTGTCAGCATGAAGCCAAATGCATTTATCGTTGCCTTTATTTGCTTGATTTTACCGCCTTTAAAACATCTTCAAAAGGTATACCGGAAAAGGAACTTGCTACATTCGAAGAACAGGTGCTTGCGGAACTGCAGCATTGATTAACCGGATACGTATAGATGGGTTACGGTTTTGTAAACATTTTTTTTGATAATTTGTTGTAATATAAAGATTCTTTGATTATTAACTAAATTATTTAAGTAATGAAAAATCCAAAGTTTGAAGTTTTCAAAAGCGAAAAAAGCGGACAGTTCTATTTCAGATTAAAAGCTGTAAACGGACAAATAATATTGTCAAGCGAGGGGTATTCAAGCAAACAGGGCTGCATAAATGGCGTTGAATCTGTGAAAAAAAATGCTCCTGATGATGCAAATTACGAACGCAAAGATGGGGAGAATTTCTCTTTTACACTAAAAGCGAAAAATAAAGAGACCATTGGAAAAAGCGAAAGTTATACTACTAAAGTGGCAAGAGAAAATGGCATTGATTCTGTAAAAAAGAACGCTCCGGAATCGCCGATAGAAGAATTACTTTAAAACGGTAGAAGAATTTTTGACTAGTACTTATTAACTGTTACAGGTTTTTAAAAATTAGTCTTTTTATCCATAAGTTTGGAGCCAAAGCCTTTAAACTTATGGATTTCTTTTTATAACAGATTGATATGCATTAAAAAAAAAGAAGCCTTCAGGTTT
>DHSL01000043.1:2598-4115 GCA_002411345.1 Bacteroidales bacterium UBA5287 | reverse complement strand
CAATGTGGAGGCGTTGGCACAGAATGAAGGTGGTCCAAATATTATTCCTTGTTATGGAACAATTAGAATGGAACTACGAGATCCCAATGTATATGAGCCCACATGGACCATAACTTTTTGCAATGGATGTCAATTAGCCACTTGTTATGAATATACGGATGAGGGGAACTGCACCACTGGTGGGTTCATTTTAGTATAAAGTTTTAACAAAACATATTCTGAACAAAGGGACATTACGGTTTTTAAATAAGTTGTGTCCCTTTTCACTTCTTCAATTACAAAATGAGATGGATAATGAATCGTACTAACTTATTTATTTTATTAATATTCCTTATAGGCTTAGCTGCATGTCATGTTGAGGATAAGAAAACAAGCAATGTTACAAAGTTTCCTGAAAAAAAAGAAATAAAGGTCACGGTAATAAAAACAGCCCCAGAAATATTAGCCCCAGAGGAAATGATTATCATGAATGACCAAATATGGGTATTTCAAAGTAAAAAGGAGAGATTATTTGACGTATTTGAACTGCCGGATTGCAAACATATTTTCTCTACCGGAAGAAAGGGACAGGGACCTAACGACTTCATTTTTCCAATTGGAAGAACACTACAAATCCATCATACAGGATTCACAATCTTGGATGCAAATGCTCTTAAATTCATTACTCCTCAACCCGATGGTTCCTTAGAAGTAACGCATACGGTAAAAACCTTTGATCATTTAGCCGTAAATGGTTTTATCAGGCTCGACGATTCTTTATACTGTGCATTTACTGGCTGTGCTACAGGAAGTACGAGTGATTGTGAATACCAAATGATTGATTTGGCCCGTAAAAAAACAATCGAATTTAGCTCATATCCGAACCTCACAACAAAAGAATACGAAGGAGACCAAAGATGCCAAATATATTATAAGCATCTAACCGCGATTCAGGGTAAAAGAAAAATAGCCGCTTTCTATAGTTTTTTTAAATTTTTTAGAATCTACTCGTATGATGGCGTATTAGAGCAAGAAGTACACGTAAAAATTCCCCCATATCAATCTGACAACGTGGAAAATTGGAAAAAGAGAATGATATTTTATGGAAGACCTGTATCTACCGAGAAATATATTTATGTTCCTTGTATGGGAAACGAGATACAGGTATGGGACTGGGAGGGAAATCCGGTAATTCAATACACATTAGACCAAACATTTGTTACATTCGACGTGTGTGAAAATACCAATAGAATTTTTTTGATTTCGGCAAAAGAAGATGATCACGACAAAATTTTTTCATTTGATCTCATGCATTAATAATTCGCATTCTTCGCGCGACGAACCGCCGTGAAGCAAAAGTACCGTCTTTCCTGTACCGCTAGCATCATCATAAAATAATAAATATGAACATGTTATCCGTTTCGTCCCCTTTTACATGACTTCGTTTCGAGTCAAAAGGGAAGAAGAAAATCATCCCCTCAAACTCCTGATTTAAATTAATTGCAAAATAAGGAGGAGACAGAATTGAGACGGATCAT
>DHSL01000043.1:0-2340 GCA_002411345.1 Bacteroidales bacterium UBA5287 | reverse complement strand
CATGAAGAATAAAATTTTATCGGTCGTATTCACCCTCGCACTCCTCGCAACCGCAGGTTTCGGAGTACAGAAAAGTATGAAAGGTAATGCCGGATTAAGTGATTTGGCGTTGGCCAATGTGGAGGCGTTGGCACAGAATGAGAATGGAGGAGGAGACGGGACATTATGGACGAGAGAAGATGACGATTGCACATATACTTTTACGGGAAAAGCTGGATCTCAAGTTCATTTCTCAATACTAGGAATACCTATCAGCTTAACGATAGGAGCAGATGGCACCGCAACATACGTATATGGAAATGGGAAGACTCATTGCAAATCCGGAGGAAATGAACAATGTACTGCGAGGTACTGTCCACCCCTATCCATGTAACATCTGAATTTGACTTTATGAGACCTCAAAATAAAAATGAAGTCTTGAGTATTGAATATAGATTTTTGTTTTCAGAACTGGTATAGGATTAGAGAGAGGGTGATATCAATATGTGATACACCCTCTTAATTAGAGAAAATTCAAACAAATAGAAGAATATGGATAAACATGTAATTTTATTGGCGTTGGCCGTCATATTCCTTTTTCACGGATGTAAAGGCAAACATGAAAGTAACAACTCTGCACAAAGTGTCAATATTAAACTTGATCTTCAAAAAGAGATGAAAAGTATTCATGATATTGATTTAATAAAGGAGGTGGAGATTGTCAACCTGGATTGTGATGAAGTGATCATCGGCAATATCGATAAAGTGATAAGATTTGATTCGATACTCTATCTCATGGATAAATCCCAGAACAATGGCGTTTATATTTTTGATGTGGACGGCAATTATATTTCTACAATTTTCAACCACGGGAACGGGCCGGAAGACTACCTGCAGCTAACTGACATCTTTATAGATCCTGAAGATTCAACACTGAATGTGTTAAGCAGAATAGACAATAAGCTTTTTAAATATGACCTGAAAGGTGAAAAATTGCTTTCACTGAAAAAAACTCCTAAATCATTCACCTCCATGCAGAAAACGCCCACCGGATACATGGGATATATGTCTAACTGGATTCAGGATCCTAATGCACCATTCAATGTCTGGTTGATGAATAAGAAACTTGAGATTACAAGGCATTACTTTGAAATTGACAACATATCACAAAACAGGAGCCATGCTGATGGCTATGCATTCTCCAAGTATTGCAACACATTCTACTATATTACTCCCGTCGATTATCACATATATGTGATCGGGAATGGCAACACGGAGGAAAGGTGCCAGTATGACTTGGGTAATTATCAAATATCCGACAACCTAAAAGCCGAGATGTTAAACGATGAAAGGCGTCGGGAGTTGGTAAACAGGTATGTTCATCGTTTCTATAATTTTCAGGAAACTAAACAGCATCTGGTCGTTCATTTTATTTTTCAGGGACAGAATCTGGTTGCAGTTTATAATAAAGAGACGAAAAGTGCTGAAGTCGTTAAGTTGAGTCCTTACGAAGGGAAGTACTTTATCCCATTTGGGGAAATAATTGGCTTTGATCAGGAAACCATCTACACAACAATTGAAGCATCAAATTTGAAAAGGATATGGGACGGCAAAGATGCACACAATAACTTTGAGGAAAAATACCCAACACAGATCAGTAATATGAGGAAAAAAATCAAATCAATCAGAGAAGACGGAAATCCCTTTTTGGTACTTTATTCCATTAATTAAAACAATAAAAATATTTAAATAAACTAACAATTGCATTTATATACAGGAAGTAACATTTCTGGTCCAGAGATGGTCCAGTTGGATTTTGCGGACTGGATTGTGATGATGAATACGTGTATTGGGAACGACAACTACCTGATTGAAGAACTTGACTCCGATAACCTGATAAATGAATTCTCTAATCCACCGCAGATGAAGCAGATTGAGAAACGGTACATGATTACCCCGTTCTATGGTGTACCCCGGATGACGCTCCACTTGCGCTACCTTGGACACGAGGTCAATCACAAGCGTGTCCGTCGCTTGTACCGGAAAATGGGGATGTATGCTGCTGTAAATGTGAATCTCGCATTCAATAGCAACTATGATATTTATTTTCTTTGGCAAGAATAGAAGCTCTTGCAAGGGGAGAAACCCTATATTGTTCAGTTTGTTGAATCCACATTCGGTACAGATAAGAGAGTTTATAGGGTAAATAGTGTGCGCTCTCCAAGCTCCCTGATACAGCAGACGCGTGGACGGCAACATGTTTCTTCACAAAAAATGTGATGAAGTTCCTCAAGGGACTTCTTTTTGCCATTTTTTCAAGGTACGTGTTAGAGTTTAAAAAAATCATTTATGACAATGAAC
>DHSL01000051.1:4810-4959 GCA_002411345.1 Bacteroidales bacterium UBA5287 | reverse complement strand
AATACTGATACTTATGCAACACAACTTTTTCAACCATTATTTATCCGGATTCAACGAACCTTCGTAAACAACCCCGATTGTGTAGGAATATACGAATGTTATAAATCGGGTATTTACGAAAGCTGTGTATTTATTGCGTAAACAACACG
>DHSL01000051.1:0-4673 GCA_002411345.1 Bacteroidales bacterium UBA5287 | reverse complement strand
AAACAACACGTTGTGCGGCATACAAAGAAAGCCCACACACAAACAGGCACATTTGGTTTTTGCCAACACGCAAATCCAACACTGAAAAACCAAAAGAGCCTGTTTTGTTGCCAGCGCTCGAAAGGGAATTTAATAAACTGACGAATGAATTAAGAAAATAATGGAAAAAGTACACGACCCAAGGGAATTTATAAGAGGCATTCAACAAATTCTAATCAACAATACTATTAGAATAGGCTTTCTATTTGGTGCTGGTACATCCATGGCTGCTCCTCTTACTGATAGCGATGGAGAGCCTATAAAAGACGAAAAGAATAGGATAAAGCCTCTGATACCAGGGGTCTGGGCAATGACAGATTCAATTATTGCGGGAATTGTTGAGGCTAAGTTTAAAAAGGCATTAGAAACTATCAAAGCGGAGTTAGAAGAAAACAATTCTGCCTTTATGCTTGAAAATATTATTTCTGCTATCGATCAAAAATTAAAAGTAGTAGGTAAGGACACTCTATGTGGACTTAACAAAGAGGAGTTGAAGGAATTGAGAATACTTTTCCAAAAAGAAATACGATCCTTAGTTTCTGTACACAATAATCCAGACATAAACATAGAGAAGTCATCGCAACTTCATACTGACTTTGCTAGATGGGTAAATAATGCTTCTCGAAAAAATGCCATTGAGGTCTTTACTACAAACTATGATTATCTTTTTGAACTAGGATTTGAGTCTAAAAAGTTGCCATATTTTGATGGATTCGTTGGTGGATATAAACCTTTTTTCGATCCAGTTAGTGTCGAGAATGATTATTTGATACCAAAATGGACAAGATTATGGAAACTACATGGTTCCTTGGGCTGGGGTTATGACGACAAGGAAGAAAGAATAATTAGAAGTAGAGAAATAAGTGATGATGGTATTGTCATATATCCTTCTCTTCTCAAATATGATGATTCTAGAAAACAACCGTATTCTAGCTATATAGAGCGACTTTCCTCATTCATAAAAAAGGATGATGGCGTTCTATTTATTTGTGGCTATTCATTTGGAGACGAACATATTAACGATACCATTATCAATGCTTTAGCACAATCAAAATCTACAACAGTGATTGCGCTGGTTTTTGACAAAGCCTTAGATGAAGATTCTACGGCAATCAAAGTTGGAAGAAACTCTAACAAATTCATGATTTGCGGAAATAAAGCTGCACTGATTGGTGGAATTTTTGGTAAATGGGCGCTTAAACGTGAGCCAGCTAAGGATGATTTTGAATTCATTGACCAATTTTTTGATAGGGATGCTCCATTGCCAGTAGCTGATAAAGGACAAGGCGATGAAAAGGAACTTCCAACTGGCGAACTAAAACTAGTAGACTTCAACGCTCTTATTGAATTCCTTGTTGATCTTTCATATCCAAATGAAGGCCGCTATGAATGATCAAATACATACGATAATTGGGCAGGTTAAAAGTGTAAACGGAAGTCGTTTATCAATTAAGCTGTCTGATGATTTCAAATCATCAATGCCAATTATTAACGGTATTGTTTATCGTATAGGACAGATTGGTTCTTTCGTGAGGATTCCACTTGGATATGCTCATTTATACGGGATTGTCACTCAAGCCGGTGCAGATGCAATTCCCGAGAAACTAATAAACAAGGAAACATTTGAGGATCATCAACAGGGTATGCGCTGGATATCTGTTGTATTAGTTGGTGAAAGAGTAAGAAATAGGTTTGAAAGAGGCGTTATTCAATATCCCACCCCTGATGATGAAGTTCACCTAGTCACAATAGATGACTTAAGGATAATCTACAGTGAAATTGATAGTGAAAGTTCACTTACAGTCGGTCAAATTAGTGCTTCCGAAAGCTTACCTGCTCATATAGACTTAAATAAATTCTTATCACGCCACAGTGCTATTGTCGGCAGTACTGGCAGCGGAAAGTCTAATACTGTTTCAATAATATTGGATGCAATAGCTTCGAATAGAAAGTTCAAATCATCTAGGATATTGTTAATAGATCCACATGGCGAGTATAATGAAACTTTAAAAGCTCATAGTAAGGTTTTTAAAATTGGTGCTGATATAGCAAATAATGAAAGTGAGCTCAAAATACCATTCTGGGCTCTTCCTTACAATGAGTTGTTTTCCGTTTTTCCTGGCACACTAAAAGAAACTGCATCTGATTCAATAAGGGTTGAGATTCAGAAAAGAAAAATAGAGTCAGCTAAACACCTAACTAAACCTCCACTAGAACATTCTTTGAATGCCGACAGTCCTATTCCCTTCAGCATAAATCAACTTTGGTATGATTTAGATGATTTTGAAAAACAAGTATTCAATAAAGTGAAAGTCGGTACTGATACTGAACTTCAATTGGTTGCGAGAATAGAAGATGGTGATCCTGAAAAACTTATCCCGAGCCAACACCATCCTCCAGCAACAGGAGGAGGAAATCCTAATATTAATCGAGGGGCAATGGGGATTTTGACCTACTTAAATGGTGTGAGGAATCGAATTCTAGATGATAGGTATAAATTCCTTTTCGATTTGGAAGATTATCATCCTGATATTGATGGTAAAGTAAAGAAGGATTTGGACTTTTTATTATCTGACTGGTTAAATCATGATAGTCCAATAACAATTCTAGATTTATCAGGCGTACCATCGGAAATAATGACATCTATTTCTGGCACAATATTGAAGATAATCTACGATTCCTTGTTTTGGGGGCAAGAACTTAGTGTTGGGGGAAGAAATCAACCAATCATGTTGGCGTTAGAAGAAGCTCATAGCTATCTAAAGGCTGGTGAAAATTCGATCTCATCTAGAATAGTGCAGACAATTGCAAAAGAAGGGCGTAAATATGGTGTTGGTTTGCTTCTAATAACTCAGAGACCTTCCGAATTGGACGAAACAGTACTAAGCCAATTAGGGTCTCTAATCGCGTTACGAATGACTAATTCAAAAGATCGTGGACATGTAGGAAGCGTAATGCCTGATGACCTTAATGATTTAGTTTCTATACTACCAAGTCTTAGAACTGGTGAAGGATTAGTAATGGGGGAAGCTGTGAAAATTCCATCTAGAGTTAAGTTTGATAAAATTCCATATGCACCTAAAAGTAGCGATCCATTGGTGTCCGAAAGTTGGAAAAAGGATAAGCCCGATTCTAAAGAATACGAAGAATTAATGCTCCGCTGGAGAAACAGAAAACTAAAGTAATTAACAGTAAATAAATAAATCATGGAAAAAGAATATGTACAATCTTCAAATATCGAAGCAGTAGGTTACGATGAGGATACTGAAACTCTTAGAGTTTGGTTTCTAAATGGTTCAGTTTATGACTACACTGGAGTTGGCCAATTGGAATATGAAGCACTAAGAGATGCCCCCTCAGTAGGGTCATATCTTCATCAAAACATTAAAGGGCAATATCCTTATGAAAAAGTAGGCTAATGGCATTATCCATAAATCAAAAGCTTAAGCGAATAGAGATATCCAGTTTTGAACTGGACAATGAAATCGTTTTTAATTACTTCGATAATCTTCCTGCAGCTGAACGAGATGAAAAGCTTATACGTGCTATCTATATTGGTGTTTTGGCTTTAATGGAAGATCGAATTTCAGCTTTCTTGTCTAAAACCAGCAATGAACTAGGAACAGAACTGGAAAGTTTAAAAATGATCTTCGAAATGAAGAAAGAGCTTTTCTATAAATCGACTATAAAAGGAGTCCTTGCTGAGGATGAAATAGCGGAATTTCTCAATCAATACTTTTCGGATAGAAAACTAAAAGACAGAGCTGTTCTTACAGGGAATACTGCAGGAAATCTACCTAAAAACAAAACTGGTGACATCATTTGCGAAATAGACGGTAATTCTGAGTTGAAGATTGCTATAGAGTGTAAATTTGATAAAAGTATACGTCTCGGAGATATTGATAGCAAAGAAATATTCACCAGAAAAACTGATACGGCTTGGAGCCAATTAATAGAAGCTCAAGCCAACCGTGATTCCAAAGTAAGCCTGATAGTCTTTGATATTTCTTTAGTGGATAATTCTATACTTAAAAACTTTGAAAATGTCGGTTTCATTCCTGGTATAGGTTTGGTTGCAATTATCAATTCTCAAAAAGGAGACTATTCGAATCTTGCTATTGCATATATGCTTGCAAGGGACATTGCTTTGAATTCAAGAGAAATCGAGCTGGATAAAGATTTGTTAAATGCTCTCGTTAACAGGATTATTAAGGACATTAATGAAGTACTCACAATAAAGGACTTAGTTCAGAAGAATATTGATAATAATAAATCAATTTTAAAACAGCTTGAAAAGTCTTTACTTCTGATGGAATTTAATCAAGAATATTTGAAGAAATTCTTGAAAGATGGTACACTTTCCAAAAAGGATTTGCTCGACTTTTATACAGGAGAAGATATCAAAGATAAATTTAGATTGGTCGAAAAAGACATCAACGAAATATAACCATGTCAGACAGCCACACACATTGCCAAGCCGTTCAAAGCAGCCGCACCAGCCAAAGCTTGTCAAAGAGTGTGTCTGCGCCAACGCACGGACAAAAAAAGTACGACCGCACAATCGAGTAGACTGCCCCGCCAGCCTAGGCTGACGGGGAGAGCCTCTCACACCACTGTACGTACGGTTCACGTAT
>DHSL01000058.1:22798-33540 GCA_002411345.1 Bacteroidales bacterium UBA5287 | reverse complement strand
TTCTTTGTGTTTTTGTAAGTGTTGCTAATCACAGGCCAATCACTCATTTCATTTGCACCGTAATCATCAAAATCAATTATTATGGATACAAATGAAATTTCCTTTAACAACCTGCCGAACGCCGTGGCACATCTGATTGGCGAAGTGGCAGAAATCAAGCAATTAGTAGAAAAAACGCACTTGCCAACAGTTAGTCCAAAACGAGTGCCGATTGGGATTGACGATGCGTGTAAACTGATCGGCAAAGCTAAGTCCACCGTGTACGCACTCGTACGAAAACGGTTAATACCTTGCTATAAGAATGGCAAGAAGCTGTACTTTTTCGAGGATGAACTCCTCGCATGGATTGAAAACGGACGGAAGAAAACCGTAGAAGAAATAGCCCGTGATGCCACAGACTTTGTAAATGGTAAACGGCGAGCAAATGCCCGTTATTAAGAATGGTGTCGATGAAAGCAAAAGAAACCGACCGCAATGTGGGCAAGCGCTCCAAAAACGAACGCATCGAATCCTTTCTGCGTGAAAAATACCAATTTCGTTTTAATACGGTAAAAAGTCGTACCGAGTTTCGTCCATCGGCAACGGACGAAATGTATTCTCCACTCACCAAGTTCGACATCAACTCGATGCGCCGTTTGCTGGATGCTTCGCAAGGAATTACTACTTCCGCAGAGAATATCCGAGCCATTTTGGAAAGCGATTTTTGCCTCAAAGTAAATCCCGTGCAGGAATATTTTCATTCACTGCTGGAATGGGACGAAAACAAACCTTCGGAAATTGTCCGTTTGGCGGAATGCGTAACCGTTCGTAATTCCGAGAAATGGCGACAGTATCTCTTGAAGTGGCTTATAGCAGTTGTGGCAAACGCAATGGATGATTTTCAATGCCGCAATCACACCTGCTTGGTGCTTACGGGCGAACAAGGCAAATTCAAAACCACTTTTTTGGATTTGCTTTGTCCTTCGAGTTTGAAAAACTATTTGTTTACCGGAAAAATAGATCCGCAAAGCAAAGACATCCAAACCCTCATTGCCGAATATCTTTTCATCAACATCGACGACCAGCTGAAAGCATTGAACAAGCGAGACGAAAACGAACTGAAAAACCTCATTACCACGCCACGTGTCAAGTATCGCCGACCCTATGACGTGTATATTGAAGAATATCCCCATTTGGCAAGTTTTATGGCATCGGTCAACGGCAACGATTTTCTGACAGATCCGACCGGCAGTCGCCGTTTTCTACCCTTTGAAGTGGAACATATCGACATCGAAACCGCCAAACGGATTGATATGGACAACGTTTTTTCCGAAACCGTGTGGTTTTGGAAACAAGGATACCGGTATTGGTTCGATGAAGCAGAAATCGCCGAGCTGCACCGCGAGAGCGAAACTTTTCACGTGCAGACAGTGGAATATGAAATGTTGTTGAAAGGGTTCGAGAAACCCGAAGAATCATCGGAGTCGTATATGACCACATCTGAAATCCTCAACTATTTACGAGCACACACCACGCTCAACCTTCAAGAAAAGCGAATGGGAGAAGCATTGCGAAAAGCAGGATTTGAACGAAAGTCAAAGCGCATAAACGGAAATCCGATGTACGTCTATCATATCCGCAAAATAATGCCCAATCCATTTATTCCTACTTATTACAATGAATGAAGATACTACCTTACTACAAAAGGATATAATACAATGAAAGAAAAAAGATTACACCGTAGTAACTCCAAAAAAATGACGTTACGACCATTTTACTACCTACTACTTTTTAAGAGTGTAGTAGTTACTACCATAAAGGGTGTTTCTACTCTTTTTTCTTTCACTGTCAACTACTTACAAAACTACAAAGCTGTAGTAAGATAAATCCCGAAAACTTAGAAAAATAAATAAAAACAAAAAAGATTATGGAAGCAAACAACGTAAAAGAGATATCCATCAAAGGCTATTTAGCCGAACAAGGAATTTATCCAATAAAAGAATACCCGGCTTATGGAATGTACCTTAGTCCGTATCGTAACGAAGGGCATCCGAGCTTTAAAGTAAACTACCGTAAGAACCTCTGGAGAGACTTCGGAGCCGGAGAAGGAGGAAGCATCATTGATTTGGTCATGAAGATGCGAAACTGCTCCGATATAGAGGCTATTAAACTGTTGGAAGAAAAAGCCGACTTGCCTTTAATTGTCAAGACCGCTTTTCCTTCCGAATCGGAATCGGTCGGACGGATGAAATTGATCCGAGTAGAACAATTTCTTCCGCCCCACCTCGAAAACTACCTGGTACGAGAAAGAGCCATCCCTCTCGAACAGGCGAAAAGACATCTTTCAACGGTATATTACAGTGTAAAAGAAAGAGTTTACTACGCCATTGGGTTTAAAAACGACAAGGCAGGTTATGAACTACGCAACTCTCAGTTCAAAGGCTGCTTTCCTCCTAAAACAATCACTACGATTGACCGTGGTACACCAACGTGTAATCTGTTTGAAGGATTTATGGACTTTTTGAGTTATCTCACACTCTATCCGATGAAAGAAAAAGATCATCCAACGGAATCTGCGGTGGTACTTAACGGCACCGGAAACCTTGAAAAAGTCATTCCTTTTTTATCAAAACATACACAAGTCTATGCCTATCTGGATAACGATGAAGCAGGAAAAGAAGCATTGCAAAAACTCATTCAATTAAAACTACCGATAACCGACTGCTCAAAAATGTATGTAAACCATAAAGATTTGAACGAATTCTTAAAGCAAATGAAAGGGCAAAAAGTCACTCAAATTATCCCAAAATCCAGACGGATGAAATTATAAAATCAGATACTCTGAGACATAAAAAAAACAACCAACTCGGGATGGAAAAGAGCCTGAAAAATAGCAAAAGAAGCAGGAAAATCGCATTGCATCGGTAACGATGTGAGCAGCATAAAGATTGTAAGAAGCAAGTTTGTGTTTCGGGCTGCCCGAAACTGTGTTTTCCATCCCGCTGGTCTAACAAATTACCTATAAACAGACATCAAAATGCTACAAAATAACTCTTCTAAAAAAGGCGGACGTCCTGCCAAAAGTTTAGCTGAAAAACGCAAGTACCGGCTCTCCTTAAAACTGAACACAAACGAATATTTGCAGCTCAAAAGCAAGTCGAAAACGGCAGGTAAAAACCGATGCGATTTACTTCGGGAGCTCATCCTTTCCGGTGAAGTCAGTCAACGGTTTTCAGCGGAACAAAACGACGTCTTTCGCAAAATAGCCGGAATGGCAAATAATCTGAACCAGCTTGTAAAATTAGCACATATACAAGGTGTATGGTACATTGAACTTACAGCAAAGAAATTGTTAGACGATTTGGATGAACTTTTAAAACGGATAAAGCTATGACGGCAAAAATTGTAAAAGGGAGTAGCTTTTCAGGTGCTGTCGGCTATATGTTAAGCAAAGAAGAGAAGGCTGAAATCCTGAAAGCTGAAGGTGTGCGCATAGAACCCAAAGAACTCACGGCAAAAAGCTTCGAGTTGCAGGCATCCATGAATCCAAACATAAAGAAACCCGTTTGGCATATTTCACTCAATTTCCCCAGACAAGACAAAGATAAATTAACCAATGATAAGATGATAAAAATAGCTGAAGCATATCTGCAGAAAATGGATATCCGAAATACACAGTATTTGATAGTGCGACATCACGACCGCAGTCATCCGCACATTCATCTTTGCATCAACCGTATTGATAACGAAGGAAAACTTATTTCGGATAAAAACGAGAAATACAGGAGCACCAAGATATGCAGGGAACTGACCGAAAAGCACGGTTTATATATTGCACCAGGGAAAGAGAATGTGAACAGGGAGCGACTTATCGGCTACGACAAAACCAAATATGAGATTTACGATGCCGTGAAGCAAGCCATCCCGAAAAGTAAAACGTGGAGTGAACTGGAAAAGCAGTTAAAGAAAGATGAGGTCACCTTTCAATTTAAGATGAATGGAAATACCAATAAAATTCAAGGAATTATTTTCGAGAAAGATGATATTAAAATCAACGGCTCCAAAGTGGACAGAAATTGCAGTTTCTCGAAAATCGACCGAGAAATCAAAGATAATGCCTATCAAGCTTTGCAAGAAGCTGAACGGCAAGCACAGCAAACCGGCTTGGCAGAGAGTGCGGTGGAAACACTCTCATCACTCATTGCACAACTCAGCATATTTACAACACCCAACAGTTCGCATTACGATGCCACACTTGCCGAATACATCCAAGCGTTAAAAGCAAGAAAATGGGCGGCTAAAAACAGAATCAAAATTCACAGAATACGATAAAACCAACACAAAAAAACAAACTATTATGGCAACAACTGACAACGACAACATCCTGATGATGTTTGAAGAAATCAATCAGAAATTAGACAAAACTAATTTGCAGATTGAAAAAATTGGGAAAGAACAATCAAAGGGAATTATTGAAATTAACAACGATGAACTAATTGACGAAATCCGGCAAGTGAAGACCTTTATTGAAGGTTCGAATAACAAACAATCTGAACTACTGAATGAAATGGAGATTATTATCCGAAATGAGAAGCGACGAATCGATTTTTCGCCTACTTCCATCAATACAATGCTTATTGTTCTGGGATTTATGGCAATTATTCTCGGATTAACACTATGGGCTACCTCTTTAAAAGCCGAGAAAGAATTGTATTCCGATAACGATATAAAGTACCGTTATATCCAAATGATTGGACACGCTACCAAGGAAGAAATGGCAACGATGGATACCATTTTTTATTTTCATCGAAACAACAGAAAAATCAAGGAGCTACGTAAGCAAGTAGAGATTTTTGAAGAAAATGTAAAACAACGGGCAAGGATTTTGGAGCAGGAGGAGATGTTGAAAAGGGAGATAGAAGAATTGGATGAAAAACTTCACTCCAAAAAATGAAGTATGAAATTAATATCCGATTTTTAGAAAGTTCTTATATCAGTTAAATTTTGTAGATTTGCAAAAAGAATAAATTTATGGCAAAAAAATCAAAATACAGTCATTTGTCACGCGAACAACTTGAAGCAAAATTGGAAAAATTAGAGCGAGAACGATACGGCTTAGTTTGGGAAGATAAAGAAGAACACGTTGCGAAACAGTGCGAAACCGAACTACCCGTTTTGAAAGAAGACGTGTCTCGTGAGATTGTAAAAGATGCAACTCAACCATATAATTTCATTATCGAAGGCGATAATTTCCATTCGCTTTATACGCTTAACTTTACGCATAAAAAGAAAATTGATGTGATTTATATTGATCCACCGTATAATACAGGAAATAATGATTTTGTTTATAATGATAAGTTTGTAGATAAAACTGATCAATTTCGTCATTCTAAATGGCTTTCTTTTATGAGTAAACGATTGAGATTAGCTAAGAATTTATTAAAAAATGATGGGGCTATTTTCATTTCAATAGACAACAACGAATGTGCTCAATTGAAGCTTTTGTGTGATAATATTTTTGGAGAAAAGAACTTTTGTGGACAGATTATCTGGAGAAAGAAATCAGGTGGAGGTCAAACTGATGATTTTTTTGTTACAGAACATGAGTATGTTTTGTGTTATAGGCGAACAGATAAGTTTGTCTGGATTGATGAATTTATTCCAAATTCAGAAAAGGGTTATAATTTAGAAGATGAAAGAGGAAAATACAAACTAATCAAGTTGGCTAAATGGGGAACAGCTGCACGACAAAAAGACAGACCTACAATGCATTACCCCATAAACGCACCCAACAAAAAGAAAATATACCCAGTAGCACCAGATGGGAATCCGGGTCGCTGGAGAGTTGGTAAAAAAAGCATGAAATCACTTTTAAATAACAACTTAATTGAATGGGTAGAGATTGAAAACGAATGGGTACCTTATGAGAAAGTTTACTATGATAATGAAGATGTGAAATATCTAAAAAACAGAAGCATTTATTATGAAATTGGAGAGACAGGAGATGCCACTAAAATGTTAACTGAAATTTTTGGAGAAAAAGACAAATTTGAAAATCCTAAGCCAATAACTTTAATTCAAGAACTTCTATCTCATACTAATAATTCAATTGTTTTGGATTTCTTTGCAGGAAGTGCATCAACTGGACACGCTGTTTTGGAATTAAACAAAGAAGATGGTGGAAATCGTCAATTTATACTTTGTACGAACAATGAAAACAATATATGCGAGGAAGTAACTTACCCCCGCATAAAAAAAGTGATAGATGGCTATGCCGACAAGGATGGAATACTCGCCAATGTGAAATATTTTAAGCAAAGTTTTGTGCCAAATGTTAAATCCGACAAAGATAAGCGGGAATTGGTAAACCGAAGTACAGAACTGCTCTGTATGGCGGAAAATACATTTGAAAATGTCGTGAAACGAAGTTCAAAAAGTGAATTTGCAATTTTCAAAAATGCTGCAAAGCAAACAGCTATTATTTACGACGAGGAAAGCATTGAGAAATGTGTAAAGAAATTAAATGAAAAACAAGGTGATTTAGATACGGTAATATATGTTTTCAGCTATGATCACACATACGAGGCTGATGATTTTGGAAATCTTGATATTAAGTTTACTGTAAAACCTATCCCTGAAGCAATACTAAATACTTACCGTAAAATCTCAAAAATGCGTAAAAAATGAAAGAAATAGAATATCAGAAGAAATATGTCCGACGATTAGTTGATACGGCAACCGAAATTTTGACAGATGAAGACAGAGATACCGGTACGATTGTATTTAAAGCTCCCACCGGCTCCGGCAAAACCTATATGGTTTCGCAAGCTATGACACACATTGTTAAAGAAAATCCCAACGTTGCTTTTGCTTTTATTTGGATTTCGGTAAACAAATTGCATGAACAAAGTTTAAATAGTTTGTCTCGTTACTTTGAAGATGAACGTTTGCTTGAATGTCTGACAAACTCAGAACTGAACAATAATACCATTGAGCAAAACGAAATAATGTTTGTAAATTGGGAAAGTATAAATAAAGAAAATTCTTTATTTCGGGTGGATAATGAACTGAATTGGAATTTACAGACAGTGGTGGAAAACACCAAAGACGAGGACAAAACCATCGTATTGCTTATTGATGAAAGCCATCGAAATGCTAAAACAGACAAGTCACAAGAGTTAATTGATATTATTTCTCCCCGTTTGGTAATAGAAATTACTGCAACTCCAAAACCATCAACAGGCACTTTAATTGACATTCCTTTGCAAGCCGTAATTCGCGAAGGAATGATAAAAAAAGAGATACAGATAAATGCAGCCAAGCAAGAGCAGGTAAAAAGCAATAAAGATTTGCTTTTGTTTGCCTTACGCAAACGCAAACAACTACAAACAGCATATCAAAGCTTGGGTACAAATATTAATCCACTATTACTTATCCAAATCCCCAACAAGAAAGCAAATGACATAATACAGCCCGAAGATGAAATTATAGAGATATTAAGTAATCAAGGTATTAGTGTTCAGAGTGGGAAATTAGCACTTTGGCTTTCAGAAGACAAACGAAATAAAGAAGATGTTGAAAGTAATATAAGTCCGGTAGAAGTGTTGATTTTTAAGGAAGCTATAGCATTGGGATGGGATTGTCCACGAGCAAGTATTCTATTTCTGCAACGAGAGTGGAATAACGAACGATTTGAATTTAACATTCAAACGCTTGGGCGAATTATGCGTATGCCTGAACAAATGCATTATGAAGACAAGCCAGAATTAAATGTTGGCTATGTATATTCTGCTTCAAATGCTTTTACCATAGTAGAAGAACTTGCAAAAGACTATGTTAGTGAACAAAAACTTATTATTGATAATGAAATTTATAATAAAAGACCACAACTTTTTAATGAACATATCCGTAGAAAAAGAGAACTAACAAGACTTTCGGGTGATTTTAAAACTGTATTTAATGAGGCTGCGAAAGCAAACAATCTGAAAGAAAAGATAAATACAAATGTTACTCAAATATCAAAACAGATAAAACTTTCAGGAAAAATCGAAGAATTGGATAAAGAACAGGATGTCGCTTTTGACAATTCTAGAACAATAGAAAAGAGCAAGGCTGAAATTCAAAATAGTTATGACACATTCATACGACAGATTGTGGCACCTTATGAAGTGGCACGCTCCCAAAATATTTTAAAAACCACTATTAGATCTTGGTTTAAAAATGAATTTGGAATTGGCGATGAAGACATTATCCAACTTATTGTGATGAGCCAAAGTAAGGGGAATTATGGTAATTTTAAGACAACAATAGAAGAAGCGAAGGATTTATATAAAAATTTGCCAACAAAAACAGATGAGACAATAACTAATCCAAATTGGGAAGTTCCAACGTTTGTGAATATCTTTTCAAATTTTGAAGAAGTGAAACCTTCTACAAAATCAATATTAAAACAGGAAGATACGAATTGTTTTTTAGCAAAAACAAATAAAAACGGTAATTCGGAATTATCCAAACCTGAAAAAGATTTCATTGCAAGGATGGAGGCTTCTGATGATTATTTGCAATGGTGGTTTAAGAATGGAAAGGGCGAAGCAAAATATTTTAGCATTGCCTACAAGAAGGAAGATGGTTTTTTGTATGGTTTTTATCCTGATTTCATTCTGAAAACAAAAAAAGAAACAATCATTGTTGAAATAAAGGATGATAAGGATTTCAAGGCGGACAACTACTATAAATTATTAGCCGGAAGAGATTATTTAACACGTCTGGATACAAATTCAGAAGAAAAAACACGGTTTTATATCCTGTCCCCAGTTGATTATTTTGATTTTTTCAAACACCTGAATGATATGAATTTAGATAGCTTTGAAGCTATCTATGAAAGACGTTTAACAAAATTCATCAAGAGCCAACAACTTCAAATTTCGGCAAAAATAGAAAGTAAAGAGAAACTGTCTAAAAGTGAGGAGGAATACAAAGAATTGTTTGCAGAGTACGAAAACTCCTTGTCCAAATTGGAGGACGAGGCTTTTAAACGTGAGTTAGCAGAGTTGGAACTGGAAGAAGCAAGAAAAATAAATGAACAATACAAGTCAAATATCGAAATTTTGTTCAAACATTCTGACAGTATCAAGAAAACAGAAGATGATGCTGTTGAAATCTCTGTGCCAACTCCTTTTAATATTTGTATTTTGGGAGAGGTTTCTGATGAAGCTTTAATTAGAAATCAACTGAATAGACATTTTCAGAAACTTGGAGTTGATACAATTGATTGGTCCGTTGATTTTTATGACAATGCAAAACTGCAAAACAGCAAAATACTTCGTTCTTTGCAGAAAGGACAAAGCAAATATTCATTAATTGTTACCGGACAAATTTTTCATCATTCTGGAAAAGGAAATGAGAAAGCTAATATTATTGCCGAATTGAAAAATGGCAAATACATTCCGCATATAATAGGATGTAGCCCAAAGGAATTACTAACCCCCGATACTCTGACGGAAGTAATTCATAAATATCTAACTCAAATAGGTAATTAATAACTATGCTTACCCACTCCCAGCTTAAATATATTCTTTCCAACACCGAAAGTGCTCACATTGAACGGACAACTTCCACGGACAATATGGACAAGTTCTGTCAAGCTATCTGTGCCTTTTCCAATGATGTTTCGGGAAGTGGGAAGAACGGTTATTTGATAATAGGCGCACACGATAATGGAAAACTGTCCGGATTAAAAGTAGATGATAAGCTGTTGCTGAAAATATCAAATATCCGTACAGACGGTAATATCCTGCCGCAACCCGTGATGACAGTCGAGAAGTTCTCTTTCAACGATGGCGATGTTTTAGTTGCCGAAGTTCAGCCTTCAGAATTTCCACCCGTTCGCTATCGTGGGCGTATTTGGGTGCGTGTTGGTCCACGTAAAAGCATCGCCACTGAAGCGGAAGAAAAAATATTGACCGAACGTCGGTTGTCCAACGTACACACGTTTGACGCAATGCCCTGTTTGGGTACAACACTTGATGATTTGGATATAGCCATCATCAAAAAAGAGTACCTGCCCAAAGCAGTTGCCGAAGAGGTGCTTTCTGAAGATAAACGTACTATTGATAAGCAACTGGCTTCACTCGGACTGTATGATTTGCGTTATAATTGCCCGACTAATGGAGCTATTGTTCTCTTTGGAATAAATCCGGAGCGTTATTTACACGGCTCCTATATTCAGTATGTTCGTTTCAAAGGAAAAGATCGTGCCGGAGACATTATTAATGAACATAAGTTTAGTGGAAATCTTTGTCGTGAGTTGCCTAAGATTGACACTTTCATAGAAACAAGTATTGCACAGAAACGCCCCATTCCCGTTAGCGTACTGCGTGAAGAAACTTTTTCGAAGTATCCCTATTGGGCAACTCGTGAGCTTTTAATGAATTCCATCATGCACCGTGATTATGAAACCAATGCTCCCGTGCAGTTTTATGAATATGATGATCGAATAGAGGTGCAAAATCCTGGCGGATTGTACGGAAAGGTAACGCCGGATAACTTCCCGAATGTCAGTGACTACCGCAATCCGTTTATTGCTGAAGCAATGAAGGTATTGGGTTATGTCAATCGTTTCAGTCGTGGTGTGTATCGAGTGCAAAAGGAATTAATGGAAAACGGAAATGGGAAGGCTGTTTTTGACTTCTCATTAGTAACGGCATTTAGGGTAACAGAGAATATTTCTGAGAAATATTTAGATGAAGGGTTTGGAGCGGAAA
>DHSL01000058.1:0-22470 GCA_002411345.1 Bacteroidales bacterium UBA5287 | reverse complement strand
CACGAAGGAGCTACAAAATCAGGGAAATGGATAATTATAAATAAGGATTAGTTCTTATGCTGGAAAAGGCAAAGAAAACAATAAAGAAAAGAAAAACTGTAAAAAGGTGTTTTTTGAACTTAAGATAGGAAATGCAATATGTTTATCTATAGTGTTTTACAGTGGTTTATGGTTAAAACTCAAGGAAATGCGGTACAAACTCGGTACAAATTAGGAAATGTAATTGTCTGATATACATCGAATAAGCCTAAAAAACGGAGTTTCTTTTGTAACTATCTGATAATCAAAAACAAGTAAATAGAATGTGAACGTTAATTTGTATCGGTAAAAGAATAAATATCTAATATTCAATTATTTGCACTTTCTGTATCGGAAAGTGAAGTTTCAATTATTTTAGGATAGTCCTTGAAATCGTTTTTCTTTTTCTGGATTATTAATATTTTTCTCGGCTTCAATAATTCAATCACCCGCTTGTTACCCGCTCACTATTTGATTTGAACTCGCTATGCTCAAACAGCAATTCAATACATCTCCCCATCTGATAAGTCGGCGAAAGATGGATTGAATCTGTTAAAATAATTTGTATATGATTATTTAGCAAAACAAAAATCGGCTACAATCAAATAAAATAGCCGACTATTTAGCAGTTTTTTTTCAATCAACTAATAATACCCATCAATAGCTCATTAATTTATTTTATATAACATATGAACATATGTACATGTTTCTATTTTCTTTGTATTTTTGCGCAAAATTTAAAAGTAAGCATACAATTAAAGCTATAAACATAAATATGGAAAAAATTATTATTGTAGGGGGTGTAGCGTCAGGAGCAACAGCTGCAGCGAAGGTACGCCGGTTATCGTCCGATGCAAGTATCACGATGTTTGAAACAGGCCCCGACATTTCTTTTGCCAATTGTGGTCTCCCTTACTATATTGGAGGTGATATCAAAAGTCGTTCGAAATTGATTCTGCAAAGCCCTGAGAGCTTCAACGAACAATATCAAGTGGATGTGCATGTGAACACACGTATTACCAACATTGACAGACAAAACAAAACTGTTACATCTTTGGACGTTAGAACCGGCGATATCAAGAATCATAAATATGATAAATTGCTGTTGGCTCAAGGAGGTCGTCCAATTAAGCCCAACATTGAGGGTGCTAATTTGGACCATGTTTATACTTTATGGACGCTTAACGATATGGATAATATATATCGGCACATCGAAGAAAAATCTCCCAGAAGTGCAGTCGTAATTGGCGGTGGTTTTATTGGTCTTGAGATGGTAGAAGCTTTAGTGAAACGTGGGTTGAATGTGCATCTCATTGAGATGATGCCGCACGTGATGTCTGTGATGGATGCCGAAACCGCAGGATATATTGAGCAGGAAATGCTTTCATATGGAGTGAATATTCATACGGGAAAGAGTGTCACAAGCATTACATCAAAATCGGTAAAAATCAACGATGGCACTATTATAGATGCCGATATGGTTCTGATGTCGATTGGAGTTCGTCCTACTTTGCAACTTGCAACTGAGGCCAGTCTTGAAATTGGCGAATCGGGTGGTTTACTGGTGAATGAATACTTACAAACTTCAGATGAACATATTTATGCTGCAGGAGATATGGTGGAAGTAGAAAATCGGGTATCAGGCAAAAGAGTTAGAATTCCGCTTGCGGGACCAGCCAATCGTCAGGGAAGGATTGCTGCTGAGAATATGATGGGAGGCAAGCATGCTTACAAGGGCGCGATGGGAACATCAATCCTTCGTGTGTTTGAAGCTGTTGCGGGTATCACGGGTCTCTCTCTTAAGCAAGCTCTTGCTGAAGGTATTCCTGCAAAAGCAGTGGTAGTACATAAAGAGCATCATACTGCTTATTATCCAGGAGCAGAAAATGTATCAGTGATGCTGGTTTACAATACTGAAACTGGAGCTGTGTTGGGAGGACAAACTGCTGGTTACAAAGGCGCCGACCGCCGTCTCGATGTGATAGCATCTGCAATTGCAGGGAATCTCACTATTCATGACCTTGCAGACATTGATTTTTCTTATTCTCCTCCACTTGGGACGGCTAATGATGTCATGAACATGGCCGCTTATACAGCCGAGAATCAACAGAGCGGTTTCAGTCCTTCAATAACTGTTGGCGAGTTGGATGAATGGGTAAAAGATCACAACTCCATTGTAATTGATGTACGTGACACGTTTTCGTTTGAAAAAGGAAGTATCTATGGTGCCTACAATGTGCCGCTTGAAATGCTTCATGAAGAACTTAAATCGATTCCTAAAGATTCCAACATTTTAGTGTACGACGAAACAGGCAAGAAAGGTCACCAAGCGTTACGCATGCTCAAGAATTCAGGCGTCGATAATGTATACAATATTTCAGGTGGGTTCATTTCATTACAGCGCCAAACCTATGCAATCGGTTTCCATAATATTCGAGTAAATTTACCAAAACTGGAAAGGAAAACAGTAGATAAGACCAGGGAAGATATTGTTATGGATAAGAAAAAAGACTCTTCTCTAACTACAAATGCCAATACACCATTAGTGGTTGACGTTCGCACACCTATGGAATTTTTAAGAGGAGCATATCCGAACGCCATCAACATTTCGTTAGATGAATTAGAAAAAAGAATAGATGAGCTTGGCAGCAAATCTCGTGATATCACCCTTTATTGCGCTTCGGGTGCTCGCTCGGCTTATGGCCAGCAGATGCTTCGCAAAATGGGTTTCACAAATGTCAAAAATGGAGGAGGATTAATGCATATGATGAGGAGAAAATAAACTTATAGGAAAATAGGTGCTCTCTAATTTACCCGGGTAATGTTATTTAAAAAGATAAAGAAACTACCCACAAACTCACCCTGCATTATAAAAGAAATATTTAAGGAATCAATCAAACATAAAGACAGCGTTTATTTCATATTATTGGGGGGGGAATACTATGATTCTCCCCAAAAATAGAACAACAAGTTAAGATAAAGTGATGAAATGATTTTTATTATTCTATCAAATTCTTATGAATAAAATAGCAGATAATTGGAATGACAGATATTCAAGTGATGAATATGTATATGGTGAACTGCCAAATAACTATTTTAAGGAACAATTGGACAAGTTACCTGTTGGAAAAATTTTACTCCCCGGTGAAGGGGAGGGGAGAAATTCTGTTTATGCTGCCCAAAAGGGTTGGGATGTATGGGCATATGATATAAGTTCGGCAGGAAAGATGAAAGCAGAAAAACTCGCATCAAAACACAATGTGCAAATAGATTACAGAGTGGGTGAGATACAGAATCTTGATTATCAAAATGAGCAATTTGACGCTGTGGCATTAATATATATGCATTTGGCCAAAGAGGAAAGTACTTTGTTACAGGATTCAATTTATAAATTATTACGCCCGGGTGGTGTTATAATAGCAGAACTATTCAGTAAGAATCATATCGAGTATCAAAAGAAAAACAGTAATGTTGGCGGTCCGAGAAATATAGACTTTTTATATACCATCCAGGACATTCAAAACGACTATAATAAATATTCGATTCTGGAACTCAAAGAGAAGGAGATTGAGTTGCAGGAAGGGAACTATCATAGTGGGACAGCTTCTGTAATACGGTTTGTTGGGAGAAAAGAGACTGTAAAATAATCCTGCTTTTATTATCCTGTATTATTGTTACTCTTAGTTTTTTATTACTATTTGCGCCAATTTAATCATTGTTTTGAATGAAATATCGGGATGTGCAACTTGATTTACAGTCCCAACTATAAAAATATTATTCCAATCTTGCATTTCATATATATACTCTTTGGGGAATAACTTACCCATAAAAAAAGCTTCAATAAATAGGATTAGTCCGTGTAAATTATTGATATGTATTTTCGTAATCTCACTGTTCAAAGATAACAATTATTCCTGTCCATACTACTATTCCAATAATCTTTAATGGCTCCCTTTCTAATTACAAGTATTTTATTCATACCATCAAGTTGCGATTTTAAACTATTCTTTATTAAATCCCTTAGAGGAAAGGAATTCCCAAATACGTTCCAGGTAAGTGTAGCTCCCTGTTCCTGGAGATGCTTTGACCTGGAAACAGTGCTCACGCGTAGCTAAGGTATGAAGTTCGCTCTGAATTCCCATTTGTTGCATTTTTTCCCAAGTCTTTACTGAGTTCATAGCAGCCCATCCGTCAGCATCTCCGTGTACAAATAGCATGGGAGCAGTTTTTAAATCGAAAGAGAATTCCGGAACGAGTACAGCACTATCTTCATTACCTTTACCTATGTTGGTTTGTTCCGAGCCATCGGTTAGTGCATACGCAGGATAAATACCAATTCCCCATTGTACATTACAAGGAAGTTTATCAATTTCGTCAATAGGCAAATAAGACTGATGCAAAGATGAAGTAACCCCCATCAAAGTTAAATGCCCACCTGCAGAACTACCCATAATACCTATTCGTTCTGGATCAAGCCCGCGTTTAGACGCTTCGCTTCGTACGATTTTGATGGTACGCTGCAAGTCTTGCCAAGCTGTGGTATGTTTAGATAACCCTGTAGTAGGTCTAGGTGTACGATACTTTAATGTTACGACTGTTATTCCCATTTCATTTAGATAGCGACGGGCAGGTGCTACTTCAAAACCATCAGGGTTGTTACCCTCATAACTTCCGCCCGAGAATATAATTTGTATCGCTTTTGTCTTTAGATTTTTTGGTGTATGCCATTCTAAATAAGGTGTGCATTGATTAGGTTGAATATCTGGTGTTTTTCCATCTGGCCAAATATTTATCTTAAAATAATCGGTACGACTATCATCGGAAGCATATCGCTTCATCAATTCTTCTTCTTTTTCCAGATTACCCATATATCCCATTTGGCGCATAAATTCAATTCCTCTTTCTAGTCCGAAAGCGCCATGTCCCTTATCTGCATATAGATGTAATTCGGCAGGTATATTCATTCGTCTGAGTTGGCGATAAATCAAAGTAGAAGTCCGTGAAGAATAAATATCAGTTCCTCCGTGATGAAGACTCATCGGACAGGTTCCTTCATCAAATTTAAAAACTTTACTCAAACTCACATCCGTTCCATATCCTTGTCGACTAGCAGGTATACCTGTTTCTGCATCGGTAGTACCATAGGCTGGAGCATTAACAATCGCCCAATTAATGTTGCAAGGTAGTTCGTCTATTTGGTCCACTTTTTCATAAGCCGATGTTTGCGAACTAGTAGCCAGCAATAAAGCTAAATGCGAACCTGCCGACATAGATATAACTCCTATCTTATCTGGATCAAATCCACGTTTTTTAGCTTCACTTCGCACTTTACGAACAGCACGTTGTCCATCTTCCCATGCAGTTTGATAAATAGGAAGCCCTACAGGTCTAGGTGTCCTATATACAAAGTTTACACATTGAAATCCTAATTGAGTAAATGTTTCGTTCCATAGTTTAATAAGTCCTACATCACAACAGTTCTCGTAAGAACCGCCTGAAATGAGAATCATACATCCTCCATTACGTACTTCCTTAGCTGGTGCATCGTACCATTCCAAGTAAGCTATCCGATTCTTGTCAGCATTAAAATCTTTTTTCCCAGCCTCGTCTGTCATAGCAGCTATCTGATGATCTTGCCTATGTGGCATTTTATCCTTTGGCCAAATAGCAACTCTTTCACTAGCAAACAAACTAATACTAATACTAAGAAGAAAAGTTAATAAGCATGACATTTTTCTCATTGCTGTATATTTTTTTAAGATAAAGTAACGTATACAAAAGTAAGTAAATTGATAAAAGTTTTATTAATTTACTTAATATATTTTTTAAAAAAATTCCATACTTCAGTTTCTGTATCCATGTCTATAGTTGCCCAACTATGATCGCCTTGTGTTACTTCATATAGCCGAACCTCTACCTCAGGTCCTCCTTCCCAAGCAGGAAGTCCACCCATAAATTTATGAAGAATCACTTCGTTACGAAGTCTTGGTAAATGCTCAGTCACTTCATGCGTACATTTATTGGTAGCAACTAAGTAACTGATAGCTACAGGAACCGAGAGGTAAGATCCCCATCCTCCAGCATTGGTTGGGTCTCCTTCCCATAAAGAGGTTTTATCGTTTGTACCATGTACTTCCATAAATGGTACCGGGCGTGAATATACTCTTTTCATTTTTGTCAATGTTAGTCCAGCTATCGAAGCAATGGCTTGAAATGTTTGTGGACTTTCCATAGCAAACAGATAACACATCTCTCCTCCATTAGACATACCCGTTAGAAAGATATTCTTTTCGCTTAAGTGATATTCTTTTTGCAAATATGTAACCAAATCACGAATAAATTGCAAATCGTTAATCGTATAATCTGATTGAAAAGGATAGCCTACATTCCAACAGTTCTGATTATTTCTATCTTTAGCTCCCTGCGGATAACAAACGGCAAAACCTTCTTTGTCAGCTAAATCAATAAATTTACTAGTCTGGTTTTGTGCATTTCCACCATACCCGTGTAATATTATCACTAAAGGAGATTGTGTAGGTAAATCCTTTGGTTTATAAAAATAACACTCACGATCTATACCTTGATTTTTTAATTTTATATGTAAACTTTTTTCTTCAATTGATTGAGCATATAATTGGATTGATACTAAACTATATACGATGCTCATAGATAATATAAATAATCTCATAAGTATTTATCTTTCAATAAGGTTATACTATTGTAAAATTAGTATAAGGTGAATTCAACCTGCAACTGCAACTGAATTCTTGTTAGTTAATAATAAATTAAATTTTTCGTTTAGTGTGAGGTATCCGAGTCTTTTCCCGGGTCTGTTGTTGAGTTTGTTTTCGAACCACCTGACAAATTCGTCGGTTATCTCACTGAAGTCCGTTCCTTTTGGGATGTACTGTCGGAAATACCGTATGTTTTCTCATTTGCACCACGTTCCCAAGAGTGATACGGTTTACAAAAATAGAAAGAAATTTCCAAATCCTTTGCTATTTCCTGATGTTTCGCAAATTCTTTTCCATTGTCTGCCGTTATCGTATGTATCAAGTCCTTAACGAGCCGTAACACTTCGATAGTCTTCAATGTCAGAGGGGGCGGTATCTTTCCTCTATAGTTTTCGACTGATGAGATACTTGGCAATTTCTTTAGTAAGTTTTGTTTTGGTAAATAATTTTTTGTTCTCTATTTAATGAAGATCTTAATATGTTGTTTTTCTTTTTCTGAATTTTTGGATTTTTCAGATGACACATTATTTAAATCCATTTCTTTACTTAACCAGCCCGATAATATGTTTCCATAGAACTTGATTATTGTATAGTTCATACATTTTATCGTCCGTAAGTGAGAAACCGAAGTTATTTTGCGGTTGATACAAACGGGGTGAATTCTCTTCGGATTGTTGTGGTGTGATTAAATCCCAACTTACTACCATTAGGTATATATCACGGGAACCCATTGGAAAAGCTTTGTCGTTAGGTTTTACTAACGCGGTGGCGTTGCCTTGTTCGCCTTCGGGCACAAGTCCCGAAAAATTGCCGTATTTCTCCATAGCATAGATCGCGTAATAGGCCTGTTTTTTCCTTGCTAAGGGCGAAAGTTTCTCCAATTCTTTCCGATACAAAGAGACAAGGTCTTCTGTAGCATTATTTTCAGCAATGTCGTTTTTGAAACCCTTCATCTGTTGCTTGAACTCTTCGGCGGCGACTTTGTCGGTTTTCAGCAGTTCTTGATATGTTTTCTCTATTTCGACAGACATCCGTGCCGATGATATAGGTGCACCATTTTTTTTTTGCTTTTCCTCTTCCGATTTTATGAGCGCCATTAAATATTCTTCGCGTGAAACTGGCAAAAATAGCGGTGTCGTGCTTTTGTATATGATTGTTTTTTCTACACCGCCCTGTTCGTAAATAGGATATCCCATAAATTCTCCTTTTTTTATTGGGGCATAATAAATATTGGGAATGTCCAAACTTATCGGTTGCCAAAGCATCATTATATCATTGAAGAAAATTTTCAGGCTACTTGCCGTCCTTGCCCGCACCGTTTTGTCTCCTTCCAACATATACGGGATAAAGGATATCTCGCCAAATAGGTTCTCGCCACTGCTATATGCTTCTACCTCATAACCTTGAGTCTTGCCAACAGCTTCAGCCGATTGCAGCAAACCGAATATTTTTTGATAGTTCGTATCGTTTTTTGGAATTCGGTTAAAAACTTTGCCTTTCAAGTAGGGTAAAAAGATATCTTCGCCTACGGTTACGGTTTTGTCGGAATATTCCTGACCCCGAATAAAGATATTCGGAAATATAAAAAGTAAAACAACCAGAATTTTTCTCATTACCTATTGATATTTAAAATGGCAGAGCTATTATATTTTTCCGCTCAGCATTCAATAACGGCACATCGTCATATATACTTCTCACTTTTCCCTGAGTTCATGGCAGCTGTTATTGTCCCATAATATCTGACAAACCAGGCTTAATCATATTTGCGGAAGATTCAATTGTGGGTCCGCCTTCCAATGAAAACCTACCATTGATTTCATTTTCAACCAAACCGCCTAATCCCGCTTTCACGCTGCTTGTAAACGCAATATCTTTGATAGCATCTCCTTGTCCGAAAGTCATTTCAGCGCCGATGGAAGCCTCCCCCGCGAGGTTATTCCCTAAACTCTTTTTTACTCCTACGCCTCCCCAAATCGAAGTTTCGTGTTTTATGAAATCACGCTTAACTGACCAAAGTATCCCTTCTCCGCCTGATAATTTTACATGTTCACAACTTAATTCGAATGACACTATTCCCATTTCGGCTTTAATACCATCTTTTCCCAACGGACAGTCTTTTTTACTCTCAGGTAGTTCGGGTTCTTCTACCTCTTCAGGTTCTTCAGGTTGAGGTTCGGCACATTTTAATTCGTTGTATCCTCTGCCAATTTCGGCAACGTTTGCAGCATAGCCTACCATCAGTTTTAGATGTTCGATGATTTGTAATTCCCTATTAATATTGTACACTCTATTTAGACTGGGCGCATAAATGTTTTCGAGGATAGGGTCGGTAAACGCAATAAAATCATTGACTGTTTCTTTAAATGTTCCATTCATCTCAGCGTAACGTTTGAAACTGTCGGAAAATATGGTTTCTATCACACTCTTTTGTTTTTGACAGATTTGATAGCTTAATAGTTCAATTTTTTTTAAGCAAGATTCACTTTTACAGGTTTGTATCAGTTTGTTTAGCTCTTCCATTTTTTTTAAAATAAAAGGATCATTGAGCATGTTATAATCTTGTTCGATTAACTTATTTCTATTATTTGAGATTTTTGCAAAGTAACTGTTTTCACCAAAAAGGAGCACTGTAGCATCGTCATACATCATAATTTCTTTGGCAAAATCACGACTGAAGACAACCCCATTATCGGGAGTTTTTAGTGCACGGCTTTGTTGCTGCTTGATAATTTCAACAATTGAATTAAGCTCTGAAATCAACTGTTGTGTGCGAGAGTCTAATTTGGACATGTATTGAGCAATAGATTGTTCTTGTGCGGCTGTTTTATCAATCTGTTGATATACCGGAAGTTCTGGAATTGAAACAGATCCGTTATTTTCTTTTTTATCGGTCAACGGTTCTGAATTTTGATTGTTGTTTGATTCTGCGGCTTCAGCTTGTTTCATGGCACTGAATCCCACGGCAGAATATTTGTTTTTTAATGCTTTGCGCAAGTATTTGGCAGCTAGCAAGTTGTTGCTTTCGCATTTTTCTATCAAACCCAGTCCCAAATTTGGAGAATCCATTTCAGGAGAGGCTTTCAGCGCTTTTTCAAACATGATACGGGCATTGGTGTAATCCCCTGCTTCCCTGTATGCCCAACCTAAATTACACAATATTAATCCTATGTTTGGTTTTAGTTTGTCGGCATATTTTAGTACCTGAATGGCTTTTGCATATTCGCCCATGTCTTTCAGCACAACCCCTAGATTATTTGCCGTTAAAATGTCATCCGGAATTTCTGCCGCACTCCAGGCAATGACATAAATGGAAGCCGAACCTGCTCCCATCATGACAAAAGCCGCACCTAAATCCGAGCCATCAGTTTTTTTAGATGATTGTTGAAGGGTCTGTTTAAGCTTTAATAAATCGCCTGTTTTTGGAGCATAAGTTGTCATTAACGACTGAGCCAATTGTACATACTTCTCCCTGTTTAATTCTGTCAGACTGCCGAGGGTAGTTTTGCGTGGACAAAGCGATGAATCAGCTTTTGCAGTCGTTTTAGTTGTAGATGCATTTTTATTCTCTGAATTTCCATATTGGTTCTCCAATGATTCACTCCACTGTTCTAATTTTGTTTCTTCTACCTCGGTGAGTTCTTTTCCGGTTGACATTTTGTTTATAATTTGCTGAATTTCAGTCGGTATATTGACCTGTCCGAAAACGGAAGTCGCAAAAAACAGGAACAGAAAAAATGCTAGTAAATTTCTCATAATTTTTTATTGCTTCACAAATTCTACCCTTCGGTTTTTAGCTCTACCTTCTGCCGTGTCATTGTTGTCGATAGGTTTGTTTATTCCGTATCCTTTGGCTGAAAGACGGTTGCTATCGATGCCCATTTGCTGCAATTTGTCGCAAACGGCTTTGGCACGGGTTTCCGAAAGGGTTTGGTTGGTTGCGGCGTTTCCCGTGTTATCGGTGTGGCCTTCAACCGAAAATTTGAGTTCGGGATATTTTTGCATTATGGAGAAAATCTCGTTTATTGTTCCCATCGATTGCGGCTTGATAGTGGCATTGCCCACATCGAACGTAATTCCGTAGGTAACTATTTTGCCGTCGGTCATCAGCTTATCGTACAGCGGCATTGCGCCTTTAGCAATGCGGATGTTTTTGATGTGAAAAGCGCTATTGTCCTCCGGGCCACGGGCAAAGAATTTTACTTTCGCAGGTTTTTCGTCCATATTCGGAATGTTAGTTACAAGTTTATCATCCATATACACTTTCATTGCTCTTTTGTTGAATGACAAAGCATAGTGGTGCCAACCTTCACTGTTGTCATAGGTATCTTCACTTGTTTTTTCGCTGGTATTATTATTCCAATTGAACAAAAAACGGGTATTATCTTTCCAAAAAGTTGAATTTGCAATTACCTCGTCACTGTTGTTTAGAAATTCTACGGCTGTTTCACCTTCCAAACCATCAATCAGTAAATCAAATTCTAATGTAAACTCTTCGGGTAATTTGAAAGATTTGTCTTTGAAAAAAGGAGTAATATATGTGTAACCAATCAGGGCAAGGGTGTTTTCATTGTTTATCTGAGCGATTTCCGCGTTTCCTTCCAATAAATCCCATTTGCTGGGGAATTCGCCTTTCTGCTCGCCCTTCAGATCGTCTTCAAAAATTACATCATTGCCAGGTACAAAGTCATATTTGGCATATGAAGCGTTGATTTTTTGTTGAGAAGATGAAGTTTTAGACGCTGTGTTATTTTCTGCTTCGTTTGTTTCATCCATTTCTCCGGATTCGTCATTCCTTGATTGTGGATTTTTCTTTCCTGATTTTTTCACGGCTTCTTCAGTTTTATCCAACGCTTTGTCCGTAGCTTCGTCGGCTTTGTCTTCAATACGTTGTTCAACCTTTTCAACTACTTTTTCTTTTACGCGATTACCCATTTTCCCGACCCACGATTGGGCGTTAACTGTTACTGAAAACACTAAAATTAGACCAATTAATAATGTTTGCTTTTTCATATTTATAATTTTTATAAAAGTTGAAGAATCTGTTACAAAATTATCTTGGGTATCAATAAAAAAAAATCCCCTTTTGGGGATAAATTTAGTTTTTTTAAAATTATATATTTGCAATAAAAATAAATGTTTAATTTGTGTTTACATGTCTTTTATCAAAACAAGTAAAATTATGGTTGGCAATAAATTAATTCTAGACAAGAAATTCCTGTTCATATTATTTGCAGGGCTGTTTTTCTTTAATGTAAAAGCACAAAATTTAGATTCGCTGGAAAATATGCTGAGAAATGGAAAAATATCGGTAAATGAAAAAATCAAACTTTTCGAGGAGCTGAGCTGGGAATATCTTTCGACTGATATTGACAAATCAAAACAGTTTGCGAAACAAGGGGTTTCACTCGCTGCGCAACAAAAGGATGAAACAATGGAAGCCAAGTTATATCAACGTTTGGGAGTAGCCTACTATATGAAAAGCCAAATGGATACAGCACAAATTTATCTCAACAAAGCCTTGGAAAAAGCTCTAAAAGTGAAAGATAAAAAGATAGAAGCTACCGTTTATGTTTCAACAGGTAATATATACAATGTACAAGGTGAATATCAGAAATGTATTCAACAATATTTAAAAGCGCTACCCATATTTGAAAAACTGAACGAAAAAGAGCGTATACAGGCTATATACGGTAATTTGGGCGCGGTCTTTATGGGATTAAAAAATCTTGACGAAGCAGAAAAAAATTACAGGAAATCGGAGAAAATAAACAAAGAACTCGATAATGCTTCAGGTTTAGGACAATCTTATGATGGATTAAGTCGAATTTTTTTAGAAAGAAATATAATTGATAGTGCTTTGGTGTACGGTCAGCAAGCAGTAAAACAGTTTGAAAAAACGGGTAATCTGTACAATCATTCCATTGCACTAAATACGATTGCTATGATTTATTATTCTAATTTGAAGGATTATTCAATGGCAAAAAGACATTCGTTGAAATCTTATGCTATCGCAAAAGAAATGGGTATCCCCGGCGTTATCGCTGGATCATTAAATACTCTTTCTAACATTTCGTTTTATGAAAAAAATTATAAACAGTGTGTAGCATATGCCACCGAAGCTCTAAAAACAGATACTACGGATGTAAACATACTAACAAACATATACACAAATCTTACAAGGGGAAATATTTGGTTGGGAAATAAACAACAAGCCAATAATTATTTAGACAAATACAGATTATTGATAGATAAAAGAGCTAGCGAAGAATACCAACAATCTCTTTCCGAAATGCAGACAAAATATGAAACCGAGGAAAAAGATATAAAAATAAGTTCGATGCAAAAGCAAGGGCAGTTTTACGGAACGATGCTTGTTTCTGCCATTCTTGGATTGTTGTTGCTGACTGTGATTTTACTGCTTCGTCAAAAAAATATCAAAGCCAAAAAACAACTTGCTGAACAAAAAGTAGTACAACTCGAGCAGGAGAAACAACTGGTTGCTACTCAAGCCCTACTTGATGGCGAAACCGCCGAACGTACCCGTCTTGCACGCGACCTGCACGATGGACTTGGCGGAATGCTTTCTGCCATCAAACTAAATCTAAATGATGTGAAAAAAGGAATACATTTAGACGAAAACGACATTATTCGTTTCAATCAAGCATTGGAAATGCTTGAAACTTCCACGAAAGAGCTCAGGCGCGTAGCGCACAATATGATGCCCGAAGCCCTATCGAGATATGGGTTGAAAACTTCATTGCAAGACTTCGTACGAAATATTTCTAAGGCTAAATTTCATTATTTCGGCGATGATACCCGTTTAGATCCAAAATTGGAAGTAATGGTATATCGTACGGCTTATGAACTTATAAACAACGCGTTGAAACATGCTGAGGCTAAAACCATTAATATAGAATTGGTGCAACAACCCGACAGCGTTTCGCTTACCGTTCAGGACGACGGGAAAGGATTTAATCCGGAAATCATTAAAGACGTAAACGGTCTACAAAACATAAAAAGCCGTGTAGAGTCCTTTAATGGTACAATGAATATTATTTCCTTGCCCGGGGAAGGAACGGAAATTAACGTAGATTTCAAAACAGGAAAAGAAATATGATAAACGTAGTTATAATAGATGACCACATACTTTTTGCTAAAGGATTGGAACGTATTATCAACGAAACCTGCAAAGTAAAAGTAACAGGTATCGCACACACCGGCAGTGCGGGTATAAGATTATTGAAAATGGAATTGCCCGATGTACTGCTGCTAGACATAAGCCTACCCGATACCGATGGTATTACACTTTGTGGCGAAATAAAAAAACTGTTTCCCACATTGAAAATCCTTGCTCTGACCAGTTACAGCGAATATACAATGGTACGTCGGATGATGGAAAGCGGTGCTTCAGGTTATGTGCTGAAAAATGCACTGGCAGAAGAGATGCTTGAAGGCATACAAACAGTAGCAGAAGGCGAAAGATTTCTCTGCCATGAAATAGATGTGCTGATGAAAAAAGATAGTAATCCATCTATTTGGCTCACGCCTACCGAACGAAAACTCTTAAAGTTAATTGTAGATGGTTTTACTAATCCTGAAATAGCCGAGAAAATGTTCTTATCGGTAGAATCTATCAATACATACCGTAAAAAATTACTCTTTAAACTTGGTGCACGAAATACTGCGGTTTTAGTGAGAATAGCTATTGAGGAGAAGTTGGTTTAATGAATATCTCAGAAAGAATCATTTGTCATTTCATTGAAGCTTATCTTAAACACAGTAGACTAATAAATGCTAAAGATTTAACAACACATGAATTGGATGTTTACAACATGAATCGTTCTATAAAACTGGTTTATAAATAAATTAATCAAGAATCATGACGATACAACATTAATTGTTTTGATATAGGTACCACTGCTTCTATCTAGCAATTAATAAAAAATCTTTCGAATTTTATAATAACTTTGTGGTTAAAAATTTAATAAAATGCTTACGCAAACTCAACTGCGCCTTATTCAATCCGACACAGAAAGTCATCATGCTGAGCGAACTACTTCAACGAATAATATGGATAAGTTTTGTCAGGCGATTTGTGTGTTGCACAATGATGTTACGGGAAATGTTAAAAACGAATATCTGATTATTGAGCAAAACTATGATGAAAACGTTCCTTAGAAAGGCGGCATAGTGCAAGACATATTTTAATACTATTATTTTGAAACAAACATATATTTAATAAAACATGACAAAAAGTGAATTTAATTTGAGAAAAGTGTTAATTCTTATAACTTTTCTTGTAGTGATTTTTACATCCGCTTATGGACAGCGTCGTAAGTGTCCACTTGAGAGTTATGATGGGTGTTGGGCTTTTGGGACAACTGAAACTTTTTATGTGGGCGACCCTTTTGATGGTATCGGACAAGTTGAAGTGATGCGACCCGGAAAGCAGGCACAATTTCACGAAAAAAATAGAAAATGGACGATAGGTGGAGATCCGATTAAACCCGGGCAAGTCTTTACTACAGCCGGCAAATTTGTTATGACTATAGAATCTAACGGTTATAAAACAGCTTACAATGTTGAGGTTCTCCCTGTCAAAGGTCCCGCAAGACCCGTGGCAAGAGTAGAGACTTACCCGATTCAGACAGAATATAAAGTAGGCGACCATTTTTATGTAGACGGTATAAAAATAGTGTGCCATGATGCAAATGGAAAAGAGGTACCTGTAGAAGGCAAAGATATAACCTTTTTTACCTCAATATCAAACACATTGGTTGGAGCCGGTTATCAGTGTGGTGGAGGCTATAAGTTTTCAACACCCGGGAAAAAGGTGATTGAAGTACGTTATAAGTATGTAACAATTGGGAAATATACGATAAATGTAGAAGAACGAAAATCAACAACTGGAACAGAAAAAAATAAATCTGCAGCAGATAATAGGAAACCTGCAACCGAAAACAAAAAGTCGACAACTGAGAATAAAAAGTCTCCAACCGTAATTGCTAAAACTATGGTAAACGGTTGGTACAATCTTAGAGCCATGAATAATTATCTCAATTTAGACCCAAAAGAATCAGCAGAGTTACGTAAAAAAACAGTAAATCAAGTATTTTATGTAGAAAACAAAGGAAAAAACCAAGTCACCATGAAAATGTCTAATGGAAAATACCTGGGTATTTCAGGAACCATTAAAGACGGAGCGCGTGTAAAAGCGGTTAGCACTCCTTTTTTATGGAATACATATTCTGAAAACAATGCAGATATATTTAGTCTGCGTCCGTCGACTAACATCAAAATGGTAGTCAACGCCTCAGAGGAGAAAAACGTAGATGGAACCAACATTATTGTATGGACGTATACAGATTTAAACGCACCCAATAATGCAGAGTTCCGTTTTATCCCCACCAAGAGTCCTAAATAAATTTAATTTACGTAGATTTATTAACGAATTTACATCCTAAAAGACTAATGGTCTAAACAACAAATACAAGTTGTTTAGACCATTAGTGAATATAAAAATTTACTATTGTTCAAGTTCTACTTTAGCGGAACTTGAATCTCTGTAAGCCAATCTTCTATGGTATCGCAATCCCAGACTCCATGGATGTAATTGAATCGAGGGTTGTTGGCAATCTCTAGATTGTTATCTTCAATATATTTGAATTTATAGCCATGTACGAAGTACTAAGGAGATAAAGCATACCACTACCTAGTTATAATTTAAATATTCATTAAATTTGTAATTAAAACGTGATGCTGATGTGAAACACAAGCTTCCGCCATTTGCATCCTATTTTAAAAAAGTTCGTAAACTACCTTTTTAATTAGTTAATACGAATGTTATAAAATTTGCATTTATGAAAACAAAACTATTATTGTGCGCGACATTACTTTCATTGACTGTTATGTGCTTTGGACAGCAAGATTCAACAGTTGACAATTGGAGTTGGTTGATGGGTGAGTGGAAAGGAGAAGGAATCGGGAATCCTGGACAGGGTGGAGGAACATTTTCGTTTGCATATGACCTTGACAGAAATATAATTATTCGTAAAAGTCATTCTGAATACTCTGCGACAGATAAAAAGCCCAAAATCATTCATGAAGATTTAATGATAGTTTATTTTGATGATAGTAAAAGTCCATCCAATGCAATATACTTTGATAATGAAGGTCATATTATTAACTATACCATAACATATGCAGAGAAATCTATTACTTTTACAAGTAACAAATTAGCAAACACACCCATTTTCAGACTGACATATTTATTCCTAGAAAAAGATTTAGTAAATACAAAGTTTGAAATGTCGCAAGACGGAGTGAACTTTATGACATACATTGAAGGAAAAAGTAAGAAAACAAAATAAAGTCCAACCACAAACAAGTGTTATAGTTAATATTCTGAGCAATACTTTTTCCAGTGGTACAACTCGTATCAAAAGTAGTTGTAATTTGATAGGAATATGCTTCGAAATCGTCACCTTCGGGTAGCTGTTCTAAATGCTATAAAGGAGATGTAGGTGAAGATAAATAAATAAATACATACATACCCTAATGTTGGATATACTAGCATAAGGCGAGAATATTTATTCTTAATATTCGCCTTTAATGATAAAAAATGAACCGCGAATTATTCCAGCTAATTTTGATTTTTGTCTAGCAAATTTAAATTTTCCTTCAAGTTCTTTAGGCACATCCATACCTTCTGATAGCTTAAAACCTACAGCACGTTTTTTTGGATCATCTAGCGTATAAAGTACATTAATAGCTAGGCCACTTTCATAAAATATAAAAATCCATTTTATATTTTCAACAAATGTTTCAGCTGTTTCCAATGGTGTAGATAAAATTTCAATATTACGTTCGTCCTTCAAAATTTTATTTACCCACTTTATTCTATCTTTGCTTTCTTTTGCTGGGGAAACTTCAAATTCGACTTTATATTTATTCATAAAATATCGAGCTTCGTTTGCCCGTAATCCAGCAAGTTTATCTGCAAAAGGAGAAGATTCTAATCCAGTTACTGCTATGTTTCTAAAATCAACTTTATGTTTCATTCTTTTCTATTTTATTGTAGTAAAATTTCATTGTCTACTGTGTTTTAGTATTTTTCGGGAAGCATCTATTTTTTTAAAGTTCTTCTATATTCTAGTAGAGTGGAACTTGAATCTCTGTGAGCCAATCTTCTATGGAATCGCAATCCCAGACTCCATGGATGTAGCTGAATCGAGGATCGTTGGCAATCTTTAGATTGTTCTCTTCAATATATTTGAAAATTATAGCCATTGATTCACCGAAGGTATTATAAGAACCTCGATGATCAAAGCAGAGAGCTTTTTCAACGACAGGAATCTGTCTGAAGGTAAGAATTTTAGAATCGGCAGAATCGTATTTGGTGACTATTTCGCAGTATTCGATATCAATGTCGTTAGGAATGAAGTTTTTGTTGTAATCAACGGTATAACAATATGCCGTCTCTTCCGGGCATTCACATCTTAGTCGTTGCATTTCCGGACCAATAACTTCGCAGCAGAGCGGTCCCAGTTCATCATATGATTTGATTTGTTTGCGAAAGTTTGCGACAGTTCCGCCCGGTAGTGGTTTAATTGTAAAAGTGCTCATTTCTTTTGTTTTTGTGGCAAGTCCCTGCATCTGTTGCAGTGCCGCTATTCGATTTCGCAGTTGGCACAACTCTTCTTGGGCTTTTTCGAGAGCTTTATTTACCATATTGCAGGTAGGAATATCATCACCTTCTTCCTGAAGGTGACGGATCTCTTCCAATGATAGTCCCATGGCTTTCAGTCTAAGAATGTTGTTCATTTGTTCCATCTGACTTACATCGTAATATCGGTAATGCGTCCACTCATCAATTTCGTGAGGAATCAAAATTCCCATTTTTTCGTAGTGTCTGAGAGTCTTCACTGTCACGTAACAGAGCTTGCTGAACTCGCCGATTGTTAATTTGATTTTGAATTTTTCGTTCATAAACTTTGCGCATTGTTTAGAAGTCGATTACAAATATAAACTATAACCTTGGGTACGAGTCAAGCAAAAAGTGAAAAATGTTTTGATGATATATGAAAAATACATCTTTTGGAGAAGTTTACACTTTTATCACTTGTTTTTTTAAACAACCTATAGGTACTACAAGCACACCATCTTTAGAACGTTTGTATACATAGTTTTCCACGCCGTTCAATACCATTAGGAACGATGTTGATTTCATTTTTGTAGTATCTATTATACCTGTGTCGTTTGGTATGATTTCACTGTTGCATCCAATTTTAAAATATAATAGTAAAACTATTCAGTTTATAGGAAGTTATATGAATGTTATTAATTTTGTATTTACTAAATTAGTATATTTGTTATGTAAGGTCGGTGTAAAGAATAATATTGCAGAAATTATGAAATTAGAAGATTTTGGATACAATGATAAATTTCAGAAATTAAGAGTTGAGAATAACCTTTCAGACTTTGAGATTGGAAGAGTCATTGCTGAACATAAGGAAAGATATATTGTAAAAACAGAAAACGGTGATTATGAAGCCGAAATAACAGGAAATTTACGGTTTTCAGCAAATAGCCGTATAGATTTTCCAGCGGTTGGCGATTGGGTTGCATTGACAATTTATGATATTGATTTTTCGGTAATCCATAAAACACTTCCAAGAATATCAATGATTACAAGACAAGCCGTTGGTCAAATTGGAGAGGTACAAATAATAGCAACAAATATTGATTATGCATTTATTATTCAAGCCCTTGACAGAGATTTCAATATAAACAGACTTGAAAGATACCTGACAATTTGTTATTCGTCTAAAGTAAAACCAATAATAGTATTGACAAAAACAGATTTAATAAATGAACAAAAAAAAGCTGAAATTATTCACAGTATAAAACAACGAATAAAAGACATTGAAGTTTTTGCAATTAGTAACGAAACACATGATGGATATGAAGCACTTAAAATGACTATTGAAAAAGGTAAAACCTATTGTATGCTTGGTTCTTCAGGAGTGGGAAAATCTACGTTATTGAACAATCTCTCTGGAAAAACTTTAATGAGAACTGATTCTATTAGTTTAAGTACAAATAAAGGAAAACACATAACAAGTCATAGGGAATTAATTGTTCTTGAATGCGGTGTTATTATTATTGATAATCCGGGAATGAGAGAAGTAGGAATTACTGATACTTCAGGCGGATTAGAAACTACTTTTGACAGAATTATCCGTCTTTCGTTAAATTGCAAATATAAAGATTGTACACATACAAATGAGATTGGTTGTTCGGTAATTGAAGCAGTTGAAAAAGGAGAAATTGACAAAAAATCCTATGAAAACTATCTGAAAATGGACCGGGAAAAAGCACATTTTGAATCAACAATTGAAGAGAGACGAAAAAAAGAAAAAGAGTTTGGAAAGATGATTAAGAACTACAAAAAGGATATGAAGAAAAATAAGTTCTGAACTCCAAATTAGATACGGGTACGAGTCAACCTAAAAAATGAAAGATTTAAAATCAGAAAAAATTCCTAATAAGAGTTTTTTACAAATAAATTAACTAAACTTGCAGTGGTATATTATAACAGCCCTAAATGAATATGAAAGAATAGTATTACACTTTTAAATCTCTTAAATATGAACCGTTATAAATTGATTTTATTAATATCTTTTTTTAGTGTTATTACATACGGTTTTACAAAAACAGATAGAAATGATTTAAATGATAATAATTACGTAAGTATTCGTGATTTTAATGTTCTGCCTGAGAATAGTCCACAAACCAATAAAAAAAATCTACAAGAAGCAATTAATTGGGCTTCTGAAAGGGGGGCAGCATTATTTGTTGAACCATCTGAAACACCTTATCCGATTGATGGAGGCATTATACTTAAAAAAAATGTATCACTCATAGGTGTTCACGGTCCGACTCCACGTGGTACGATTAATCCAAATAAGAAAGGGACACCTGTTGGAAGTGTATTCAGTATCACAGATAAGAAGAATGTTTTTATTACAGTAGAATCGGCTACCCAGATTAAAGGGATTCAATTCTGGTATCCAGAACAAACGATAAAAGACCCATTGAGCATAATTCCTTATCCTGCAACTATCCAATCTTCCAGAACCTCTTCTACACAAGGTGTCTATTTGTCATGCCTCACATTTTACGGTGAATATTTAGCGATGGATTTTAATTGTGATCCAAAATATATCTGTGAATTAATGACATTCGAACATTGTTATGGGTATCCGTTAAGCGGTGAATTCATTAAAATAGATTATTGTTACGATATACCCAGATTGCTTCATTGTCATGTTAATCCAGCCATACAGAGATTTATTGGTGGTCAATATTCACCATCTGTTGTTGATGCTGTAATTGCGAAAAAAACCTTCGCTTATTCAATAAATCACACAGATAATGCTCAAATGATTGATATTTTCACATTTGGAACTTATGGTGGTATATTTTTGGGAGGAGATACCTATGGTCAGTTAACTAATTTCAATCTGGACTGTGTTGCAGTAGGCATTCATAAAAAAGGGAACAACACATTCAATAGAAACTGGCAGATTGCTCAAGGCTCTATTATAGCTAATACAGGCGAAGATGTAGAAAATATTCATCCAATTATTATCGAAGGTGAAGGGCATACTTCTTTTACTAATGTCGAATCTTTTTCAGGTTCCAATCCCGCATTAACCACAGTTAAGGAAAATCAATCATGGGATTTTATGTTAATAAAAGGAGATAAAAAAGCAACCGTTTCGTTTTTTGGATGTAGAATGAGAAATTATGTTTCAGATCATCCATTTACAATTCAGAATAATATGGCAATTATACAAGCATATGGATGCATAGATAAAAATGAAATTATTTTTACACATTAAAAAATTATGAATAGACTAAAGACCCTATTGTTTCTAGTTTTTTTTATTTTCACATTCTTTTTGGCAAACGCGATGTCCCTGCAGGAGCAGAACTCCATAAGGCTAATGTCGTATAACATTAGAAATGCACGGGGAATGGATAATGTAACGAATTATCAACGAGTAGTAGATGTGATTAATAGTGCCAAGCCTGATATAATCGCTATTCAGGAATTGGACAGTGTAACTAATAGGAGCAATGGGTCAGATGTTCTTGATGTGTTGTCCAGGAATACATTTATGTATCCCTCCTATGCGGCAGCCATTAATTATGATGGAGGAAAATATGGGGTGGGGATTTTATCCAAAGAGAAACCTTTAAGCGTTAAAAGGGTCGCACTGCCTGGACGTGAAGAGGCAAGGATTCTTCTTATCGTTGAGTTGGGATCTTATTATTTTGGGTGTACCCATCTTTCGTTGAACGCAGAAGATCGTTTACAATCGGTGGAAGCAATAAAAAGAGAAGCAAAGAAACTCGATAAACCATTTTTCTTTGCCGGGGATATGAATTCAACACCCGATTCACCTGAACAAAACTCATTAAATGAGGTTTTTACTTCGCTGGTATCTCCCAATGGAAACACTTATCCCGCAGATGAACCAACAATTTGTATCGACTATATCTATGGCTACAAAGAAAGGGAAAATAACTGGTCGAGGCTTACAAACATGGGAGTGATAGTAGAGAAAGTGGCATCAGATCATCGTCCCCTTTATGTCGATATCAGGCTGCATACCGATGGAAATGGTATTTTCAGGACAAAACCCTACCT
>DHSL01000061.1 GCA_002411345.1 Bacteroidales bacterium UBA5287 | reverse complement strand
TCAATCTTTTGAGACAGCCTCTTGCTTTTATCTAGTTTTATTATTCTATAAATGTGTTTTAATAGCTTGGGCAATTTCGATAAACTCGTCTTCAGTGAGTTTAAGTTTTGGATTTGCGAAGTTAGCATCCTTTTCTGTTTGCAATGGAATCAAATGTATGTGAGCATGAGGCACTTCCAATCCCAGCACCATTACCCCCACCCTTTTACAGGGTACGGCTTTGTAAATAGCATCGGCCACTTTTTTTGCAAACACCATCATCCCAGCCAATGTTTCATTGTCCAAATCAAATAGATAATCAATTTCTTTTTTTGGTACGACCAAAGAGTGTCCTTTTACCAAGGGATTGATATCTAAAAAGGCATAATAATTTTCATCTTCCGCTATTTTGTAAGATGGAATTTCGCCTTTGATTATTTTACTGAAAACTGTTGCCATTTTAGCTAATTAAATTGAGATGTCTATCACTTCGAATGTAATTAATCCAGAGGGTACTTTTATCTCAGCCACCTCGCCCACCTTTTTGCCAAGTAGACCTTTTGCAATGGGAGTATTTACTGAAATTTTTCCACACTTCAGGTCAGCCTCATTCTCCGAAACCAAAGTATAAGTCATCAGCTTATTTGTTTTCAGGTTCTTAAGAGTAACCTTGTTCATAATTTGTACATGATCAGTGTTTATCATCGCTTCATCAATAACACGAGCTGATGCTAAAATACCTTTTAATTGAGCTATTTTAGCTTCTAACATACCTTGTGCTTCTTTTGCTGCATCGTATTCGGCATTCTCAGAGAGGTCGCCCTTATCTCTGGCTTCAGCAATCTGTCTAGATATTTCCGGTCTTTGAATAGATTCCATTTCGGCCACTTCCTCTCTCAATTTCCGAAGACCCTCTTCAGTCATGTAAGTAACTGCCATAATTTTAATACTTTATAAGTTAATAATGTTGGTTAATAAAAAACATAAAAAGCGACAAAAAAGAATTCCGGCGTCTTTGATAGAAACCGGAACTCTTTTTCTCCTACTTATATAAAAACAAAGATACTAATTAAATTTCTATATTCCAAATTTAAAATTTAAGATTACAAATAAATTATTACTCACGCTTATTTTTATAATTATCAACATATTGCGACACTATTTCCAGTAGTTCATCGCCATACTTTTCGAGAGTTTTCTTCCCCACATGCGGGATTGCCAAAAGCAATTCGTCATTATCCGGTAAAAGGTTTGTTATTCCGATAACAGCTTTTTGTTGCAATACAACATAAGCTGGAACCTGTAATTCTTTAGCTTTTTCTTTTCTCCATTCAACAAGTTGTTCAAAAAGTTGGGGATGAAGAATATCTGTTGGTATAAATAATTGTTTTTTCTCCTTCTTTTCTTTGACATTAAATTTGGGTTCTTTTAACAAAATAAGAGCCCTTTGGTGTAGAAATTGATTCAGTTCAAACCCGTTTTGTTCTATAAACTCTAATGCCATAATCTTTTGCACAATTAAAGTATTGAGTTCATTTAATAGATCATTTGATTTCTTATGAAATTCTTTATTATCAGCAGGTAAATTTATCTGTTCTAAGTACTCTTTAAACGGTGTTAATGTTTTTCCAAAATACTCTGCCCCCTTTTTAAATCTTTCCTGCAATGAGACATTCTCTTTAAAATCTTCTAACGTATTGATTTGTTGTTCAAACTGTTTTTGAAACTTCGTCGATACCTGTAGAATATTTGTTTCGAATTCTTCCAGGTATTGTTTATACAATTCCAGCTGTTGTGGAAATTGTTGCGAAAAATATTCTTGCACCAAGTACACTTCTTTTTTTAGAAGTTTTTTTATTGGCAAGAAATCAAAAAGTTCACTAACCACTTGAAAATTGTATTTCCGATTCATTTGTTCCAATGATTTATCATCGGAAACTCTTTTTTCAAGTTCATTTGTGTAAGCATTTACACTTTCGTTATTGATAATGGCCTTTTGTGAAAATTTTGTACTTAGCACCATACCTTCCAATGTTTTACAACGACTAAGTGCGACATAAGCCTGACCGTGAGCAAAACTAGCATGTGCATCTATTATTGCATGCTCGAAGGTTAATCCTTGACTTTTATGAATGGTGATTGCCCAAGCCATTTTAACAGGATACTGTTTGAAAACCCCCTCCACTTTTTCTGTAATTTCTTTCGATTCTTCATCCAGTTCATACTTAGTATTTTCCCATTCTTCGGGATTCACCTCAATTTCTTGATCACTGCCTTGTGGCCTAACAAAAAAGCCAAGCTCATCTATTTCTGTTATTTCGCCAATCATTCCGTTATAATAAAGTTTATCAAACGAAGGATCATTCTTTACAAACATTATTTGAGCACCTTTTTTCAGCAATAGAGTTTTTTCTGTAGGGTAAGAATATTCCGGGTAATTGCCAGTTATTGTAGCATTAAACTCATACATTGGTCCTTCGAGTTTAGACATTTCCAACTCGTTAATTTGAAGTGCCTGTGCATTGTGAGTAACCAAACGAATATACCCTTGTTCTTTGCTTGGGTTAAAATCGGGGATATACCTTTTATTTAAAGCCGACAAAGTTTGTTCATCAGTCTGATTTTCGCGCACTTTATTCAATAACGACAAAAAAACCGGATCAGTTTGACGATAAACCTGCTTCAATTCAATAGTAGCATAATTTGTTTTCTTAAGCGCCTGGCTACTGAAAAAGAAAGCTGTTTCATAGTACTTGCTCAACATCTGCCTCTCCTCATCTTTTACCACAGGTGCCAATTGTTGCAAATCTCCAATCATCAACAATTGCACACCCCCAAAAGGGAGAGAATCATTGCGATATCTTCTTAGAACAGAATCTATTGAATCAAGGAGATCGGCTCGCACCATACTAATTTCATCGATTATGAGCAAGTCCATGGTTCGGATGATATTTCGTTTCTCCTTACCAAATCGAAATCTAGAATGTGAAAAGTTAAATTTTGTACCAGGGATGTATGGTGCAAAAGGTAATTGGAAAAACGAATGTATGGTTACACCTCCGGCATTTATTGCAGCAATACCAGTCGGTGCAGTCACCACCATTCGTTTAGGTGACTTTTTTTTAAGATTCTTCAAAAAGGTAGTTTTGCCCGTTCCGGCTTTACCTGTCAGAAATAAATTAGTACCAGTATACTCAATTATTTTATATGCCCGTTCCAGTTCTTCATTGTTCATTATTCTATAATCTTTTCACATTACAAGAACTTGCTCACTTCGTTTAAAAGATTATCGTAGTTTTCAATGCGTGTCAATAAATTACCATTTCTATCTAATATAAATGCTGTTGGTATATCTCTTACGTTATATCTTGTCAACAGTTCAGAGTAAACCGATTCCGGATCTCGAACCGTAACCCATGGAAGATTACTTGCCACATTCTTCCATACATGCTCATCAGAATCGAGTGATATCTGGTATATTTCAAAACCTCTATTTGCCAATTGTGAATAAACCGAATTCAGCTTCATGTTTTGTTGCAAAGTATATTTTGCATTATAAACAGTGAAATCCAGTAAAACCACATTTCCTTTTAAAGAAGAAAGAGATACCTGTTGACCGTTCACATTCGGCAATACAATATCCGGCATTTCGCTGATTGTTTCCACAGGAACTTTTTCAAAAAATTCTTGTTGTCGTTCTGTTTGTCTTCTCGTTTTCAATGCATTCATAGTAAAATCATACAAATGTTTTGAACGTGATGTTCCCGGGTAATATCTATCCCATGAAGTAGCAACAGCCCCAAACATAGAATAATCTTTTTTGTTCATTGGGTCGAAAATCAAATAATCATCTACTTTTTGGAACAACGCATAGTATGCAGCTGCGCCAGAAGGATTTCCTATAATTAATTGAGTAGCAAAACCTTTATATTCATTTAATAACGAATCGGCCAATTGCAGATAAGTGATATCATCAATTTCTTTCAAATCATGTTTCTTTGCCAGATCAAAAATGCTTTGGCGAACATTCATTGCTTTATTATCAATTTGTTTTATTTGATCATTGACCACCGAATTTATTGTAGTAAAAGTATTTGTAAGATTCTCCGCATCAGCTTTAACTTGTAAAGTTTCCATAGAATCTATTGCAAAAACAGCCAATTGATCTTTCAAGCGTAATTGATAAAATTCAGGATTTTCGGGAGCTGGAGCTTTAAATGAAAAAGTACCATCTTTCTTTATTTTCAAAGAATCAATTATATCAACTCCGCCCAGTCCTCGATGTTCCAAATATAAAGTGTCACCTGCTCCTGCGGAGATTTCTCCTTTCACTTCAAATGTTTTTTCGGATTTACAACTCGAAAAAATTACTACTCCAACAATAAGAGCAAATAGATAATTGAAAAAATGTTTTTTCATATTTAAAAATAATAAGTTGATATAAGAGTGCAAACTTATACAAAAAATGCCAAAAATTAAAATGAGTCATTCGTAATTTTCGATTACTTATTTTCAGCTTGTAAAGTGATATTTTATTGTTCATTACACGGTTATACCGAAAAGTTTGTTTAAATTTGCACAATTTTAAATAGTAGAAAAAAGTATCAATAAATTTATGATGAATCCAATTGCTAAGAGTATCGAGTTGTCAGACGGACGCACGATCACTCTCGAAACAGGGAAATTGGCAAAACAAGCTGACGGATCGGTCACCTTAAGAATGGGTGATACAATTCTTTTAGCTACTGTTTGTGCCGCAAAAGATGCAACCCCCGGAACAGATTTTATGCCACTTCAAGTGGAATATAGAGAAAAGTTTGCGTCAAACGGACGCTTCCCCGGTGGCTTTCAAAAACGTGAAGGCAGACCTTCTGATAATGAAATTCTCACCAGTCGATTAATTGACCGTGCACTCAGACCATTGTTTCCGGACGATTATCATGCCGATGTTTTTGTAAATGTTATTCTGTTCTCATCAGACGGAAAAGATATGCCTGATGCTTTGGCAGGGTTAGCCGCTTCTGCTGCATTAGCGGTATCAGACATACCATTTAACGGCCCTATTTCTGAAGTACGAGTTGCTCGAATTAATGGCAAGTTTACCATTAATCCCACCTATGAGCAATTGGAACAAGCAGATATGGACATCATGGTTGGTGCTACACTCGACAACATTATGATGGTTGAGGGTGAAATGAATGAAGTATCTGAAGCAGAAATGCTTGAAGCTATTAAGTTCGCTCATGAAGAAATCAAGAAACATTGTCGTGCTCAATTAGAAATGACAGAAATGGTTGGTAAAACGGTAAAACGTGAATACAATCATGAAGATAACGATGAGGAACTTCGCAAACAAGTTTGGGATACCTGTTATTCAAAAGCTTATGAAGTTGCTACTGCAGAGAATCCAAACAAGCACGAACGCATGGATAATTTTGCAGCTATTGAAGAAGCATTTCTTGCAAGTCTTCCAGAAGAAGAACGTGATGCTAAAGCTTCACTTGTTTCAAAATATTATCACGATGTTGAAAAAGAGGCAATGCGTAGAAGCATCCTTGATGAAGGCAAACGTCTTGATGGAAGAAAGACCACTGAAATTCGTCCAATTTGGAGTGAGGTAAGTCCACTTCCCGGTCCTCACGGTTCAGCTATTTTTACTCGTGGCGAAACTCAATCCCTCACTACTGTTACCCTAGGTACAAAACTTGATGAGAAAATCATTGATGATGTACTTAATCATGGTACAGAACGTTTCCTTTTACATTATAATTTCCCTCCTTTTTCAACTGGTGAAGCTAAAGCTCAAAGAGGAACAGGCCGCCGCGAAATTGGTCATGGCAATCTTGCGCACATGGCATTAAAAAGGATGATTCCTACAGGATATCCCTATGTACTTCGTATAGTTTCAGATATTTTGGAATCAAACGGTTCTTCTTCTATGGCTACAGTATGTGCCGGAACATTAGCATTAATGGATGCCGGTGTACCCATTAAAAAGCCAGTAGCCGGAATTGCAATGGGTTTAATTTCCGAAAACAAAGGTCAGAATTATGCTATTCTTTCTGATATTCTTGGTGACGAAGACCATTTAGGCGACATGGACTTTAAAGTTTGTGGAACAAAAGACGGTATCACTGCCACTCAAATGGATATTAAAGTAGACGGACTTTCTTATGAAATCCTTGAAAAAGCATTAGCTCAAGCTAAAGCCGGACGCGAACATATCATGGGCAAGTTGATGGAAACCATTTCCGAACCACGTGCAGATTTGAAACCTCATGCACCTCGTATTGAAGTAATTGAGATTCCGAAAGATTTTATTGGTGCAGTTATTGGACCGGGAGGAAAAATAATTCAAGGCATTCAAGAAGAATCAGGTGCAATTGTTACAATTGAGGAAATCAACAATATTGGTCGCGTTGAGATATCAGCGACCAACAAAGCCTCTATTGATTTGGCAATGAATAAGATAAAAGGTATTGTTGCTATTCCAGAGATTGGAGAAGTATATAATGCTACTGTTCGTTCAATTATGCCATATGGAGCATTTTGCGAATTCCTTCCAGGAAAAGATGGTTTGCTTCATATTTCGGAAATAGATTGGAAACGTTTGGAAAAAGTTGAGGATGCCGGAATTAAAGAAGGTGATAAAATTCAAGTAAAACTAATTGAAATTGATCCACGTAGCGGTAAGTTCAAACTTTCTCGTAAAGTGATGTTACCTCGTCCAGAAAGACCTGAAGTTAAGAAACATGATGAGAATAACAATGATTAATAAATCATTTATTAGATAAATCAATAAAAGCGGACTCATATGAGTTCGCTTTTTATTTTTATTGTATCGTCCACTAATATCGTTACCTTTTAAATGTTTAGATGCGAAAATTAATCATGACTTTATTGATCAATTGAATATCTTTTCTCAATAACAGTTCTTTTTCCTGTAAAAACTTTATAAGCAATTTTTGTTTTCATTGTATCTTTAGAAAAGAACTCAATATTAGAAATCTCTTTGCCCTGTGGATTAACCAAACTGAAAGAATCAGGCATTGGTCCAAATTTGGCAGTCACGTCAAACATATCTTTACTTCGTTTCTGAGAAAAACAATATTTCTCATAAGCTTTCAAATAAGCCAATGTATCATTTTTTGCTTTGATCACCTGGACAGAATCTTGTATATAAACAGAATCAGTCATAGGATCTTTAACAAACTCAGAATATTGATACTTTTTAGAACAGGAAATTATTGACAAAGTCAGCAGAACAATAAATACTCTTTTTTTCATATGATACAAGTTTATTATTCAATAGTAATATTAAACAATTTGAGATCACTTTCTGTTGAAGAATTACCAACATATATTGTATATTTTCCAGGAATAACTTCCATTCGACGAGTAAAGTCACTAAAAGATAAAAATGCACCATCAGACAAAGTCAGATTGATTTTTTTTGAAGAGTTTGCGGGCAAATGCACTCTTTTGAATGCTTTTAACGATTTTATTGGGCCTTGAATATCCGAGTTATTCTTTATATACACCTGAATTACTTCATCACCGTCGAATATTCCTTTGTTTTTCAAATTAATACTAATAACTATTGAATCACCTTTTTTAATGTTTGACTTTGATAAACGAATATTTGCTAATTCAAACTCCGTATAACTTAAACCAAATCCAAATGAGAACAAAGGTTTTTCTTTCAAATATCTGTAAGTGCGATTTTGCATTGAATAATCTGTATAATCAGGTAATTGATCATCAGAAGTATAGAATGTTATTGGCAACTTTCCACCTGGATTATAGTCGCCAAACAAAACATCCGCAATAGCATTTCCTCCCTCTTCACCCCCATACCAAGCATTTATTAATGCATCCACATCATTGACCACATTTTTTAAACCAATGGCACTTCCAGTATTAAGAACAAAGACAATAGGTTTATTTAAAGATTTCAGTTCTTTTAGAAAAAGTTGCTGAACTTTTGGCAATTCAATACTTGTTCGATCACCTTTTTTAAAACCAGGAATATCTACAGGCATTTCTTCCCCTTCGAGAGTTGGTGAGATACCTCCAGCATAAATAACCACGTCTGCATCCTTGATTTTCTCCATCACATCATTGAAGTTACCATTTGCAGGCTCTTTGTAATAATCACAAGCATCTTGATAAATGATTCTTGCATTTGGCAATTTATTTTTTATTCCCTGCAACAAAGTGACAGTATAAGTAGGAATTCCATTATAATTACCCCACTGCATAACAGAATCATTTGCATTAGGTCCAACTACAGCAATTGTTTGAAGTTCTTTTGACAAAGGCAATATTTTATTACTATTTTTTAGTAGAACAATACTTTTCCTAGCCATTTCCAATGCTTTTTGTCTATGATTTAAGCTTCCGACAATATTAGAAGAAATGTTAGACCAAGGATTTTTTTTAGGATCATCAAACATTCCCAATTTGAATCGTCCTAATAATACACGTTTAAGAGAAACATCTATTTCCTGTTCTAATATTTTTCCTTGTTTGACCGCATTAACCAACGAGCTATAATCACCACCGCATTCTAAATCTGTTCCACTTCTAATTGCATCAACTGAAGCACTCATCTTGTCAGAATGAGTTTCATGTCGTTTAGTTACAGAATCTTTTACCCAAAAATCACTGATAGCCCCACAGTCAGAGACAATCATTCCTTTATATCCCCATTCATTTCTCAGAATATCATTTAATAAAGTTTTATTGCCACAACAAGGTTCTCCATCCAGTCTGTTATAAGCACACATAACCTCTTGAACATTTGCATCCTTGACAAGTTTTTCAAAAGCTGGTAAATATGTTTCCCATAAATCTCGAGATGAAACGTAAGCATCAAACTCGTGTCGTCCCCATTCCGGTCCACTATGAACAGCAAAATGTTTAGCACAAGCATGCGTTTTAAAATAGTAAGGATTGTTACCTTGTAAACCTTTCACAGCAGCTGTTCCTAATTCACCAGTTAAATATGGATCTTCGCCATAAGTTTCCATGCCTCTGCCCCATCTTGGATCTCGAAATATATTGATATTTGGAGTCCAGAAAGTCAGTCCATAATATTGATTATAATTCAATTTAGACTGCGCTTCATTATATTTTGCTCTTGCTTCATCCGATATTATTGTAAAAGTTTCATAGATTGCTTGACTATCAAAAGTAGCGGCTAGTCCAATAGCTTGTGGGAAAACAGTTGCTCGTCCCGCTCTTGCCACACCATGCAAAGCTTCGTTCCACCAATTATATGGAGGTATTCCAAGTCTTTCTATCCCAGGAGTATTATTCATTAGTTGTGATACTTTTTCCTCTATCGTCATTCTTTCTATCAGATCATTTACCCTGTCTTTTAAAGGAAGATTTTGATTTCTGAAAGGATAATCCTGCGAGAAACAAGTTGAAGAATATGATAATGAGATCAATAGAATCAAGATGGAAACAAACTTAGAATTTAACGACAACATAGTATTTAATTAATAATAGATTTATGAAATAATGCATTTAGTGACAAAATTAATTAAATAAATTATGACTTGAATACATCTAGAGAAAAAGGGGCTGTTCCAAAAGGA
>DHSL01000016.1 GCA_002411345.1 Bacteroidales bacterium UBA5287 | reverse complement strand
CCTGAAGGCTTCTTTTTTTTGTGTATATACAAAACCGCTATCCTAGGTAAGATTACTTCAAGTGATACTTTTTACCGAACCCGAAATACTTTAATTCATACAAATTATATACTTACTGCCTTATTGGGTGTTTTTTATATGGATTACGAAATAACATCTTTTATGTTTTGGGTATCTGTGAAACAATTAAGTTTCTGAGTTTGTCACGGTTTTAAATTGTCTGAAATTAGACTGTTTAGTTTTAATTAATTGGTATCTGTTGTTTTTTAATATGGGTATCTGTAGCTTTTTAATGAAGGTTTACGTTGTCCGAAGTTTGTCTTTTTAGCGTTCAGAGAATGTCTGAGAAGTCTCTGAGATAGTTTGGATTTTGAAGTTGCTTTAATTATATCGAAAAGCTTTACGCAATAATTAAGTGTTAAGCTATAAATTCAAATGGTTTTGCACGAAAAGACTTACAGTTGATCTATGTTCTATAATTTTAAGAATGCTTCAATCAATGATTTTAGGATCGTATCAATTAATGATTTTAAGAATATTACTTATCGTTTATGAACGCAAATGATATAGATTCTGTATATTAAATTTTATGAATGTAGTAAATAGAGATCTCAATGTTGTGAAAAATAATAAAAGTAGGAATCTGTGTTTTATATATTCAGTTGAAAAGTCTGATATCTGCGTTTTATAAAATTAATTGAAAAGTGTGATATGTGTGTTGTATATAATCAATAGTAAAGTGAGATATTTGTGTTGTGTAAAGTCAATGTTATAATGTTAACATTGACTCTTCACAAAGTGTTACTTTTTCGATACTTTGATTATGAACAAAGTAGGTGTTTTCTATTCCAACAGCACCTATACCAGGTAAAACAAATTTTGGTTCCACTGCGATGGCCATACCTTCTTTTAAAATATCTGGTGACTTTAGAGAAAGAACCGGAGGTTCGTTAATTTCTAAACCAACTCCATGGCCAATAAATTTAGCTTGTTGAATTGTTCCCATAAAATACGGTTCAAGATTGTTGTCTTTAACAATATTAATAGCAAGGTTGTAAAGATCTGTACAAGCAGTTCCTTCTTTTGATGATTTAGCAATTTGTTGGTGAATGTCTATTGAGACCTGATGTGCTTTGTAAGCGATTTCAGGAACAGAGTCTCCTATTGCAAAAGTACGAGTCATGTCATCCATCCATGGGCGATAATTTCCAGCCATATCAACCATCAAAGTAGTTCCATCTTTTAAGATAGCACCATTTGCACCAAGAGGGAGAATCGGATTTAATCCGTTGCCCCCTAAAGCATAATCATATGGTGAAGCTGCTTGTGCATTATTACCTGAAAGAATGCTGCCCATATAAATATCCATTTTCTCACCAAATGAGCGAAAAATACCAAGTGAACCGTTCAATCTCATCAAATGTTCCAATTCTATTTGGAATGCAATATCTGTCATTCCTTTATGGTAGATATTTGGAATTTGTTCATAAACTTTCGAATGGATTTGAGCATTTTCGCGAATTTGTTGAAGTTCAAATTCCGATTTGATACTTCTGATTGCACGCATTGTTTGCGAAACATTTATTAATTCCGGATTACCCAAAGCCTCTTGTAACCTGATTGTTGAAGAATATGGCATGACATCTGATTCAATCAGAATACGATTTATTTTAGATAAGTTATATTTATTGAAAAAGTCACATATCTGTTCCGGTTTGCGGATGTTTTCAATTCCATCCCCTGTTAGATTACTCGGTTTTTTGACAAAAAGTATAGGATCATTATCCGGAAGAATTAATAAATACCCATCAAATATATAACCACACAAGTAATATTGATTAACCGATGTTGTTATAATACAAGCATCAGTATTTGTTGACGCAATTGTTTCCTTAACCTTATTAATTCTTCTTTGTAACTCAAGTTTCATATTGTTTCTATTAAGTATTCCATATTCTCCAGGCAGCTTCCGCTTGTAAATGAAGCATTTCGGCGCCATTTTTAACTGTAGCGCCTTTTTCTTTGCCTTTTTTCAAAAAGAGTGTTTCTGCAGGATTATACACTAAATCAAATAATAAATGATTTGGTGTCAGAAGTGTATAAGGTATATCCGGACAAGTATCTGATTTAGGGAAGGTTCCTATTGGTGATGCATTTACAATAATCAAATGCTCATTTAAAATCTCTTCAGTCAATTCCTTATAAGTTATCACCCCATCGCGGGGAGTTCTGGACACAAACAGCGTTTCGATATTTAAATCTTTAAGAACCTGGTTCACAGCTTTTGAAGCACCACCCGTTCCTAATATCAAAGCTTTCTTTTGTCGTTGAAAATTAACAAGTGGATAAATAGACTCTTTAAATCCAATATAATCAGTATTATAACCTGTAAGATTATAATAATACATATCGTTATGTTTACGATCTACTTTTATCACATTAACTGCACCAATTGCTTTTGCCTCATCCGAGATATTGTTTAGAAAAGGAATAACTTTTTCCTTATATGGAATTGTCACGTTCAATCCTTTTAAATGCTGATTAAACAATAACACATGTCGAATTTCGAGAATATCTTCAATCTCGAAATTCAAGTACTCCGCATCTATATTTTCACGAATAAATTTTTCGGCAAAGTATTTAGTAGAAAAAGAGTGTGTTAAAGGGAATCCAATAAGTCCGTATGTATCCATTCTCTATTTTTCAGTTTGTGAACCCAAAGTCCATGCCAATCCCACGCTTCGTCTGTACGTATTCATTCTCTATTTTTCAGCGATATATAAAGTACAGATTCCAAGTGTTAATCTTCGAAGACGAATATTTCTGAAACCATTTTTCTTTAGAATCAACATCATTTGACGTCCCTGTGGAAACACTTGTACAGATTTTGGCAGATATTCATAAGCCGATTGTTCAGTTGCAAATAAGTTTGACATTACCGGCATCACTTTCTCAGAATACCATCCATATAATTGTTTCATCGGTGATTGTTCCGGAGTAGAAAGTTCCAGAAACAGAAATACACCCCCCGGTTTCAGTACACGTACAACTTCAGAGAAGCATTTGTCGATATCTTCGAAATTACGTACACCGAAAGCCACTGTAACAGTATCAAAAGTGTTATCATTAAAGGACAAATCCGCACAATCTTCATGTTGAAAAGATATCTTGTTTTGTAAACCAGCCTTTAGTACTTTTCTTTTGCCAATATCCATCATGCCATCAGAGATGTCTATTCCTATTACCTCTTTTGGTTGAAGTATTTTCTCAGCCAGAATTGCAAAATCCCCAGTGCCAGATGCAACATCAAGAATATGTTGATGTGGATAATGTTTTAGTACATTAATAGCCTCTTTTCTCCAATAGTTGTCGATTCCAAGAGAAAGGATACCGTTCATTTTATCATAAACCGGTGAAATTTCATCAAACATCACCTCTATCTGTTCCGTTTTTGATTGGTCAGAATCATAAGGATGCAGATCCTCTACTTTATAATTCATTTTTTACTTGTTAGTGAGATAGATTATTTGCCCGTAAGATAGTTTATTATATTCTTTTCGATGCGAGCTTCCAAGTCGTTAGCATTAGCCTTTATAAACTTTTCACCCGTAATCGTTTCGTACAATTCTATATATCTTTCAGAGACGCTATTGCAATAATCCTCAGTCATTGTTGGAACTTGTTGACCAGATTTTCCCTGGAAACCATTTTCCATTAGCCATTTTCTAACAAATTCCTTTGAAAGTTGTTTCTGTTCTTCCCCCTTTTCGAAAAGTTCCTTATAACCTTCACTATAAAAATAGCGAGAAGAATCCGGAGTATGAATTTCATCAATCAAGTAAATAATACCATCCTTTTTTCCGAACTCATATTTTGTATCCACGAGTATCAATCCCTTTTCGGCAGCCATTTCTGTGCCACGTTGAAAAAGAGCATACGTATATTTTTCCAACTGTTCGTAATCCTCTTTACTAACCAGTCCCTGAGCAATTATTTCCTCTTTAGATATATTTTCATCATGCCCTTCGTCCGCTTTAGTAGTAGGAGTAATTAGAGGCGAGTCGAATTTCTGATTTTCTCTCATTCCTTCAGGTAAAGGCAATCCACACAAAGTGCGAGCACCACTTTTATATTCACGCCATGCGCTTCCTGTGATATACCCACGAATCACCATTTCCACTTTAAAAGGGTCACACTTTTTTCCGACAGTGACCATAGGATCAGGTGAAGCTGTTTTCCAATTAGGAACTATATCTGCTGTAGCATCCAAGAATTTCGAAGCGATTTGATTCAACACTTGTCCTTTATAAGGAATACCTTCGGGCAAGATCACATCAAAAGCAGAAATACGATCTGTAGCAATCATTACCAGTGTTTCGTCACCAATGCTATAAACATCGCGCACTTTTCCGTGATAAACATTAGTCTGTCCCGGAAATTGATAATTAGTTTTTACTAATGAATTGTTCATAATTTATTATATTTATACCTGTTCTTTTCTCTCTTCTTTGAAGTTTAGTTCTTTCTCTTCACTTTTCTCATAAGCATCCACAATATGTTGAACCAGTTTATGTCGTACGATATCCTTTTTATTGAACTCAACTTTCCCGATGCCCTTAATGTTTTTCAACACATTCATTGCATGTATTAAGCCCGATTGCTGAGAATGAGGTAAGTCGATTTGTGTGATATCACCAGTAACAATCATTTTGCCATTCATTCCCAACCTTGTGAGGAACATTTTGATTTGCTGTTTAGTTGTATTTTGCGCCTCGTCGAGAATGATAACCGCATCATTTAACGTGCGCCCCCTCATAAAAGCGAGCGGAGCAATTTGGATAATATTATTTTCAATATAATCCTTTAGTTTTAATGGTGGGAGCATATCTTCCAGCGCATCATAAAGCGGCTGCAAATAAGGATCTATCTTTTCCTTCATATCACCAGGCAGGAATCCGAGTTTTTCACCCGCTTCGACTGCCGGTCGGCTTAGTATAATTTTTCTGACCTGTTTTGTTTTCAGTGCTCTAACAGCCAAGGCTATAGCTGTGTAAGTCTTTCCCGATCCCGCAGGACCAATTGCAAACACCAAATCATTTTTATCAAATGTCTCCACCAGTTTCATCTGATTAGCTGTACGCGCAATAATTGGTCGTCCGTTCATGCCATGAATAATCAGATTATCCAGATTAGAGATATGCGGAGTTTTTCCTTTTACAATATCCAGTATATCCTCCTCTTTCAGCACATTCATTTCGATGCTAAACTTCTCCAACTCACGAATATTTTCCTCAAAAGACTTCAGTTCATCCTCTTCTCCGACCACTTTAATAACATTTCCCCGAGCAACAATGCGTAATTTTGGGAACAATGTTTTTAACAGTTGAATGTTATTATTGTTGATTCCAAAGAAAATTACAGGATCAATACCTTCAAAAATTATTATACGTTCAATCATTAAAAATTTAGTTTTAACTGATAAGAATGATTCTCTTTTCCCTGGATATATTTAATGAAGGCATTGTTAACCATGCGGTTACCTCCAGGAGTGGGGTAGTCGCCCGAGAAATACCAGTCGCCCGCATTATTTGGGCAAGCCACATGCAGATCCTCTATAGTTTGGAAAACGATTTTCACTTTAGCCTTTATAGTATCATCCGTGAGCATTTCAGTCATCTTGTCAGATATCTCATCATCTGTAAAAGGAGCATAAATTTCTTTCACATAATTCACTATTTCCTCCTTATTCTTTTTGCTTTGTGCCAAAGATTTATTGTACACATCATCAATCACATGTTCCATGTTTCTTTCTTTGAGCAATTCTATTGCCGCTCTAAAAGCGATAAATTCGCTCATTTTCGACATATCTATGCCATAGCAATCCGGGTATCTGATCTGCGGAGAAGAAGAAACAATCACTATTTTTTTTGGATCAAGTCTATCAAGAATTTTGATAATACTCTGTTTAAGAGTCGTTCCCCTTACGATACTATCGTCTATAATCACCAAGTTATCTATTCCCCGTCTTAATGATCCGTATGTAACATCATATACGTGAGCTGCTAAATCGTTTCTGGTATTACCTTCCGCGATAAAAGTACGCAGTTTGATATCTTTGATTGCCACTTTTTCTGAGCGCACCCGTTTTTTGAGTAAAGTCTCAATTTCTTGTTGCGAAATTCGACCAGCATTTTCAATAATATACTTTGATTTCTCTTTATTGAAGTGCGATTCCAGTCCCTCAAGCATTCCCATATAAGCAACTTCTGCCGTGTTAGGTATAAACGAGAAGACCGTATTGTCCATATCATCATCGATAGCCTTTACAATTTTAGGCACCAATTGTTCACCAAGTTTTTTACGTTCTCTATAAATATCAAAGTCCGATCCTCTTGAGAAATAGATTCTTTCAAAAGAGCAAGGCGTTATTTTTTCTTTAGGAGCTATGATTTGATCAATGCTGAATCGTCCGTCTTTCTTTACTATCAACGCCTGTCCCGGTCCGATTTCGTGAATATCATCCTTTTTTAAGTTAAAAGCCGTTTGGATTACCGGTCTTTCAGAAGCGACCACTACTATTTCATCGTCATGATAATAAAAAGCCGGTCGAATACCCCAAGGGTCGCGCATTACAAATGCGTCTCCGCATCCAATTAGGCCACAAATAGTGTACCCACCATCCCATATTTTGCTTGCTCTTTTCAACAGAAAAGGAATATCCAGATTTTTTTCGACCAGTGCACTTATTTCATTTCCGGATTTTCCTTCTTTATCGATGTGATCATATTGATATTGAACCTCCCTGTCGAGATAATGACCCAGAGACTCAAGAATAATAAATGTATCAGCGTAGTCCCGCGGATGTTGTCCTTCAGAGACCAGTTGATTAAACATTTCATCAACGTTTGTCATGTTAAAGTTTCCCGCCATGGCCAAACTTCGTGATGCCCAGTTGTTTCTCCTCAAGAAAGGATGAACATATTGCTCACCACTTTTGCCTGTGGTGCTGTAACGCAAATGTCCTAAATATAATTCAGCACCATAAGGCACATTCTCTTTAACGAAATTAACATCGTCCAATTCCTCGTTAGAGAACTCTCTGATTTTTGCATTCACTTCAGTAAAGATTTTAGTGATTGCGTTAGACCCTAATGCTCTTTCTCTGAAAATGAACTCTTTACCTTGAGCTGCTTCCAGCTTTACTGCAGCCAATCCTGCTCCTTCTTGTCCCCGATTGTGTTGTTTCTCCATCAGCAGATATAACTTGTCCAGTCCATATCTCCATGATTCATATTTCTTATAATAATAATCGAGGGGTTTTAATAAGCGGATCATTGCGACCCCGCATTCGTGCTTAATCTGATCTGTCATTTGTGAGTCTATGTGAAATTAAGATACAAATTTACGCTGAATTAGAGAATTTGCCTATTATTTGACCATAAAAATATTAAATTATCCATTAGAACGGTGATTAATAATTGAATAATCTTTTTGTTCAAAAAATTGTTTATGTTAATAATTCCAAAAACTCGTATATATTTTGTTGGGAGCATACTGAGAGCATAGTGGGAGCATAGTGAGACCATGGTGAGACCATGGTGAGACCATGGTGAGAGGTAGGTGAGAGGTAGGTGAGAGCTTAGTGAGACCACGGTGAGAGGTAGGTGAGAGCAAGGAGAATGTTTAACAAAGAAAAATAATAACAAAAAAGGTTAAGTTGAATGGAATTTTTGATGTATGCAAAAAATAGCATAATTCTTTGTATTTTTGCATACAGTATTCAACAACACTTAAAATAATAATATTTATGGCTACAAAACCATTTAAGTATCAGGAACCATTTCCTAAGGTGTCAAAAGATAACACAGAATATTATCTGTTATCAAAAGATTATGTTTCTGTTTCTGAATTCGAAGGAGAAGAAGTATTAAAAGTTCAACCCGAAGCGCTTACGCTATTATCACAGCATGCTTTTCGTGATGTAGAATTTCTTTTACGTCCAGAGCATCAGGAACAAGTTGCAAAAATTTTAGGAGATCCCGAATCAAGTGAAAACGATAAATATGTTGCACTAACATTTCTTCGTAACGCCGAGATTTCTGCCAAAGGAGTGTTACCCTTTTGTCAGGATACCGGAACTGCAATTATCGTAGGTAAAAAAGGTCAGCGAGTTTGGACCAACGGTAACGACGAAGAAGCCTTATCTCAAGGAGTTTACAACACATTTGTCAATGAGAACCTTCGTTATTCACAAAACGCACCATTAAACATGTACGATGAAGTGAATACAGGATGTAATTTGCCAGCTCAAATAGATTTATATGCTGTTGAAGGCAACGAGTATAATTTCCTATGTATTGCCAAAGGCGGTGGTTCGGCAAATAAGACATACCTCTATCAGGAAACAAAGGCATTGCTTGCCCCCGGAAAGTTGGAAAATTTCCTGATTGAGAAGATGAAAACTCTTGGAACCGCAGCATGTCCACCCTATCATATTGCATTTGTAATAGGTGGCACATCAGCTGAGACCAATTTGAAAACCGTTAAGTTAGCATCAGCAAAATATTACGACAATTTGCCAACTGAAGGAAACGAGTATGGTCAAGCATTTCGCGATTTTGAATTAGAAGAAAAGCTCAAGAAAGCCTCAGAAGAATTAGGATTAGGCGCACAGTTTGGCGGTAAATATTTTGCACACGACATTCGTGTAATTCGTATGCCAAGACATGGAGCCTCCTGTCCAGTAGGTATGGGCGTATCTTGTTCTGCCGACCGAAATATTAAAGCAAAGATCAACAAAGACGGAATTTGGATTGAGAAATTAGAAGATAATCCAGGTCGTTTGATTCCCGAAGAATATCGTAAACAAGGCGAAAGCGGCGGAGTAAAAATTGATTTGAACCGTCCGATGGGAGAGATTTTAGAAGAATTGAGCAAATATCCCGTTTCCACCCGTTTGTCGTTAAGTGGAACCATTGTAGTTGGTCGCGATATTGCCCATGCAAAGTTGAAAGAACGTCTTGACCGAGGCGAAGATTTACCTCAATATATTAAAGACCATCCCATATACTATGCCGGTCCAGCTAAAACCCCGGTAGGTTATGCTTCAGGTTCTATGGGTCCAACCACTGCCGGTAGAATGGATTCATACGTTGATTTGTTTCAATCGCATGGCGGCAGTTTAATTATGTTGGCAAAAGGTAATCGCAGTCAGCAAGTTACCGATGCCTGCAAGAAATACGGAGGTTTTTATTTAGGAAGTATTGGTGGTCCTGCAGCCATATTAGCTCAGAACAGCATCAAGAAACTTGAATGTCTTGAATATCCCGAATTGGGAATGGAAGCAATTTGGAAAATAGAAGTTGAAGATTTTCCTGCATTCATCCTTGTAGATGATAAAGGGAACGATTTTTTCAAAGTCGTTACTCAACCCAATTGTTCATTTAGTTAATAAACCTTTAATATAGTAAAAAGAGCAATGCCAAGCATTGCTCTTTTTTTTGTTATTAAACTTAAAAATGCAAAAGGTGAGTTGCAATAGTTGACAAAAAGTGTTTACTTTGTTTCAGCTCAAATAAATTATAAAATGAATAAATTAACTACGTTATTGATAACGATTTTTATGGTGCTGGGATTGACAGTAAATGCTCAAGGGCGCACCGAGATTACATTACAAGAAGGTTGGAAGTTTTCGAGAGAAGATAATCCTGCAGCATCTAATGTAAATTTTGATGATAGTAAATGGCAAACGGTTAGAATTCCTCACGACTGGGCAATTTATGGACCTTTCAGTTGGCAAAATGATTTGCAGGAAATGGCCATTACACAAGACGGGCAAAAAGAAGCGATGGAACATGCCGGTCGCACCGGAGGACTTCCTTTTGTAGGTATCGGTTGGTATCGTCTTGATTTCAAATTACCCGAATATTCAAAGCAAAAAAGAGCCTCCATTATTTTTGATGGAGCAATGAGTCACGCACAAGTATATTTGAATGGAGAAAAAGTAGGTTATTGGCCCTATGGATATAATTCATTTCATTTTGATATTTCTCCATATTTAAAAGAAAATGGGACCAATACACTTGCTGTTCGTCTTGAAAATCTGCCTCAAAGCAGCAGGTGGTATCCCGGAGCCGGACTTTACAGAAATGTACATGTTGTAGTTACTGAAGACGCACATATTCCTGTATGGGGCACATACGTAACCACACCAGTAGTTCGCGATGATTATGCAAAAGTTAACGTTAAGACAAAGATTGCAATTTCAAATGATACAACACTTTCAGTAAAAGGAAATAAGTCTAATCAGATTAAATATAGTCTTGACACATCTATAAAAGATAAGAACGGGCAAGTAGTTGCCACATCAAAAACAATACTCACAAAATATGATGATGGTGTAATTGATCAAACATTGATAGTGAATAATCCAGAACTTTGGGATTTGGATAATCCAGTATTATACACAGTTCAATCACAGTTAAATAAACTTGAAACAGAGAAAGTAGTGTCGGGTAATAAGACAGAATCAAAAGAAATAGCCTATCCTGTTGATAGTTACGATACCCCTTTTGGAATTCGTACAATTGAAGTGATTCCCGACAAAGGATTTTTCTTGAATGGAGAACGAGTAGTATTTCAAGGAGTTTGCAATCACCACGATTTGGGACCTTTGGGAGCAGCAGTAAACGATGCCGCAATTCGTCGCCAGATCAGGATTATGAAAGATATGGGTGTTAATGCAATACGAACATCACATAATATGCCCGCTCCCGAATTGGTGAGAGCCTGCGATGAGATGGGTATGATGTTGATGGTAGAGACATTTGATGAATGGAAGAGCCCTAAAATGGTTAACGGTTACAATCAGTTTTTTGATGAATGGGCCGAGAAAGACCTTGTGAATGTAATTCATCATTACAGAAATAATCCAAGTGTTGTAATGTGGTGTATAGGAAATGAAGTACCAGAACAGGGAGATGGAGTGAACGGACCGAAGCGTACACGTTTTCTGCAAGATATTTGTCACCGTGAAGATCCTACCCGTCCAGTAACCAATGGAATGGATAATCCTGATGCTGTTGTTGCAAATGGGATGGCAGCTATTTTGGATGTTCCCGGATTCAACTATCGTCCTTTCAAATATCAACAGAACTATTCTAAATTGCCTCAGCAGGTGGTTTTAGGCAGTGAAACAGTTTCTACTGTAAGTTCAAGAGGAGTTTATAAATTTCCTGTAGAGCGAAAAGCGATGGCCAAATATGATGATCATCAAGCATCTTCATACGATGTAGAACATTGTTCGTGGTCTAATTTGCCAGAGGATGATTTTATCCAGCATGAAGAATTACCATACGCAATGGGAGAATTTGTGTGGACTGGTTTTGATTATTTAGGCGAACCAACCCCTTATTACAGTGATTGGCCAAGTCACAGTTCATTATTTGGAATAGTTGATTTAGCAGGATTACCAAAAGATCGCTATTATTTATATCGCAGTCATTGGAACAAAGACTCAGAAACTCTGCATATTCTTCCACATTGGAATTGGAAAGGTCGAGAAGGAGAGGTGATACCTATTTTTGTATATACAAATTATCCTTCAGCAGAAGTATTTATTAACGGTAAAAGTCAGGGTAAACAAACAAAAGACCTATCAGTTAAACTTGATGGAAGTTATACAACAGAAGCGCAAAAGAGTTTTGAACGCCAGAAAAGATATCGTTTAATGTGGATGGATACAAAATATGAACCAGGAACAGTAAAAGTAGTCGCCTATGATGAAAATGAAAAAGCTGTTGCTGAGAAAGAAATGCATACCGCAGGCAAACCATATAAAATTGTATTAGAGGCAGATCGTAATTCAATAAAATCAGATGGCAACGATTTGTCGTTTATCACTGTTAAAGTAGTAGATAAAGATGGCAATCTTTGTCCCGATGCCAATATGTTAGCCACTTTCACTGTAAATGGAGAAGGGTTTTACCGTGCCGGTGCAAATGGTGATCCCAGCTGTCTTGATCAGTTTCATCTTCCTCAAATGCACTTCTTTAGCGGGATGTTGACAGCTATTGTTCAATCGACAGATAAAGCAGGTACAATTGAATTTGAGGCAAAGGCCAAGGGTTTAAAGAGCGGAAAGATAAAAATAAATACAAAATAATATACAAATTGAGTTGATTTAGTATAATCTTAACAAATTCTTCATAAATTTGAGATCATTTAGTAATATTAGTTTTTGAACTTTGCAAATAAAAATGAACATTATTTTTGAAATGATTATTATAAAGAATTATTTATTAACACAATTAATTAAATGAAAAAGATTACTTTATTGTCAATTTGCGTTATTCTTGTATCCTTTGTTCTTTCTGGTCAGGAAGTCAGCAATGGCGTTATGAGGTTAAGTGAATTTTCACAACCTCAAAAACGTAACAACATTTTGATTCCCGATGTAAATGGTTATAAGGTGTTGAAATGTGATTTTCATCAGCACACTGTCTTTTCTGACGGCGAAGTATGGCCAACAGTTCGTGTTCAGGAAGCATGGAATGAAGGATTGGATGCCATATCGATTACAGATCATATGGAATATACTCCTCACAAAGCCGATCTTATTCCCAATAATGAAAGGCCTTATGAGATTGCAAAGCCCAATGCGTTGAAAAAGAATGTGTTGCTTATTAAAGGAGCAGAGATTACCCGTGCCACACCTCCCGGTCATTTTAATGCAATTTTTATTGGTAATACTGCTGAATATGATACAGATAACAGTAAAAAAGAGAATGACCGTTTGGCTGTTATGAAAGCTAAAGAACAAAACGCTTTTATCTTTTGGAATCACCCGGGATGGCAGCCAGGTATTGCAGGTTCATATGAATGGCTACCATTTGTAGAAGATTTGTATAAAAACAAGGCACTTCATGGTATGGAGGTTATTAATGGCACCGGTTTACATATGAAAGCTCTTGATTGGTGTGTTGATAAAGGGCTAACTGTTATGGCCAGTACTGATATTCATAATCTGATCAACCTAAGTTACGATATCAGCAAAGATTATGTTCATCGTACAATGACACTTGTAATGTCAAAGGATCGCACACCTGAAGGAATTCGTGAAGCACTTGAGTCAGGACGAACAGTCGCTTGGGCAAGTAAGTTTTTGGCAGGTAAAGAAGAAAATGTTCGCAATTTGTTTAATGCATGTGTGAAGTTATCTCCGAGTTTTTATAATGAAAACGGGAAAAATGGAGTTGTGAAATATTACGAAATTCAAAATAATAGCGATTTGTATTTCGAATTAGAACTTACTTCAGGCAGCGGAACAAAAAGAGTAGTGCTCTATCCTCAAACCTCGCAAGTTATAACAGCTGCCGAGGGTCAAGATAGTTTAACTTATGATGTTGTAACAACATATGTTAGAAGCGATAAACATCTTTCCGTAAGCCTATCATTATAATTGACAAAAAAGCAAGAATAAATCGGAAAAGTAAATAACTTTAAAGAAGAATTTATGAATTTTTGATTAGATGTTTTGTTTTCTATCAATTGAAAATATATTTAAAATGGGGGATAAAACTTAAAAAGGTTTATCCCCCCTTCCTTTGCATAAAAAAACAGATTTATTGCATCTGATTATTCATTATCTTTGCACTTTCATTTAAAGATTATGGCAAGAAACAAAAAACAATTACCGGTTTTGCAGTCTGTAACAATTACAGATGTGGCAGCCGAGGGAAAAGCAATCGCTAAAGTTGATGGATTAGCAGTATTTGTATCTTATGCAGTTCCGGGTGATGTGGTTGATATTCAATTGACTCGGAAAAAAAATAGTTATGCCGAAGGGCGTGTTGTTAATTTTGTTTCGTATGCCGAAAAGCGTTCGGTAGCTTTTTGTGAGCATTTTGGAATATGTGGAGGTTGCAAATGGCAAATTTTGCCTTACGAAGAACAATTGAAGTACAAGCAAAAACAGATAATTGACAATCTTGTTCGAATTGGGAAAGTAGAGCTACCCGAAATATCACCTATTCTTGGTGCACCAAAGACTACTTTCTATCGTAATAAATTGGAATTCACTTTCTCTAATAAAAGGTGGTTAACTGAAAAAGAGATTATATCTGAAGAACAGTTTGCCCATATGAATGCTTTGGGATTTCATATTCCCGGCATGTTTGATAAGGTGTTGGATATCAGTAAGTGTTGGCTTCAGGGTGGCATTTCAAATCAAATACGCAATGCTATCAGGACATATTGTTTGGACAACGATTATGATTTTTTTGATTTGCGTAATCAAGAAGGATTGATGCGAAATATTATTGTTCGTACAGCATCTACCGGTGAAATAATGTTGATTGTAGTATTTTATAAAGAAGATAAAGAACGTCGGGAAAATATCTTGAATTATATTGCAGAGACTTTCCCTCAAATAACTTCTTTATTATACATTATAAATAGTAAGGCAAATGATACAATTACTGATCAAGAAGTAATTACCTGGAAGGGTGCGGATTGCATATATGAAGAAATGGAAGATCTTAAATTTAAGATCGGGCCAAAATCATTTTATCAGACAAATAGTGAACAAGCATATAATCTGTACAAAGTAGTAAGAGATTATGCTCAGCTTACCGGTAATGAATTAGTTTATGATTTATATACAGGAACAGGAACGATTGCCAATTTCATTGCTCACAATGCTAAAAAAGTAGTCGGAATTGAATATGTTCCTGATGCTATTGAAGATGCAAAAGTCAATTCGAAGTTGAATAACATCAATAATACATTGTTCTTTGCCGGAGACATGAAAGATGTACTTTCTGAAAATTTCATTGATGAACATGGTCAGCCCGATGTCATCATTACAGATCCCCCTCGTGCCGGTATGCATGGAGATGTTGTTGAGACCATTCTTGCATCTAAACCAAAGCGAATAGTTTATGTTAGTTGCAATCCCTCAACGCAAGCACGTGATATTAACTTAATGGATAACGAATATAAAGTTGTTAGAGTTCAGCCAGTTGATATGTTCCCTCATACACAGCATGTTGAGAATGTTGTGCTGTTGGAAAGAAGATAATGATTTCATGAACTCAGTGGTAGAAAATGCAATAGTCTCAGCATTATAATGTAAAGAAAGCAATAATCATTGTAAATAGAATAATTTATTAAAAAATGGTTTTATTTCATTAGATTAATACTTTATGTCAATCAATAAATAAGGAATATTAAGAATATCCCTTATTTATTGATTGTTATATAATTTAAGCTTTTGAAGCTGTGGTAGATGTTGCTAATGGAACATAAACTCTGGTAGCCAATTCTTTATCCAAAGAATATAAACCATAGCCATTATCGCCGATTAATTTCAATGCATCGATATAGTTAAGAGCATTTTCCTCTTCTTCGACTTGTTCATCAACAAACCATTGAACCAAGCTTTCAGTAGCAAAATCTTTTTCTGAACGCGCCAAAGCGAATAAATCATTAATAAGTCCAGTTACAACCTGTTCGTGTTTAAGATTTTCTTCAAAAAGATTTAACACAGAATCCCAAGTTGTTGGTACCGCTTCGATTGGACGCAAGTCGACTTTATTGCCTTTTGCAATCATATATTTTATGAATTTATTGGCATGATCCAATTCTTCTTTATACTGTACCTCAAACCAATTTGCTACTCCCGGTAAACCTCGGTTACCAGCATAAGTAGACATTGATAGATATAGATATGCTGACCAAAATTCAGCATTGATTTGTTTGTTAATAGCTGTTTCTAAATTTTTACTTAACATAATTGTGTTTTATTTGAATATTTGTTTATTACTTATTGTTATTAGAAACGTTTTTACAATCTAAAATGTTTAGTGAAATTCAATAAAAAATATCAGAAATGCTATCTTTTGCTCAAAATGAAAATGTAATTGCTATATGTGAAGAAACAGTCATCAATTTTTTTACTATCTTTGCGCTTTGATTATTTAGGTAAAACTTGTAATTCATTACTTTTTATTAAAATGAATCTGTTAAGAAATAAAATGTCTAATTATGATGTCCCGCAGAAAATTAAAGCTGCAGGCATCTATCCATATTTCAGGGTTATTGAGAGTGATCAAGATACTGAAGTTGTTATCAATGGGAAAAAAGTTCTAATGTTTGGCTCGAATGCCTATTTAGGACTAACTAATCACCCAAAAGTAAAAGAGGCTTCTATTGAGGCAACTAAAAAATATGGTACCGGTATGGCCGGTTCACGTTTTTTAAATGGTACACTCGATATTCACCTTGAACTGGAAAGAAAGCTTGCCAACTTTGTTGGTAAAGACGATGCGATGGTGCTTTCTACCGGATTCACTGTAAATGAGGGAGTGCTCGGTTGCTTAACTGGAAGAAATGAATATCTGCTTTGGGACGAAAGAGACCATGCATCTATCATAGAAGGTTTACGTACTTCTTTTTCCACAAAATATAAATTTCGTCATAATGATATGGCATCTCTTGAACGCCATTTAAGAAGATGTGATCCTCACAAAATAAAGCTTATTGTTGTCGACGGTGTTTTCAGTATGGAGGGTGACCTTGCTAAACTTCCTGAGATTGTGGAGTTAGCTAAGAAATATAAAGCTAACATCATGGTTGATGAGGCTCATAGTTTAGGTGTTCTTGGCAAGAATAATACAGGAAAAGGTGTTTGCGATCATTTTGGATTAACCAAAGATGTAGATTTGATTATGGGCACTTTCAGTAAGTCGCTTGCATCTATCGGCGGTTTTGTAGCCGGTGATTTTGAAGTACTTAATTATTTGAGACATACAATGAGGCCATATATTTTCAGTGCAAGTATTACTCCAGGTGCTACTGCCGCAGCTTCTGCTGCTTTAGATATCTTGAGGGCTGAACCTGAAAGAGTAGATAAGTTGTGGGAGATGACCAATTACACTATTAAACAATTTAAAGATAGAGGTTTTGAAGTTGGTCCAACAGAAACGCCTATTATCCCTTTGTATATAAGAGACGATCCCAAAACATTTCAGATAACCAAAATACTATTTGAAGAAGGTATTTTTGTGAATCCTGTTGTATCGCCAGCTGTTGCGCCAGCAGATACTCTTATTCGTTTCTCGTTGATGGCAACTCATAATTATGATCAAATTAATTATGCTATTGAACATATCGATAAAGTATTCCGTAAAATGGAGATATTGAAATAATATTCCAAGTAATCATATAAAAAAAGCCTGAGCATTATTGTTCAGGCTTTTTCAATACATAAAAGTATGATTAGTTTTCTGATAAGTATGAAGAAACACCCTCATGCGTAGCTTTCATTCCCTTATCCCCTTTGTGCCAATTCGCAGGACAAACTTCTCCATATTCTTCGGTGAATTGAAGTGAATCTATCATTCGTAAAACCTCTTCAACGCTTCGGCCTAGTGGCATATCATTTACAACTTGATGGCGAACTATACCTTGTTTATCGATAAGAAATAACCCTCTGTATGCTTCGGCAGATCCGTTAAATATTTGATTTCCATTATCATCATAATCGAATTCGCCAGCGAGCACATCATAATCCATTGAGATGGTAAGTGAGTGATCTGCGACAACCGGGTATTTGATTCCTTGAATTCCACCATTGTTTTTTGGTGTTTGCAACCATGCAAGATGAGAGTTTACAGAATCAGTTGATGCAGCAACAACTACTGTATCTCTTTTTTCAAATTCGTTCATCTGTTCTTGAAAAGCATGAAGTTCCGTTGGGCAAACAAATGTGAAGTCTGCAGGATAGAAAAAGAATACTACATACTTCTTTTGGATATACGGTTCCAGTGAAAAATCATTTACAATTTCCGAACCGTTAATAACTGCCGGAGCACTGAATAAAGGTGCTTTTTTACCTACTAATACTGACATAATTTCAATAATTTATTTTGTTTGTTGATTAATTAATGGTCAAAAATACAAAGATAATATGTCAATATGAAATATATAATGAAATATGAGATATCAAAAATATCTATATGGATAGAAACAGAAATAAGGTTAACCTTTATAAAAAAAAGACTCAAATATAGTTATTCTGCACAAAAATAACTACATTTGCATGCAATAAAAAAGAAAGGCTGATAACTATGTCATTTATTGCAGATAAAATCATTATGGAAGGGTTGACTTTCGACGATCTTTTGTTAGTCCCCGCTTATTCCGAAGTTCTTCCTCGCGAAGTAGACCTTACGACGCATTTTTCACGTAACATTGTACTTAACATTCCTATGGTGTCCGCTGCTATGGATACTGTAACTGAGACGAATATGGCAATTGCCATTGCCCGTGAAGGTGGAATTGGTGTTATTCACAAAAACATGCCCATTGCTGCTCAAGCTAAAATGGTAAGTGCTGTAAAGCGTGCTGAAAATGGTATGATTCTTAATCCCATTAGCATTACGAGAGGTAAAACCGTTTCGGACGCATTGGCTTTGATGGCTGAATTTCATATCGGAGGGATTCCGGTAGTAGATGAAAATAATCTATTAGTTGGGATTGTGACAAATCGTGATTTGCGTTTTGAACGCAATATGGATAAATCTATTGAGGACGTAATGACAAAAGAAAATGTTATTACTACCCGTCAATCAACCGATTTAGAAGCAGCAGCAGATATACTTCAGCAATACAAGATTGAGAAACTGCCTGTTGTTGATAACGACAATAAATTGGTAGGTCTTATTACCTATAAAGACATCACCAAAGCAAAAGACAAACCATTTGCATGTAAAGACGATAAAGGTCGTTTACGCGTAGCAGCCGGTTTGGGTGTTACAAAAGATACATTGGAACGAGCAGAAGCACTTGTTGAAGCAGGCGTTGATGCTTTGATTATTGATACTGCCCACGGTCATTCTAAGGGAGTAAAAGATACTTTGATAGAAGTAAAGAAAGCATTTCCCGGAATAGACGTAGTAGTAGGCAACATTGCCACAGGAGATGCCGCTAAATACTTAGTTGACGCAGGAGCAGATGGAGTAAAAGTTGGAATTGGTCCCGGTTCTATTTGTACTACTCGTGTCATTGCAGGTGTAGGTGTGCCACAATTATCAGCAATTTTTGATGTTGCTGAAGCACTAAAAGGTACAGATGTTCCATTGATTGCTGATGGTGGACTTAGATATTCAGGAGATATTGTAAAAGCACTTGCTGCCGGAGGATCATCTGTAATGATGGGTTCTATGTTTGCAGGTACAGAAGAATCTCCAGGAGAGACCATTATTTTCAATGGTCGTAAGTTCAAGTCATACAGAGGAATGGGGTCATTGTCCGCAATGCAGCAAGGATCAAAAGACCGTTATTTCCAGTCAGGAGAAGAAGATGTGAAGAAGCTTGTTCCTGAAGGAATTGAAGCACGCGTACCATTCAAAGGAACATTGCAGGAAGTCGTTTATCAGATGGTTGGCGGTTTAAGATCAGGAATGGGTTATTGTGGTGCAGCCAATATGGATGAACTTCATCAAGCTAAATTCACACGAATAACCTCTGCAGGATATGCTGAAAGCCATCCACATGATGTTATGATTACTCGCGAAGCTCCAAATTACAGCAGAGACAGCGATTAATAATATTCAGTTTATACGCACTCAGCCTTCGATTAGATTAAGGATTGTAGCAGAGATAGCTATTAAATTAATTAAATAAGAAAATATGAGATGAGAAAGTTAGCCTTTGTTCTTTGTATTTTACTTGTAATAACAAACTTGATAATGGCGCAAAATCATGATTTACAGCAAATTGCAAACACTATTGGCGAGAAATACGCTCCCGATAAGCGTGTGGCAGTGTATGATGTCAAGGTTACACAACATAGCTATGCCATTATTTTATCAGGCGAAACAAGTGAAGTTGCAGCATATAACGAGGTGCTTTCTCATATGAAATCATATACTTCGCGCATAGAAGACAATATTAATATTCTGCCCGACAAAGATTTAGGTGCAGAAACCCGAGGTATTATATATAATTCGACAGGCAATGTCTATTCCAAAAATGCACACAGTGCAGAATTAGTCACACAAGTACTTCTTGGAATGCCAGTAAAGATTCTCGACCAAAAAGGCGGTTGGAGACGAATTCAGATGCCCGATTCATATATAGGTTGGATAAATGGGTCCGTAGAACCCGTAACAGAAAAAGAGTTACAAGAATACCTTCAAAAGTCCAAAATAGTCATAACCTCACACTCCACTTCGTCATACAGTAGAGCAAAGACAAATTCAGAAACCGTATCAGATTTAGTAGCCGGAGACATACTTGTTTTACTTGGAACCAAAGGCAAATATTATAAAGTAGTCTATCCAGACGGCAGGACTGCATACGTAAACAAATCAGATGCGAAAGAAGAATCCAGATGGTTGACCGATATTGAGTTAACCCATGAAAGTATTATATCGACAGCCAAGCAAATGATGGGAATACCCTATGTATGGGGTGGAACATCGACCAAAGGACTTGATTGCAGTGGCTTTACAAAAACAGTATATTTTTTACATGGAATAATACTTGCGAGAGATGCCTCACAGCAAGTAAAATATGGAGAGCTTGTTGATCAAGAAGGAAGTTTTGATAAACTTCAGCCTGGAGATCTCGTGTTTTTTGGGACTAAAGCAACCCCTGAAAATCCTCAGGAAAAGGTAGTCCACGTAGGGATTTCTTTAGGAAACAATAAATTTATTCATGCATCAGATTATATTAGAATCAACAGTTTTGATCCAAGCGATCCGTTGTATGATGAGTTCAATACAAAGCGATATTTGCGTACCAAACGAGTAATTGGTTCAGTAAATACTCCCGGCATTCAAGAGATTTATCACAGTACCTTATATCAAAGAAAAGAAAATGACACAAAACAGACGTCAATTCATTAAAGCATCTACAATGGCAGTCGCTTCATTATCAGCTCCATCAACTGTTTTGAGTGCTGTAAATAGAAAAACAACTCAATTATCCGGCAGTATGAAACTTACATGGTCTGCTTACAATCTTCAATTACGAAATACGTTTACTATTTCAGGATTTTCACGGAACACAACCCCCGTAGTGCTCACAAAAATTGAGTACAATGGTCTGGCCGGTTATGGTGAAGCATCCCTTCCTCCATATTTAGGAGAAACTCAATCTTCTGTGATAGATTTTTTGAGAAAGGTAGACTTGTCTTCCTTTGCCGATCCCACTCATTTAGATGAAATCTTGCATTATGTAGATGGAATTGCCATTAACAACACCGCTGCCAAAGCCGCGGTTGATATAGCCCTGCATGATTTGGTAGGGAAAATGTTTGGAGTACCCTGGTATAAAATGTATGGGTTAGACAAAACCGATGTTCCAGACACAACCTTTACGATAGGAATAGATACCGATGAGATAGTCAGAGAAAAGACAAAAGAGTCGCTAGGTAAATTCAACATATTGAAAGTAAAGGTCGGCGGTAAAGACGACAAACGAATGATTGAAGCCATTAGAAGTTTCACCGATCTTCCGTTATCGGTCGACGCAAATCAAGGATGGAAAGACCGCCGTCAAGCCCTTGATATGATCAACTGGTTGAAAGAAAAAGGCATAGTGATGGTTGAGCAACCCATGCCGAAGTATGATTTAGACAATATAGCCTGGTTAACAGAAGAAAGTCCTCTTCCCATATTTGCCGACGAGTCCGTTCAGCGATTGCAAGATATTGAACGAATTAAAGGCGTATTTTCCGGAATAAACATCAAGTTGATGAAATGCACGGGAATGCGTGAAGCCTGGGAAATGCGTAATTTAGCTGAGTGTTTAGGCATGAAAGTGATGATAGGATGTATGACAGAAACATCCTGTGCCATTTCTGCAGCCACCCAATTATCGTCAGGGTTAGATTTTGCCGATTTAGACGGAGCATTACTTATTGGCAATGATTGTTTTGAGGGAGCCAAACTTGAAAAAGGCAAGATTATAGCATCCGATTTACCCGGGATAGGAGTCAAGCCAATTCAAGACATCCCTTTCGGCAGAGATTAGGGTAGGAGGCCGGTTTAAATGAAGATGTGTTAAAAAAGGATCAGAACAGCCACATAAAAACCACCACAAACACGAGAGCCGGCAACATATTCATGATTCTCAGTTTCTTTATCTCCAGAATATTTATGCCAAGTCCAATCAGTAGAATCCCACCGACAGAAGTAAGTCCCATGATAATATCAGGCGTAAAGAAAGAGCCGGCAAATTTTGCCAACAACGTTATTGAACCCTGAAATAAAAACAGCGGAATTGCCGAAGCTATTACCCCAGCCCCCAAAGCCGAAGTCAGAAGAATTGACGAAAAAAAGTCCATCAACGATTTTGTAAACAGCAGATCCGGAGAGCCAGTAGTGCCTTCCTGGATTGCCCCCATTATAGTCATTGATCCGACGCAAAACAACAAAAATGCAGTAGTGATACCTTCAGAAAACTGTTCGCTCCCTATTCTCAGTTTCACTTTGAGGAAGTCGGCGAATCTTTCGGTCGCCCTTTCGATGTTCATCCATTCCCCTATAAGTCCCCCCACTACCAAGCTAAATACGATTATAACAATTTGTTTCATTTCCACTGCCATAGAAATTCCAATAGCTAATGTGAAAAGTCCGATTACCTGAAAGAAGATAGTCGTCAGTCGTTTCGGCATTTTCTTTTTCAGCAATATTCCCAGCAATCCCCCAGTTATAACAGCGGCAGTGTTTACAATTGTTCCAATCATGAAGTTTAATTATCTTATTTTTAAAAACCGTCATCAAAAATAGTACTTTTTTACGAACAACCGACACACGCAGTTATTAAGAATCGTCTAAATTAATTACCTTTGTTCTCATTTTTACAGTCAGGTTTTAATAGTAAATAAAAAATATATGATGTACAATTGGTTTGAATGCAAAGTAAAATATGATAAAATGCTTGACACGGGAATTCAGAAAACCGTTACCGAGCCCTATTTAGTAGATGCCCTTTCTTTTACAGAAGCTGAAGCCCGTATATTGGAAGAGATGAAACCCTTTATTTCAGGAGATTTTACCGTATCCGATATCAAGCGTGTTAAGTATTCAGAAACATTTTTCAACGAGACCGGTGATAGATATTACAGAGCAAAGTTATATTTTATTACGTTAGACGAGAAAAGCGGTGCTGAGAAGAAAACCGCAGTAAACATGCTGATTCAAGCTTCCACTTTGAAAGAAGCGGTAGATGTAGTAGAGACAGAGATGAAGAAAACCATGATTGATTATTCTTTGGCATCTGTGGTAGAGACCTTGCTTATGGATGTTTTTCCTTATGCTAAAGAAAATGAGTCGTTAAGAAGAGATTTAGGCGAATGAGTGTAACCTCTCAAATAAATACATTACGTGCATCTGTATCGGAAGAAGTCAAGATTGTTGCAGTATCCAAGTTTCATCCCTCTGAAATGATACGAGAAGCCTATGATGCCGGTCAGCGTATATTCGGTGAAAGTCGCGTTCAGGAATTAGAATCCAAGTATGCAGAACTTCCCAAGGATATTGAATGGCATTTTATTGGCAGTCTTCAGCGCAACAAAGTAAAGTTTATTGCTCCCTATATCAGCCTGATTCACAGTATGGATAGTGAGCGTTTGATGCTTGAGATAGAAAAGCAAGGAGCCATTAACCAGCGTGTGATTCCATGTCTTTTAGAGATACGTGTAGCCGAAGAAAAAACTAAATCAGGATTTACCCCGGACGAATGTCGTGATTTTCTTGAAAGTGGTAAATGGCGTGAATGCAGTCATGTTCAGTTTAACGGTGTTATGGGCATGGCCACATTTACAGGCGACAAAGAACAAATTAGATCCGAGTTTGCTCAAATTAGATCCCTGTTCACAGAATTTAAAAACAAATATTTCGCAGAAAGTCAATCCTTCAAAGAAATTTCTATGGGGATGACCTCCGATTATCCTGTTGCGATAGAAGAGGGCAGCACCATGATACGAGTAGGGACGCTTATATTTGGAAACAGATAAATTGTTGTTTTTCAATTTACTGATTCAATATTTCCATTCAAAATATCATTTCTATTTATAAAAGCGTTATATTTGTGTAAACATTTATTTATATGAATATACAACAACTCGAATATATTATTGCGGTAGATGATTATCGGCATTTTTCTAAAGCGGCGGAGGCCTCCTTTGTAACCCAACCCACGCTTAGCATGATGATCCAGAAGTTAGAAGACGAATTAAATGTAAAGATCTTCGACCGTTCACAATTGCCTGTACAACCAACGGAAATTGGTCGTAAGATCATTGATCAGGCACGTATTGCTGTAGGTAAAATTAATCAGATCAAGGACGTAGTTGAGGAAGAAAAAGGGATGTTAAAGGGTGTTTTTAAGTTGGGTATTCTTCCCACGATCTCACCATACCTTGTGCCACGATTAATGAATGTACATCGTCAAAGCAATTATGATATTCGGATTAAGATTTCTGAATTAACAACCGATCAAATAATAAAATCATTAGCATTAGGCACTTTAGACGGAGCCATTTTGGCCACCCCTTTGAATGAGCCAGAAATAGCCGAATATCCCTTATATTACGAAAAGTTTTTTGCCTATGTTTCATCAGATGAAAAGCCTTTATATGCAAAAAATGCACTTGAAGAAAGTGATCTCACTTCCACTAAATTATGGTTATTAGACGAAGTTCATTGTTTCAGGACCCAGATTCTTCATCTTTGCAATCTTAAGAAAAGGAAAAACAGCGCGTCGATATTTACTTACGAAGCAGGCAGTATTGACACCTTGATTAATATAGTAGACAAGAACGATGGAATCACTGTAATTCCTGAGATGGCATTAAATAATTTGAGTGACGATCAGATTAAAAAAGTCCGTCCCTTTAAAAACAACACACCCGTACGTGAAATCAGTTTGATCACCCGTAAAGATTTTATGCGTGAGCGAATGATTAACATTATCAAAGAAGAAATTAGATTGGCCGTTCCTGAGACACTGCTTGATCCAGCCCTCAAAAAGTATGTTATACCATTGTAAGGAAAAGATTTATTAGTTCACATATTGAGTTATTCTTTGTATTTTTGTATTCAATTAAAATTTTTGATATTACAGATATAGATGGATCCAAAAGCCATTATAGACAAATACTATAAGCAAGGGACTAAATTGTATGATATTTATATGTCGCATGCCACAGATGTGACAAATAAAGCAGTTGCAGTTGCTCAAAAACATCCAGAGTTGGCCATTGACGTACGTTTTATTGAAGAGGCGGGGATGTTGCATGACATAGGTATTTATTTAACAAAAGCTCCTCATATTGCCTGTGAAGGTGAGTATCCATATATATGTCACGGTTATTTGGGTCGTGAGTTATTGACTATTGAAGGATTTCCCCGTCACGGATTAGTGTGTGAACGTCATACTGGAACCGGATTGACAGTTGATGCAATCGATAGGAAAAAGTTACCCATTCCGAGACGAGAAATGTGTCCAAAAAGTCTTGAAGAGCAGATTATTTGTTTTGCAGATAAATTCTATTCTAAGTCTCAGCTAGGTAAAGAAAAGAATGTCAAACGCATTCGTCAATCCCTGTTGAAACACGGAGCAGATCAAGCCTCAAAGTTTGATGAATGGTGTGAGTTCTTTCTTTAGTTATCAAATCAGGCAAGATTTTAAATAAAATATTCACTATACCAGTATTTTGGCAAAGTATTTGCAGTGTATAATTGCAATTTATACTTGTTTGTAAATTACAAACAAATTCAACTTCAATAAATCGAGTCACTTATAAATAAGTATTTCTTTAGAATTAAATATAAAACTGTATGAAACAAGAAAACGAAGATATGGAATTAGATGACAAACTGACGAATAACGAAGAAATCGTTCAGGATGAAACATCAACTGTAGAAGGATCAGAAATAAATGGCGACAATACGTCAGATGAAGACGATTCTCTTTCAAAAGAATTGAATGAGCTTAAAGAGAAACATAATGAGTTAAACGGTTCGTTTCTTAGATTGCATGCTGAATTTGACAATTACCGTAAAAGGACATTGAAAGAGAAGGCAGAGCTTATTAAAAATGGCGGTGAGCGAGTTTTAACCGAGATTATTCCTTTGGTTGATGATTTGGAAAGAGCCCTTGAGCAAGTTCATTTAGCAGATGATAAAGATGCTTTTCTTGAAGGTTTAGATTTGATATATAATAAATTTGAGAATTTTCTTAATCAACAAGGTATTAAGGAAATTGAAACAACAGGGGAAACGTTTGATCCGGAAAGATTTGAAGCTGTGTCACTTGTTCCTGCCCCCACAGAGGAATTAAAAGGTAAAGTGATTGATTGTATTCAGAAGGGTTATATGTTGAACGACAAAGTGATTCGTTTCCCAAAAGTAATTGTAGGCGAATAAGATGGCTGAAAAAAGAGATTATTACGAAGTATTAGGAGTTTCCAAATCAGCAACAGCTGAAGAGATAAAAAAATCATACCGTAAAAAGGCCCTTCAATATCACCCTGACAAAAATCATGGTGACAAAGCTGCAGAGGAGAAATTCAAAGAAGCAGCAGAAGCATACGAAGTATTAAGTGACGAGAATAAGCGTGCTCGATACGACCAGTTTGGTCATGCCGGAATGGGTGGTGCTGCGAGTGGTGGATTTGGTGGTGGAATGTCGATGGATGATATATTCTCTCAGTTTGGAGATATATTTGGCGGACATTTTGGCGGATTCGGCGGTTTTGGCGGATTCGGCAGTACACAACGCGGTCGCCGTGTTAACAGAGGATCCGATTTGCGAGTTAAGGTAAAACTCACTCTTAAAGACATCTTAAATGGCGTTGAAAAGAAGTTAAAAGTCAAGAAATACGTATCCTGTTCACATTGTGAAGGTAATGGTTCAGAGAATGGCACATCTCAAAGTACCTGTTCAACATGTAATGGTAGTGGATCAGTTACTCGTGTAACCAACACTATTTTGGGTCAGATGCAAACCACTTCAACCTGTCCAACCTGTAATGGCGACGGAAAAACAATTACAAAGAAATGTCCACATTGTAATGGCGAAGGAATTGTACGTGATGATGAAATTATCACTGTAAAAATTCCAGCCGGAGTAGCAGAAGGCATGCAATTATCGATGCAAGGAAAAGGTAATGCAGCCCGTAGAGGAGGAATCAATGGAGATTTGCTGATCGTTGTTGAAGAAGAAGAAGATCCAAACTTGATACGTGATGAGAACGATATCATTTATAATCTTTTCCTTACCTTTCCTATGGCCGCTTTGGGAGGCATTGTTGAAGTACCGACCATTGAAGGTGTTGCAAAAGTAAAGATTGAGCCCGGCACGCAACCCGGTAAAGTTTTACGACTAAGGAATAAAGGATTACCCTCTGTTAATGGCTATGGAAAAGGCGATGAATTAGTTAATGTAAACGTATATGTTCCTGAGAAGTTATCAGATTCAGAAAAGAAAATGGTAGAAGAGATGGATAAATCGCCCAATTTTGTACCAACCCCCAGTGCAAAAAAGAGTGTATTCAACAAATTCAAGAAAATGTTTGATTAATAGTTTTATAGATTTATATATGTAAAAGGAGCTGAAATATTATTCAGCTCCTTTTTTAGTAACAAATATTAAACCAGTGAATTGTATTAGTGTTTGTTACACTTTGTAAAGAAGTCTATAGCTTCCAGATCTTTACGAATAGCCGCCTCTTCAGCATCCGTAATGTTTTGAAAAGGTGTTCTGTTAATTCCCAGATCCAGTCCCAACAGTTTCATAATACGTTTACCAGCAACTATGTTTCCTCTGTATCGAGCAATAACATTTATTACATCCTGAGCATAGTTTTGCAGTTCGCGAGCTTTTTCGATGTTACCAGCATTATATTCGTTAATTACTCCCACGAGTACGTTTCCAATATAATTGCCAGTACCGCTGATTCCCCCTTGAGCACCACCCATTACAAGACCCGAGAGAACCGTTTCATCTTGTCCATGTAACATATCAAATTTACCATCCTTATAAAGCATACATTGATTATATTCATATAAGCTTTCATATGTATATTTGATACCAGCAAGATTAGGAATCCGTCCGTCGGCAGCATGAAGGAAAGGCAGCATAGGCAAATAAACTCCATTAAGAGCCGGAATATGATAAAAGTAGAAAGGCAGATTAGGTGCACCGCAAGCAATTTCCTCGCAATATTTCACCAATTCTTCAACACGACCAGCTTTTGGGAAAGGCGATGCCATTGCTCCAATTCCAAATGCACCAATTTCTTGTGCATGCTGAGCTAATTTATAGCTGTCTTTAATACAAGTTGCGCCAACATGTACAATCACTTTGAATCCTTTTGGTGATACAGCGATCCATTTTTCGGCCAGTTTCATTCTCTCTTCGACAGTCAGCATGTAACCTTCTCCAGAAGATCCATTAATGAACACACCTATTAGTCCGTTGTTGTGCAACATTTTTGCATAATCCGCGATAGGTTCTAAATTTAGTTCCCCTTGTTTATCGAAAGGAGTGAATGGGGCTACAATCAGCCCATTAATTTTTTCAAATTTCATATTTTAAAAGTATTAAGTTTTTTATTGTTTACTTCTTTTCAGTTTGAATATTTGCTTGTTCATCTGAAGTATATGTATATTCTTTTTTTGGTTTTAAGAAAACGATCATCAGTACCACCGCTACCAGAACCACCAATCCAAGTTTACTAAAGTCGCTTCCCAAGTTGCCTTGATCTGTGGAACTTCCCAAGAGCAAAGTGATAAAATATCCACCAAAAACTCCCACCATATTCATCATCCCATAAGCTGTTCCCCGATATTTCGCAGGAATGATTTGGCAAAGAATCGGCATATTATTTGTGTCTGCCATTCCGTATCCAATACCAAATAAGAGAGCAGCAGAAATCAGTCCAGCATAAGTATGTCCGAATCCTAATAATAGAAGAGACGGTATCATCAATCCCATTCCTATTGCACTTGTGTACATTCTTCCCCTGATATTTTTCATCACCCACCTATCAGAAAGTGGTCCCCCGATTAAAATTCCAATTAACGAAGCAAAAGAAATTGATATTGTTGCAATTGGTCCTGCCTGATTCATTGGAATCCCAAGGTTTTCGGTGAAAAGTGTAGGCAACCAGTTTTTTGTAGCCCATCCAGGCAAGCTTGGCGCAAGGAAATAGAACAATAAGATCCAGAAAGAGAAAGTGCTAAATAGAAGTCCAAAACTTTTCCATACCGATTCTTTCCTTTGTTTAGGTTGATTAACTGATTCCGGTACCATTTGTTTACCTGGTCGATCAGCCTTTTCGTGTAAGAATACAACAAGAATAAGAGAATACACAATTCCTATAATTCCAAACACATGGAATGTTGATTGCCAAGAAAAATTAGAAGCAATAACCGCTCCAAAACCACCTAGCGCTTGTCCCGTGTATAAACCAGTCATGTGAATTCCTATTGCCAGAGAACGCGTTTTGTTTGAGTGATAATCAGAGATCAAAGCCAATGCAGCCGGCATGTATAAAGCTTCGCTTATGCCCATAAATGCTCTTAACCAATAAAGCTGATTAAACGTAGTCGCATAACCCATGCCATACGTAACAGCAGACCAAACAAACAGACTACCAACCAATAGCCATTTTCTGTTTATTCGATCGGCTATAGCCCCTGCAAACGGACTTAAGAATCCGTATATGAGCAGGAATATTCCCATTAATCGTCCAAAGTTTTCTGCTTTACCTAATTCCGCAATATCCACTTGCATAGCTGATTGCATAGTAGACAGCATTTGTCGGTCCATATAGTTGAGCAGAGCAACCACCCATAATAATCCAACTACTACCCAAGGATAAATTTTACTATTTTTCATTATTTTTATTTTGATTCCATTTAAATTCAACTGTTCCTTTCATCGATATCTTTGTTCTTACTCCCGGTTTTAGTTCCCCTTGTACTGCATAGAATTTATTTTTATTAAAAACCAGAGTAGCCCCTGCGCGAGCAGCATTTGAAGTATTATCGATTATTTTCCATGTATTGTTTGTTGTATCAAACACTCTACACTCTTTGTTGAAGTTGTAGAACTCAACAGGCTGTGTCATATAATCTTTAGAGAAATTGTAATTCTGCAATTTTTTTTCATCTTGAGACAAAGCTTTATTGAAATTGATATTATACTGAGAAGTAATAGCATCAAGAAAGACATTATAATTTACTCCACCAAGACAAAGAATATATTGATTATTTAGTGGCATAGCTGTAGCTCCACCAAGAGAAAAAGGTTTTTGTGTTTTTTCATCAAGTTGATCTGCCACTTTTTCCCATGAATTAGCAGCCACAGAATATCTATATACCTCAGTCGCCATTTCCGGTTTGTTTGATTCATTTCCTCCAAAGAATCCTCCGAACAAGTATACAAATTGTTTTCCATCTGATTCTATAGCCACCATAACAGGCTGAACACGAGGTAGTCCTGGAAAAGGTTTAAGCTCTATCCATTCCTTGCTCTTTTTTGTATCTAAGCTATAGATTTGGTTTCCAGGTTTTCCATTTATATTTCCTCCACCGACAAAAATTAAATTATTAAACGCACATCCAGCAAAGTTATCCATTGTTACCGGAAGAGAAACAATAGAATCCAATTGTATTGAATCTAAATTTGTGAGTGATACTTTATAAACATTTGAAGTCGGTCCCGAATACGTTTCTCCTCCGATCCAATAAGCAGCATCATCCGTTTGTACTGAAACCCCATAAGCAGAAGGATTTGGTAATTTACCAACAATTTGCCATGTATTATTTTCGATTGTATCGAGAGCCAGTATCACATCATAATAAGCTTTTTTTCCACCTTCGAAGCCCAGTTTACCCGGGAAATTTGCACCACCTGCCACAATAAGTTTATCATTAACAGAAGCCGCATAAGTAGCGGAAACACCTTTTTTCAAGTCCCCCGAAATACCTTCGGTAGTCAGTTCTTGCCATTTAATTGTCATATCATTTGTTTTTTTGGTTTCATTATTACAAGAGACGCAGCCTGCAAAAATAACAAATACAAGCAAATTAATTAAGATAAAACAAGTTTTATGTTTCATTACTTTTTGTTTGTAATACAAGTTTTTAAGTTATCAAGAGTCTCAAATTCCGTAGAGAAAGTAGATGCCGGAAGATTCTCTTCATTTACCAGATTACCTTCAGAAAATGAAGACCAACCATAACGTACGAAGACCGGATTATCGATCTTTAGATTACTTACAGTTATTTTATTTCCATTTATTTCTGCTATAGCAGGATAAAACACTTTGTCATAGCCAGCAACCTCAAAGGAAGTCGGCTTTAAGTTATCAGATGTTTTTAATTGTTTTGCCTCAGAGAACTCAATAACAGCTTTATTTTTCTGAAAAGTCACACTTTTGAATAACGGGCCACTTTTTACAATTGGTAAATTGTAAGTATCTGCCAATGCCCATCTAGCCAGTCGTTCGCCCACTGGTTTTTTGTTTTGAGGATGCACATCATTTTCATTTCCAACATCCGATGAAACCGCCATTCCCGAATTAGGTATAACTTTCATCATTCTTCGTTGGCTATCTCTAAAATGCCCCCACGATTCCCTTCCAACCTTCATGCTTGAAAGTTGAACATAATAAAACGGGAATTCATATCCCCATGCATTTCTCCAGCTTTTTACTACCTCAGGGAAAGCTATCTCATGCAATTCAACATTATGTTCGTTAGACTCCCCCTGATACCAGATAACCCCTGCTATTGGTGCTTTTATGAGAGGAGCGACTCCGCTTTCGTATAAATAAGCCGGTTGATATGGATGACGTTGTAAAGGATTTTTACTGTTTTCAATATTTTCCTGAGCCCTTGTTCTGCACCATTGCATCACAAAATCGTTATTATTCCAATTTGAAAGAACATCGACCAAAATTGGATTGTGTTCAAGTGAAAATCTGTCGATCCATGCCTCTGCAGGTGATCCCCCGATTGCATTTTGTATTAATCCAATAGGAACATTCAGTTCTTCCTGCAATTTTGCACCAAAGTAATAAGCTATAGCTGAGAAATCTGCGGAAGATTTTGGAGTACAAACTTTCCATGAAGTCGGTTTGAAATAATTCAGTTGATTTACTTGAGTCAAAACACTATCATTCCATGCAACTTTGTTAGTAGGAGCTATTTCGCTCATGTTAAACAATCTAATTGACGAGTTAGCAGAAACAGGGATATCCGTTGAGGCCGTTGAAGCTTGTTTCAATTGAAACGCCATATTTGATTGTCCCGAACACAGCCACACCTCACCAATCATTACATCATCAAATTGAATCTTTGTTTTTTCGTTTTCAACTTTAATTGTATAAGGACCACCAGCATTCATTGAAGGGAATGACACTTCCCATTTGCCATCTTTTCCTACGATTGTGTTTTTTACTTGTTTATTGAATGTAACCTTTATTTTTGTTCCAGCGTTTGCTGTTCCCCAGACAGGGATAGGTTTATTTCTTTGTAAAACCATATGATCAGAAAAAAATTGAGGAAGTTTTAAATCCCCATAATTACCTGTGATCATTGAGAAAACTGTTTGTGTAATTATTCCTGCGCCTTCAGCAGTAGGGTGTAAATTATCCGGAAACAGATCAGGTCGATTGTGTAAAGGAGTATTTAAATCAATCAGTTGCACTTTTTCTGCTTTTGCAACCCTTTCGATATCCTTTTGTATTTGCCAATACCAGTCGCGTGTTCCAGATTTGAAACGATTATGTCCATGAAATATAGGTGTCAAGCGGCAAATCATCACTTTTGATTTTGGGTTAGCCATTTTGAATGATTGAATTAACTCAATATAATCTCGAGTAAAATCATCTCTATATTTTGGCCAGTTTCTTGGATCCGTATCATTTAATCCAAGATGTATGATAACATATTCTGCTTTAAAATCTAATGCTTTTTTGTATACTTCTTGTTCCCAATACGGTCTATGTCCTTTTTTTAGTAACGTAGCGCCACTTAATCCAAAGTTTTGGACATCATATTTATCGCCTAGAAGTTGTTGTAGTTGCGCCGGATACGAATTATGTTCACGATCAGGAATTGTGTAACCATATGTTACTGAATTACCAACACAAGCAATTTTGATTTTCTCTTGAGAAAATACTGTAAGAGAAAAAAATAACAGCGTAAGCAGTAACAGATTCTTTTTTTTAGTCATTAGTTTTCGATTTATTTTAATTTTTTATCAGGATTATAAATGAGATTTGGGACAGCATTTTTGCCATCAGGAGTTACAAAAACAAAAGTGAACATCCATTTTTGCAAACGAATTTCAGGTGTTGAAAATTGTCCGACCGGTAGTTTCAGAAATACTTTATTCCATCCCTTGTTTAGTGTTACATCGATTGGTTTTCGAGCTTGAAAGTTTTCGTTTTTCAAAGAGATTTCATTTGATTTTTCTGAGTGCGTATTTTCCCAAACCGGAGGTGTAATAAGTTTATCGTTCAAAAGAATTTGACTTTCTCGGTAATCCCATTTTCCTTGTAAAGGAGTCAAATCTTTTTCCGATCTACTATAATCCTGAGTCGACGCCCATAGTCCAACTTTTTGTTTTTTTGGAGACCACACCCATGTGTATGCATAAGCTGTGTGATTAGGTTTTGGGTCACTATAAAAAGCCGGAACAGTTTTTCCCCACACATGACGTAAGTAAATTCCTGCCCCTACAGCATCTTTAGTATTATAATTTTTTCCGTTGTAAGTATATTTGTTTGATATTTTATTTTCCGGAGGAAATACTTTTGTTAAATCACCCTCATTAGGAAATGCATCTGTGATTCGCCATTTGATATTTGTTTGTTTCACGTAAGCGAAAGGATAATTAGCAAAAGAGTTTTCTTTATGCCAAAGCAATCGATTTTCAAAATCTACGAAATCTTTAAAGATTGGATCATTTTTATCAGTAGGAATGTTAGTCCCGTTTTTATCGAAATATTCACTTCCTCCACCAACCCATGCCCGTTCTGCGAACGCCAGCATAGTAGGGTAGAAGTTGTTTTGTAATAAATTCTGTTGTTCATCAGGGATTAAACGATCGTTCCATATAGCAATTATTCCACCAGCGATATCATCAGAACCCTGCTCAACATTTGCTATTTTGCTATTATAAAGGGCAACCATATCAGCAAAAGCATCGAAGTGGTTTATGTAATGAAATCTTGAATCAATAGCCGGTATTCCTTTTTGTATTTTTCCTCTATAGCTCCACATTTGTGTCATATCAATTTCTCCAGGAGCATAGTTCCATCCAGGATTCCATGAAATGACCTTTTTCCCTTTTGAGCGAATGAATTTTACCATTTCCGGGACGAAATCAGGGTTCGTAAATTCCACTTCGTCCGTTCCGATATGAATATAAGGTGCATCGGGGAATACTTCAGTACATACCTCATTCATCAGATTTTTGAGTATTTCCATTCCTTTTTCGGATTGCATATCTGTTTTCATGGCTCTTATAAAAGCCGCGCTATGCCCAGGCATATCAATTTCAGGAATCAACAACATGTTATGTTGTTTACAATACTCAGTAATTTCATGAGCATCTTCAATGGTGTAATATTTTCCAGGAAAACGTTCAAAATTTATACTATCATTCAGCTGAGGATATATTTTGCTTTCCAGTCGCCAGCCTTGGTTTTCTGTTAAGTGCCAATGAAAAGTATTGATTTTGTATTGAGATAATATATCTATTTCTCGTTTTAGTTCTTCAATAGAGATGTAACTTCTTCCTACATCGTGCATAAAACCACGAATACGGAAAGCCGGATAATCAATTATTTCAGTACAAGGTAAATACCATTGTCCGTTTTTATCTTTTTGTAATAATTGTTTAAGCGTTTGTTTAGCCCAATAAACTCCTTTTTCAGTTGTAGCTTTTATATTAATCAGATTATCCGTTATAGTTAAATGATATGCTTCATCTTCATTTATTTTTGCTTGAGGTAATTCATTTACAATATTGATTTGAATTGATTTTTCAGGGATTTCGTTCACCATTAATTTATAAGTACCATCTTTCCATTCAATCTGTTGAGGTTTAGGTAAAAGAGCTGGTTTGTTTTTTTGAGCGAATAAACTCAAAGAGAGAAAATAAAAAATGATAGCATAAATATATTTCATAATAATTGACATTAAGCAAAGTAATAAAATTAAATTAATATGTACTTCAAATTGCGTTTACAAAATTGTTTTTATTATTTAAAGAAATAGTTAATGTTTAAAATTAAAAATATAAGTAGATGCAAAAATGCATCTACTTATATTTTATGAATCAATGTTTAGTATCCTTCTGTTTGAACTAATTGATCATCATTAGCTAACATACTTTCGGATATAGGATAGTATATTTTGTAAGCTTCTGCAGGAGTCAAATATTGTATTTCTTCAAATACGATTCCGTCTCCAGCTCTTACTAAATCCCACCACCGTTTTCCTTCACCGATGAATTCTTTCAAACGTTCATCAAGAATTACTTTTTTGTTACTTGCTTGTGTTCCGTTGACAAATCTATAATCTTCGAATTTGCTACCAAATGCTCTTTGACGTATTGCATTTATTTCTGCGCTTGGATCTTCATTCAAATTATTTTTTGCTTCTGCAAGCAACAATAATACATCTGCATAACGATAAAGTGGTATATTATTGAAATTCTTACGTGATCCATCATCATAAACAGTGCCAAGGAATTTTTTCAATATTGATGTTTTATATGCATTATCACCTGGTGTATAAGGAATATGTCCCGCATTATTACTGTAAAAACGAATGAATGTATTTCTACGATTATCGTTTACATCGTCTAATTTTAAAAGAATTTTATCACTTGGACCATATCTGCTAGCACCATTAAGTATGGTACTTACACCATCGCCAATTACTGATTTGTCTGTAGCTTTTACACCGTTATCATCAAACAGACTATTAAAGTCTACTATACGACCGGTGAAATTGCTATAGAAATTTGAAGCTTCATCTTGTTCATAATCAAAGGCAAAAATAAATTCTTTGTTATTCTCGTTATCTTCTCCCCAAAGTTTGTCGTATGAAACTAATTCAAATCCAGTTATTGATTGCAGAGCATTTTTTGCTTCTGTATAATCGGCAGCTCCTCCACCCAACACTTTACCTGACCAAAGGTAAACATCCCCTTTAAGTGCAAGTGTTGCAGCTTTTGACCAATATATGTTTTTGTTGAGCCATTTACTATTGTCGCTGCCAAACAGTTCCAATGATTTTTCAATGTCTTGTTTTATTAACTCCATGACATCTGCTTTAGGTGAGCGTGGTTTTTTCAATGTTTCCAAATTCACTTCAACCAAAGGTTCAGTTGAGATAGGTACATCTCCATATGCTTTTAGCATAGTATAATAAATAAGCGCTCTAATTCCATACACTTGTGCAAGCATATGGTTCTTGTCTGATTCTTTTTTAAACTGAACATTTGGAGCATTTTTCAAAAAATCATTAATGAAATGCAGCATACCATAGAAGTTTGCCCAGTTTCCAAAATAGATTTGCGTTTTGGATATGTTGTTATGTATCAGGTCTTCGTCACTAGGTGTTTCAATAGTTGGACCACCCCAAATATCTGAACGCATTTCTCCCATTCTGTAAAATGTGTTGTCATATCCTCTTAGGCGAGCAAATATTCCAACATGTGCAGCTCTTACAGCTTCTTCTGTATCCCAAAATCCATTGTAAGTCAAATCACTCTCCGGCTTAAGATCTAGTTCGCATGAACTCACAACCATCACAAGTGTCAATAATATTAATATATATTTTTTCATTTTCTTACTTTATTAATAATTAAAATGTGATATTCAAACCTAATGTATATGATGTTGGCAAAGGATAACGACCGGTATCGTTGCCTCCATAAGATTCTTCAGGTAAGCTTCCTGTATAATTACTGAAATAAGCAATGTTGGCTGCTGTAAAATAAAGTCTTGCATTCTCAAATACATCTTTTACATATTTGCCATTAATGTTATAACTTAATGTAATTTCACGTAACGCAAAGTAGTCACCTTTTTCAATATAACGAGAGTTACCGCTAGCTATATCTCCTTGGTCCCATCCAGCTGCCAAGTGGTTTTTTTGTCTATCGACCAAATCGAAACGAGGAATGTTTGAGTTTGGATTATCTGTAGTCCACGAATCACGAATTTCAAGAGGTCCATTTTGATTTCCTTGAGTTTGTGCAATACCTTTTACTCTACGACCATTGATCAGATAATGACCAACTGCATAGTCACCCTTAACAAATAAATCAAAATTTTTGTATGTAAGATTAGTAGTAACACCACCTGTAAATTTAGGGGTTGTTCTTCCTATTACCGCTCTATCAAGATAATCGATAACATTGTCTCCATTAAGATCTTTCCATCTGGTATCTCCTAAGAATCTTTTCTTTTTGTTCCAAGCAAATTCCACTGTTCGATTTGCGTGTTCATCTATCTCAGCTTGAGTTTGATAAACACCGTCAAAAAAATATGCTGTGATAACGTCATAACCAACTCTTTCTCCTTCTTGCAGCCCACCAACATATTTTGTCGCACCTGTTTCCGGATCATAAATTTCTGTACCCCCCTGGCGATTTTTATCAACTCCATTTGCCGGTAGTGCTTTTGCATAATTTTTAACAGTATAGTAAGTTGTTCCAACATTCCATTTGAAATCCTTGTTATCTATAATATCTGCATTTAGTTCCAATTCAAAACCTCTATTCTGTAAAGTTCCATTATTTGTAAGTATAGATGAGAATCCAGTCCATAATGGTAAATTCAAATTTGCAAGTTTGTCTTTAACATCTCTAACGAAGTAATCAGCCATTAGGTTAACGCGATTGTTAAAGAATCCCATATCAAGTCCAAAGTTAAGGGTTGTAGATCTTTCCCATTTTAGATCGAAATTTGGAAGATTTGTGTTTGCATAACCTGTTTGACCATCATAAACCGGTGTCAAATTGTAAATACCAAATACTCCAAAGTTGCTTAAGATATCTATGTTACCGTTTACACCATAACTGATTCTTGGCTTAAGTCTACTGATAACGTTACTAATTTTTGAATCTTTATAGAACTCTTCGTTATGCACGTTCCAACCTAAAGAAACTCCAGGAAAGAATCCGTATTTTTGGTTTGCCAATCTTGATGTTCCATCATAACGGAAAGTTAATCCAACCAAATATTTGTAATCAAAATCATAATTTGCTTGTCCAAATAATGAAGCAATAGCATATTGGGTTCTATATGAATACGGAACACCCTGTGATTCAGATCCTACGTTCATTGTGTAAATCAAGTCGGTAGGTGAATAACGAGTACTTGCTGAGAAGCTGAATCGATTTTCACGAAAATATTCCGTTCCTAATAATGCACTTATATTGTGTTTGTCTATTTGTTTTTTATAATTCAATAAAGCAGTTACCTGATTTCTCATTGTTCTGTCTTGAGATGCAGATGATACTCTTTCTGTATTTAATCGACCTGAACTTAGATAAGCTTTGTTAAAACTTTCATTAGAATTATTGATTGTAAAGTGACTTGCACGAAGTGAAATATTAAAATCGTTCAAAAACTTATAATCAAGCTGTACTGATGCAGTCAATCGCTGTTCCAAATTCGATTTTGGAAATTTATCACGATAATACAAAGGATTACCAAATCCGAGATAAGTTCCAGGTTGATATTCGTCAGACAATGATCCGTCAGGATTATTATTGTATATACGAGATGTTGGTGCTAAACCAGCTGTTCTTTGGAACAAGTTATATATATCATCAAATGCAAGAGATTGATTTGAATGTGCATAAATAAAATTTGATGTGATTTTGAAATCTTCCGAGAAATTGTAAGATGTATTTAAAGTTCCTGAAATACGTTTAAATCCTGAACCAAATACTAATCCTTTATCATCCATATAACCTAAACCTAAATAGTAGGTTCCTTTATCGCTACCACCTTCTAAAGATAAACTATAATCCTGGGTATTGCTTTTTTGATAAAACAGTTCATCCATTTTGTTATCCATGAAAATCAAGTCTTTTCCAGATACCGGATCTTTCATTGTTTGCCAATTGTCAAAACCTAATAAATAGCGATTAGCATCTGTTAAGAACATGGTTGTATAAATAGAGTTTGTTGTATTATTTCCTGTACCGGCAGCATTAGCTCCATCTAAGAAAGTACCCCATGAATTAGGATTATTTTCGACCATTCTTGAATTCATGATGGCTAGACGATTATACTTTACATAATCAGCTGCATTAAGATATTGCATTGGATCTTTTTTATGCTGATTTGATGTGTATTTTACTCTGAAATTGATTCTTGACTGTCCGGCTTTTCCTCTTTTTGTTGTTACAAGAATTACACCATTTGCAGCCCTGGCTCCATAAATCGCTGTAGATGCAGCATCTTTAAGTACTTCCATTGATGCAATATCATCGGAGTTAAGTGCATAAAATGATCCCGGTACGCCATCAATTAATATTAATGGAGAACCTGATCCATCGAAGGAAGTTCCACCGCGTAGAACCATACTAGGAGTTTGACCTGGTTGGCCTGATGATTGAACAACTTTAAGTCCCGGTATTGTACCTTGAAGTGCTGTTGCAGCGTTTGAACGTGATGCGCTTTCCAAGACCTTTGTGTCAAGTTTTGCCACAGATGTTGTCATTTGAGAACGTGCTTGAGTTGAGTAACCTACAACAACCACTTCGTCTAGTAAAGCTATATCTTCGCTTAAAGTAATATTAATTTTAGTTTGTCCGTTTATAGAAATTGTCTGTGTAAGCATACCAACGTAACTTACTTCGAGAGTACCATTTGAAGGTGCATCGTTCAATGTGTAATTACCGTCAATATCAGTAATGGTTCCATTTGATGTTCCTTGTACAAGAACTGTAACACCAATCAAGGGAACGCCATCTTTGTCTATAACTGTTCCTTTAATAGTTAAGTTCTGTGCAAACATCGTAAAGGAAAATGCACACAACACAAGAGTGAGCCATCCTTTCAATTTCGAGGAAATCATTTTTTTCATTTCTCTAAGTTTTTAATTTGCTAATTGATATTATATAGAATTTATCTTCTCTAGTGTTTTCCAGCATTGATATAAGCCGCGTGGCAC
>DHSL01000055.1 GCA_002411345.1 Bacteroidales bacterium UBA5287 | reverse complement strand
TTTACAGAAAATTAAATGAAAAAAAAAAGAGGCTCTCACTTTTTTGAGACGCCCTCTTTTTTATAGATCATTATTAATAACAAAATATCACAAATAGAAAGCAGTACTATTTTATGTTATCATTGTCATATTAAACATAATAGTAATTATATTTAATATGACAACAGTTAATCTAAAAAATAAACGATGATAAAACAGATTAATAATATGCTTAAAATTCCTACCTTTGTGTATTGAAAATAACTCAAAAAAAATAATTTAAATGAGCACTCAACGATATGATAAACGCGGAGTTTCCGCTTCAAAAGAAGATGTACACAATGCAATTAAAAATATAGATAAAGGAATTTTTCCAAAAGCATTTTGTAAAATTATTCCTGACTATTTAGCAAATGATCCACTCTATTGTAATATTATGCATGCTGACGGTGCTGGGACAAAATCTTCACTTGCATACATTTATTGGCGTGAAACTGGTGACATTTCTGTTTGGAAAGGAATTGCTCAGGATGCTTTAATAATGAATATTGACGATTTGTTATGCGTTGGAGCAACAGACAATATATTATTATCTTCAACAATTGGTAGAAACAAGAAACTAATTCCAGGTGAAATTATTTCCGCTATTATAAATGGTACAAATGATTTATGTGAAGAACTTTCTTCTCTTGGAGTACATGTATATCCAACTGGTGGCGAAACTGCAGATGTTGGAGATTTAGTTCGTACTATAATTGTTGATAGTACTGTAACTTGCAGAATGAAACGTACAGAAGTTATAAATAATGAAAATATTCAAGCCGGAGATGTTATTGTGGGGCTTTCATCATCTGGTATAGCTACATACGAAAAAGAATATAACAGTGGTATGGGAAGCAATGGATTGACATCAGCACGTCACGATGTATTTGCAAACTATTTAGCTCAGAAGTATCCCGAAAGTTATGATGCAACTATACCTTCAGATTTGGTTTATTCAGGTAATTTGAAATTAACTGACGATATTGATGATTTGGGTATTAATGCAGGAAAATTAGTGTTATCCCCTACTCGAACATACTCGCCTGTTATATCGCTAATATTGAACGAATTAAGGTCTATGATTCACGGCATGGTACATTGTTCAGGTGGAGGTCAAACAAAAATTTTGCATTTTTTAAGTGATAAACTTAAGGTAGTAAAAAACAATCTTTTTCCAATACCCCCACTTTTTAATATTATTAAAAATCAATCAGATACTGATTGGAAAGAAATGTTCAAAGTGTACAATATGGGTCATAGAATGGAAATTTATATACCTGAAAAATTTGCTAATCAGATAATAGATATTTCAAATTCATTTAATGTTGATGCTCAAATAATAGGCTATGTAGATAAATCAGATAAGAGAGAACTAATTATTGAAAGTGAGATGGGAAAATATTTATATCAATAAATATAGATGAATTTATTGATTATCAATATCGGAACTTTTTAGTTGGTTATACTTATTAAACCCAGTCTGGAAACAAAAAATATATTTGTTAAGAATCGAAATGATCAAATGACTAAGAATATATTATTAAATAAAACTGAACATTTAGTCAGTAGATTTGAGGAAGTTAGTACTTTAATTACTGATCCATCAATTATTGCTGATTTGGATCGCTATATCAAATTAAATAAAGAATATAGTGAACTTCAAAAAATTATAACAACAAGAAAAGAATATATAATTATACTTAATTCAATAGAAGAAGCAAAAAACATCCTTGAAAATGAATCTGATCCAGAAATTAGACAGCTAGCGAATGATGAACTTTCCTCATTAACACCTAAGGTTCAGGAATTTGAAGAAAAGATTAAAATCTTATTAATTCCAGCTAATCCTGAAGATTCTAAAAATGTAGTAATGGAAATTCGTGGAGGAACAGGTGGAGATGAAGCGTCAATATTTGCAGGAGATCTTTTTAAAATGTATACTAAATTTTGTGAAACTAAAGGTTGGAAAACTGAAGTCACGAGTTATACAGAGGGAACTGCTGGTGGATTTAAAGAAATAATTTTCACCGTTACAGGTATTGATGTATATGGAATATTGAAGTATGAATCAGGTGTTCATCGGGTACAACGTATACCTGCTACAGAAACACAGGGGCGTGTTCATACATCTGCTGCAACTGTAGTTGTACTGCCAGAAGCCGAAGAATTTGATGTAGAACTAAATCCTGCTGATATTGATTTTCATACTGCAAGATCAAGTGGCGCAGGAGGACAAAATGTTAATAAAGTTGAAACAAAAGTTCAACTTACACACAAACCAACAGGTATTGTGGTTATTTGTCAACAAGCACGCTCTCAATTACAAAATAGAGAGTTAGCAATGCAAATGCTGAGAACTAAACTTTATGATATTGAGCTAAACAAACGACAAGGAGATATAGCCTCACGTCGTAAAACTATGGTTTCAACAGGGGATCGTTCTGCAAAAATTAGAACATACAACTATCCTCAAGGTCGCATTACAGATCATAGAATAAATTATACGATTTATAATTTAGCAGCCTTTATGAATGGAGAAATTCAATCTGTCATTGATCAACTAATAATTTCAGAAAACGCTGAACGAATGAAAGAATCTGAAATTTAAATATAAAAATAATCAAAAAAAGCAATTTTGTAAAATTTACTGATATATGAATAAATCTCAACTTTTTGATCAAATTATACGTAAGCAATCATTCTTATGTGTTGGTTTAGATACTGATATAAAGAAAATTCCAGAACATTTACTCAATTCAGATGATCCAATTTATGATTTTAATAAAGCTATAATAAATGCTACTGCTCCATATTGCGTGGCATATAAACCAAACTTAGCTTTTTATGAAGATTCTGGTCTAAAGGGTTGGTTAGCTTTTGAAAAAACTGTAGCATATATAAAACAACGATTTCCTGAAATGTTAATCATTGCTGATGCTAAACGTGGAGATATTGGTAACACTAGTCAACTATATGCTCGTACTTTTTTTAATAATTTGAAAGTTGATGCTTTAACTGTTGCGCCTTATATGGGTGAAGATAGTATTAAACCTTTTCTAGGTTACAAGGAAAAATGGGTTATTTTATTAGCCCTGACGAGTAATAAAGGTTCCAATGATTTTCAATTATCAGAAGATGCATCAGGTGAAAAACTCTTCGAAAAGGTATTGCGTATTTCTAAAACATGGGCTACAGATGAACAGCTTATGTATGTAGTTGGTGCAACTCAAGGTAAATTGTTTGAAGATGTTAGAAAAATAGTACCAGATCATTTTCTACTTGTTCCCGGTGTTGGTGCTCAAGGCGGTTCATTGGAAGAGGTTTGCCAATATGGAATGAATAAAACATGTGGACTAATAGTGAATTCTTCTCGAGGAATCATATATGCTGATTCATCAGAATATTTTGATGAATCAGCTAGAAATGAAGCAAAAAAATTACAGATTGTAATGAAACAAATGCTTGAAAAGTATCTTTAGTCGTTTATTTGAAAAAATTAAATGCAAAAACGAAAAATCATTAATGATCCTGTCTTTGGATTCATCAATTTACCAACTAATTTTATATACGATATAATCCAACACCCATATTTACAACGATTAAATCGTATCCGTCAATTAGGTTTGGCATCATTTGTATATCCAGGAGCTCAACACACACGCTTTCACCACTCTATTGGGGCAATGCATTTAATGGGAGAAGCATTAAATATTCTTAGATTAAAAGGTCACACAATAACTGATAATGAGTATAATAGCTCATTAGCAGCTATCCTGCTACATGATATTGGTCATGGTCCCTTTTCACATTTACTTGAATATACTCTTGTTAAAAACATACCTCACGAAATCCTTTCTTTATTACTTATGAAACAAATTAATAAAGAATTTGAAGGGATTCTTGACACAGCAATAGATATTTTTACAGACAATTATCCTAAACACTTTTTACACCAACTTGTAAGCGGACAACTCGATGTAGATAGATTAGATTATTTACGTCGTGATAGTTTTTTTACAGGAGTAATCGAAGGAAATATAGGATCGGCAAGGATTATTAAAATGTTGAATGTAAAGGATGACAAACTAGTAATAGAATCAAAAGGTATAAACTCGATAGAAAATTTTTTAATGTCTCGTCGGTTGATGTATTGGCAGGTTTATCTACATAAAACTCTAGTAGCTTCAGAAAAGATGCTTATTAATATTTTTTCCCGTGCACGTGAACTCATTCAAAATAATGAAAAATTGTTTGCTCCCCCTTCTCTTTCCTTCTTTCTTGAAAATGAAGTTAACATTAACGATTTTGAGAATAATGGAATAGCGTTGAAATATTTCGTGAATTTGGATGACAATGATATATGGACAGCTATAAAAGTCTGGAAAGATCATGTTGATCCCGTATTATCAGAATTATGTAATGGAATGGTTAATCGAAAACTTTTCAAAATAATTGTCTCTGATTCGCCAATCGATAAAGCACTAGTAAAATCAAAATTGGATATTTATAAAAATAAATTCAAAATCTCTGATAACGAAGCTAACTATTTTATTTCTTTAGATGTAATGGAAACAAATATGTATAATGAAGAAGATGATAGCATTGATATTATATACAATAATAATAAAATAAAAGATATATCAGAAGCATCAGACATGTTGAATATTGAACTATTGTCCAAAAAAGTAAAAAAGTATTATTTTGCTTTTCTAAGAGACTAGTTTATTATGATTATCATTTTCTAATGAATCGTTAGATTTTTTTTGAGCAGTTGGTACAAAGAACCAAACAACAAATCCACCAATTATACCAAGTGATAGAATCACTATTCTCAAAAAGATAACTTTAACAACAACAAAAGAAGAAAATAATACCATTGTAGTCATAAAAGCTATTACTCCAATTTTTCCTTTACTAGTTATTCCTTTATTTTTTTGGTAATTTTTAATTCTTGGCCCTAATAATTTATTATTTAGCAACCAATTATAAAGTCTGTCAGAACTCTTTGCAAATAAAATAGCTGATAATAACGCAAGTGGTGTAACTGGAAGTCCAGGGATGATAATTCCTAAAAAAGCGAGTATAAGTGAAACTATACCTCCCCCAATATATATGTAACGAAGAGCTTTATTTTTGTTTAATTTGTCTTTTGCTTTATTTGCATGAATATTAACCATATCATCACGCGTGGTGTTCAAATCTTTTAAATATGTATTGTCATCCATTCATTATGCACTTAAAAAAATATTATCATGTAAACAAAGATAACTAAATATGAGGGATATTAATTAGTAATTAAACAAAATATTATAGAATACAATATAAAGAAGATTGACCCTATCTAAAGATATTGATTTAGGATTTGTGTTAGACTTGTTACAAGATATTAATCTATATCAACTTGATAAAATTGAAAAAACATAACCAAACTGAATAAAAGTTTGGTTATGTTTAATTTGTATTCAATTTTTATACAACATACAATGAACTAATTGACTCATTGTTGCATACTCTTAAAATTGCATTTGCAAACATATCTGATACTGATAAAATTTTCACTTTTGAACTTTTCTTTGAGTATGGAATACTATCCGTGAAAATAATTTCAGTTAGAGGAGAATTATCTACTCTAACAGATGCTGGATCAGACATCACAGCATGACTTGCTATTGCTCTAACTGAATTAGCTCCATTATCAAGCATTAATGAAGCAGCTTTAGTCATAGTACCTGCCGTATCAACAATATCGTCAATCAAAATAACATCCATGCCTTCTACATCGCCAATTATTTGCATATCTGAAATTTCATTGGCTTTTTTTCGAAGTTTATAACATATTACCATTGGACAACCAAGAAATTTAGCATATGAACTGGCCCTCTTTGTACCACCTACATCTGGAGTAGCAATCACTGGATTATCAAGATTTAGTTGTTTCATATAATCCATAAAAACACCTGAAGCATATAAATGATCTACAGGGACATTAAAAAAACCTTGAATTTGATCTGCATGCAAATCCATAGTTATTAATCGATTAATACCTGCAGTGCTCAATAAATCTGCGATCAACTTTGCACCGATACTAACGCGTGGTTTATCTTTTCGATCTTGTCTAGCCCACCCAAAATATGGTATTACGGCCACAATGGATTTTGCAGATGCACGTTTGGCGGCATCTATCATTAATAATAACTCCATCAAGTTATCTGAAGTGGGAAATGTTGATTGAATTAAAAACACTTGAGCTCCACGAATTGATTCTTCGTACGAAACGGCGAATTCTCCATCAGCAAAATGTTCTATTATCATATTCCCAAGAGGACAACCTAAACTGTTGCACACTTTTTCGGCAAAATAACGTGATTTTGTTCCTGAAAAAATTTTGTAAGGCTTTTCTAGCATTGTACGTAGCTTTTATTTTATTTCACAATCTCTATTCTTTTACAAAATTACAAAAACTATCATCAATATGAAACGTTTTACAAAAAAGAAATTTTGTATACCTCTCCTGAATATGCACCTAATGTTATCTTAAGTGGTTCATTGTTTGTGAATGAGTATGATTTTTCAGTGGAAAAAAGAATTGGCATTGCTCTTCCAGTGGTTGAGTAATTTATATTAAAAAACCGAATTGCACTTTCATTTATTCTTATGCTTACACTTGAAATACGATTATCGAAATTAACCACAACTAATACTATCCCATTTGTATTTCCTCGCAAAAAAGCAAATTGTTTTGTTGAATCGAATTCCTCATTATCGTAGTTAATTGACATCAGATCATAAAATAATCCTTCGCGCAAAGCTTCTTCTTTATTGCAAAGAATAAGAAGCTTTGTATAAAATTTTTGTAGTTTTTTTTCCTCTTCATTTAATAACTTATCATCCCATTTCCCATAATTATTCCATCGAAAAATTGTATCAATTGACCAATAATCAAAAATAGAAGTTCGACCATCTTTTCCACTGAAACCTTCTTCATCCATACCTCTTTCACCAAATTCTTGTCCAGCATATACCATAATAGGATTAGAATTTATACATGCAGTCAAAATAAAAGATGCAATTGCTTTATTTCCATTACCTAAAAAATAATCAGATGCAACACGTTGTTCATCGTGATTTTCAATAAAATTGATCATCTTAGATTGAATATCCCCAACATTATTTAATATAAAAGTTATATCTGATGAAGGTTTGATACCACAACTAACATTTCTTAATACATCATATAATCCAACTTTATCATACAAAAAATTAAAAATATTAGAATCTAAGAAGTTTCTATATTCATTAGGATTATAAGTTTCAGCAAAAAAAACAATATCGTTGTATTGATCTTTTACTTGAAGAATAGCCCATCTCCAAAATTCAATCGGCACCATTTCTGCCATATCACATCTAAATCCATCAATATTTTTAGAAGCCCAAAACATTAAAATATCCCTCATTTTTATCCAGGTATTAGGTATAGGTAAAAAATGTTTGTTCATTCCATTCATATAATCAACTCCATAATTCAATTTGACAGTATCATACCAATCAAATTGTGATGGAGTATTAGTAAAACAATCATTTCCAGTTGCTTTTACTGGATTTTCATTATAGTTCATTTTTTCATCTTCTACAAATTTAAAAGATAGATGTTCATTCGGTAAATAATAAAAATTGTTTTGAGGAGAAAAAGCATAATTAAAATTATCATTTTCTCCCAAGTCTTCTATATTATCTGGTTTATTTATTGACCTGTAATTTCGAGCTAAATGATTTGGAACAAAATCAATAAATACTTTTAAACCAGCTTTATGTGTTCTATCTATTAATTCTTCAAATTCTTTCATCCGATTATCAATGTTCTCAGCTAAATCAGGATCAACATCATAATAATCTCTGATTGCATAAGGAGAACCAGCTTTTCCTTTAATTATTTCTGGATATTGTTTTGGTATTCCGAATTCAGTATAATTTGTAGTGGAAGCATGAGCTATAATTCCAATATACCAAATATGTGTATATCCTGATTTTTTTATTTTAGAAAGAACATTGTCTGTAATATCATTAAATTTACCACATCCATTTTCTTCAATATTCCCATTATATTTCCTAGTTGAATTTTTATTTCCAAATAGTCGTGGAAACAATTGATAAATAATTATTTTCTCTTTCATAATTTCACTTTTGATGAACATACAAATATAAAATATAAATAAGATTATTCAAAACGTTTATATTTAATAGAAAATGTTGACAACTATATGTAAAACAAATATTTTAATGTAATTTAGAAGCTTATTATAATGATGAACGACATGAAAACAAGAGAAATAATTAAAATAGTTAAAGGAAACCGTGCTGTTGATGGAGCAGGCGTAAATTTAGTACGAGTTATAGGGTATCGTGATACGAAAGAATTGGATCCTTTTTTAATGCTTGATGCTTTCGACTCCTACGATCCTGCTGATTACGTTAAAGGATTTCCATGGCATCCTCACAGAGGAATTGAAACCGTCACATATCTTATAAATGGAAGGATGGATCACGAAGACAGCCTTGGTAATAAAGGTTCAATTATGGCTGGCGACTGTCAATGGATGACTGCAGGAAGTGGAATCCTTCATCAAGAAATGCCTATTGCATCAGATAGAATGTTAGGTGCTCAATTGTGGATAAATTTACCACAAAAAGACAAAATGACTGATCCGGCTTATAGAGACATAAAAGCTGAAAAAATTCCATTAGTAAAAGATGAAAATGGAGAAGTCCGAATTATTTCAGGTTCATTCAAAGGAACAAAGGGTGCAATGCAAGCCGATTATGTAAAAGCAACTTATTTAGATATCAATGTTTTTCCCAATAAATCAATGACTATCCCAACAATTGATATAGAAAATGTATTTGCATATTTAGTAGATGGGGATGCTGAATTTGGAGAAAAACAAACTTCAATTTCTTCTCATACAGGGATTCTTTTCAATAAGGGTGAACAAATAATAATTAAAGCAGGAAAAAATGGATTAAGAATGCTTCTTCTATCAGGTAAAGCGCTTGATGAACCAATCGCATGGGGAGGTCCCATAGTGATGAACACAAGAGAAGAGTTGGATCATGCTTTTGAAGAACTGAATAACGGTACTTTTATTAAACACAAATAGTACATTAGTCAGATTGCAAATTATTATTCAATTCACTTATAGTTTTGTTTAAAATAGGATGAACAACATCTGGGGCAATTTCGGCAAATGGTTTCAAAACAAAGCTTCTTGCATGAAATTTGGGATGTGGGATAGTTAGATCAATTGAGTTTACAATCATACTATCATACAGAAGTAAATCAATATCAATTAATCGATCAGCAAAACAACCATTAATTGTTTTTTCGGCTCTTCCTATCTCAATTTCAATCTTTTGTGTTATTGAAAATGTTTCTGTCAAACTAAGTTTAGTGACTACCAAGCAAACAGAATTGACAAAGAAATTATTAGAAATAAAATCCTCAGGTTTAGTAATATAAAAAGCAGATTTGGAAATAATTTCCCCTATCTGCTTTTCGATTTTCTGATAAGCTATTTCTATATTTTCTTTTTTATTACCTAAATTAGAACCAAAAGCTAAAAAAACGTTATGAAAATCCATTTGTTAATCAATAATCAACATTGCATCTCCGTATGCTCCAAATTTATATCCTTCTTTTACTGCAATTTTATATGCATCTATTGTTTTTTCATATCCACCGAATGCACATGCCATCATTAATAAAGGAGATAATGGTAAATGAAAATTAGTAATAAGAGCATTATTTAATCCAAATTCATATGGAGGAAAAATAAATTTATTTGTCCAACCTTCTCTTGGTTTTAAGTGTCCATCAGTACTAACTGTAGTTTCTATAGCTCTTAAAACAGAAGTACCTACCACACAGATTTTATGTCCTTCATCTTTTGCCTTATTTACATTATCACATAAATCTTCAGTAATAATGATTTGCTCTGAATCCATTTTGTGCTTAGTTAAATCTTCTACGTCAATTTCTCTATATGCACCTAAACCATTATGAAGAGTAATAAATCCATAATCAATATCATTAATTTCCATACGTTTCATTAATTCACGACTGAAATGAAGACCTGCTGCAGGAGCAACAACTGCTCCTTCATTTGTAGAATATATATTTTGATATCTTTCCTCATCTTCAGGCTCTGCTAGTCTTCCCAAATATTCAGGAATTGGAGTTTCACCTATCGAAAACAATAGTTTTTTAAAATCTTCATATTCTCCATCATATAAAAAACGAAGCGTACGACCACGAGATGTTGTATTATCAATAACTTCAGCCACAAGTTCTTCATTATCTCCAAAATACAATTTATTACCTATCCTTATCTTACGGGCAGGATTCACAAGAACATCCCAAAGATGTTGACTTGGATTTAATTCACGCAACAGAAAGACTTCAATTTTTGCTCCTGTTTTTTCTTTATTTCCAAATAAACGAGCGGGAAAAACTTTTGTGTCATTAAAAATAAAAAAATCATGTGGTTGAAAATAATCTAACAGATCTTTAAATACACGGTGTTCTATTTCACCAGTTTTTTTGTGTAGAACCATCAATTTTGCTTCATCCCTGAAATGAGAGGGATATTTGGCGATTAGTTCGTCCGGCAAATTAAATTTGAATTGTGAAAGCTTCATATATATTTTTCTTTTATTCTTTTTTATTTATAAAATATGTTGTTCAAAATAAGAATCTAATTGATCAATATTTAAACAATTTTCTAAGGAAATCTCCCCTACCCGTGTTCGCACTAAACCAGTTAAATGTGCACCTGATTCAAGAGCTATACCTATGTCATGTGCCAAAGCCCTAATATATGTACCTTTACTGCAAACCACTCGGATTTTAATATCAGGTAAATTGCAAGATAGCAATTCAATCTTATCTATAACCAATAATTTTGGTTTTAGTTCAATTTCTTCGTTATTTCTGGCTAAATCATATGCACGTCGTCCATCAACTTTACAAGCAGAATAAGAAGGTGGAACCTGATTAATTTCGCCAATAAAATTTTGAAGTGCATTTTCTACTTTTTCTTTTGTGATATGTTCAATTGAAAATTTGTTGTCTATTTCTGTTTCAAGATCAAAAGAAGGTGTAGTGGCACCCAAACGAATATCAGCAATATATTCTTTAGTATGAGCTTGTAATCTCTCTATTTCTTTTGTTTTTTTCCCTGTGCAAAGAATCATTACACCTGTTGCTAAAGGATCAAGCGTGCCGGCATGTCCTACTTTTAATTTTTTTATTTTTAATCGTTGACAAATTTTTGCTCGAACAACCTTTACCACTCTAAAAGAAGTCCAATGCAGAGGTTTATTAACATATAATATTTCGCCTTCTATAAAATCCATTTGTTAAAAATTAGAACATACTTAAATTATAGCCAGAAAGAATCAGTGTCAACAAAAAACCTCCGACAATAATTCTATAAATCCCGAATGACTTAAATCCATGTTTTGTTAGATAATCAATAAAAAACTTAACAGCAATCATTGCTACAATAAAAGCTACAACATTACCAACAATCAATAACATTAAATTATCCAACAATAATGATGCTCCACCTGGCTCTTTCATAACACCAATCATTTTAATCAATGAAGCTCCCAACATTGTTGGAACAGCCAAAAAGAAAGAAAATTCAGCAGCATTTCTTCTATTAAGTTTTGTGGCCATTCCTCCCAAAATTGTAGCCATTGAACGTGATAATCCAGGTAAAAACATAGCGGCACATTGACTAAAGCCAATCAACCATGCTCGTTTGGTCGAAATAGACTGATTTTCGGATGTATTCTTAAGCCATAAGTCAACGAATAGCATTAAAACGCCTCCAATAACAAGCATTACACAAACAATAATAACGCTCCCTAAAGCTGCATCTATAGCATCACCAAATAGCAATCCTAGAACTAATCCTGGAATACATGCTAAAAATAACTTCCAATAAAAATCAAATTTATTTATAAACCTACTGATATAAGTTTTTAATTTATTCCAACCAGAAAGTCCTATAACAGCTTCTTTATCGAATACTTTTATAGGTTTCATTTTGAAAAAACGATTCCAATAAAGTACAACAACAGATAAAATAGCACCAAATTGAATATTTACAGTAAAAAATTTGGTGAATTCAGTACTCTCTATTCCAAGCAATGCTTGTACTATAATCATATGTCCTGTCGAAGAAACAGGTAAAAATTCAGTAAGACCTTCAACTATTGCAATAATAATCGCTTCTAAATAACTCATCTGAATATTAACAATTATTTTGTATCAATATTTTCTGATGAATTGTTTTTGGATGGGAAAAGGATTCCAACGATAACCAATAAAAAACCTACCAAACAAACAATAGGAGCAATCTTAATGCGTTTTGCACTAAAAATATCTGGTTCAAAAGCCTCTGGTGATGAAGATGGCCCAGCCATAAGTATAAATCCAAGAATAATTACAAATATTGCAATTCCAATAATTATAAAATTAGTTTTACCTAATGCGAAGTTTCTTTGAGACATAAGCTATATATTTATAAAAAACAGATTATACATAAAACATACTATCGCGTTCCATCTTCAGAAAATGATTCACAGACAGAATTGTTGCTATAGAAGTAATGACAACACCCATTAAAATAACAGAACTAAATATAATAATCAAATCTGTCACACTAATAATAGAACTTAGTTGAGCAAATTCTTTACTAAAATAATAGAGAGAACCTAAAATAAGTGCATCTGCTATAATTCCGGCTATAACACCTATAAACACAGTATTTGCAACAAAGGGGCGACGAATAAATCTTCCGGTAGCACCAACAAGCTGCATTGTATTAATTAAAAATCGTTTTGAATAAATAGTCAATCGTATTGTATTTCGTATAAGTGTAAATGATATAAACAACAAAACTAAAGCAAGAAATAATAATACTGTAGTAATTTTAGTCAAATTATTATTTATTATATCTACAGCTTCTTGTTGATACAATAAATCATCTACATTGTTTTCTGCTTTTATTAACTTAGTTACGCTTTCAAGACTATCGCTATTCGTATATTCCGATTTCAGATATATTTCAATTACATCTTGTGCAGGATTATAACCCAAAAGTTCTTCAGGATCTTCACCTAACTCTTTAATTAATTGCTCTTTAGCTTCCTCTTTACTGATAAAACGAGATGAATTCACAAAAGGCATAGCATCTAAATTCTTACGAATCTTTGTGATTCCTGATTCGGTAATGTCATTAGATAACATTACGCTAAAACTCATATTCTCTTTCACGTAAGTTGATATGCCATTACCCAGAAAAAGCAATAATATAGTAACACCCAAAAGAAGTAAAACTAACGTTATACTAATAGTTGACGTAATTTTTGCATTTACAAATCTTGCTTTGCTAATCTTCTTTTTTTTTGCCATAAATTTAGGATCGGTTGATCGGAAAAAGACAATGCTCTTAAATCTAAATTAAATACAAAGATAACAAAATCTTGGGTAAATAAGTCTTTTAGCCCAATTTATTATTGTCTTTGTCCTTTACAGGAATCAAACCAAAATTGCTTTCAGCCTCTTTAAGCATAAAATTAAATGCAGCATCATGTTCATTTGGAATTATACCGTCAAGAATAGCTTCTTTAATAGCATTTTTAAGTAAACCCACTTCACGACCTTGATCTAAACCAAAAATCTCCATTATTTCATTCCCGTCGACTGGTGGTTGAAAATTACGAATCCGATCCTTTTCTTCTATTTCTTTTAGTTTGCGCCTAACTATTTTAAAATTTTGAGTAAACTTGCGTACTTTCTCTGGATTTTTAGAAGTTATATCAGCTTCGCATAACCTCATTAAATCATCAATATCATCCCCAGCATCAAATAAAAGTCTCCTCACAGCAGAATCAGTAACAACTTCTTCCACCAATTGCATTGGTCGCATGTGAAGTGATACAATCTTTTGCGTGTATTTCATCTTTTCATTTAATGGAAGCTTCATTCGTGCAAAAATTTTGGGTATCATTTTTTCACCCATATAGTTATGATTATGAAAAGTCCAACCTAGTTTAGGATCCCATCTTTTGGTATTGGGTTTTCCAATATCATGAAGTAATGCAGCCCATCGAAGCCATAAATTATCAGAACAAAGAGAAATATTATCCAACACCTTTAGCGTATGGTAAAAATTATCCTTATGCCCCACTCCATCTTTCGTTTCAGCACCTTTCAATGCTAAAAGTTCAGGAAATATAATTTCAAGAATACCTGTTTTATCCAACAAAATAAAACCAATAGATGGCTTCGGTGATAAAATGATCTTATTTAACTCATCTACAATTCGTTCTTTAGAAACAATCAGAATACGATCTTTATTTTTTAAAATAGAATCAAAAGTCTCTGTATAGATATCAAATCCCAATTGAGAGGCAAACCTTATTGCTCGCATCATTCGTAATGGATCATCACTGAAAGTAATATCTGGATCTAAAGGAGTCCTGATAATTAGATTTTCCATATCATCCAAACCGTTAAATGGATCAAGTAATTCCCCATAACGCTCTTTATTCAAACAGAAAGCAAGTGCGTTTATTGTAAAGTCACGCCTGTTTTGATCATCTTCTAATGTTCCATCTTCCACTTCAGGATTACGTGAATCTTGAGAATAAGATTCTTTTCTTGCACCAACAAATTCAAGTTCATAATTCTTATATTTCACTTGTGCAGTACCAAATGTCTTGAAAACAGAGAGATATGCACCCTTACCTAATTTCTTTGCAACAGCTTTTGCCAAATCAATTCCCTTACCAATGGTTACAATATCTATATCTGTTGATGGTCTATATAGAAAGAAATCACGCACATAACCACCTATAACATAGCATTCAAGATGCAATTCATCTGCGGATTGCGAAATCAGATGAAGAATATCTTTATCTAAAAAATTTAATATTTCTCTTTGTGAGACTTCCATTTGATTCTTATATTTAACGAATGCAAAAATACAATTTTTACAGCTCAAAACCCCTTTGACAGTTGAATAATTTTGTACATTTGCCATATTGATAATCACAAAGTTTTTATAAATGACTAAAATTACTCATATCCTTCTCTTTTCTTTATTACTATTGATCATGCAGTTAGCCTCTTGCACTAATCAAAACAAAGAAGCTGAGAATTATTTAATTTCAGCTAAAACAGCTTATGAAAATGGTCGTTATGACGAAGCTAAACTTAAGATTGATAGCATTAAAGCACTGTTTCCCAAGAACTTTGATGTAATAAAGCAAAGCATCACTTTATTGAATGAAGTACGTTATGCAGAAAACACCAAAAACATCACTTTTTGCGATTCAGCACTAAAAGCAGGAGAACAACAATTGAAAATGCTTAAATCTCAATTTAATTATTATAAAGATCAATATATGGATCACGGAATGTATATTCCTAAAAATTATCCTTTAGACAATGCACTTGGCACAAACTCGTTAAGGAGCGCTGTTGAAGAAACTGGCGATATGTTTATTGAAAGCGTATTGTCAAATAGATCAATCAATCATAATCAATTAAAGATAACTCGCAATGATACTACATTTGTAGAAACTAATAAAGTAACTGCTGATGGACTAAATTACAAAGTTGGTAATTATGAGATTGTTCGTTTCACTGCAAAAGACGAGAATGGATTGGCAAAATTTATTTATTCTTTCCAAAACGAACCTCTTTCACTTACATTTATCGGTAACAAAACAGTAACCACTCAAATGTCACAGGCAAGCAAAAAAGGAATTGCACTATCTTATGAATTATATAATCTAATGAAGCAAATGAATGAACTGACAATAGAAAAACAAAAATCACTTGCTTTAATTGATTATCTTGAAACAAAGAAAAGTAAAGAAGAAAAATAATCTTTTAATTATTTGATTTAATTTTCCTCAGATTTATCAAGTGAATTTGGATCCTTATTAACCAATACTTTATTTTTCAAAAATCTAAAGTCTTCTGTTAGTTTATCGTACTTTCTGCATCTGTGAATTATACGCTTGGCTTTGTCATTATCTAATGCTTTAATTGCTGTATTATGACCCAATAGCGCTATTTCATTCATGTTATGTAAATCAAACATAGACATTCTTTCCAACCCTTCAATCTCAATCAGTATATCGCAGAGCTCTTTATCTCTTAAAGTATTTGATTTCGAAGATATATCAAAATAACGGGCAATAGTTTTACGGATGTTGTATTTGGTTTCAGGAGGACTAAAAACAGCAACATTTACACCAATTACATACTTACACATGTCACGGATAATGGATACAGGAAAGTTTTTAAGGACACCTCCGTCAATGTAATTCACGCCATCAATTTCTACAGGTTGATAAATGATAGGAATTGTACATGACGCTACAACTGCATCAACCAAATGATTACCCTCTGAAAAAACAGCAATTTCTGCTGAGTCCCAATTAGTCGCGACTACATGAAAAGGGATTTGCAATTGTTCAAACTTAGTGGAACGTAAATTGTTCTTGAGGAACTTGGCAATGCCCGTAGCCTTGAAAAAACCGGATGTTGGGATTGCAACTTCTACAAATTCTTTAAATTGTTTTCCTTTAAAAAGATCCATTATTTCTTCCAGTTCAAAACCATCAGCATAAAAAACTCCGGCTAATGAACCTGCACTTGTCCCTGTAATTATTTTTGGTTTTAGACCATGTTCTTCTAACACTCTTAAAACTCCCAAATGAGCAAAGCCTTTTGCACCACCTCCGCTTAAAGCGTAACCTAATTTATAGAATTGTGCATTTTTATCAATCATAAGATAAATATAAATATAAATGAAGTTGACTACACAAAGATAGTCATAATTATGAATTTGAAAAAAGTTGCTATATTTGCACACAACAATCAAAAATAAACTACAAAAAGTATTAATTTCTCAAACATGATTAAATCTTTAAAAACTGAAGATTGGACTTCTACCTTGATCGGTCTGATCATTCTTATCTTTGTTACTATTGCCCCGACTTTTATGTCAAATAACATAATTTTATTTTTTGTTATCGGCATTCTAACCTGGCTTGGATACCTTTTTATGGGTAACACAAAAAGCTTAGGTTTCTTGCTTTCTTTTGTTGTCGTTTTTGTGCTTGCACTTGCGGCAAAATATTTAAGTGCGTTACCTGAAATCAAAAAAACAGGTCTCGAATCTGTATTCTTTGCTGTAATCATCGGTTTACTTATACGTAATACTGTGGGACTTCCCAAATGGATGAGACCTGCGGTACGGAGTGAATATTATATTAAAGCTGGCTTGGTAATACTGGGAAGTTCCATACTTTTCAATGAAATCATGAAAGCTGGAGCTCTTGGATTAATACAAGCGGTTATAGTTGTTTTCTGCGTGTGGTATTTTAGTTTTTGGATATCTACTAAGATTTTCAAAGTAGATAAAGAAATGTCCACACTCCTTTCCAGTGCTGTATCTATTTGTGGTGTTTCAGCAGCAATAGCTACTAGTGGTGCTATCAAAGGAGACCCAAAAAAACTGTCATTTGTTGTATCTCTTGTTCTAATTGTTGCTATACCAATGATGTATATATTGCCTTGGATTGCAAAAGAAATAGGATTGACAGAAGAAGTAGCTGGAGCATGGTTGGGAGGAACCATTGATACTACTGCAGCTGTTGTGGCATCCGGAAAATTTATTGGCGAAACAGCTGAACAATATAGTGTTATCATCAAGTCTGCTCAGAATGTACTTTTAGGAGTAGCGGCTTTTGTAATCTCTCTCTACTGGTCAATGAAAGGCACAAACAACGATATTCGTCCTTCAGGCTCTGTTCTCTGGGAAAGATTTCCAAAATTTGTAATAGGATTTATCCTCGCATCTCTTGCCTTTAGTTTCTTAATTGAAGCGGATTCGGCTAAAGAACTTTCTAAAATAGCGAATAAAGGAGCACGAGAGATTCTTTTCTCACTAGCATTTATTTGTATTGGACTTGAAACAGATTTCAGATACATCTTTAAAAAATCAAATGCTAAATACATATGGGCATTTTTATCAGCTCAAGGTTTCAATATAATACTAACATTATTAGTTTCCTGGTTACTGTTTAAAGGAATCTGATTCAGAATATATTCATAACGGGTGGTACAATTCCACCCGCTATGAAAAAATCAATTAGTTAATCTCTGTATTTGCAGCAACTGGGTAAAGCATCATAAGCTGCCTGAGTTGCTTTGTACTTATCAGTATCATGTCCTGCATCCGCTATCGCTTTACTAATCGCATCTATATTCGTCACATTCGGATCGAAATTAACATGTAATACTTTCTTTTCAATATTCCAGTCAGCAGAAGTCACACCTTTTACATTCAGAGCGGCTGTCTCAATGCGTTGTTTACACATTTCACAAAGCCCATTTACATTTAACATGGCATGCTCACCCTCTGCCGCATTCATTGTCGAATCGGTCATTGTGGAATGATCCATTGCCTTACTTTGAGTTTCAGATTGTTGTTTATTGGAAGTGCTTGAATTACAAGCAGCAAAAATAAATCCTCCAATTACCATAATTGATAAAATAATCTTTTTCATTATTGTTGTTTTAAATATTAATAGTTTATTATAATTTTTACATTTTGTGGTCTTCATGACTGGTAGATTCGCCTGACATGGTATGACCTTCGTGACCTGTCATAGGCTTTGATACCTCCGAATTCATCATGCTTCGTTTTCCCTCTAATTGGGCACTCGCATCAATTGTGAATACTCCGTTTGTAACAATTTCCTCTCCTTCAGAAAGACCTGAAAGTATTATATATGAATCACCCAAAGATGGACCAAGTACAACTTCTCTAAGTAAAAATGAAGGCATTTCAGCATTGGCTTGTTTAACATATACAATGGAACGTTCACCTGTCCATAATATCGCGGATTTTGGAATGATAATATCATTTCCTGCTTGACGAATTGGAGCATTTACTGTTGCTACAGCATACATACCTGGTTTAAACTGCATTCCACTATTTGATATTACTACCCTTACTTTTGATGTACGTGTTGTCGGATCTAACATGGGATCAATAAATGATATTTTCCCGGTAAAAGTTTTTCCGGGTAAGGCACGGACTGAAAACTCTAAATTGTCTCCTACTTTCAAAAAAGGAAGATCTACTTCATATGCATCAAATACAGCCCATACTTGCGAAAGATTTGCTACTTCATAAAGCGGACTACCTTGATTCACATAATCACCTTCATTCACTAACTTTGTTACAACTACCCCACCCGTATTTGCCTTAATTTCCATTAACGGGGCTACAGTTCCCGATTTTTCTATAGCTTCAATCTGTGTATCTGTAAGCTTCCATAAACGAAGTTTTTCACGTGCGGCTTGAGCAAGAGCTGGCTGAATTTGTTGCATTTTTATGGCTTCCTGCAACTCTTTTTGGGCATTCAGTAATTCTGGTGAATAAACTGTTGCGATAGTCTGACCTTGTCGCACCAATTCTCCTGTAAAATTTACTGATAAACTTTCAATACGACCACTTATATGTGATGTCTGAGTTTTGGATAGTCGCTCATCTACTTCTATTGTTCCATATAACTCGAGCTTTTTCTTAGGATCTGACTTGCCTATTTTTGTTGTCTGAATATTTGCCAAGGCAATGGCTTCCTCCGACATCATAATCGCATTTGGATCAGCTGATTCACCACTGCTTGCACTTGTTTTAAGCGGAATCAAATCCATTCCGCAAATAGGGCACTTACCTGGTTTGTCCATCTTAATTTGTGGATGCATTGAACAAGTCCACAACTGACCTGCTTCATGTTCATGATCATGTGTATCAGCAGCTACTACTTCTTTAGCCGCTTCTCTCGTGCTAGTGCAAGTTTTCATAAAGAAAATTCCTATTAGAACTCCTGCAACAAACAAAATGCTGTACATCACATTTCGGTTTACAAATATCTTTTTGAATTTATAATTGTTCATTTTCTGTTATTTTTATCTGTGAATGAAAGAATTTTTTGAATAGCTGCAACCATCGTATTATATGACGCAATAGACTCAATTTCTTTTAGTCTATAATCCAGTAATTGTCTTTGAACCTGAATTACATTGGAAAGATCACTCTTTCCGGATGCATATTCTTGAACTATCAGGTCATAGGTGGTGGTAGCCAACTTTGTTTGTTCTTTATATAACTGGATTTTGCGAACAGCATCTTCTAAAAAATGATTAGAACGGACCAACTCTGCTTCCAACTGCTTGTAAGTATCTGTAAATCTCGAAACAGTTGCTTGTTGTCTGTTCATGCTCTCGCGTTGTTGTGCTTTGTATTTTCCTCGATAGAGAGGAATTGTGACCGATACCATCGGCATCACCATATCCATGCCATTCATACTGGATGTACCGACTGCTGCAGCCATTGAGGACATAGGATCCATAGTAGAACTGCTTTTACCAATAAGCATATATTCCAGTCCAATACCAAACATGGGATAGCTCATTTTTTTGTCCATTTCTCCCTTTGCCTTATAGGCCAATCCTTCTTCTTTGATCATTCCCAACATCGGATTATCGGACGCGACTTTTTGCAAAGATGAATTCAAATCAAAATGGAAAGGAATTATTTCAAACGAATCAGGAAGAATAACTTCACTTTCAATAGGACGATTTAACAATGTATTGAACTTTGCCTTTTCTGTATTTATTTCAGATAAAACTGTCTCAATATTACTATTCAATTCTGCAATCTCAAGTTTAATACGCAACACATCCGACATGCCACCTGAAGAACTGCTCATACCTCCCATGGAGAAAGAACCAGAACCTCCCATGCCTGACACCCGCGAAGTTGAACTGCTTTGCACTGATGAAGCATTAACGCCTCCCATACCGGTCATCCCGGACATTCCTCCTCCTGATGAAACAGGTGCCGAAGAAGTAGAAGGACGTGGAGAACTGGCGGGATAAGAACTTGAACTTCCACTTGAAGAATACTTTAATAACGCCAACTCTTCGAGGATATTCAACAATTCTTTATTGTCCTTATAATTAATCAATCGTTGTTGCAGTGTGTTCAATTTAAACCATTGATCATATACATCAAAATAAAGTTGATTAACGGATTCTCGGTACTTTTCAAACTCCATATTTGCCATATGCTCCATTTCTGTCTGAGCTGCTTTGCGGGTACCAGGCCACGAAAACATTTGCATCAGACTGAAATTGGCAATTTCTTTTCCTCCTATAAGCTCCATTGGACTCAGATAAAAACCTGATTCCAATGTGGGATCTAACCATGCTCCTGCTTGTGGAATTTTATCCAGGGCGGCTTTATAGGAGTAATAATCTGCTTTTATTCCTTCGTTATTTTGTATCGCTGCTTGCAGATAATGATTCAAAGAATCAGTGCCCTGCCCATAAGCGTTTAAACTTGAAAGAAGTATTATAACAGCACTACTTACTGATAATATTATATTTCTTAAATTCATTTTCTTTAATTTTACTCTTCAATTTGTTTACCTTTTTTAAGTGCCGATTCTCTCCACCAACATTGTAAAATTGGAACTACAAACATGGTCATGGATTGAATGAGCATTCCCCCAAAAGTAGGAATAGACATGGGTATCATAATATCTGAACCTTTTCCGTTTGAGGTCAATACTGGCAATAACGCGATAAGTGTAGTTGCTAAAGTCATAACCGCAGGTCTTACTCGTTTTTTACCTGCAAAAACAACGGCTTCCCTAATATCATGTTCTGTCGAAGGTTTCCTTTCTTCAAATATATCATGGATATAAGTACCCATTAAAACACCATCGTTTGTGGCAATACCAAACAGGGCGATAAAACCAACCCAGACAGCTATACTTAAATTGATGGGATGCATATGAAATATGTCACGCAGATTGGTACCTTCAATTGAAAAATCCAAAAACCAAGGTTGACCGTATAGCCAAAGCAGAATAAATCCACCGGCTAAAGCGACAAAAACTCCTGAGAAATGAATTAACGATGCGGTAATTGTCTTAAACTGAAAATAGAGTACAAGTAGAATCAATGCTAAAACAATAGGAATGATAATTGCTAATCTGCGAGCAGCTCTTGCTTGTTGTTCAAAATTACCGGCAAATTCATAGGATACGCCTTTTGGTAATACAAGTTCACCGGAACTTAACTTGGCGTTCAACACTTTTGCTGCATCTTTCACAGCTTCTACTTCTGCTTTACCTTCAACTTTGTCAAAAATAACATAACCAAGCAAAAAACTGTTTTCACTTTGAATCATCTGAGCACCTCTGGTAAATTCGATTTCTGCTACATCTCCTAATGGTATCTGTACTCCACTTGCTGTAGGAATTATGATCTTTTTTAAGTCTTCAGGATTACTCCTCATTTCTCGTGGATAACGAATTCGTACGGGATATCTTTCTCGACCTTCAACAGTGGTAGTCAACGGCATTCCTCCTACGGCTGTACTGATAACTTCCTGTAGGTCTGCGACAGTCAATCCGTATCGAGCCATATTCTGACGATTCAATTTAATTTCAATATATGGGGCGCCGACTGCTCGGTCATAAAATACAGTGGATGGGATAATCGAAGATACATCCTTTAACGCTGCTTCTAATAATTTTCCACCTTGTTCTATCGATTCCAAATCAGGACCCAATACTTTTATTCCCATAGGTGCTCTCATTCCGGTTGAAAGCATTACTTGCCTCGCTTCAATAGGTTGAAGTTTGGGCGCGGAAGTTAACCCGGGAATATGAGAAACATTGACAATCTCTTGCCAAATATCGTCTGGCTTTTTTATTTCAGGACGCCACTGTCTAAAATAATTACCTCTTTTATCTATTATCAAACTGTCAGCTGGAATAAGTTTAAATCCATCAGCTGGATTATAGGTCAAACCATTTTTTAAGATAAACTCTCCTTTTCTGTTTACTTTAAATCGTTCTCGTTTTCCGTTCTCATCTAATATATATTCTGGCAGATAGGATATTGTATTTTCAAACATTTGTATCGGAGCTGGATCTAATGCGGAATTTACACGACCCCATTTGCCTACTGTTGTCTCAACTTCTGGTATGGCACTTATCCTTCTGTCTAATGTCTCAATATATTGTAAATTCTGCTCGACTCCCGTATGTGGCATGCTCGTGGGCATTAACAGAAAAGAGCCTTCATCCAAACTTGGCATAAACTCATTTCCAAGACCTGAAAACAGCTTACTTGGCCCTTCCCATAAAGCGGTTTGCCTAAACGATTTCCATCCCACAGTTTCAAATCCTTTGGCTACAACACCAAAAGTTTTATCAAAACCCATCCATATCACTACTCCAAATAAAATAGTGAAAATGGGTATCATCATAAACTTCCATCTGTGATCCAAAGACCATCTTAGTATTTCTTCATAATATCTTACAAATAACCATAATAAGCCTATTATTAAAAAGATCATCACTACAACCATAATAAAGTTGACGGGGGTTCCATTCTGTGGCCCTAACGGCAGCCATTCAACAGTTAAATAATAAATGGCTATTGCTAAAACAATTCCAATATTTACATGGTTTTGAGTCTTGGGATTCTTCCATTTATAACCAAAAAGACCATTCAAACCTATTAACGAAAGTCCAATGGTTGCCCATGATCCCGTTAATATCAATAATAATATACCTCCTATAATAAGTATATAATTTGCTGCTTTTCTTACTTTTTGAGATGTTATCTTGAACGAGAAAACATAATAAATCAATGTTGGCAAAATAGTAAGACCTAGTATCAAAGAGGATAATAGAACAAATGTTTTTGTAAATGCCAGCGGATGGAATAGTCGACCTTCCTGAGCTTCTAAAGCAAATACTGGAATAAAACTTATGATGATGGTTGCCATTGATGTAACTATAGCTCCTGATACTTCACTGGTGGCTTTAAAAATTAAATTGAGAAGAGGTTTACCACCGGAAATATACTTGTTCGGTTCTAACTCGCGACTTCGTATAACATTTTCGACAATCACAACTCCAACATCTACAATAATACCTATTGCAATGGCAATCCCTGATAATGAAACAATATTGGCTGCAACTCCACTCATTTTCATAATGATAAAAGTGGCAAGTACAGAAATAGGTAACATTGTAGAGACTATAATGGATGCTCGTAAATTTAGAATTAATGCGATAATCACTATAATACTAATCAAAATTTCATGTGTCAACGTCGATTCTAACGTTCCAATCGTTTCATGAATCAAACCGGATCTATCATAAAAAGGTACTACAGTGACCTTTGATATACTGCCATCGGCTAAGGTCTTCTGAGGTAACCCGGAATCCATCTCTTTGATTTTCTCTTTCACATTGTCTATTACCTGCATCGGATTAGATCCGGTACGAGCGACGACGACTCCTCCAACAGCTTCAACTCCTTCTTTGTCAAGTGCGCCTCTGCGAGGTGCTGGTCCTATTGTTACAAATGCAACATCTTTAATCTTTACAGGAATACCATCTCTCACGGTAATAACCGACTCTTCCAAATCTGAGACTTGTCTTAAATATCCCAAGCCTCTTACTAAATATTCTGCTTTATTTATTTCAACCGTTTCAGCTCCAATATCCAGATTACTTTTCTGTACTGCATTCATTACATCCATTATTGTAACATTGAATGCTCGCATTGCGTTCGGATCTATATCAACTTGATATTCTTTTATAAAACCGCCTATTGATCCTACTTCCGAAACTCCATCAGCACTGGATAAGGCATATTTAACTTGGAAATCCTGAATACTTCTTAATTCATCAGGATCCCAACCTCCGGATGGTTTCCCTGTTTCTGGATTACGTCCTTCCAATGTGTACCAATAAATCTGCCCCAATGCAGTAGCATCTGGGCCCAACGTTGGTTGTACTCCTTCGGGCAGAGTACCGGGTGGCAAAGAATTTAACTTTTCTAATACGCGCGAGCGACTCCAGTAAAATTCCACATTATCTTCAAAGATGATGTAGATAAATGACATACCAAACATCGAGGAGCTGCGTATCGTTTTAACACCTGGTATACCCAACAATGTGGTTGTCAATGGGTAAGTAACTTGCTCTTGAATGTCTTTGGGAGATCGTCCCATCCATTCTGTGGCAACAATTTGCTGATTATCACCAATATCTGGAATGGCATCTACTGGAATAGGGTTTCTTGGTAAAAACGTTTCTTTCCAGTTAAAGGGTGCCGTAACTACTCCTAATAAGATTACGGCTATAAGTAACATGATTGTAATCAATCTGTTCTCAAGAAAGTATTTAATTATTTTATTGATCACAGTAGTAACTTTTATTTGTATTGTTATTTAAATTTACAGATACATAAACAACAAGTTATATCACAATAAAATGATATAACAGTTTAATTGTCAATAAGGTTTCTTATTGACCTGTAAAATCAAATTCTATAAATACAGATAAAAGTCAGAAGGTTAATATTTTGCTTAAAGATTCCTATTTCAGGAAAAAAACGTTGTTTAACAAGTTCATTTCCATGAATATCTTGGTTGAGTTTTTGAGTGAAACCAACCCATACTTTATCAATCGTGGGTGATGAAACAGAAATAGTTAACTGTTTGTCAAAACTATCAGTGGATAATTCAACATTTTGTGTATCGCAGCAGGCATCATGCTCCAATTCACAAGTTTGATCGTTATTCGAATTCGTGGAAGTATCATTTGTACAGCATGAATTATTAAGTGTCTCATTCAAAACACTTACAGAATGCAAATCGTTTCCACAAAAATGCATGGCAAGTGTAGGTTGAACACCAACCACCAGCATTATAAGTAGAAAAAATATTGATATGTTCTGTTTCATACTAACTAAATGATACTTTCAGAATTCATTTATATTTGGCAAATATATATATTATTTAGAATGATTCAAAATATATACACTAATTCAACTGTTAATTTATCGGCATCCATCTCCTCATACTGATTCAAAAAATCGAGTTGATTGTTTTTAAAATACCACTCGTAATCAATACGTAGAAGCGAACTGAATGCTTTTTTACCTAATCCAAAACCTAATCCAAATGTGAGGCGACTGACATCTATCTTATTGTCGGCAATTTGGTCGATAAAATCATAACGCACCGCTGGCATAATATTTTTAAACATGTAATTCTCTTTTAGCTTAAAGCTATACGCTCCTTGAAGATAATATGCAAAAAGATCTTTATCATTATTCACTTTATCATCTCTTTTCATTGCTTCAGTTTCAACTTTCCAATTTTTGCCTTCATATCTTAAGTCGGCACCGTACATGAAATGGTGTATTTCAGGTGAGTTAGGATAATCATATACTTTAAAAGTCGACCTAAATCCTTTCATGTCTCCAAAACTGATACGAGCTGCGTAAGATAGCTTATCGCGCCAAGTGGGACTATTAATAACGTTACTATTAAAAATCCCGAATTCAGCACTCATTGGAATTTGCAATGCATCAAAATCATATTTAGTGAGAAATCCAATATCACGAGTACCACCATAATATTTTGCCAAAAATGTTCTGTTGGCAAACATCATGGTACCTGGATTGGTCGTGTATGAATTATAAATTGGAATACTGGTCTGACCAAGAGTAAAAGATAATCCTTCATAAGGCTTAATTGAACCGCTTAAATCAAGAACTTGAAACTTGCCTTCACTGCTCAACTCGACTTGAGCTCTATAGTCTACCATAGGAAATATTTTCCCGGATACACCCAATCGCGAATTCCTTACCGAAAAACGTGATGTGCCAACTTCAGGAACATACTCGAATTTATTTTTTAAGGTTCCGTCAAACTTGAAACTGGGATATGCAGTAGAATCTGTTTCACTGGAGAACGAAAAAGCTGCATATCCAAATAGCATAAAAGAAAGTAGTAATTGTTTTATTTTCACTTTTATAACTCTATTAAATGATTTTCTCAAGCAAATCTGTAGTTTTAGTTATATCATTATCCGACAAAAAATAATTTGTTAAATCACCCGACAAATATTGATCATAAGCTGTCATATCAACAAATCCATGTCCCGATAAATTGAACAAAATAGTTTTTTTAGTTCCTTCTTCTTTTGCTTTTTTTGCTTCGCGGATAGCTGCAGCAATGGCATGATTTGATTCAGGAGCTGGCAAAATACCTTCTGTCTGTGCAAATAAAATACCTGCGTCAAATGACTCTAACTGAGGAATATCCATCGCTTCCATTAAGTTGTCATTCATAAGCTGACTCACAATCTGACCTGCACCATGATAACGTAAACCTCCTGCATGAATATGAGCTGGCTGAAATTGATGGCCAAGTGTATACATAGGAAATAATGGCGTATAACCGGCTTCATCTCCAAAATCATATTGAAATACTCCACGTGTCAATTTGGGACATGATGATGGCTCTGCGGCAACAAATCGGGTATTATTATCTCCATTGATCTTATGACGCATAAAAGGAAAAGAAATTCCAGAAAAATTTGAACCTCCACCAAAACAACCAATAACAACATCTGGATAATCATCTGCCATTTCCATTTGTTTTTCAGCTTCCAAACCAATCACTGTTTGGTGTAATGCAACATGGTTTAATACACTACCCAAAGTATATTTACAATTGGTGGTTTGTAATGCAAGCTCAATTGCCTCTGAAATAGCTGTACCCAAACTTCCCTGATATTTAGGATTTTCAGTCAGTATTTTCCTGCCGGCTTTTGTGGACATACTTGGCGATGCAATAACATGAGCTCCCCAAGCTTGCATCAATGAACGACGATATGGCTTTTGTTCAAAACTGATTTTTACCATATAAACAGCTAATTCCAAGCCAAATGCCTTTGCAGCAAAAGATAGAGCTGTACCCCACTGTCCGGCTCCAGTCTCAGTAGTTATATTGGTAATTCCTTGTTTCTTACAATAATAGGCTTGAGCCAAAGCGGAATTTAATTTATGAGATCCTACAGGACTAACACTTTCATTCTTAAAATAAATATGTGCTGGTGTATCTAAAGCTTTTTCTAATTCATAAGCTCTAACCATTGGTGTCGATCTGTAAATCTTATATTTATCTCTAACTTCTTCGGGAATATCAATCCACACATCTGTTGTATTCAATTCCTGTTTGCTGCATTCTTCGTTAAAAACCGGATATAAATCTTCTGGTTTAATTGCTTCTCGTGTTGCAGGATTCAATAACGGTTTTGGCTTATTTTTCATGTCAGCCATAATGTTATACCATTGTGTAGGAATTTCCTTTTCAGGTAGTATGAATTTCTTTTCTTTATTCATTATAATTGAGTTAATAGTGATTTTTTTATTGAACAGCAAAATTAATAAATTATTATTACAATCTAACAATTATTGCAGTATCGCTGCCCATCCGCCATTCTTCACTAATTTAATTTGTAGGGGATCTTTTAAAGTGACACGAGAAATTTTCTTGCGATAATCCATGGCTTGTCTCCCTGCATTAATGCCATCTTCAAATGAAATCATATCGTATGTTTTGCCGACTTTCAAAAAATCCATATTCAACGTAAAAGTCCTTTCTGATTCTTTACCATTGGTTATTGCTCCAATAAACCATTTTTCTCCTTTTCGTTTGGCTACTACAATATATTCGCCGACTTTGGCTTCAAGTACTTTTGTTTCGTCCCAGGTCGTTGGTACCTTCGTGATAAAATCTGTACAATCTTGATTACGGTAATACATTGTGGGATTATCTGCCAACATTTGAATTCCACTCTCAAAAACAACATATAGGGCTAACTGATAGGCTCGTGTGCCGATACTTGCGGAATTTGGACGTCGTGAACTATAAACTTCGGGTTGCATGCTGATCATGGCACCGGGTGTATAATCCATTGGACCTGCAATATTTCTTATAAAAGGAAATAATAAACTATTGTTGGGTGTAGCTCCTCCCATTTGCTCCATTCCTCGTACACCTTCATAAGAAAGTACATTTGGATACCTTTGCTCTAATCCGGACGGTTTGAATGAGCCGTGAAAATCAATTAGTAATTCATTCTTTGCTGCTTCTTTTGCAACTCGTTCATAATAATTTACCATCCATTGGTCGCTGCGATCCATGAAATCTATTTTCACACCGGCAACGCCCCATTTTTTGAAAGTTTCAAATAAATCGAAATTATTTTCGACTGTTAACCAGGTTAGCCAAAGGATTACGCCTACATTTTTTTCTTTCCCATAACGAATCAATTCATGTACATTTACTTTTGGATTTGGGGTATAAGGATCACGGGTACTTTTTGCCCATCCTTCATCCATTAATATATATGGGATTCCTTGCTTTGCGGCAAAATCAATATAATATTTATAGGTTTCCAAATTATAACCGGATACAAAATTTACATCATCGCCATAAGGGGATGCATCATTCCACCATTCCCAACTTACCTGACCGGGTTTAATCCACGAGGGATCAACAATATTGGACGCGGGAGCGAGTTGGACAGGCAAGGTGCTTTCTACTAACTTTGCATCATTCTCTGCAATAATAAAATAACGCCAGGGAAAGGTTCTGTCTCCACGTGTTTTTGCAATATAATCTGCTTCTTCTAAAATTTTCAGACTTCTATCGCCATCTTCTCCAAATTTTAAAGGGGCCTTGGGAAAAACAGCATACATGCCATTCTCTCCACTGCCTTTCAAAAACATACCTGGATAATCGGTTAAGTCTGTCTCTGAAATTAATATTTTATAACCCGTTGATGTATTAATCAATACGGGAAGAGTCGACATCTTGTCCGATTGTTTCCAAAGATTGGTCTCAACTTTGGTGTAGGGATCTTCATAAGAAGTTTTAAAACCATTCGGTTGTTGGGTGTATGCGGAATAATTTTCGGGAAAAGAAATGCTGAAATTCTCTCCTATCACTTCTATATCATCTTTCATTCGTGAAATAAAACGATAGGCTATTCCTCCATCAAATGCTCTAAACTCAACGGCATAGTTGCCCTTGAAATTAATAATCAGCTGATTATACTGATTATTAATCGATGAATACTTCAATGGTACCACTGGCTTGATAGTCTCGGTAATGGTTTTACGCTTTTGAGAAACAATTTTCGGATTTTCACCTAATGTCTGATCTCTTAACTGAAGCTGCAACAAACAATTGTCTAATAGCACTTTATCCTGGACTTTTATCGAATATGCAATTTTGTCGGAAATTTGCAGCGATAAATTAAGCTTTCCGTTCGGCGAAGATAATTCAATAACTTTCGCTTGTGCGTTTATATATGGTAGCATAAATCCCATACATACGATTAACAATAACATTTTTTTCATTTCTCTAAATTTTAGTATTTATTAGTTTATTATGTTGATTAACTTGAATATAATTTTCATCTTCTAAAATCGTCCAATCTCACTCTCCCCTGCTCCGGTTCCTTTATATTTACTGCGTGCGGCATTGAAGCGATAACGAACGGTCAGCTCAAACTCGCGATTGTCATAACGGTTGCGTTGCCACAAATTCATACGACTGTTGTATAGCAAATTGCCATCTCTCCTTTCGTTAAACAAATCTTTGCCTTTTAACTCAATACGAAGACAATCGTCGATAAATGATTTGGTAATGCCCAAATTTACCACAATTAGGTTGTCTGTTAAATAGACATTCTGGTAATTGCCTTTTCCTTGAAAATTGGCATCAATCGTAAAATCAAATCCTTTGGGTAGTCTGAACGAATTATTTAAGTTTACTATCGGTAAGGGTTTATTTAATGTTAATGGGGTATTATTACTCATAATGGTTAACCACTGCTTGATAACTCCACCGCTTAACTGGGGCGACCAAATACCGAATTTAGGTGAAAGGGTTACAAAAGCGGTTAAACTTGGCAGCTTTTCTAAATTACGATAACCGACTACTGATACTGCTGGGTTTTCTTCCATCTGCTCGGTCCAATAAATAATGGCGTCTTTCTCATTTTTATAACTCATCATTACTTGAATAAACTTCCATACTCCTACCAAAGTGATATCGTGATTAATAGCTGGCTTCAAATAGGGATTTCCGGTTTGTAACGTAAAACGATTGCCGTAAAACACATTACTGCTCAATTGCCTGTATGTGGGACGCCTGGTTTTTGCTGTGTAACTTAACTGAATGCTCACATCTTTTATTTGAGTGCCGTAAGATATATTGGGAAACCACTGACCGTACTGGCGACTTTGGTCTTCTACTTTTATATCGTTGCTGAAATAGTCTGAACGGACATTCTCATAACGAAGTCCGGCGCCGAGCTGACCAATGGGTACCATTAATGAATATTCGGCAAAAAAGGCATTGTTCTGCTCGTGAATGGTGGTATTGGAAGATGGTACATATTGTTCTATATTTAAATAATCATCAATACGATGGGTATTGGTATATTCACTGCCGAAAGATAGATTACCAATAAAAACGGGATATGTAAGTACCAGCTTAGAGGCAATCAACCGGTTGCTGACATTGTTCTCCGAATTGACAGTACGGTCTTCGTATTCCTGACTTGTTTCAGTGACAAAAGTGCTTTGCGATTGCTTGCTTTCATAAAAATCGGTGTTGAAATCGACTTTCAATTTGCCGAAATCGCCATTGTAATAGGCATTAAACCTGTGTGCTGGTTTATTGTTGTATTGGGTGACTTCATGACTGGACCATTTGTCATACAACGCTCCGTCTGCAAGTACGGTGCTGTTCATATTTGTGACTGATTTATCATTCGGATAGGCTGAAACAGTGTATTTTATTCCTGCGTAATGCTTGGGGGTGATTTCATAATTTATACCTGCAATTCCTGTCAACGCTTTAGATGTGCCTTCGGCAAAAAAAGTGTTGTCTTGTGTCCAAAGGGTATCTACATATGTCTTTTGCCACATCTTGCTCTCTTGAAACCACTTATCTTTGCTATATGAAGCTGTCCCAAAAATATCCCATCCGTTTTTGCGATAGTTCACATTGAGTTGTTCATATAAATCTGTGTTCTGCGACTGATTGTAGGTCGATCGGACATCAAAGCTAAATCCATCGCCGACTTTCCTTATTGTGTTAATGCGTATCACGGCTTTTACGGATGCATCGTATCTGGCACCGGGATTATTGATGATTTCCACATCGCGTATATCGGCGGAATTGAGGTTGTCTAACTCTGTAACATCTCGCATTTCTCTATTATTGATGTAGATCTTGGCTTCTCCTTTGCCGAAAACAGTATAAACTCCGTTATCTCCGGATAGTGAAGGGAGCCTTTTCAAAACATCATTACCGGTTCCGGCTTTGCTTAATATCGAATTTTCTACGGTGGTAACCAATGCATCGTTCTTAATACGGATAACGGGTAAATTACTTTTAACAACTACTTCTCCCAATTCGGTAGTCTCTGCCTTAAGTACAATGGATTGTTGTGGCGTAGTAGCAATGGTTTGTGTCTGGTAACCTATAAAAGATATTTGCATATAGGTTTCTTCTGCCAAATGTTTGGATTGTAACGAGAAACGACCGGTACTGTCGGTCACTGTTCCTGCAATCAATGAACTGTCGGGTAATAAACATAGTACAACATTGGCAAATTCAATTGGTTGGTTTTGTTCGTTTATAACGGTTCCTGTAATATTTTGAGAATAGAGCGCTCCCAATTGAATATAAGAACAGATCAATATAAAAAATAATTTATACTTCATAAACTCATTTTCATTTTACAACATTTCATGATTAGCTTTCGACTGATTCATGGTATAATCAAACTCACTCTAAACTGAGTGATACAATAACAAAGATACAGAATAAAGCCCAATATTCAAAGACTTTATAAAGAAATTTTTGCTATCTTTGCTGTCAAATCAGAATTTTAAAAAAAATAGGTTATCATTTATTATGAAGATGGGCGCGAGCTTATTTTCATGATGGATTCGTGTATTTAATTAATTAATATGAGAAAAGAAAAAATCAAACTCCGATTATTACTCTTTATTACCGGAGTATATTTTATTTCGTTGGGAATTGCGTTATCAATTAGATCAGATTTGGGAACTACTCCGGTATCATCAATACCTTACGTAATGAACTTAATTATACCTGGAATCTCAGTAGGAACATTCACAGTTTTTTTGAACTCTGTTCTTATCCTCACTCAGGTCTTTATTCTGAAAAAGAAATTTGGTTTTCAACAGCTTTTACAAATTCCTTATGCTTTGCTTTATGGTCTTTTTATCGACTTGAATCTGTATCTCACAGCTTGGTTGAATCCGGAGATTTATGTGGTGCGACTTCTTTTAGTGGTCATCAGTGTGTTATTCCTGGCTTTAGGTATCTTCTTGGAGCTGAAGGCGGATGTGGGTTATCTGCCGGGAGAGGGTTTTATAACGGTAATGTCTGACACATTTAAAATGAATTTTGGAAATACAAAAATATCTACTGACACTGTTTTCGTGGTCATTGCTTCGGCTTGTGTACTAATCTTTCATGGCAGCCTTGAGGGTATACGCGAAGGTACAATTATTAACGCGATGACTGTAGGTCTTGTGGTTCAGATATATCAGAAAAGGATATTGTTCGTGGATAGATTGCTGGGTACGGAAAAACCTGTGGTGTTTGTAGCGGAGCCTTATACAAAGACTGATAACTTCGTTATTACAATTTCTCGTCAGTATGGTAGCGGTGGACATGCTGTAGGTGATCTGATTGCTAAAAAACTGGGTATCGCTTTCTATGATAGTGAACTGATTGATATTACAGCTGCGGAAAGTGGTTTTACAAAAGAGTTCGTGAAAGAACATGAACAGAAACTTCCTAATTCATTATTGTATCAACTTTATAAACAGAATTATGCGTATGTGAATGAGGCGATTCCACCTAACGACTTGCTTTTTATGGCTCAGACACGTGTGATTCGGGACATAGCGACTAAACAGTCTTGTGTGATCGTGGGACGTGCTGCTGATTATATCCTGAAGGGACATAAAAACTGCTTCAATGTTTTTGTTCATGCCGACAAAAATTTCCGGAAGAAAAGGGTTATAGAAAATTATAATATATTACCGAAAGATGCGGAGAAAATGATGAGCAAAAAAGATAAGGAACGTACAAATTATTGCAAATACTATACTGGCCGGGAATGGGCGGATCTCAATATATATGACATGACTGTCGATACGTCTTATTTTGGTATAGAAAAAACCGCGGATATGATTATCGAAGCAAGCAAAGGACTGGTTGCGGAAAGTGCTTGATCAGTAAAAATATTATAATTATTTCATTCATTACTTATTAGATTCAATTTTTTTATATATTTGAAGAGCAATTAAATATATAGGAATTCTAATAAGTAATACATGAAAAAGATAATAGAATTCAGTGTTAAACATAAATTAATTGTTATCCTGTTTACCATAACTATTCTGGTTTTTGGTATTTATGGGGCAAGTCAATTGTCTGTGGGTGCTGTACCGGACATAACAAACAATCAGGTACAAATAATTACTACTTCTACTAACCTTTCTACACAGGACATTGAACAGTACATCACAATGCCTGTGGAATTGGCAATGGCAAATCTGCCTGGGGTAAAAGAAATTCGCTCTGTATCGAAATTCGGTCTCTCAGTGGTTACTATTATTTTTGATGAAAAACTGGGGACGTACTTGCCAAGACAGCTTATCTCTGAAAAAATAATCGAGGCGCAGGAAAATATTCCTGAAGGAATGGGAACTCCTTCAATGGGACCAATAACTACGGGCTTAGGTGAAATATATCAATATACTTTAGATGTAAAACGGGAATATAAAGATAAATACTCTATTACGGAACTGCGTACAATACAGGACTGGATCGTGAAAAGACAACTGTCTGGTATTGACGGGGTTGTGGAAGTAAATACCTGGGGTGGATATCTTAAACAATATGAAGTGGCAATAAATCCGGAGGAACTGCAAAGCCACGGAATTACACTGATAGAGGTGTTTGATGCCTTGAAAAATAATAATAGCATAACGGGTGGTTCATACATCGAAAAGAGTAACCAGAGTTACTTTATCCGGGGCGATGGTAACATAAAAAACCTCGGGGATATTCGCAATATTGTTGTTAAAAATGTAAAGGGTATTCCAATATTAATTGGGGATGTTGCTTCGGTTCAGTTTGGACATGCTAACAGATTTGGTGCGATAACGGCAAATGGTGAGGGCGAAAAGGTCATGGGACAGGTCATGATGCTCAAGGATGCCAATTCCTCTCAAGTGATAAATGATGTGAAAAATCGTGTCAATGAAATACAGAAATCACTCCCGGAAGGGGTATTCATCAATCCTGTTATCGACCGGAGTGAACTGATCGGACGTACCACTACTACTATCTTTGAAAATCTTATCATTGGTATTCTAATCGTTATCTTGGTGGTGATTCTTATCTTGGGTGATGTAAGAATGGCGCTGGTAATTGCTTCTATCATTCCTTTGTCTCTCTTCTTTACTTTTGGAATGATGTATTTATTTGGGGTGGATGCTAATCTGATGAGCTTGGGCGCACTGGACTTTGGTATTATTATCGATGGTGGGGTAATTATCGCGGAGTTCATAACATTGCTCTTTTCATTGAACTCTAATATCTTAAACCAACTGCAACCTGGGGTACGGAAAATACAAATGGATAAAATTGCTATAGAGGGGGCTGCAAACATGATGAACTCTGCTATATTTGGTCAATTGATCATTATCATTGTGTTTATACCTATTCTTACGCTTATTGGGGTCGAAGGGAAAATGTTCCGACCAATGGCGGCGACTTTCTGTTTTGCGGTTATCGGGGCTTCAATATTTGGAATGACATGGCTACCGGTGGCTTCGTCAATTTTTTTAACACCTAAAAAGAATAAAAAATCGCATTCTTCTAAATTGATGAGGCTTGCAATAAAAACTTATAAACCGGCTATCGAATGGTCGTGGAATCATAAAATAATTATCGCTGGGGCTTCTTTGGTGCTACTGCTCTTGGGGGTGATCATAGCACCGCGACTGGGAGCGGAATTCACTCCTACGCTCAACGAAGGGGATTTTGTAATTCAACCGGTGCTGAAAACGGGTACGTCACTGGCTAAAACAATCGAAACGACTACTAAAATGGAACAGGTTCTGCTTACTAACTTTAAAGATGAGGTGGATCAGATTGTGAGCCGGATTGGGGCGGCGGAAGTGCCTACGGATCCAATGTCAATGGAGGAAATCGACATGATCATAAGATTGCATCCTCCAAAAAAATGGGTGCATGCAAAAAGTAAGGATGAACTTGCGGATAAATTCAAAGAGGTGCTGTCGGTATTCCCGGGTATGGAACTGGAATTTACACAGCCAATCGAGATGCGTTTCAATGAACTGGTAACGGGTGTTCGCTCTGATATCGCGGTAAAGGTGTTTGGCGAGGATTTAGATTATCTTGCTCTAAAAGCGGAGGAAATAAGTTCGCTGATAAGTAATATACCTGGTGCGGCGGATGTGATTGTTGAAAAAACAGTGGGACTGCCGCAAATGAGGGTTACGTATAATCGCCAAAAAATAGCGTATTATGGTGCTGCTATCTCTGACTTGAACAGATACCTGACAATGGCTTTCGGAGGAGAAACTGCTGGAAAGATTTATGAGGCTGAAAAAGGGTTCGACCTGGTGGTGAGGTTTCATGAAAACTATCGGCAGGATATTGAAAATATTCGACAGATGTATGTTAACTTGCCTGATGGAAAACAGGTTAGATTGAGCGAACTGGCTGACATTGAATACTCGGCGGGACCTGCAAAAATTTCGCGTGATAACACAAGGCGACGAATAGTGGTAAGTGTTAACGTGAGATACAGGGACTTACAGTCGGTGGTTAAGGATATTCAAAGTACTTTGAATAATAACCTTAATTTACAACCGGGTTATTATCTGGAATATGGTGGTCAATATGAGAATCTGCAGAATGCGTCTAACCGACTGGCGGTGGTAATTCCTATTTCTCTGGCGCTCATTTTCCTTTTGCTGGTTTTTGCTTTTAATTCAATCAAAGAGACTTTAATCATATTCTCTGCGATACCGCTTGCAATAGTGGGCGGAATAGTGGCGCTGTGGATAAGAGGTATGCCATTTAGTATCTCTGCTGGTGTTGGCTTTATCGCGCTGTTTGGCGTGGCTGTTCTCAACGGCATAGTGCTCATAGAACATTATAAAGAACTGAAAGAAAATAATAGGAACATGAAAATACATGACCTGATAGTGAATGGTTCGATGGACCGGCTAAGACCGGTTATTCTGACTGCTTCAGCGGCTGCTCTTGGGTTCTTACCTATGGCTGTATCGACTTCTGCGGGGGCTGAAGTACAACGACCGCTGGCTACTGTGGTAATTGGTGGTTTAATAACGGCTACATTCCTAACTATGATTGTTTTACCTCTTTTATATGGCTATTTTATGGATGATAATCGAAAAATGATGTTTAAAAGGAAAACAAAAGTTATTCTTTTACCGATATTGCTTTTATTGTCGACAACTATTCAGGCGCAAAACGGAAAACCAATTTCTGTGGATGATGCTGTCTCAATTGGTCTGCAAAACAATATTGGATTAAAAACATATCAATTACAGATAGAACAAAACAGGGCTTTGGTTCCTTCGGCTTTCACTATCGGAAAAACGGGGGTTTATTATGGTACTGATGAAAATAATAGAGCTGAAAATGAACATCCTCTATATGTCGTTGGGGCTTCACAAGAATTTAACTTCCCAACGGTTTATGCTGCGCGACTAAACGCTAATAAAATTGGCGTTTCCATATCGCAGGCTGAATATAATAAAGCGCGATTTCTACTTGTAAAAGAAATCAACAAAGCTTATTATAATATTCTATATCTTTTGAATAAACAGAAACATTATCAATTTATTTCTGATATTTATTCTCGAAGTTCGGAAATGGCTGATAAACAGTTCAACGCGGGAGAAACAACGTATCTCGAAAAACTGAATGCTACGGCAAAACAACAACAGGCAATCATTCAATTAGAACAGACTATATCTGATCTCAATGTGGCATATAACAAGTTATATCTCTTACTTCAGACCAGGGATTCGGTTTTTGTTCCTTACCGGGAACTTTTTCCTTTGCTGCTCACAGATACTGTAATAGCTAATCCGGAATTGCAAATAGCTGACCAAAGGATTAAATATGAATCTTCTATGCTGAATGTTGAACGGAATAATATATTACCGGATATAAATTTTGAGGTTTTCAATGGAACAAATCGTTTTGAAAATGCAAAAAACTATTGGGGCTGGCAGGTTGGGGTCTCAATTCCTCTGTTCTTTGGTGAACAAAAGAGCAAGATAAGGGCACGGAAATATGGAATTCAAATGGCCGAGAGTATGAAACAAGCATATCTACTCTCCTATTCTACCAGACAGAATGAATTACGACAACAACTCGAAAAATATTATAAAAATATCAGCTTTTATACCGACTCAGGAAAAAAGATAAGTGACGAGATCATACGTTTTGCTGAAGCAAGTTATAATGTTGGGGAGATAGATTTTTTTAAATATATCCAAAATTTAGAAAATGCAACGAGCATAAAAATCAATTATCTCGACAACCTGGCTGAGTATAATAATATTGTCCTCGAACTAAATTACTTGACTATTGAATAGATATAATAAATATGAAAACAATAAAGTATTTTTCATTATTCATTCTCTGCACAATAACAATTTTTCTTGCTTCGTGTGGAAACAAAACAAATAACCCACAAGTTGATGCTTCAGCATACGCCGATTCTGCTCTTGTATTTATAACCAATGAACAGTTTAATGCAATGGGTATGGAACTTGGGACACTGCAAACAATTCCTTTTAGAGAGACATTGCAGGTAAATGGTAATATTGTTTCTTCTACTAAAGGTGAGGCGCAAATCACAAGTCGAATTGCCGGCACGGTCAAAAGCATCATAAACGAATTGGGCGATTATGTTCAACAAGGTGCAACACTTCTCACTGTCGAGAGTAACGAGATAGTTTCTCTCCAGCAAGAATTTGTAAATATCGCTGCACGTTATTCTGAAGCCAAATCAGCTTTCGAGAGGGCTGCTTCTCTATATTCCGACAGCATAATAGCCAAAAAGGATTTTATTGCGGCAGAGAGCAACTATAAGAGTCTGCAAGCCCAATACCAAGGGGTCAAACAACAATTAAATCTATTGCATATTAATCCGGATAATGTGTTAAATGGCAAGTTTCAATCATCCATCAATATTGTCTCTCCTATCAATGGTTATATAACACAACGTAATTGCATGCTTGGTGAATATGTTACACCCGACAAAAATTTGATGTCGGTGGTAAACAACAACCGTGCTTTTCTTCAGTTGAATGTATTTGAAAAAGATATTACAAAATTAACAGATGGAGAAAAAGCTCAGGTGGTTAAATTTTACAATCATAATAATCCGGAAGTAAAATACAAAGCGCACATCTCTAAAATCGGAAGGGCAATTGATCCCGAACTTAGATCAATTCCATGTGTAGCCGTCATAGATCAACCCGATCTAACACATTTTGTGAATAATATGTACGTCGAGGCAGAAATCATTATATCCGAACGTCAAACAAAAGGACTTCCCGAAGAAGCTTTTATCATTATTGGTAATTCACAGAGAATTTATATCCTCGAAAAACAAGACGATAATGGTCTCTATTTCCGTCCGACGACTGTTAAAACAGGAATGACTTCTGACAAATACACAGAAATATTATCAACCATACCGGAACGGGAAATTTTAGTGAAAGGAGTCTACAACCTCCCTTCTGAATAAACATTTAAAGATAAGAGGGTAACCAGTCAATATTTATATTCTATTGTTCTAATTTATGTCCATTTTTGTTATAACACTCATAGAAATCAGTAATGTCCTTCATTGGTCAACCCAAAATGTAGATTAATTTCATTTGATTTCTATAATGTTTTTCAAACGTGCACAAAATTGGTTTGCTACCCCACCACAAAGTGCATATAGAATCTGTAAACTTAATAATTTCCAATACTTTTGCTTCAATTATTTTTTAATGAATTAAATTTGAAACAAAAGTACGACGACTTTTATTGCTGTAAAAGGTACTTTTGGATGACTTACTGGAAAATAATGCCAAAAACATCTTTGGTACTGACTTCTTTTACCGCTGCCGATAAATACTTGGGTGTAACGTGCAACTTTTCGCATAAAAAGCAAGTTGACGTTCGGTCAAAAAATGTTGTATAATAAATGTCTTAAACTCCTACAAAAAACGTTCATTACGGTTCATGACTGAACATTGAGCCCTACTTCGGCTTATGGCAATGTAGTCTAATTCATCAACAGAATTTTGATGAAACTTCGGATAATATCGGGTGTATATAGAGAGTATCTTTAGCTTTTTGCTCAATCAGTTTAAAGTAATTCTGATATTTAAGGTGTTGCTATTCGTCCAAATCAATAATATGCAGGTCTTTCTGTTAAAAGAATTCCAACTTAACCAAAAAATGAATATTTGCCAAATTTTTATGAAAGTAGTCTTTATCAAAGAAGATAACTGTGGCTTTAAAGATTTTTCTATTTGCACAAAACGCGTATCAGGCCTTATTGAATCCATTTTCTTCAGGATAAAAAGCTGAATTTTTGAACTCTTCATGAAGTTTCTTAATTTGATCTATCTTGTAGTCGTCTAGAAGAAAGTAATCTGGTACATATTTTAATAATGAATATTTCTCCACAAGTTTCTTGAAATCAGGAAAATTTAAACAATTAAAATACAGAAGATATAATTCATATTTTGATAAAGTTGCCCTTAAGATTCGAACATAATTATATCTTTCTTCTTCAGAATCGAGAAGGTGAGAAGAATCTATATAACTAATGATATGGTACAAATGTGTGAAATAATGGTTTAATGATTGAAAATAACTAAGGTTCATTAATTCAAAATATGAGTATCTTAAAATATAATCAATTAATCCATTTAAGTATTCCGGAACTAATCCAAATGGATTTCTCAGTCTATATGAGTAAATAGCTTCAAAAACACTTCTTCCAACAGAATTATTGCCATCTGCATCAGTATAATTAAGTTCTGAGATAATCTCTTGTTGAAGAGTCAACATATTAAAAAAGGTGTTCTCAAAACGCTGTAATTTAATAGTTTTATTTTGTGTTTCAAACTCTTGACGTTGTAAAGCAAGTTCGTTTGTGTTTCGCTTTAATTCCTCTTTCTGAATATCTAAAGATTCTCTTTGTAACTCTAAGTCGTTTCTTTGTAAATACATTGAAAAAATAACGCCGGCAAATGCAAATGCAGAAATTAAAGCATTAACTGCGCCAAAACTATCACCTAATAAAGCTCGACTATCACCTTCAAGAACAGTAAAATACTTTATTGCGTACCAATGAGTTAAAAACATTCCACCAGACCAAAGGCCCAGACATAGTAAGATAGTTATAATTGCAAGTAGAGTATTATTTGTTTTTTTCATACTATATAGAAATAACAAGATGAATCTACAAAAGTAATAAAAGAATTATATTTTAACCAAAAAGGGGATAACAAGGTATAAAAAATAGTTCAAGGTATTTGTTCACTTATAAAAGAAGATAGCAATACTGTTTCTGAAATTTGTCTTAAAGTAGGTATCGCAGAAAGTACCTATTATGACTGGAATGCTAAATAAGCAGAGTTTTCGGAAGTTATTAAAAAGCATAAGTTGCTTTTAGTTCACTAATGCTGGAAAGTTGATTGTAAGAGTTAAAGAGCATACAAGCCTGGGACAATTTCTTGGTCTATTAATGGATAAAAGAGTAATAATATAAACTTTTTTTTGTAAATTGCAATCATATTTTACAAACTATTCACTATAAATTATTTAATTATGAGAAAAGTATTATTTATTTTATTTATGCTCCTAATGAGTGTAAGTGGTTTTGCTCAGGAAAATAAAACTTTAAACCAAAACATAGAAAATCAATTAATTAAGCACAAGAAGTATGTTTATTGTGAGATAATGGGTACTGAAAAACTTCTAAGTTCAAAAGTAACGGTTGATATAGATTTTGGTCAACCGGTAAGTTTTTGGGCTCCGGATCGTCGATATAAAGATGAAAACGGAAAAGCTGTTACTTTTAACTCTATGGTTGATGCAATGAATTTTATGGGGTCGTTAGGTTGGGAATTTGTGCAGGCATATGTCGTTACAATTTCTAATCAAAATGTTTATCATTGGCTGTTGAAAATGGAGATTGAGGATTAAGTAGAATAATTTTTATTTTTGTAATAATATATGATAATATAAAGCGGTCTAACTATCCGCTTTTTTAATACCTTATAAAACTCATTCTCATTATATTATAAGATATATATAGGAGCATTCAACAGATATAATGCATTTTATTAATTTTCGGTATCGATATTATAGGAGTGTGTAGATGCAGAAGAGACAAAGAGAATTGTCAATTCAATAACCAATAAAGTACATAGTTCCAGTATGGCATCTCTGACAGAAGAAAAGACTAAGAAATAGATTTGTGTTGGAATTCTCATTCTGACAAAACTCCCTTATTTTGAGACTGCTGGATTGGAAACGATCATAAACTTTTTCAAAATTCTTTAATGTCCCCATCTTTTTTTGTGGGCAAATAAATAAAGAATCAAAAGTTAATTTAGGACTGAGTAGACCGAATGCTTACCAATCAATATATCTAAATCGAATAATATTTCTTCTTTCATGGCTTATTCGGTTTTTGGATTGATGAATCTTTCAATAGTTTCTCAACATCAGCTACTTTGTAATAACATTTGTTGTTGATTTGAGAGAATGAGAGTTTACCACAATTAAGATAATATTGCAAGCTACGCTTCGATATATTCAGTAATTCACACACATCTTGATTGTCGAGCCATTTATCTTTGGCAGTTCGTTTGCACATAGCTTTTTGATCTGCTTGGCAAAAAGCATAAGTCGATTTTTGATTTGCTCGAAAGTTTGTCTTTCGATTGCTATAATTTCCATATCAAATATTCTTTTAAATTTTACTTAAACTATTTTCATTGCAATGAATTTCTTGCAAATAAATAGAGAATATTCGTTGAATTGGAGAAATGAGGTGTAGAAGCGGTAAGTGACGGTGAATGTCCTTTTTATTTTTTAAATATATTCATCTAATTTAAAATCAATTGAATGAGCATAAGCATTAAGATCTATAGCAGGAATAGTTCCTATTGCTTGTTGCAAATAACGAGTCAACTGTAAGAAAAAAGAAACAAGAGCATATTGAGAGCTACTAAATATTATTTTCTGAATTTCTCGTTTAGAGTAATATCTGCGAAATTCATCCATATGACCAAAATCGTTTACATCTCCAACAAAATTAGGATTTACATAATCTATAATAAAACAACCATAATCTACAATACAACCCATCTCCATACTTTTCATCCCCTTCAGATTTTTAAGATGTTTTTCTAGTGTTACGTTGTTTTCTGGTGTAAAACTATTAGATATAGTTAATATTCCTCCTAAAATTTTTGTAAATCCTCTCGGGGAGCATTTTTGTCCACCATTGATAAATGTAGTAGCAGTTCTATGCAACGTTCTAACACTAGCTATTTTCTCTCCTGCATACTCAATATAGCCTTTATTAATTTCAGGTTTTACTTCAAAAACAGCATAAATACCTTCAGCAGGAACATATTTTATACCATTTTGATTGAATACAAAAGGAGTAAATTGTTCGTCATAAATAACTAAATCCATTTGGTGACTAACATTACCAAGTGAATCTATTACTATTGCTTTATCAACAGAATATTTATTAGGTAAGTATTTTCTAAGCCATTCTATCCAAACATTTTCAATAGAGTCTCCTTTTGTACCAGGATGATCTATAAATAATCGATTGGTGCTCAATTCTGCTAGCATTTGCTTTTGTAGGCTTTCAAAAAGCTGTTTTAATTTTTCTTTATTTTCGTTGTTCATATTCGTATAGTTTTCCATTTACTGAAACATAAAAAGAGAGGGTGATATTTTCCCTTTGATATCCAATTATAAGCATAATTGGGTTTTCAATTGGAGTTGATTTATCTTCTGCAATTTTGTTTAATGCGATTCTATCAAGAGAACTAGCTTTAGATATTCCATTAGGGTGTGTATGCCATTCACCTATATAATATTGAGAGGGAGTCTTAATATATAACTCTTCAAATAGTTCCTCAAGCCCACTGGGCTCTCTTTTAAAACTTGTAGATGTGTTCTCATATTTCATTGGAAGGACATAGTCAGTGATATAAACGATTTTAAAGGTTTCGTTATAGTAACCAACAAGAAAGCCTCCATATTCCTTAGGAAAATATAGGTCTCCTATTTTAACCAATTTCTCTATTAATATTTCATCCACACTAATAAAGACATCCAATTCATTGTTATATAGATTCAATATTCTTTCAGTTTTATCTCTATATTATTATTTTCCTCAATCTCTAAAGTAAAATTAGAAAGAGGGTATCCTTTCTCTAATTTATAGTTCAATTGTTTAATTGCATACTGTACAAGAGTTTGTATATCATTATAAGAAGCTTTGAATGTTGGGCTCCAACATCCTGTTGGATTATACATGTCAGAAGTATCGTTTTCGATAATATTCTGATATTGATTCATTACCCATTTATAGTTTTTAGGTGTACATGCACAAACTAATCCCTTTGCTTTGTTCGTGATGGATATAGTTATTATGTTGGTTAGATTTATTTTATCTATGATATGCATCAAACTATTATCTGTACTACAATCAATTATGAAGTCATATTTGTGAAGTTCTTCTAGAATTTTATTTTCATCTTCTGAATATTGATCTGACCTGAAGTTGCTTTTAACTTTAGTTTCCCAATATAATGGATCCATTAGTTCTATATCAACGAAGGGCGAAATTGCCAACAATTTTTCTTTTAGCTCTATAATTTTAACGTTATTACCTTTCGTAAAACAATATTCACTCCGACATACATTTTCCGGTTTTTTTATATCATAATCGCAAAGTGTTAGATTCACCGCACCTCCTCTTACCAAAGTTGTAGCTAATATACTACCAACAGCTCCAACACCAATGACCAATATTTTAGCTTGAGTTATTTGTTTACTTAAGATTCCTCTTCCAAAAAAGTATTCATAAGAACAATTTTCAGTTTCTCCCCATTTTATTATTCGAGAACTAAACAATTGGATGTGATGAATCTCTAAGATAGGAGGCTCATCTAATTTCATTATAACAACTTGCCAATGAAATTGATTCTTTGGTAAATTATAACCAATTAACAGAGGTAATTCTTTTACTTTATTCTTTTTTTGTTCTTGAAATACATTATAAATGAATTCTTTTTGTTTAGGGTGTATTATTTTTTCAAAGCTATCCCATTTCTGATAACCAAATTTACCATTACTTGGAGGTGAAGGACATGTAATATAAATGCCTTTTTTAAATTTGTAATCAGCCCCTTTAGATATAAAACTCTTACTCCACTTTGATGATGCTATTGATTTATTGTCTCTATAAAAATCTATTATGACATTATTACTTACAGAAGAAAAAAAGTCTCTAGAATTAGACATTGGAACATAGTAAAAAAAGCCATATTGATAAGAACTAAACTTATATTCAGTATCTGTAAAATAGAATACCTTTTTTAACTCCCCCTCTTTTATCAATTTTGAAGAAGGGATAACTATATGTTCGTAATGTTCATCTTTCTCTTTTCTTACAATAAATTTTTCCGCCCATTCTAACAATGAATAAAAATCATTAGCCAACTTTTTGTTAATATCCGTTTCATGAGACGTATGAATACAAATACGTCCATTTTCCATGACATGGGGATATTCTTTTAATCCTTTATTGATAAATTGGATAGATTCAGATTCTACACAGTCATAAGGATATTGAGATTGAATATTTACTTTAAATAATAAGGTTTCCCCATTCGATAAAGTAACAATAATTTCCCCTTCGATTGTATTTTTTTCATTATTCTCAAAGGAAGATATTATTGTAATATTATCAAATTTACTTATTGTTTCGTCGACACATTGAACCTTCTTATCCAAATCTCTCTGTTTTAGGAGGTGTTTGAGTATATGTGCTGCCTGCTACACCATATGAAAAAACACTAGTGTTACTTTCTGTATCATCATCTTCTTCAAATTTTTCATTCTGAGGAAAGAAAGTTTTGATATTTTCTTCATTATCTTCAATTCGCCTCAATATATTATTACAATCATTTGAAAACCATTGTTTCTCATTGCAATTTAGAGTCTTAGCTACATCGTTATTGCTATTACCTGGATCAATAAGAGTAAAAGAATCTTTTACAACTTCATCTTTCAAATACTCTATTACAGTTTTTAAACTATCCCAAAGATTACCCGTAATACTTTGCTTATCAAATGCTTTTATGACAGCAAGTTCAATGAAAAACGATTTGATAGGTGAATCATATTTAGTTGTTTTCCATATCTTAAATAATCGAATAATTTTCCTTACTTTATCTTTGTTTGGAGTTTCCTTGATATTTTCTATTTGGGCGTGAATATTTGTTTTGATATAATCACTACCTTCTTCTAATTCTCCATATCTCTTATACACATATAAATTGAGATTCTTGTCTTCATCATATGTGTCTTGGTTTAATTCTCGCCCAGGAACAACATCAATACAAACTTGATCTCCATCACTATCTGTATCAAAAATAACACCGATAGATACCCGTTGTTTGCGAATAGTAGCTATAGAAGAATACTTATCATAAAGGAAATCATATGTTTTCGTATATGTATCTTCTAAAGTACCATTTGCCCCGAATGCATTTTTCTTGAATGGAGCGACTAAATCAAAATCAAATCTAGTATTAATAGCTGTGTGTTTTGCATATGAACCTGAGTTAAAAGGCTGATATAATTTATCTCCATATTCAGTTTTTAAATCATCCTTTACTTGCTGATTTTTTCCTTTATACTTATTTAACAAGTCTTCTTCTTTTGATATCTTGTAGGTCTTTACTGTAGATTCTAAATATTCACTTTTATTCATATTATTAAATTTTAGTTTTTATTATACCAATTCAAATATCATGCCGCAAATATATTGAATTATAAAAAGTTACAACGAGGTGGAATTATCTGATCTCCTTACACTAAATCATGCCGTTTTGTCTCTTCTAAGTGAAGTTTTGTCACGTAACAGAGAAAAAATGATAAATATTTGTGTCAACCAAGGTCTTATTAATAACCACTTATAATTTATCTAAATCGTATTTTAAAATAGCATCTTGATTAGACACATAGCTTAATCTTAGCGGACCAGCTCCGTGATACGACCCTTTTGGGGCTGTTAATTCCCAATAACGCAGGTCAGTTGGATCTTGATACAATATATCCCATCCTCCATTTGTTGTAGCTTTTTTATCAAATGGTTATCAGTAAGATAGTGAATCCTCATGGATGCTTTCCAAGCCTCTTCTTTTGATCCAAGAATATCCAGATCACTTTCGATAATAGTTTCATTTGGTTTGATTTCCATTTTTAATCAAAATATTTAAAATTTAATGCAAAATATTCTTACACCATTACCTTTCATAATGGATTGATAGTAATAATCGCCGCCAAGATACAGTTTTTCTTTTGTTCTTGAAACTCCTTCATCCAATTCGTATTGTCCCCCCCCAAATAATAACGACGTGACTTCCCGAAGAAGCTTTTATAGTTGTTGATAATTCACAGAGAATTTATTTCCTCGAAAACAAGACGATAACGGACTCTATTTCCGTCCTACGACTGCTAATACAGGAATGACTTCTGACAATTACACAAAAATATTATCAACTATACCAAAACGGGAAATTTTAGTGAAAGGAGTTTATAACCTCCCTTCTGAATAAATTGCAATATCTAATTAATTCATTAAGCAGTCACCTCCCTCTTATGTTTGGATAGTATAATGTTATAATCCTTATTATCGTTGAATATTGGCTCTAAGTAGTTAACAACCACCATGTACATACCTGTTACCTAAAGAGTTGCAGTTCGAGTCCCATCCATACCGCCAAGTCGCTGTCAATCAAGCGACAATCAATACAAAAAAGCCTGTAAAGTAAGCAATTTACGGGCTTTTTCTTTGTAACCTTATTCCACCCTAAAGTCAAAGAAAAGCCAAAAATGGACAGAGTTCCGTTACCAAATCATTACCTATTTTTTGAAAATCGGAATAGGTAACGAATGTCGTGATAAGGCGTTGATTTGTCGCATATTGGCGTAACAGAAATGTCCCATTTGAGGTAACAAATAAATAGTTTTGTAATCTTTAAAAATGGGAATTATAAGAAGTACATTTAAAATTCTTTTCTACATTAAAAAGAACGCAGTTAAAAGTAACGGGAAAGCACCTGTTATGGCGAGAATCACATTAAATGGTGAAATCGCCCAGTTCAGTCTTAAATGTGAAATCAATCCGGCAGACTGGAATCCTAAAGCCGGAAAAGCTATTGGTAAATCTGCCGCATCCCAGCAATTAAATGGATTGCTGGATGACTTCCGGGCATCCATAACACAAAATTATAGAGATATATCAGACAGAGAAGCTTCGGTGACTGCAGAAAAGGTAAGAAATGCTTTTTTAGGTTTACAGACCCGCAATGATTCTTTATTAGACCTTTTCCGCCATCACAATGAAAACTTAGAAGCACAAATAGGCAAAGGTGTAAGCCGTGATACCTATATGAAGTATTTAAGGACGAGTACCCGGCTTGAGGAATTTATGAAGTATAAGTACAATATTTCAGATATTAACCTGAAAGAGATTGACCATTCTTTCCTTTATGATTTTGACGTCTATTTAAAGACGATACACAGTTGTGGACAGAATACTACTGCGAAATTCATGCAACGGTTAAAATCGGTCATTTTGATTGCTAAAAGCAACGGATGGATACACGCCGACCCTTATTCTAATTATAAGCTTCATTTTGAAAAATCAGACAGAGAATATCTTACAGAACCGGAACTGGAAGCCATTATGAAAAAGAAGTTTCCTATTATACGACTTGAACAAGTTCGGGACATCTTTATTTTTTCATGTTTCAGTGGTTTGGCGTATCCCGAAGCGCAATTTCCTATCCCTTAAATACTCATTAAAGAAGGGAAAATAAGTAAAATTCATATATCCCAGAGACACATTGCCAAAAGAATATTTATTCAATAAGCTTTTCTCAAGGTAAACCTTCAAGTTCATTACATATTTTATTAAGTAGTTATATGTTTTTTGTATAACACTTTTTTGCAATAACTCTTTATACTCTGATATGTACTTATTATAGTTTTCCATTTTATACTATTTATTAGATTTAAAGATAGTTATTTAATGCTTTTTCCCCAGCTCCTTTTATCGTAAACCACTCCCATAGGCAGTCATTCCATCGGGGCGGTTAATCATTTCCATTTCTATATGCAAAAGTATTTACGGCTTCTTAACCTCTTTGAGAGTTTAAGCCCTAAACGGTTTGATGCAAAAATCTTCCTGTTGCGCTTTGCTTGAGAGTATTTTTCCACAAAAACTTGCAAAGACTAAAACCTACACTTTCCGGCATATATGAAACGAAAACGACCGACCCGACGGAAAGACGCATATAAAAAAAGTCGGATTTACGAGAAGCAGGAAAAAAAGGTTATGAAACTCAACTCCCTCACCTCAAAAATTCGCATATATCAACAAAAAAACAGAAGTCATGGAAGCAACAAGTTTAAGCGAAACAAGAATTTATGTAGGTACATACGCAAAGTACAACGATGGCTCAATCGAAGGCAAGTGGTTTGACCTTTCCGACTTTTCGGACAAAGACGAGTTTTATGAAGCTTGCAAGGAGTTACACGAAGACGAAGAAGACCCTGAATATATGTTTCAGGACTGGGAAAATATATCGGATGAATTAATAGGAGAAAGTTGGTTATCTGATAACTTTTTCGACATCTGGGATGCAATGGACGATTTAAGTGAAGACGAGCAGGAAGCGTTTATGGTGTGGTGTAATCACGGTTCACACGACCTTTCAATCGAAGATGCAAACGACCTTATTTCTTCTTTCAGGGATGATTATAACGGGCAATATAAAGATGAAGAAGACTTTGCCTATGAAATTATAGAAGAGTTATATGACCTACCGGAGTTTGCAAAAACTTACTTTGATTATGAAAAGTTTGCCCGTGACTTGTTTATGACTGATTACTGGTTTGATGATGGTTTTGTTTTTCGGGTATCCTGATTATTCACCGGGCGGGGAAACCCGCCCACAAAACAAATTATAATGAAAGCAAGCGGTTTATTCAGGTTATCGCTCCGGGTGGGGTTACTGGCTTCAGTAATTTATTTCCTGTCCACTTCGGCGGATATATGGGCGATATTGATAATAGCGTTTTTCGTTATCCGCTTTATCCTACGGTTGTTTGTATCTGTATTGTATAGCTTTTGGTAGCTGCGGTTTTCATTGTCTTATTAATCACATTATTAATATAAATATTTATGGAATCACTAAATAAAAACGGAGTGTCCACAACACAAGAGCAGGGACAGGAGAAATATGTAACGTTCATTGCGGGAGCGTTCAGGGGGACAGAATATTTTCAGTATGATTATCGCCATACGGATGGGGAACTTTTCTCTACGGTAGCGAAAACGCTGGAAGAGTGCCGGAAACGGCGGGATGAATGGATTTATAATAAAAATAATTCGACTTCGGAGAAATAGTATTTTGTAAGGAGTTCAGTGCTGCGGAAAGAATTTCAAGCTGCGCTGAACACACCTTGTTATTTGCACTGTGCTAATAAAAACTACTTTCTTTCGTGAAGTGCGCTGAAAAAGAAAGTAGCAAAGAAACCGCTTTATAATCTTAGTCTATAAATCATTAAAGCCATTCACCATCGGTTTTCTTTATTCTCCATTGCTTCGTGAAATCGAAAATAAACTCATTATTAGAGACATCAAGCCATTTATTAATTGAACTGATTAAAAGAAAGATTATATCACAATATCTATCAAGAATATTTTCATTTAGTATGAAATAATTTGTAAGATTAGGGATGACACCTATTGGAAAATCCCCAAAGTTGCTGACTATTCCCTTTTCTTCGTCTATTCTCTTCATAAGAATATATCTATTAGGCAACTTGTCTGTTGTCATGTTAGAGCCTTTTATGATAAACAAATCATCTTCTTTTTCTTTTGTTTCCATGAATAATTTTGAAAAGAAATTAGTTCTAAATTTGCTGTATTCCGCAAACCATTCATATATATCAATTAATGAATTTAGTATTTCCCTATTATAGTAAGGAGAACCTAAAGCTTGATTGATATAGTTATGTATCTTATTCCCATATTCATCAAATACTTTAAACAGGTAAAAACCTAATATTTTTTTGCCCTTCAAATTAGCCAACAAGTCTTCTTTTGATAAGTTTAAAAATGTTTGTATGGCAGCGAATAAATCTTTCTTTGAACCTTCAAAATCAGTTATTAATAACAAATGAGAAAGCAATCCTAATATTTCTTTATCTATTTCTTTTTTTAGAAAATCTAAAATCTTATCCGTTAAATTACCTTTTGCATTCATTTCTATAATAGCGGATTCGATTTTACTTGATAACTCATTTTTGCTTCTATTGCATGAGTAATCCATTATTCTCCTATTTCTAAGGTCAAATGGCAAGTCCTTATAATCTCCAAATTCGTTATTATAAATACATATTATCTTTTCCCAGCCTAATGCCCGTGCAGCAAATCCAAGCTCAATTAGAACATTAGGATTTGATGTTTTTCTTGAATTTTCAGATTCTGGGTTTATGATTGAAATATCGGCGATAAATACATTGCAGCCAGCTATCTTAGTGAAGATAGATTCGGCAATATCAGGTGAGCCTGCCAGACTTCTTGTAGCTTTATCAAACTTCAAATCAACAGAAATAGGTTTTCTACCATGCAATTTTTTCAAAGCACTTTTAATAGATGCTTCAATAAAATTTAAGTTTTTGTTTTTTGGTAAGTCCGATTGCCAAGAATAAAAAATAGTCTTTTCCAAGTTTGTATTTTTAGCGTTAATTGTTTCTATTTCTTAAGTCGTTTTGTATTACCAGTATTTCTTAAAGTCGTTTCTTTATGAATCATTTCTAATCGTTTATCACGGCTTTCTAATGAAATTTTTTCCCCAATAGCTTCACCTTTACTGGTTATCAAATAATAAAACTTCCATTTTCCTTTTCTTGATAGTAAAAATTGCACTTTAGCAATACTATTGAAAATACTTATTATGATTAATAGACTGTTTTAGTGTATCAATCTCATACTCAATAGCAAAACCAGTATGCCCTTTTGCATAATATGCCCACAACAATTCATTATCTACAGTGTTACTCAAAGAATATACTCCTGTATCTGCAATCTTTTCAAGTAATTTTCCATACGCTTGCGTTATTTTATTAGCCGTTGAAGTAACTTTGCTTAATGTTTTTAAGATAGTATTTATAAAAGAATTGTTATAAAATCCTTCCGTAGGGTCATTCAAATCCATTTTAGAAGGAAAATAAATTTGATTATTAACAAGGGTATTTATATCTCTTTCAAAGGTTGATTGTCCTTTTTGGTCAAATATTCCAATGCCTCCTCTATATTTGTACGCCTTCTTCATATTGATATTTAATGTCGAAATTACATATTTATTTTCGATTACCAGCATTTTTAATTAGAAATCGAACAAGAATAAATTCAGAAAATAAAAAAAGAAATTTCGGCACGAAAACGAATGGCAAAAAAGTTCCAATATTTACTTCGTAATCCTCTCTAAGGCTTCGTTTCACTCAGCCTTAGATTATTGCACTTTCCATTATATAGTACAATTGCTGTCAACCCAATATTTATATGCATCTATTGTTTTTCTAATTTCTTCGTACTCGTTCATTTAATTGGATTTTATAGATTATCTTCTGAATCCCCGCTTTGATTTCTTTTTTTCTTCATTGGAACTATTTCCCCATTCATCCCCTCCTATCTAACAAACATACTTACAAACAAAGCAATATTCAAAACCGTGACAATTCCTCCTACTCCATAAAGAAGAATTTTGAAAAAATTAGAGTTTTTATATTTTCCCATTACTTTCTCTGAAGATGTTAAATGTACTTGTAAAAAGATTGTAAAGGGAAGTTGTATACTTAAACACATCTGTGAGATAATAAGTCCGTTAAATGGATTGGAGATCAAAAAAATGATAAAAAGCCCAACCAACAAAGAAATGGCGACACCCAATCGTGAATGATTATCTTTTATATCATAGGGTTCTTTATACATACCGGCGACTATTGTACCGGCTGCCATACCGGATGTAATCACAGATGCAATCCCCGAAAATAAAAGTGCTACTGCAAAAACAATCGCGGCATTACTTCCTAACAAAGGTTCTAATAATTGTTTTGCTTGTTGAAGTTCTGTAACTTGCTTTTTTGTTACAAAAAAGGTTGTTGCTGCTAAAAGTATCATAGCACTGTTAATGGCCCAACCAATAAGCATTGAAAAAAGAGTATCCATAAACTCGAATTTCAATTGTTTCTTTATTACCTTTTCATTTTTCAAATTCCACTGACGACTTTGAATGATTTCTGAATGTAAAAAAAGATTGTGGGGCATCACAACTGCTCCTAAAACACTCATAATAACCACCATTGAACCTTTTGGAAATGATGGTGTTACCCATCCTGTAATCGCGGAAGTCCAATCAATTTGCACTAATGATAGTTCGTATAGAAACGATAGGCCAATGATAGATACAAAAGCAATAATCCATTTCTCTATCATTTTGTACGAATTGGTATATAACATAATCAAAACGAAGGCTGTTACAAGGATTGCTCCTGCTTTAATGGGGATATCGAATAACATGTTCAAGGCAATTGCACCTCCTAAAATTTCGGCTAATGATGTCGATATAGATGCCAGCATGGCTGATGATAGAATTATTTTTGAATATGCTGGCTTCATGTAAATTGTAGCTGCCTCAGAAAGACATAATCCTGTTGCTATACCTAAATGAGCTACATTGTGTTGTAAAATAATAAGCATTATTGTTGATAATGTTACCATCCAAAGCAGTTCATATCCGTAATTAGCTCCTGCAGCCAAATTTGATGCCCAGTTTCCTGGATCAATAAAGCCGACAGTGACTAATAAACCGGGACCTATAAACTTAAATATTTCTAAACCTCCATATTTTGGTTTATAGCCTTTCTTATCAATATTTTTTAAGAAATTGAACATTTTATATGATTGCTTTTCACCCTTTACATTTATCAACAATAATGCTTTTATTTTAGGATGTAAATATATAAAAATTCAATATGTCAAAGATCACTTAAACGAAAGTTTATCACTTCCCTTCACCAACTAATTAACACGGATCTTTGAATTTTCGTCATCTTTTTGGTAATTATTTGATTTAATTGGAAGTTTATATCAAAAAGCAGTAAATTAAAAGAATTTGTTCCTAAAATATATAATTAAAAACATTGTTTTTTTATTGACTAAGGCTGTTTTTTCTTTATAATATTTTCACTGGAATTTCTATTATCTCAAGAGAAGGTGAAGTAAAGATAAAATAATGAAAATTATATTTGTATATGTTTTAATTTAAATATTTGTTATTTTTGTGGAATGCATTGAAAAGAGTACACCCTTTTTGTGGACTAAAGGTTAATTGACTGTTTTATAGTTAATCATAAAATTTAATTTATAAATTATGGCAGAAAAATACAACGCTTCTAATATTTCAGTAGAACAAGTACTAAATTACATTAAGTCAAACGAAATAGCAATACCGGAGATACAAAGACCCTTCGTGTGGAAACCTTCCCAAGTGCGTGATCTGATTGATTCGCTTTATACAGGTTATCCAACTGGCTACTTAATTATTTCTCAAAGTCCAAACATGAAATTAAAAGATGGAACGTTATCAGAAGGAAAAAAAATCATGATTGATGGTCAACAACGTGTTACAGCACTAATGACATCTATAATGGGAATGGATGTAATCAACTCTGATTTTGAAAAGAAAAGAATAAAAATCTCATTTAATCCAATAGCAAATGACGAAGAAGAAGTTTTTAAAGTTCAAGATAGTGCCATATTGAAAGATAAAAAATGGATTAGTGATATTTCAGATGTTTTTAAACCAGATTTTAAACGAGGAAGTTTTGTTTCACAATATTGTGAAGTCAATGAAGAAATGGATTCCGATAAATTACATGATATCATCGATAATTTAATTGGAATTAAAAACCGTCAAATTGGTGTAATCACATTGGATAAGGAATTGACAATTGATGAAGTAACTGATATATTTATTAGAATTAATAGTCAGGGAGCAAAATTAAATCAATCTGATTTTGCTATGTCAAAAATAGCGGCTAATGTAAAATATGGGGGTAACATTCTGCGTAAAGCGATCGATTATTTTTCTCATTTGGCAGTTCAACCTGAATGGTATAATGAGATGATAAAAGATAAAGATTTTATGGAAACAAAATATGCTCCCAAAATTAAATGGCTTAAAGATGATAAAGAAGATATTTTTAATCCTGGGTATGGTGATATTTTAAGAGTTGCCTTTATGCACAAATTTGGTCGAGGAAAAATGAAAGATTTAGTTAGTTTGCTTGGTGGTCGTGATTTTGAAACTCGCGATTATAAAGAAGAAATAGCTGAATTATCATTCTCAAAACTGACAGATGGTGTAATAGATTTTATGAATGAATTTTCATTTACAAACTTTACTCTCGCTTTAAAATCGGCCGGTTTCATTTCAGAAAGATTGATAAACTCGCAAATGACATTAGATTTTGCATATACACTTTATCTTATTTTAAACAACAATAATAAAATAGAAAAAACACAAATAAAACATTTTGTTTCAAAATGGTATGTATTTTCTACTTTAACAAGCAGGTATATTACTTCTCCAGAAACTTCAATGGATTTAGATATTCGCAGAATTGAAGAAAAAGGTTTTTTAGAATACTTCAATGAAATGGAAGACTCTAATCTTTCTGATACGTTTTGGGAAATAGGATTAGTTCAAAATTTAGAAACTTCTGCAATCAATAGTCCTTTTTTTAATGTCTTTTTGGCGGCGCAAGTTCATGGTAGTGATAATTCTCTATTGATGTACGGTACTAAAGTACGTGACTTAATTACAACTATGGGAGATATCCACCATATTTTTCCGAAAGTGTATTTACAAAAAAATGGAATTACTGAAAAATCAAAATATAATCAGATTGCTAACTATACATATCTTGATACTGCTACAAATATTTCGATAGGTCATAAAGCTCCTAATGAGTACTTTAATACTGTTTTTAATCAATGTGCTACAAAAGTATTGAAGTATGGAAATATCACCGATGAGACGTTGTTAAAGGAAAATTTAAGGATTAATTGTATTCCTGAAAATGTTGTTTCAATGGACATAATGAATTATGAAGACTTTCTTCTGGAACGCAGAAAACTTATGGCTAAAAAGATTAAAGATTATTACTACTCATTATAACAAAATCATAAATTCAAATCGACAAATATTTGAGAGAAAAGCTAATTAAAGAGTTGATATTTACACTATTAATAATATTTCTGAGAATATATTGTTTTTACTTGATTTTCTTCTGGAACAGGAATTTTGAAAAGGATGAGTTTCTGAAAGATTAATATAATATGTGTTTTTAATTAAAATCATTAACTTTTTAACTTTAAAATTAATTATATTTGCATAGCAGAGCTTAAATAGCTTGTGTTTTTAATGTTCGGTGATTATTCCACCATTAAATGATTTTTAATTTAATAGTATAACTTATAGTTTCGAAAAAAACAAAGAATAATACTTTCCTCATATGAGTTATTAAACAGATAATAATATTTTTCTATTAATGTTCGACGAGATTGACATATTTGAAAATGATATACGTGAACAGTACCCAGAGGTATTAGATATACTTTTACGTGATCATTCTACAAAAGAAAATATTTTTTGGGCAACTGATAATTATCAAGACCTTGGAAAAGGTTATGATTTTGCTTCACCAATTTCATCTGAACTCATCACAGGTCAACGTGGTTTTGTTATAATGCCACGTGTAAAAAAAGATAAAGAGCTACAACAGACACGCGTTAGGGATATGGCAGAAGTATTTACACCCTCTTGGATTTGCAACGCACAAAATAATTTAATTGATAATGCCTGGTTTGGTCGGGAAAATGTGTTCAATACTGAAATTACAAATTCTGATGGATCACATTCTTGGCAGATAAATAACGAAGTTATCACATTTCCTAAAGGTAAAACATGGAAACATTATGTTCGAGATACTCGTCTTGAAATGACTTGTGGAGAAGCACCTTATATAACCAGCCGATATGATACGACAACAGGAGAATATATTCCGATAGAAAATAGAATTGGTTTACTTGATAGAAAGTTGCGCGTCATAAGTGAAAATGTTGATACTTCAGATGAATGGCTTAAAGCTGCACAAACTGCGTATAAAAACACTTATGCTTTTGAATGGCAGGGTGATAGCTTGCTTCTTGCACGCGAAGCAATGCTTTTTACATTTATAGAAAACTTTTCAAAAAAATTTAAAAAACTCCCTGTTCTAAAATCCATTAAATATATAGCCTACATAATATCGTGGAATATTTGGCAAATGGATGGGATGAAAGGTGTTGTACCGAATAGTTGTCACGATAAACTGACCCAAGAACTGTTCGGATATACGGAAAAATCGCCCTGTTATGGTTGTCAAAAAGAAATTATAACAAAACATAATGGCATTTACTGCCTCGTGAAAGACTGGGGGAATAAAGATCCCGAAACAGGGAAAAAAGGGCGTAAAATAAGATTTATTGACTTAATGAAATATATATGAAATTTACTTCTTCATTAAAACTTAAACTGATTTATGTGTTCCGTATTAATGATGAGGAACATAGTGGCTGTCTTAAAATAGGTGAAACTACTTCAGATAATGAAAACATTTGGGGACTTGAACCCAACAGTAAAGTCCTTAATCAAGCCGCAAAAAAAAGAATTAACAGTTATACACAAACTGCAGGTATTAGATATGATTTACTTTATACAGAGGTTTCTGTATATGCTAAAAAAGGGACTATCCAAGCATTCTCTGATAAAGAAGTACATAATGTTTTAGTACGTTCAGGTATTAAGAAGAAATTTTTTGATAAAGAAAATAAAGCAAACGAATGGTTTTATACCGACCTTGAAACAGTTAAAAAAGCTATTGTAGCAGTTAAAGCAGGCAGAGATTCGTTAAATGCAAGCGAGATAAGCACAAACCGTAGTCCCATTGTATTTCGTCCGGAACAACAGGATGCAATTGAGAAGACAAAGAGACTGTTTAAAAAAGGCAATGTTATGTTATGGTACGCTAAAATGCGTTTTGGCAAGACCCTTTCATCACTTCAAGTTGTGAAGGACATGAATTATTTGCGCACTCTTATTCTAACACATCGTCCAGTTGTGGATGCCGGTTGGTTTGAAGATTTTGGTAAAATATTTTATAACCGACCTGATTTTGCTTATGGTTCGAAAAACAATGGTGATACATTTATCAATCTTGAAGAAAAGTGTAAAAAAAATAAAGATCATTATGTATATTTTGCATCTATACAGGACCTACGCGGTTCAGAATTAGTTGGTGGCAATTTCGACAAAAACAACGAAGTGTTTGGCACTCCGTGGAATTTGATAATTGTTGATGAGGCTCACGAGGGCACTCAAACCGAACTAGGTAAAAATGTTATGAGCGAATTGGTAAAAAAAGATACCAAAATTCTACAGCTTTCAGGTACACCTTTCAATTTATTAAATGACCACAATGAAGAAGAAATTTACACCTGGGACTACGTGATGGAACAACGTGCCAAAGCAGATTGGGATAAAATCCATTTTGGCGACCCCAATCCATATGCAACATTACCACGTCTCAATATCTACACGTATGACCTTGGTAAACTGTTGAAAGATTTTATTGATGAAGATGTTGCCTTTAATTTTCATGAATTTTTTCGTGTTAACAATGAAAACACATTTATTCATAAAAGTGATATACGTTCATTTCTCAATCTTATATGTAAGGATGACCCAGAAAGCAACTATCCATATTCTACGCCTGAATATCGAGATAACTTCCGACATTCTCTCTGGTTAGTGCCTGGTGTAAAAGAGGCACGTGCATTGAGTACAATGCTTCAAACTCACCCGGTATTCAGTCAATTTAAAATAGTAAATGTAGCTGGTGATGGTGATGAAGAAGAAGTAAATCAGGAGGCACTTAAAAAAGTTAATGATGCTATTGGTGTAAATCCACATGAAACATATACTATTACGCTTTCATGTGGTAGACTCACAACAGGTGTTTCTGTGCCTGCATGGACTGCCGTTTTTATGCTCTCTGGTTCTTACAACACCTCAGCTTCGGGTTATATGCAAACCATATTCCGTGTACAAACTCCCGCTACAATTAACGGTCGAATAAAGGAAGATTGTTTTGTGTTTGATTTTGCACCCGACCGCACACTAAAAGTAATAGCCGAAACTGCAAAAATATCTGCAAAAGCGGGTAAAACATCAGGCAGTGATCGTCAAACAATGACTGAATTCCTTAACTTCTGCCCTATCATTGCCGTTGATGGTTCGCAAATGATTACCTATAATGTAGATGGAATGCTTGAGCAGCTCAAAAAGGTTTATATTGAACGTGTGGTGCGCAATGGTTTTGAAGATGGTTATCTATATAATAATGACCAACTTATGAAACTCGACACCATAGAACTCAACGATTTCGAAAAACTCAAAGGAATTATTGGTAATACGAAGGCTATGCCGAAAAGTGGTGACATTGACATAAATAAGCAAGGCTTTACTGACGAACAATATGAACATTTGGAAAATGCTGAAAAGAAGAATCGCAGTAGGAAAGAACTAACTGAAGAAGAAAAAAACCTACTGAATGAAAAAAAAGAAAAGAAGAAAAATCGTGACAGTGCCATTTCTATTCTTCGCGGAATATCCATTCGCATGCCATTACTTATATACGGTGCTGACGGAAATGATGAAGATAAGGAAATTACTATTGATAACTTTGCCGATCTAATCGATCAACAATCTTGGGAAGAGTTTATGCCAAAAGGTGTAACAAAAGAGATTTTTAACAGTTTCAAAAAATATTATGAACCCGACGTTTTTCGAGCAGCTGGAAAACGCATTCGTACCATGGCTCGAGCTGCAGATCAACTGAGTGTGGAAGAACGCATTGAGCGTATAACTACAATTTTCAACACCTTTCGAAATCCTGATAAAGAAACAGTACTTACACCATGGCGTGTAGTTAATATGCACTTGGGAGATTGCATTGGTGGTTTTGTGTTTTACGACGAGAAAATGGAAAAAACACTTGAACAACCCCGATTTGTAGATCATGGACAAGTTACAAAAGATGTATTTGCTCCCGATTCACTTATACTTGAAATAAACTCTAAATCAGGACTTTATCCTCTTTATATGGCTTATAGTATTTATCGCTCACGTTTAAGTAAAGATGATTCAATAGACCTAAATCAAAACTTAAGTGTAGAAAATCAACTCAGTGTATGGGATAGTGTAGTAGCTGAAAATATCTTTGTAATCTGTAAAACACCTATGGCTAAAAGTATAACCAAAAGAACATTGGTAGGTTTTAGAGAAGCTAAGGTGAACACACACCATTTCGAAGACTTAATAAACCAAATCACTAATAAACCTACAAAATTTATTGAAAAAATTCAAAAAGGAAAAACTTATTGGAAATCAAATTACAACAACAATATGAAATTTAATGCAATAGTAGGTAATCCACCGTATCAAACTATGGATGGTGGTGCAGGAGCAAGTGCGAAACCAATTTATAATCATTTTGTTAATATTGCTAAACAATGTAATCCTCAATATATTTCAATGATTACTCCATCAAGGTGGTTTGCTGGTGGTAAAGGACTTGATGATTTCAGAGAAACAATGCTTAATGATTATCGCATATCGAAAATAATAGATTTTACAAATGCAAAAGATTGTTTTCCAAACACAAGTATTAGTGGAGGTATTAATTTCTTTTTATGGAATTCTAAAAATGAAGAAGAAGAATGTGAATTCATCCATATCCATGATGGTTCAAAAGAAACAATGAAACGTAAACTAAATGAATTCTCTGTTTTTATTAGATACAATAAAGCTGTTAGTATAATTAATAAAATTAATGATTTCAAAGAGGAAAAAATTTCTTTTATAGTTTCATCAAGAAATCCCTTTAGTATTTCTTCTAACACAAGAGGACATAAGAAAATTATTGATGATGGAATAATTTTGCATTCAAGTGACGGAAAAAGCTATATTAGGAAATCTGAAATTAATAATGAAAATCCTTATTTGAAATCATATAAAATAATGGTAAGTAAAGTAACAAGTGAGCATGCAGGAGAGCCCGATAAAAATGGAATGTTCCGAGTATTATCTAGAACTGAAATTCTAAATCCTAATGAAGTATGTACAGATTCATATTTAATAATTGGGAAATTTAGTCAAAGAGAAAATGTGATTGCTTTATATTCATATTTGAAAACTAAATTTGTTAGATTTTTATTATTACAAGCAATAACTTCTATCAATTTGTCAAAAGAGAAATTTCAATTCGTACCTCTCCAAAATTTTACTTCAAATTCTGACATTGACTGGAATAAATCGGTGGATGAAATAGATCATCAACTCTATTCAAAATATGATCTCACAGATGATGAAGTAACTTTTATACAAAGTATGATAAAGCCTATGGATTAAGAAAATTACTAATCTGAATAACAGTAAATTAAAGTTGCTGCAAATTTCTATATTTTAGATTAATTTATGAGATTAAAATCATTAAAGTGGACTAGTTAGCACAACGCAACAAAAAAAGCAACTTTCGCAAACCCTATACTAAAAATGCCATAACATGTTGTTGTTAATAGTAATTTATTAATATTTTATCTCCCCATAATTAAGATATTCTGCTATATACTTGTCATTCTCAAATTTCAATAATACTTCATAATCATTTTCACCTTCTTGAAATTCTCTGTGTATTTTAAGTATAATTTTTGCTCCTTCAATATTGATTGATTTAATTCTGTCTTGGCAACCATCATCACTTCGAATTTCAAAAAACGGATATTCGTTGTCCCAACTTGCTTTTTTGGAATATTCATTTTGAATTAGATCTACCAGTCCAAAATAATCATTCTTATTGTCTTTGATTAGAATTGGCTGGTCTACTGGACATCCCATCAGGTCTCCATTATAATCAACCCCCATACCTAAAAAATTTGTTGTAAGGATTTCAATTTGATTATCGTCAACCGTAAAACATGTATCTTGATTTGAGTTTTGAATTTTAAAGACTTGTCTTCCGTTAACTATCCCGTCAATTTTCTCTCCTCTGACCTTTACATACCAAAATGCATTACAAATATCTTTTGTATCATTAAAAATACTGTCCGAAATTCCTATTATATCGACAATCCTGGGTGGCATATTAGAAAGTTCTTCACTTACATTAAGATTATTGTCGTATATTTTTATCGACTTACCCATTAAAATGGCTTGTCCTTTTGTTTTTTTGAATGTGATTCCAGAAATAATATCAGATTGACGCTGATTTTCTTTATCATTTTGAACATTCGCATTATTACCTGTCTGTGAACAGGTTATTAATCCAATTGCAGTAATTACTAATAGTTTAAAATATTTTTTCATATCTAAGGGTTTTTTTTGACTTCCTACTGTGTCGTCCTGATTTTTGTTTTCATTATGTGTAAACTTATTTTTCGGGAGGAGATAAACATAATAAAAGATATTTTAACCTCCTTTAATACTTTTCACCTCCCACGCACCTCCGTTGCACCTCCGATGCAACTCCGATGATGGTCCGACTATGGTCTCACCATTTTTTTGCTCCTAACTTTAACTTTTTTTTACATTTTCGTCCACATTTTAGTCAAATATTGCATTCTTCATCTTCTGAAGTTTGACTTCAATAAATGCCTCTTTAACTTATTCAAACATTAACTCTTTTCAATTCCTTGAATCAAATTATGACGGTATGTCTCACCGATAGGTATTTCATTTTTACCTATGCTTATGCGGTTTCGTTTAATGCTGTCTATTTTGTTCTTCTGAACAATAAAGGATCGGTGGACACGGATAAAACGGTCTTTAGGAAGATCTTCTTCAAGTGTTTTCAGATTCATCAAAGTTAATATGGGATTGGGATTGTTCAATGTATAGATTTTGACATAATCCTTCAATCCTTCAATATAAAGGATATCGTTATACTGAATTTGAATGAGCTTATAATCGGACTTTACAAAAATGCCGTTACTTGAATTTTCTTCTTTCTCTGGAAGATCTTTTTTATGTGTGATGAGCTCAAACCAGGTAAGGGCTTTTTTAGCGGCGACAAGAAAATCGGCATAGGAAAATGGCTTGAGCAGATAGTCAATGGCATTGACTTTATAACCGTCAAGGGCGTACTTGCTGAAAGCGGTGGTAAAAACAATGCGTGTGTAGGAATTTTCAATCATATGGGCAAACTCCAATCCATTGACATCGGGCATCTGGATATCCAGAAAAATAATATCTACTTTACCTTTTTCGTACTGTTCCATAGCGGAGACAGCATTATTGAATTTACCTGTTAGATTAAGAAATGGTGTTTTATTGACATACATTTCTAACAGGTTCAACGCGAATGGCTCATCATCTAATATCCAACAATTTAATGTCATTGTTCTAAATTATTATCACTTTTTGTGTCGACAATCAAAATGACTGTATATATGCCTTTATTAATGTTTATATCCATCGTATATTTTTCGGGATATAACAGCTCTAACTGCTTTTTTACCAAATCGAGTCCTATCCCGCTCCCACTCTTGTCTGATGTGGCTTTTGGAAAATAACTGTTCATGGATATAAATTCCACTTTACCGTCATTATTCTCGGTCAAAGAGATATTGATAAACGATTCTTTACCGGCACTTATTCCATGCTTAAAGGCATTCTCTATCAAAGATATAAAAATTAAAGGAGATATCTGAGTTTCTTTATTCTCTTTAATATTAAAATGGGTTGTTAACTTAACATTGGGGGATAAACGAATACGCATCAATTCAATATAATTCTGAATGAAATCGACTTCACTTCGCAATGAAGCAAAGGTCTTATTATTGTCATACAGAAGATGACGAAGGAGTTTGCTCAAATCTAAAACGGCTTTCTGTGCTTTGGGGGGGTCAAACTCTATAAGGGCATAGATATTGTTTAAGGTGTTTAGCAGAAAATGGGGATTGATCTGATTCTTTATATTTTGTAACTCGGCTTCGGATTTGGCTTTCTCAAGTTCTTTACGCTGGGCCTCTACCTCAAACCAATGGGTACTCATCTTGAACGCGACACTTAACCCGGCGACTAATCCTAATGAAACAATATCGCGGGTGATAATGGACATGGGGGAAGGACCGCGTCTTCTGCCTGCTCGACGCTGAAATTCTTGCATTCGCTCGGGCTCAATGAAATTACGCCATAAATCATGGGTCGTAAACAAAATGGAAACGACAATGATTATCAATGCAAGGTTGATAAGGATGAACTCTCCAATTTTTCCTTTAAACAGATATCGCTTTATCAACCATAAAAAATTGATATAGAAGACAAGTACAAAGGACAAAAGATCTGGAATTGATCTCCAAACCCTTGTCCAACTGAATCCATCTGTTCTGTCTACAAGAAAGATAGGCACAAAAAATACAATGAACCAAATTATTGCGTGAATAAGAATGGTTGTTGTCTTACTTTTGTGACTATCTCTCCTTAATATGCTTATAGATGCCATATATTTATTAATTAATGATATCGATCTCCACCGCCGCGACCACCGGGTCCTTCTGGTCTGCCACCTTCACCGGGTCTTCCGGGACCGCCTGGCATCATGTCTGATGCTGTTGCTCCGCCTTTAAAGAAATTGAATCTATATATGAAATGGAACATAAAATAGCTTGTCAATGTGTTTGACGTTGTGTCACGAATAAAGTTTGATGTCACATTTCTGCTGATATTACTGCGTTGTTGCAATATATCATAGATTTTAAAGCGCAAGGTACCAATTTTATCTTTAAATAATGCTTTTTGAAGGGATGCGTTCCATAACCATTCGTTTTGCTTGTATCCATCGGAATATCCGGAATTGGTCGAATAGGATATATCACTTTCAAGGGTAAAGTCATACGGGAAATAAATCGCGGTATTGGCTGTTGTATTATAGTTGTAATATTCTTGATCGCGCTGGCCTTCAAGGGAGTTCTTTACTCCATTGTAATTTACGTTGCCGCGAACACCAAAATCAAATATGTCTGATCTGTAATTAACTCCTAATCCTTGACCTAAATTTAATGTTTTACTTAGGTTTGGCTCGTTATTTGAAAATCCGTTGATATGATTATAACCGGCAAAGGTCATAGAGGATATGGAGAATTTTATGTTGGATTTTAATGGGATATTCATCATCAATCGTCCATTTGCATTCCAGTTGCCTTTAACATTCTCGTATGTGGTTTCTTTACGACCGGTTTTAATATCGGTAAAGGTGGTGGAAACAATATCGTTGGTCATATATCCGGCATTGGCAAAGAAATTGTACGCACTGCCTTTTTGTTGATCGAAATTCATGTAACGGACATTGAAACGGTGCTGAAAAGATGGTTTCAAATTGGGATTACCATATCGTACATTCAGGGGATCGGATACATCGACTACGGGTGAGAGCTGTTGAACGGAGGGCTGATCGGTATCGCCAAAATAACGGATTCGCAGGTTTTTCTGACGACTCCAGCGATAGTTAAACTGGGCCATGGGTGAAAAATTCCAGACATTTTGAGATAGATCATTGATCATGTGATCGCCAATAAAGGTTTTGCTCCGTGAACTGGAGGGCTGGGCACTGAACCCAATAGTATAGTCATAAACGCCTCTGTCGGCACGGAAATTAACTTCCATCTCTTGATTGACAAAGGTGTTCTCTAATCGCTTACTGTATAGGGAATCTAAAACGGTATAGTCTCCGCTTAGGTCTTTGGAACGGGTGTCTTTGTCGGATTTTGAATTGTTCTGATTGTAATTATATGCTAACTGAATGTAATTGTTGAATCCGACGGGCTCTACGTATGATACATAGCCTCGATAACTGTTATTTGCGTTTGTATTTGTGAAATGCTGATCAATAATATCATCGGGCCTGGTGCCTGTATAATAGGTGTTGGAGATGTTGGTTCCATTGTTTTCTGCGTCATTGGTATTGCCGCTTAACTGAAAACTGAATACTCGACCGGGCTTACCGAGCTGGCGACTAAAATCTAATCTGGCTCCCATGGAATTACTGTTTCCTTCGGAATAATAGTCTGAATTACCATTGTTTATGGTGTCGCCGGTCAATTCTTTGGTTGTTAAGAAACTTCCTCTTTCTGTCTGATTGTTGTCTGAATATCCAATCTGTGGCTCGAAAATAATTCGTGTGAGGGTGTCGGGGGTCCACTCCATACGTAAATCTACGTTGAAATTGCGACTGAAATTGTTGGATGCATTATTTTCGTCTTCTAAGGTGTTGCCTGAGCTTAATAGGTTCTGGGTGTGGACCTTAGAGGTTACGTCGGTATTGGTCTGACCGTATCTGACGTTACCTCCGAGTTTTAATTTGCTGGAAAACTGCTTGCTGAAATTTATACCGCCATTACCGGATTCGGTGATCCCGGATCCTCCTGACATACCACGACCTCTTCTGCCGCCCATTCCTCCAAACGTGGCGGAGGCTATATCGGAAAATCCGGCATTATTGGTGTTGTTTAATCCGCCTAATAAGGTGTACTGGTCTTTATTTTTCATGTAATTGGCCATTATATTGGCTTCATAACGGTCTTTACTGCCATAACCGGCAAAGGCATTTCCAAAGAGTCCTTCTTTCATCCCGGGTCGTACGGATAAATTGATTACTGATTCTTCTTCGCCGTCATCAAATCCGGTCATCCTGGATATATCTGTGGATTTATCAAATACTTGTACTTTATTTACCATTCTGGCGGGAAGATTCTTTGACGCTACCTTGGGGTCGTTACTGAAAAATTCTTCGCCGTCGACTAATATTTTCTTGATCTCTTTTCCGTTAATGGTGATTTTACCGTTTTCGTCTATCTCGGCTCCGGGCATCTTTTTAATCAAATCTTCTACGACGGCACTTTCGGTGACTTTATAGGAGTCTGCGTTATATTCTAAGGTATCGCCCTTGACAACGACTTCGGCGGCTTTGGCTGTTACTACTGTTTCGTTTAATAAAATTGTGTTATGTGTAAGAGAAATTGTGCCCATATCTACGACGGGGGCTTTTGTTGTTACTACAATATTTTTATATATATCATTATAACCCATAAAGGAAATATGAACGATATATGATCCGTTATTCACTATTAAAGAAAACGTTCCGTCTTCTTCTGATGGTTGACCGGTGACAAAAAGACTGTCTTTTTGCTGTAAAACTCGAATGTTACCAAATGGTACTGGCTTTTCTGTGATTGCATCAACCAGTTTACCGTTGATTAAGCCTCCTGATATATCACTTTGCGCATGAATAGTCATAGATAGCGCGAAAAGTAATGCTAATGAATAAATGATTTTTTGCATTGTTGTACGTGTTACTTTACTTATTAAAAGCAGTTTATTTTTAACAAAGCAAAAATAATCAATACACAACCCTGATACAAATCTAATAGATTAACAAGGTTTTTTTATCGACAAAATGGCGTTTTTAAAGGCTTTTCAATTGTGAATCGACAACTATTTTCTCTCCTTTTTTCAATTTATAGGTTTTAAAAATGGTTCCTGACCTAAGCGGAAGTGTCCCTCCTGTTTGTGAATAGATCGTGGCTTCTTTCAACTTGTTGTCTTCCCAGCTAAGATCAACGACAAATCCTCCTCTTGCTTTGATTCCTTTTACTGTGCCTGTCTTTGCCATTGCGTCGGGAAGTGATGGAAGAAGGTGTACTTCAAAACTTCCGTCTTTTCTCTTCAAATGGCTTTGAACAAGCATCTCGGCAATAGCGGCAGTCGCGCCAAAATTACCGTCTATCTGGAATGGTGGATGATCATCAAATAGATTGGGTAATGTCTTTTCTGCAAGTAATACGGATAATAATTTAAAGGAATGATTTCCATCATGTAGACGATTCCACATGTTTATTTTCCATGCTAATCCCCAACCTGTTCCTCCATCACCACGGGCTATAAGGGTTTTACGTGCTGCTTCGGCTAACTCGGGGGTTCCGACTACCGTAATCTGATTTCCGGGGTGTAAACCGAACAAATGGGATGTATGACGATGGTGTGGTTCTACTTCTTCGTAATCTTCTGCCCATTCTAAAATGCGTCCTGTCTTTTCACTGATACGGATTTCAGGGAGCCTTTTCAAGGTTGCTTCGCATTCTTTTCTGAAGGTGACATCGGTATTCAATATCTTACTGGCATCTATACAGTTTGTCAATAAGTTATGTATGATCTCTAAATCCATAGTGGCGCCATAGGTAAATACGGAATGTTCTCCGTTGGGCAAGATAAATGCGTTCTCGGGTGAATATGAGGGATTGGTCACTAATTTACCGGCGTATGCTGTTCCTGCGGGTGCTTCTACTAAAAAATCCATAATGAAACGGGCGGCTCCTTTCATAATTGGCCAGGCTCGTTGGGCTAAAAAGTTCTTATCTCTGGTAAAACAATAGTGTTCCCAGGGATGCTGGGCCAACCAGGCTGAGCCCATTGGCCATATTCCTTGTGGTCCATCGGCTGGGGCTGTATAGCCCCAGGCGTCGGTCAGATGGTGAACGACCCAGCCTCTGGCGCCATAAATCGTCGCTGCGCTTTTTTCTCCCGGCTTTATTAAAACATCTGTTAGATCGAATAAGGGGGTATGCATCTCTGATAAATTGGTCAAATCGGATGGCCAATAATTCATCTGAAAATTAATGTTTGTATGAAAATCTGCATTCCAGGGTGCATTCATCTGCCAGGCCCATAGTCCTTGCAAATTGGCGGGCATGCCGCCGGGACGGGAGGATCCGATCAACAGATAGCGTCCGAACTGAAAATATGTGGATACCAAACCGAGATCTGGCTGACCTGTTTTACGGGCTAGTTGTAATCGTTCATTGGTGGGTAACGATTCTATTTCTTCGGAAATGGGACCGAAATCTAAATCGACGCGTTCAAAATATTTACGATGATCGGTAATATGGTCGGATTTAATCTTGTCAAATGGTTTATTGATGACGCTTGCTATTGTTGTGGCACATTTCTTTTTAGGGTCTTCCGAAAATTGTGTAATGCCTTTGGCGAGATTCTTTAATCCTGGATAATTTGTTGCTCCTGCAATAAACAGAGTAAGTGTATTGGCATCTTTTACTTTCAAAAGTTGCTCATGGTTAGCATTTTCAACGACTTCTACCTGGCCGCCTTCTGCTTGGACTTTTACCTGTGCGGCAAAGCTTACTCCACGGGGATTTTCTTCTTTGTCTTTAGTGGAAACGCGACCGCTTAATAAGAGTCCGTCTTCTCCTAACTTTTCGGTTTTTGAATCCTGGGCTCTTTTTAATGCTAAAGAAAGATTGATTTTATTTTCCTTGTCGGCCGAAATACGTACAACGATGACATTGTCTGGTGCTGACACAAAATATTGACGGGTATAGATTACTCCGTTTGATGTGTATTTTACAGTTGAGATAGCGGTTGATAGATCCAGACTTCTCACGTAATCGTGGGCGGTTAGCTCGGGTGTGTCGAACCAAAGTTCTCCTAACGACTGATAGGACTTTATTCTTTTGGGGTTTCCCATCATCGTGGCTTCGGCAAGTTTGACTGCTTCATTATTTTTATCTTCGAACAACAATCGCTGTACTTCGGGTAGGACTTTGCTGCCTTCGGGATTGTTGGGGTCCAAAATATATCCATCCCATAAAGTGTTTTCATTTAATTGGATTCGTTCATCGGCGACTCCTCCAAAAACCATTGCACCTAATGTGCCGTTGCCAAGTGGTAGGGCTTCTTCCCATACCTTGGCGGACTCTCGGTACCACAATACATTTTTAGTATTTTTGGGTTTCTCTCCTTTTCCAAAGAATTCTGCACGGTCTACCCAACGGGCATCAATGGGCGAATTCCGCTCACTGGCGCTTTGTTGGGGGACTTTATTTTGTGCATCGGCATAAATTACTATTGTTCCAAAATAAACAGTTAAAAGGAATCGGATTATAGAAATTTTCATATCAAATTATGTTTAGACTTATTATAGTTATACGCTATTACTGACAAATGAACGAAATTAATGGTTCGCTTGATGTCTGACATTATTCAAAAACTGGCAAACTGTTGATCAAGAAATGCTATTCTCTCGGTTAACCAGGTTTTCATTTGTTCTATTAACTCTTGATAAGAGGCATTCATGGTTACGGGTTTTGCTGTTGAGATCTTGAAATTCTCTTGTTGTGATTTGGTCAGCTTGATACTCATATCATCAATATAATTGACTATATCTGCTACTTGTGGTTTCATCTCTTTCCAACGGGCGACATATTGTTTCCTAAATTCGGGTACTTCCATGAATCTGTTGAAAAACTTACTGCCGGTCATCGTATTGGAACTCCCACGATAAAAAAGTAGGTCTTTCTTCACAAAGTATTTGTTACTTTCATTATAACCAAAGGCCCAGTCAAAATCCCACAAAGGACCCCACTTAATCAAACTGCCGACGTCTTTGTAACAAAAGGTGCTCTTGGGATGAAAGAGTTCTTGATTGCGGACTATCTCGTTGATTAACATATAGTCTATCAATGATTTAATATCGCAATATTGCATAAAGCTTTCATTGGGGAAGCCCGACTCAAACAGTGAATTCTCAAATGCCTGAAATGCGTCTTTGATATAGGTCATGCCGACTTCGCTTTCTAAATCGGGACCGATAACCATCACTGGGAGATTCAAATAATTGCTTCTGAATTTATAATCTTCGTCATAGTACTGATCTAACTCGACTAAAAATCCGTTATTCTTATCTACATTTACGCGTCCTTCGCCTATCTCATTTTGTTCGGTGAGCTGATAATTTCCTCTGTATGTGCCATTGATAAAGAGTTCTGCATGGATCGACGAGTGGTTGTACTGCAACCCAAATCGTTTGCCTAACTCAAATGCAATGTCGTTCATCAAAAGGGTTGGGTCTTGATAGTTGGCAAGGAGTACCCACTTTTTTGCGGCTGGGAGACCAAACATGGATGTCTTACTGGGAAAATCTATACGGTAGGGCTTCTTGGGCATCGACCAGGTACTGTTGCCGCGACCACGAATGGATATACTTGCATTGCTCTTTTCCCAATTCTCGTTCCCGGTATTTACAAGGTTTAGGGTTGATGGTAGTTTTACAGTTTTCTCTATGACCTCCAATCCGCCTTCAATATCTACGCTGATGACGGGTAGTCCAGTGAACATGGGACCTTTACCAATGACTTTATAGTTTACTGAGGTGCCGTCTTCGGCGACTACAGTATAGGTTAGCTCGTTCAGAAATGAATTAGGGGTTTGACCGCTTTCCTGAATCTTATCAGCTACATAGACTGTTCCTACGGCATCAAAATTGGCTGTGAGACTTTTTACATTGGGAATCCAGTCTGTGGTTCTGAGCGTAATCGTAAACATGTAATTATCGACTACTCCTACGATATCATTTTTTATATTATTGATCGCTGCAGGAATGACGAACGAATTAAATCTTTTCGTGGAACTCTTTACTCTTCCTTGTTGTGTTACTTCTATGGTTGCATCAATCTTGTCATCTGCACTTAAACGAACGACGGTGCTTCTTGATTCTAATGAGGGGTTTTGTGCTACGGATATACGAAGGGTCTTTTCTTCTATCTCAACACTGCACCATTCTGCTTCTGACGCTGGTACTGTGGCGCTGACTATACTGGCGTTGGTCTGGAACGAAATAAGTTTGTTTTGCTTTTCTGAGTTTTCAAAAAGAACGGTACTACTTTCGGGTAACAGGAATATTTCTTCTATACTTTCTTTACATGATGAATGCACAAAAAGTGTAATAAGGACCAACACAAGGTAGTAATAAATTTGTCTCTTCATTGATATCTTAATTAAAAAATTAAAACATAGATTCTTAATGAGACAAATTTATAACGTTTAATCGATATTGCAAAGTTTATTTAATTTCCATCAATTTACCAATCAACAGGTTCCTTGCCTTTCGAAACAAGATATTCGTTGGCTTTACTGAAATGTTTGTTTCCAAAAAAACCACGGTAGGCGGACAATGGGGATGGATGGGGCGACTTCAATACTAAATGTTTTCGTGGATCAATTTTTGCTCCTTTCTTCTGAGCGTATGCTCCCCATAACATAAATACTATGTTTTCACGCTCGTTTGCAAGGTGCTGAATTGCGGCATCGGTGAACTCTTCCCATCCTTTGTTCTGATGGGATCCGGCTTTGTGGGCTCTGACAGTAAGAGTGGCGTTTAATAAAAATACGCCTTGCTTACTCCAGCGCTCTAAATTTCCTGATTTGGGAACTTCAATTCCCAAATCATCATTGATCTCTTTATAAATATTTATTAATGAGGGGGGGATGGCAACGTCATCATTGACGGAAAAACACAGCCCATGGGCTTGACCTGGTTCGTGATAGGGGTCTTGACCGACAATAACTATTTTTACGTCGCCAAATGGACATTTATTGAAGGCGTTGAATATGTGTTTTGCAGGTGGATAAACCTTTTGGGTGGCATATTCATTGCGAACAAATTCTGTGAGCTTTATAAAATAGGTCTTACTGAATTCTTCCTGCAAATGTTGTTTCCAACCTTCTTCAATTTGAACATCCATCACTAATCGTAAATTTCTTATTAAATTAAATATATTTGATTCTGTTTGGCTTTTTCAATCATGTCTTGGGGCCATAAACTGGCTTGAATTTCACCAATATGGGCTTTACGAAGGTAAAACATACATAAACGGGACTGACCAATTCCTCCTCCCATAGTCAACGGCAACTCATTATTCAACAGTCGCTTATGGAAATATAACGAAGCTCTGCTTTCTTCATTTCTGATCTTTAACTGATGATTCAAAGATTCGGGACTTACTCTTATACCCATCGATGATAATTCCATCGCTTGATTTAATACGGAATTCCATACAAGCAAATCACCATTTAATCCTAAATATCCGTCTTCATTAATGGTACTCCAATCGTCATAATCGGGGGAACGACCGTCATGGGGCTCGCCATTTGACAGTTTGCCTCCAATTCCTATGATAAACACGGCGCCTGTCTCTTTGGTAATTGCGTCTTCACGCTCTTTTGAACTGAGTGTGGGATATTTTTGTAATAATTCTTCGGAATGAATAAAAGTTATTTCTTTTGGAAGTAATGGTTTGATCTCTGGAAATATCTCATATACAAGATATTCGGTTCTTAACATTGATGCATAAATACGACGGACAATCTCTTTTAAATATTCCAGATTTCTGTTGGAATCATTTATTACTAATTCCCAATCCCATTGATCGACATATAATGAATGTAAATTGTCTAATTCTTCGTCTGCACGAATGGCATTCATATCGGTATAAATACCATAGCCTTCTTCTATCTCATATTCTGCAAGGGTTAAACGCTTCCATTTTGCAAGGGAATGAACTATTTCAGCGACTTTATTGTCCATGTCTTTGATAGGGAAATTCACAGCGCGCTCAACACCATTCAAATCGTCATTTATGCCGGTTCCACGTTCTACAAATAAGGGTGCTGTCACTCGCCTTAAACGAAGCTCGGAGGACAGGTTTTGCTGAAAGAAATCTTTAATACTTTTTATACCCCACTCTGTCTTTTTTAAATTGAGTAACGGGGTATAACCTTGCGGAATATATAATTTTGACATAATATTATTATCAATTATGATTTTATGAAACACAAAGATATAATAAACATTTCAATTCGTCAATAATACATTTAAATTTACAACATTTTGATAATAAATATGGCTATCTTTAACGTTGTTAAATAGTTAATCCGATATAAAGTTAACTGCTGGGCGACTTTGGATAATCTCTGAATGTAGGAAGATTCCAATGATTACGAAGTGCTAACATGCGTAAAGTAAAGCATACTAACATTGCAATAATTGATATCCAATCTCTGGTTAACCAATTGAAATGATCGCCCAAAACTACTATCAAAGCGCCAATAAGAGCTGCAGAGGCATATACTTCTTTTTCTAATATCACGGGGATCCGGGTGAGTAACATATCACGAATAATGCCGCCTCCTACAGCGGTAATTATACCTAAAAGAACGGCGACTTCGGCATTGTGACCAAACGAAAGGGATTTTTGGGCTCCGGTAACGGCAAACATGGATAAACCTATGGCATCAAAAAATATTACTGGACGATTGAGTTTTCTTACAAGGGGATATAATCCTATGGTCATCATCGCGGCTAACAACGATGTGGCAAGATAGTACCAGGTGGATAAACCTGCTGGAGGAATGGCACCAATGGATAAATCACGTATAATGCCGCCGCCACAGGCTACTGTAAACGCTACGGCACAAATGCCAAACAGGTCTAGTCCTCGTTGCTTGGCTGCGGTTGCTCCACTTATGGCAAAAGCAAAAGTTCCTCCTATATCAAGAAAATAGTAAAACGTGTGAAAGGTAATGTCCATCATTGTATATCGTTGACTGTTATTATTCTGGTTTTTCTATGTCACTGTCTAACTTTTGAATAAATGACGTAATTTGATGGGTATCCATAGTCTATTATTTAAATTTGATTCTAATACTAATGAAAAGTATAAAGCTAAATTAAAACACTTTTAACGATTAAAGGTTTACTGTTATTTAAAATATGTTTTATTACAATGAGGGATGATTATCTCACGGATAACAATTTAGGTATAATAAAAATAGCATCAACAGCTATGTCATTTGCTACTTTCTTTGCTTGATAACAATTTAGGTATATAAAAAAATCGCTCGTATTTTATACGCATTGCTATAACGCTTTATTTCTTCATAACAATTTAAGTATAAAAAAACCGCTCGTGAATTAACAACGAGCGGCTTTTGATAAATGATTATTCTTATTGGTTGTTTATATTCATAGATATGTTTCAAAAGGAACAATAAGATCTCCCGGGTTTTCATTATAGATTGTTTATATTAATAGGATTTCAACACCGCCCTATCCGATTACACCACCATGTTTTCATTATATATTGTTTATATTAATAGATATGCCGGTATAATATTGTGCTCCGTAAACGGGTGCGTACATAAAGGCGGCATCGTCTAAATATTTTTTATCTTGTATGTAACTGAAAATATTCTTGCCGCCTGCATATAATCGAACATTTCCGAATGTTCTGGAAACACTTGCATTAAATGTCATATATGGATCTGTTTGCATGATTGCCGATTTATTCGCGTCTTCACTCATATAGTCGATAAACATTTTACCTTGATATAATCCGTAAACAGAAAAATTCCATAACCGAGGGGCATATTCAATCTTTAAACTTCCGGTCGTCGTGGGAAAACGGGGTATATACTTACTGTTGCTCTCATATTGGGTTCCAACCCAATCTTGACGTACCTGTTTATATTCTCCGCTGTTTATTCCAAAATCTGCGCCTATATTCAGACTTTTAATAGGATTTACAAGTATCATCATTTCAATTCCTTTAACAACGGCATCGTCAATATTACGCCACTGATAGGTGTAACCGAGATTCTTCACATTTTCATCGGCATCGGTAAAATCAATTTTATCTTTGAGGTAGGTGTAGAATACATTTGCACTTATCTGAAATTGATGTCCGTAATAATCAGCGGAAAAATTGGTGCTGCGGGATGTTTCAGCTTTCAAATCGGATGATTTCCAAACACGGGGGGAACCACTGCATAAATGTAAATCTTCCGAAAATCCGTAGGGTGCTCTAAAACCTGTTCCCATATTTGCTCTGAGAGTGATATGCTCACTAAGATTATACTTTAACGCTAAACGTGGATTAATACTTGTTTGATCAAAACTGGTTTTTGGAAAGTCTCCGTCAAAAATGGTTTTATCTGACGTGTATTCTTCACCGGATACATGATGGTCTATCCTAATTCCTGGGACAATGGTAAATTCTGAAGTGACGCGCCATTCGTCTTGAATAAATGCTCCTATTTCATGTGCATGTTTACGGGCAGTGGATTTATAGGAATTTCCGTAATAGGGACTGCTTTCATCTACTACTACATACATGCCGGATTCATTTAATCGTGTTAAATAATTTTGTAGCCCAAACAACAAATGATGGTCTCCAAAAGTTGTGCCGAGTGTGAGGGTCGAAATAAGTGAATTTTCCTTGGCTAAATAAGGACGCATATCCAATACATTGGGTGTCTCGTTATTGTGGGTCTCTAAATAGCTTAACAAATAGGAATCGTTGGTGGCTTCACGATTGTGATTGATAAAGGTGTTGGTAAAACTTAAATCGACTTTCTTATTGATGGTCTTGGTGTAATTTGCTTCTAACTCATAACGGTTTGTCGTGATGTTTTCTGTTCCATCGGTAAAGGGATTTTTATAGTAATCGTCGGTAATGATGCCTCCTTCACGTTTTTCATTTATGGCCTTGCCACGAAAGACTAATTTGTCGTGTCCAAAAAATGGATTGTCTATAAATAAACTTGCTCCTATATTATGCAGATTGGAGGCTACACGATCGGATATTCCGTCTTTTCTCTTTACTTCTTCAAGGGTGTCGCCTTCTCCGGTTTCATCAATTACTCCATGGTCTATTTTTTGTGCATATATGCTCAATCCAATATTTCCACCTTCGTTTCTCATGGATGAAGAGAAATTATATACGTTCGATTGGAAATTTCCAAATTGAATATCTGCTGAAATGTGTGGTACGGGGGTGGGTTCTTTGGTAATAATATTAATGGCTCCGGCAATAGCACTGCTGCCATATAAAGCTGATCCGGCACCTTTTATAACTTCTATTCGATCTACATCACCGGTGCCTATTTGCTCTAATCCATATACACTGGCAAGACCGGAATAGATGGGCTGACCGTTTATTAATACCTGAGTATGTTCTGAACCAAGACCTTGCATTCTTACCATGGTAAAATTACAGGATTGACATTGATCTTCTACCCTGACTCCGGGAACGCCTTCCAATGCTTCAAATACATTCCACGCATTTTTATTTTTTAAGGCTTGAGAGGTAACGACTTCGGTTCTGATCGGTACATCTTTCACATAATGCTGGGTACGGGTGCCGGTAACTACAACCTGATCAAGATTAAAGACATCTTCTTCTAACTCGAAAAAGACTTCTATGGCTTTGCCTTGTTCCATAATTACTTCTATCTCTTGGGGTTTATAACCAATAAATTGGGCTACAATGGTTTGTTTTCCAAGAGGAAGATGGGATAACTTAAAATGACCGGAAACATCGGCAACAGTGCCTTTATTGGTGCCTTTTATTGTAACGGTTACAAAAGGAATATGCTCTTTTGTTTGCTTGTCTTTTACATCGCCAAAAAGCATGGCGTCGGTCTTTTGAGCGGATGCACTAAAAATTAAAATACTTATGTAAATGAGTATGAATGTGATTTTTTTCATTATTTAATCCTGTTTTAATTTCAAGGCGCAAAGTAAAACAGAATTAAATGACTCTTCAATCCTTAAAATTGGGGATTTTTTGAATCGAATATCACTGAAATATGGGATGTTTTAATAACCCAAATCATACTTAATAAAAGAATATGTTATTTAATAGTTATTGCTTAAGTGAGATTATCGGGTAAAAAATCGTCTATCTCAATTATCTTTTTTGAAATGGCGTAAATAGTTAAACCGGATTGACTCCGAATACCGGTTTTGAGTGTGATATTCTTACGATGACTGATAACGGTATGTATACTGATATTCAAAAAATCGGCTATTTCTTTGTTCGTCTGACCGTTGACTAAACAGGTAAGTACTTCTATTTCACGGTCGGTGAGATTGTCTTCTTCGCTTTTTTTGCTTGACAAACATTGATTTTTTTCGTCTAGTTTAATAAGTGAATGTATGATTTGTTCTGAAGAGTCATATAAGGCAAAGGTTGTGTCAAACAGTTGAAAAGACTGCTTTTGTATAAATCCGGCATCAATTCCTACAATACTGAGCAATGGGTGTGATCTGCGTATTTTCTTGATCTCTTTTTCAAGATTCAAAAACATCATATAGCTGGTAATAAGTATATTAACAGGCTTGTTTTCGAGGGTTACTTTAAGATGGTCAAGCGTATCTGCATGGTAAACTCTGCAATCTAACTCGGATTGATATAGAATGGTTTGCAATCCTTCGAAAATAATTTGCGAAGTTTCATACACAACAATTTGTAAAGAGGGTCTATAATTCTTGCTCATTTTCTATACAAATGCCTGATGGAATCAATATAGTTTCTTCAATTTGTGAATGAATATATAAATCGAATTCTAGCTCGTAAAGCGCAAAAAATAGCCGGCGACGCAAATCTAAATCGCCGTCAATTTTCACGTATTTAAGAAGTAAATTCTTTAAATCCTGCAACTTAAGTTCTATATCTGTATGATGGTCGTTATAATCGTTCGATGAATAGGGCACATAATCGCTTTTGCCTTTTTGTTTTTTAAGTAATGTGATGAAATAGGGAAAAGCGACCTTGTCTTCATAATCCAAATGCTCTATTACTTCGTTAAAATATTCATCGAAAAACTTTTCAATGAGTTTTAACTCTTTCGCAGGATGGTTTTGTTGCAATTGGGTAATATAGTTTCTTATTTGTGGGTATTTATCGGATCGATAATAAACGTGGGTGTTTTCTAAAAAATCTATCACTTGTAATAAATCGGTCTTGGAAAACGTTTCATTTTCCTTTGTTCCAAATCCGTTATATAAATTAGCAATGCTGATAAATAGATTGTCACTTATTTTGTATTCTAAACACAATTGGGATACAGTCAAATCTATTACACGAAAATCAATATTGAAGTGCTGCAACATCAACAATAACAAGGGGTTGTCATCTATTAAATCGGACAACTTCATATAGGGTTTTACACTTGTTTTGACAGTATGAAACATATATTTTTGATCTTTTGTTGCAAAAATAGTAATATTTAGTGTATTATTTAGAATTATTCTAAGTAATATTGATAGATTATCGACTAATAATCAATTTCAAGGGTAAAAGGGTCTTCTCAATTCTTCATGTGTGATGTTTTATTTTATATTCGTAAACTAATTATGTTTATTTTCTTTTTATGTTTTATACCTTTGTTCTAATATTAAAAAAATCAAGACTATGAGCACCGAAAATAAATCAATTCATGAATTCGACGTTAATTTAATCAGTGAATATTTCACTAATGCAGAACGACAAGGACCTGGTAGCCAGGAAGTTACATTGAAGGCTTTGGGATTCATCGATAATCTTACAGAACAATCGATTATCGCGGATATCGGCTGCGGTACGGGGGGACAAACAATAACGCTGGCTCAACACACGACTGGTAAAATTACAGCGATCGACTTGTTTCCTAAGTTTGTCGATATTTTTAATGCTAACATGCAAAAACATAATCTGCAAAATAGGGTCAAGGGTATCATCGGAAATATGGAAAATCTTCCTTTTGAACATGAGGAATTAGATTTGATATGGTCGGAAGGTGCTATATATAATATTGGATTTGAAAAAGGAATAAATGAATGGCGAAAATTCCTGAAAAATGGTGGATTTATTGCGGTCTCAGAAGCATCATGGTTTACGGATGTGCGACCTCAAGAGATTACTGATTTTTGGATGGATGCTTATCCTGAAATAGACACGATTCCAAAAAAAGTTGAACAAATGCAGAAAGCGGGATATATTCCGGTTGCGACTTTTATTCTACCTGAAAATTGTTGGACGGATCATTTTTATGTTCCTCAAACTGCTGCTCAAGAAATATTCCTGAAAAAATATAAAGGGAATACTACTGCAGAAGAACTAATTAAAAATATAAGGCACGAAGAAAGAATGTATTATAAGTACAAAGATTTCTATGGCTATGTTTTCTATATTGGAAAGAAAATATAATAACCTGAATATATTTTTCAATATGGTTCACAATCTTCTAATCTTTTTTAACTATACTTGCATTAAATTTATACACAAATAAACTGCATGAAAACAAAAATATTTTTTGTCTTAGCTGCTCTGGCTTTCAGTTTTGTCGTATCGGCGCAACAAAAACCGCTACGAATAGGGGTTGTGGGATTAACGCATGATCATATCCATGGTTTACTGGGACGGAAAGTCAAAGGGGATATAGATATAGTGGGTATTGCTGAACCTAATGCTGAACTGGCCAAGAAATATGCGAATATTTATGGTTTGGATTTGAAAATGGTTTACCCTTCCATCGACGAAATGATTCTTAAAACTAAACCTGAAGCTGTAATGGCTTATAATGATGTGTTCGGACATCTCGAAGTGGTGGAGAAATGTGCTCCGAAAGGTATTCATGTTATGGTCGAAAAACCGCTTGCTGTAAGCGTGAAACATGCTGAAAGAATGAAATATCTGGCAAAAAAATATAATATCCATTTGCTTACAAATTATGAAACTTCGTGGTATCCAAGCACTAACAATGCGTACGAACTGATTAATTCGGAAAAAGCTATTGGTGAAATTAGGAAAATAGTGTTCCAAACGGGTCACCAGGGACCGGTAGAAATTGGTTGTAGCAAAGAGTTTCTTGCATGGCTGACGGATCCGGTTTTAAACGGATCGGGCGCTCTATACGATTTTGGCTGCTATGGAGCAAACATCTCTTCTTGGTTGATGAAAGGGGAGTCTCCTGTTTCAGTTACCGCTGTTACTCATACCAATAAACCTCAAATTTATCCAAAGGTCGACGACGAGGCTACAATAATAATTCAATATCCAAGATCTCAGGTTGTTATTCAGGCTTCGTGGAATTGGCCTTATAACAGAAAAGATATGCAAATTTATGGACAATCGGGATTTGTCAATTGTGCGAATGCAAATGATATGATGATTTTAAAATCTGGATCAAATATTGCACAAACGTTTTCTGCTTCTGCACTTCCTAATGATCGCAGGGATGCTTTTTCGTATTTTTTGAATGTTGTTCGCGGAAACATTATTCCTCAGCAAAACGACTTGTCTGCACTGGAAAATAATGTAACGACAGTAAAAATTCTGGAGGCGGCTAAAAAATCAGCCGAAACAGGAAAAACAGTTGACTGGATCAGCATTCCTGAAAATAAATAGATATTTTTACAAATTTCTATGTTTTAATTTGATTTTCACAAATTCATGAATTTTATCATATTGTAATGCTTTTTCTTCGATAAATTCTTGCTTGAACATTACAATATCTATTAAAAATTCTCCGATAAAAAGTATTAAATAGCCTTTGTAAAGGGTGTAATATCTAAATAAATCCCAATTCAAATTAAAATGCTTTTCGTTATCACTATAATCTAATGATTCATCGGTGAATTCATAAACGCATAATAATCCCATGCTTTCATATTTTTCTGCAAGCATTTTTGTTTGCTTTACTTGATTTCGATGGGAAAAAAATCTGGACTGCCATGTGAGTATGGCATTCAACAGAAAAAGTGCACCAATAAATAGAAATACATTAAAGGGTTCTCCATCTTTTAATAATAATAATCCTGCAATAATTAAAATAATTGCTGCAATTAACCAAGCAACCATCTTAGTCATCTCATTTCTCCATAAGAATGCCCATTTTATCTTTTGTGATTCAAGGAATTCTTCTTTATCAAAAGGAATTTCTATGCACAATGTCTCCATCGTATATAATGTATTAATTTATATTCACTTAATTACACTTCTAATCTTTAATCCAAAGCTAACACTTTACTCTCACCTTCCTCTCAATGTCATACCTCTAATTGACCAATTAAATCGGTCACTGAATTAATATGATGCCTATCTAAATAATTTTCAATTCCTTCTAATATTTTTATTGATGCTGTGGGATTAATAAAATTGTATGTTCCTATCTCTATGGCTGTTGCACCGGCAAGAATGAATTCTATTGCATCTTGCCAATTACAAATACCGCCCATACCGATAATTGGAATTTTAACCGCATGAAATACTTCCCATACCATCCTAAGGGCTATTGGCTTGATGCATGGTCCTGATAATCCGCCGGTTATAGTGGAAAGCTTGGGCGACCTTTTCTCGGCATCTATGGCCATTCCCAAAAAAGTATTGACAAGCGATACGGAGTCTGCTCCTTCAGATTCTACGGCTAATGCTATTTCTGAAATGTCTGTGACATTTGGAGATAATTTCACAATCAGGGTTTTAGGATAGACGCTGCGAACGGCTTTGACTACACTGGCTGCTGATTTACAAGATGTGCCAAAGGCCATTCCTCCTTCTTTTACATTTGGACATGATATATTGAGTTCGATAGCAGGGACTTTTTCCAAATCTATCAATTTCTCTGCACATGCTACATAATCATCTATAGATGAACCTGATACGTTTACAATAATAGGGGTTCCAAAATCTTTTATTTCTGGATAAATATGATCAATAAAATAACCAACTCCTTTATTCTGTAATCCTACGGCATTCAACATTCCTGAAGCGGTCTCGGCCATTCTGGGATATGAATTTCCTTCACGTGGTTCTAATGTGGTACCTTTGACAAATATTCCTCCAAGTCGCTCTAAATCAATAAAATCGGCGTATTCAGTTCCGTAACCGAACGTGCCGGATGCGGTCATTACAGGATTTTTTAATTCTAAATTGCTTATTTTTACGTTTAATTGTGCCATAATAAATCTTTTATATCAAATACTGGACCATCAGTACAGGTGCAGAGATTACCTTTTGTGGTTTTTTCCACACAACATAAACATGCACCAAATCCACATGCCATAAGATTTTCAAGGGACACCTCACATACAATATTCTTCTCGTGGGCATATTTTGCGACTGCCATCATCATAGGTTTAGGACCGCATGTGTATATGTAGTCAAAATGCTGGTCTTGTAATATTGAGTGATCTGTAACAAATCCTTTCTCACCTTTTGATCCATCTTCTGTTGTATAATAAACAGTTCCTGTACGTTCAAAATCATCGAGTTGCAATAAATCTTGGGATGAACGACCACCTAAAAGAAAGGTTGGATCAAATCCTTGACCTTGAAGTACTTTACCGAGATACAACATGGGGGCTGTGCCAACTCCACCGCCAATTAACAGTAATCGGCAATTTTCATCTGCATTTATTGGTACTGTAAATGAATTTCCAAGGGGTAATATTATGTTTAGAATATCATTTTCTTTGGATTGACATATGTGATGGGTGCCTTCACCAATATCTTGTACTAATAACCACATCTCGTTCTTTTGCTTGTCAAAATAATTCACCGAAATAGGACGGCGCAAAAAGGTGTTGGGCGAATCCTTTACCTCTATTTGGACAAAATTACCGGGTTTCATTACAGGCAGAGGAGAATTGTCTGCTGGCGATACCTTTAGTAAATAATTATGATAATTCAATTGCTCGTTGGACCGAACAATCATATCTAGCATTTTCTTCATTCCGTAATCTTTGGTATAATAATATCAATAATGCTTTTTGATGTACAAAGTTAAAGAAAAAAGATGAATGAAATGTTATAGAATGTATATTCGCATCTTTTATTTTGAATTTCCTGAATTGGGAATAAAAGACTCAAATGTATTGTCTGAATAATAAATGATTATCTGTGCGATTTTTTTGTCGGGAATTTTTTCTTGCATAAATATGCTATTCTCAGAGGGTTTAGGATTGACTCTCTGATCTTCTGCATTTTTAACTGGATTGTCTATTGGTGTTACAATAGGTGATGGACTGGATTCAGTAGAAAACAAATCGCGCTCTTTAGATAAAGAGTCGATATTTATATCGGTTCTATACATACTACCAATACCATTTAAAAGCCAATCGGGATTTATATAGTCCATATCTGATAGTATTTTCATTACTACGTCAAGACTTGGATTATTCCTACCATTTAATATGTGAGAAATAACTGCTCTGTTTATCTGCAATCTGTCTGCAAACTTTGCGGGAGTCTCATTTTCGGCCTCCATTATTGCTTTAATCCGATCCTTGATTTCCATTTGTATAGAATTTTAGGAGTTTACACTTATATATTACGATACAAATATAAACTATTAACAAAACATTTGCAAATTAATTTCATATACATTTCTATATTACATTTGAATATCGGTAGCGATACATTTGTATTCAACCAACGGTTAACATATATAATTGATCAATTTTTAGTGTAATTCAATAATTTAGAAATATCCATTAATATACTGATATTTAGACTACTAGAAATAAATAAGTCTTGTTTTTAACATTGAATCTAAACCAGAACTTGTTTTAAACCGATTTTATGAATATCTACTTTATAAATCAATACTATATCACTTAAATAATGCTATTTATATGGTTAAATCGACTAATAATATATAATGTTAAATGCAAAATGCAATGTCTATACTTATGTATAAAAGACTTGATTCACTTTTGTGATATTAATATATATAAGTTATAATCACTTTTGTTTATTAGTCTAAATGTACATTTGTTATATTATCAACTTTAGTTTAATAACATTTGATAATGATTTTCAAGTTACAAATGTATTTTCAATGAACAGCACATTTGTATTTCCATTTCTATACATTTATTATTTTCAGATGTTGTATTAATCTGTGATTTTTGAGATTATTTGTGTACCTCTTGTCGAATAATTTTAAATATGAAACTCTCGAACAATTAAGATTATTGTTATTTGTTTTAATTACAGCAACTTGACCACTAAATTGAGTTGTTCGAAAAAATGATCGGAAAATTATTTTACGCCTTAAAAACAATAAAGTAAGATACTGCGTTATAAAAAAGTAAACTTGATCATTAATTAAATTATGAACAGAAAATTTGCTCTTCAACTCCTACTAATATTTTCACTTATCATGACTACATTTTCACTAAATGCTCAATCGGTAAAAAATCTTTACGATTTCAAAGTAAAAGATATCAATGGAAAAGATTTTGATATGAGTTCTTTGAAAGGTAAAAAAGTGATGATCGTGAATGTTGCATCAAAATGTGGATTCACTCCACAATATAAAGACTTGCAATTGTTATATGAGACATACAAAAACGAAAACTTTGTAGTGATTGGTTTTCCGGCTAATAACTTCTTGAAACAAGAACCAGGTACAAACGCTGAAATTCAACAGTTTTGTACGATAAACTATGGGATTACTTTTCCTATGATGTCAAAAATCAGCGTTAAAGGAAAAGATAAGGCTCCTATTTATAAATGGTTAACGACTAAGTCGTTGAACGGAAAATTTGATCAGGAAGTGACATGGAACTTTCAAAAGTACTTGATTGATGAATCGGGAAATGTTGTGGATGTTCTTATGCCTAAAGAAAGCCCAATAAGTAAAAAGGTTACTGACTGGATTAAACTTTAATGTTTTTAATGCAATATCTTATACATCAATTCTTTAAGTAACTGACCATGGGTTGATGATGAATTATCAATCCCTTTGGATTTTGCATCATAAGTTCGTAAAAGTGAAATGATTTCTGTTACTTTCATGGCGTTGTAATTTCTTAAACCGACCATATAATCTTTTGCGAAAAAGGCATTTCCAATATTCAGGGTTTTCATTACTGATTGTTCGTCTTTTCGGGGTAACCAATAGCATTCCAATAAATTACTGAAATAATTAAACATAACGGTTATGGTAACCATAATAGGATTATCCTTAGGATTCCTGTCAAAATAATCGATGATCCGATTTACTTGATAGACATCTTTTTGAGCGACAGCAGTTGTTAATTCAAAATTATTGAAATCTTTACTGATCCCTACATTTAACTCTATCAACTCTGAAGTAATTCTTTTGGTCTTCTGACTAGATACAGCTACTTCTAATTTCTTTAATTCCTGAATAAGCTTACTTAAATCATTTCCTACATGATCTGCTAATAATATAGATGATTTTTCATCAATACTAACACCTTTATCTCTTAAATATTGAGTGATAAAAGATGGTATCTGATTGTCATATAGATGCTTTGACTCAAATACAAGACCAACCTTACTGATATTCTTTACGACGGCTTTGCGTGAATCAATTTTACCGTGCATATAGGTAAGAACAAGAATAGTAGATGGCATCGGATTTTTAGCATAAATATCAAATAATTCCAGCTTATCAAGAAGTTGGGCTTCTTTTACTATGATCAACTGATATTCTGACATCATCGGAAAACGACGTGCTGATGCAATGATGTTGTTGACATCGGAATCTACACCATAAAACGTAAGCATGTTAAAATCCTTTTCAGCTTCGGTAAGAACGGTTTTTGATAGCAAGTCGACTAATTCGTCAATATAATAAGATTCTTCGCCCATAAGCAAATAAATGGGCTTAAATTCGCGCTTTTTAATGCTTGTGCGAATGGAGTTAAATGTATTTTGAGTGGAAGGTGATGCCATATTATATTACCAGTCAAATCGAAGGTGCTTGACCGTCGATCCGTTTTTAATTAATGTTTTAAGTGATTTTACACCGATCATTACATGGTCGGTGACAAAATTCTCGGTTACTAACTTATCACTTTCTTCTGTCTTTACTCCGCTTGAGATCATGGGTTGATCGGAAATCAACAAAAGTGCGCCTATGGGTATGTGGTTCGCAAATCCACACGTAAACAGGGTCGCGGTTTCCATATCTACTGCCATAACACGAATCTTTCGAAGATAGGTCTTGAATTCTTCATCATATTCCCATACTCGCCTATTGGTTGTATAAACGGTTCCGGTCCAGTAATCGCGCTGAAAATCGCGTATGTTCGACGATACAGATCTCATAAGACTAAATGCGGGTAATGAAGGTACTTCAGGAGGATAATAATCATTGGAGGTGCCTTCTCCTCGTATTGCTGCAATGGGAAGAATATAATCTCCTATTTGACGGTTTTCCTTGACGGCTCCGCACTTTCCCAGGAAAAGCGTTGCAGTGGGTTCAACGGCACTTAATAAATCCATTATGGTTGCTGCATTTGCACTTCCCATTCCAAAATTTATTATGGTTATGCCTTCTGCTGATGCATTTGGCATGTTACCATCAAGACCAATGATTGGGACATTAAAATAATCGGCAAAGATCTCCACATAGTGTTGAAAATTAGTCAATAGTATAAACTTACTAAAATCTTCTAGTTTTCTTTTTGTATATCGTGGAAGCCAATTAGCAACTATTTCTTGTTTAGTTTTCATTTATACATTAATTTTGTCATTGATCTTCTGATTAAACAAAGATACAATATGTACGATTTAAATTTGCCAAGTTTTGATGCTAAAATCCGAAAAAACAAAGATAACTTTGAAGTATTCGATTTGCTGCGTAAAAAATATGTAGCTCTTACTCCTGAAGAATGGGTAAGACAAAACTTTGTGAATTATCTGATTTCTGAAAAAAAATATCCTGCTTCTCTAATGGTCAATGAGGCAAATATTTCATTGAATAATCTAAATAGAAGATGCGATACTGTTGTTTATAACAAAAAGCTTCAACCTAAAGTGATTATCGAATATAAAAAGCCGGACGTTGCCATTACTCAGAAAGTATTTGATCAGATTGCAAACTATAATTTAGTGCTAAAAGTCGGGTATCTTATAGTTTCAAATGGAATTACTCATTATTGCTGCAAAATGAACTACGACGATATGACTTTCGTTTATTTACCTGAAATACCTGATTATCAGGTAGTTATGTCAGAAAATCAATAACTCTCGTCAATCGATGGGAAATCTTGAGATTTTACATCACTGATATAGGACTGAACAGCATCGTAAATTGTGTCGTGCAGATTGGCATATACTCGCAAAAACTTAGGTGAAAAACCTTTGTTAATTCCTAACATATCATGCATAACAAGCACTTGACCGTCAACATGGGGACCCGCTCCTATTCCTATCACTGGAATAGTTAATTCTTCAGATATCTTCTTGGCAAGATCGGATGGAATTTTCTCTAAAACCAAAGCGAAGCATCCAATTTCCTGAAGATATTTAGCATCTTCGCATAACTTTACTGCTTCGGATTGTTCTTTTGCACGAACACCGTATGTGCCAAACTTGTTGATCGACTGAGGAGTAAGACCTAAATGACCCATAATTGGAATGCCTCCACTTAAAATGCGCTCAATAGATGCACTTATCTCTTTACCGCCTTCTAATTTTAAACAATCGGCATCGGTTTCTTTCATGATTCTTACAGCATTCGAAAATGCTTCATCGGGATTTCCTTGATAACTGCCAAATGGCATATCTACAACTAATAACGAGTGTGATATAGCTCTTGAAACAGATTGAGCGTGATAAATCATCTGATCGAGAGTGATTGGCAAAGTACTGGAATAACCTGCCATAGTATTCGCTGCGGAATCACCGACCAAAATTGCATCCATACCGGCTTCATCAATGATTTTGGCCATTGAATAATCGTACGCGGTTAGCATGGAAATCTTCTCTCCTTGCTGTTTCATCTCTTGTAACCGTTTGGTGGTTACCTTTTTTCGGTTTTCGGATAAATAATTATTGGAATCAGCCATGACTTTTTCTTTTATACAAAGATAACCTTTTAGGGTATTAAATAAAAGAAAAGCAGGATTAAATAATCCTGCTTTTCAAATTCTGTTAGTTAGCTTAAAACTTATATCCTACTGTTAAAGCGCCTTTTACATTTTTATTCTCAAGTGCATAAGGCTCGGCATTCACAACGATATTTTTACGTGCTTCATCTGAATAAACATTTGGAAAGGGATATAAATCATCTGTTTGATTCTTAACAACAATGGCTAAATCCATATAGAAATTCTGGTTGAATCGATATCCAATTCCTCCTGTATAATAATTGGCATCGCCTTCCATTCTATAATGTGGAACGGTTCCGCTAATCATTGCATCGCCTTGTTGGTCTTTATATATTTCATTATATGGATTCTCTATCCAAGCATAACCTAAACGACCATAAAAACGTGGTGTGAAACGATATTCAATTCCTGCTCTTAAACTTGATGCGGATTTATAATCTGTATCTATATAAGAATTGGTGTTGCTGTAGATATTTGAAATCCCTGAACCGTATGAGTCTGAATAACTCATGTCTTTATAGTTGGTAATTTCATAATCTAAACTTGCTATGAAACGACTACCAAAAACACCGGCTATACTTGCAACCCACTTACCGGGTGTTTGAAAATTGTAATCCCATCTGGCTGTACCTGTATCGACAGTTCTATTGGTTATCCCTAAATAGGCTTCCTGATCGGCTGGAGATAGCTTATTAAGATATCCATCAATTTTATATGACGATAGCGCGGAATAGGTATCTGTTAATGTATACCATACGGGTGAATGATAAGCTAAACCTAATCGTATGGAATTTGTTGGACGATAAATAGCACCAAGCTTTAACCCTACACCGGCTCCTTCTGTTGTTAACCAGTTTTCTATGTCAAATCCATTGTTGTCTCCTGTTGGGAAATTCTCTGTATATACTGATGATAGATTATAATAAAAATTTGTGACGTTTAAAGAAAAACCAATATTCAATCGATTATTTATTGATGTGCCAATGGTAAAATCAAAGTTCTCAATTGAACCTTTTTCCTTTACATCGAGAAGATTCTCTACTTTGTCGTTGGGATTAAGGATTGATTCATAACCGATTTGCTTATCCATATTGTCATATATAGGATACATTAAAAAACTTTGATATGCCAAAATTGGTAACCATGGAGCACCTTGATCAAGATAAAATGGGTCTTGCTCTTTACCGTTAATATCGGTGGTTCCTAAAAGATATTCACTGACATCACCATGTCTGTGAACAATATAATCTGTCAAAGAACTTGATCTTCCTCCACCTACAGCACTATAGGACTTTTCAAAGGATTTTAATTTGTTATATGTGAATCCAAAATTGATTGATGGTACACTATTGCTCCGTAAAGGAAAATAACCGATATATCCCAAATTATTTAATCCGGAATCAGAAACTGAAAAAGAATTGTTTCCAATTTTAGAAGTTTCACGTGAGGTAGTGAAAGTTCCTGCAACTTCTGAACTTCGGTAAACAGCAATTCCTGCAGGATTAATAGCTACTCCGGTTTGATCTCCGCCTAAAGCACCGAATGCGCCTCCCATAGCTAATCCACGTGCAGTGCCATATAAATCACCTCGCGATATCATGTTGGCTTCAACTTCTCCTTGACCAAATACATGGATAGAGAAAAGTAAAGCAAACATTAGTAAGAATGTACATTTTTTCATTTATCTTCGATTATTATAGTTAGTCTATATAAAAAACCGCCCTTTAATAATTACCTAATTGGGTTATTGAAAGGTAGCGGTTTCTTTTATTTATTGGTTTAACGACGACCTCCACCACTGCTGCTTCTTGAACTACTACTACCGCTGCTGCTACTGCCGCCTCCACCATATGAACCTGAACTTACGGAAGAACTGCTTCTTGAAGGGGCTGAATAAGTGGATGAACTTCTACTGCTGCTTGATGGGGTAGAAATAGATCTACTACTGCTTGAAGGAGTAGAAATAGATCTGCTGTTAGTAGTTGAACTTGATCTTGAAGGAGTTGAATAGGTATTGCTGCTTCTTTGATAGGTTCTTTCACTGCTTGATGGTGCCACTGTTCTGTTACTGTTGATGGTCGAACCGGAACGGCCTACTGTCGAGCGTGATGTACTGCTGCTTGTTCCTGGAATTATTTGCCCTGAACGAGAATCACGTACACGACCTGAATTATCAATTATTCGTGTTCTTGAACTATTACTTGCATTCCTTGTATTGTAGGTTTCAGATGTTCTACTGCTTCTGCCGGTTGTTGTGCCTAATGATGTGCGATTAGAACTTCTGCCGGTTGTTGTACCTACTGACGAACGACTGGAACTTCTACCGGAATTTACCAAACTGGATGATCGTGAAGAGGATCCTAAAGAACTTTTTCTATATACACCGGAACTTCTACCTGAACTGTTACGTGGTAGACTTGAATAATATCCGTCATAGAACCCATTATAATAACCACTGCCATATCCATAGTATCCGCCTCCATACCAGGGTGAATACCATCTATTATAATACCAGGGTGAATACCAGCTGCCATAATACCATGGCGAATACCAACTACCGTAATACCATGGATCATACCAACCTCCGTAATACCATGGATCGTACCAACCACCATAAGACCATGGATCATACCATGGATAATAGGATGAATAATATGATGACCATCCCCAACCGAAATTGAAATTAATTCGATAATCCCAACCGCGATTGTAATAATAATCGTCATAGACTTCGTCGGTCACATATACAATTATATCATCGGCACCTGTAATGCGAACACTTGATTCGGGATCAGAATATTTAATAATCCTATCCGTATATTCATATTGCTGATATACAGAATCTTCGTCCATTACAGACTGATCATTTTCATTATATACGCCTACGTCTCGGCGATTATATTCATCTAGATTCCTGCCGTTGGCAACTACCTCCATATTGGAATTGTCACCTGTAACAACCACAACTTTCTTTTTTTGAGGTTGCTCTTTTTTGACTTCTTTCCGAACCGGTTGTTTCTCTGATGGGTTTGCATAAATATCATCCCACTCTTGAGCAAAACCGAATACGGGCAACAGTGTCAACAAACAAGCAATCAAAAATTGTTTAGTTTTCATAGCCTTTCTCCCTATTGTTTAATAATTTGTTTATTACGATAATAAGACATATTCAACATCAAAAAGTTTAATGTAAATATACATATTTATTCTCTAACTCGTGTAGTAAATATACTACAACTTTGCAATTTAATTATAAGATGTAAATTCACCAAAAACGTTGCATCAATTTAGGTTAAATTTCCTAAAGACTACATTAAATCTTTAACTCTAAACCATCATACGCAAAATACATGTTTTCTGGTATTTCTCTTTCAACTTCTGCATGAAGTCCAATATGGTGACTCATATGAGTAAAATAGGTACGCTTGGCTCCTACTCTTTCTGCTAACTGAATGGCTTCTGCTAAATTCTGATGTGATATATGATCTTTCTTCCTTAATGCGGTAATCACAAGAATATCAAGGTCTTTTAACTTCACCATTTCATCCTCGGGAAGATATTTCAAATCAGTAAGATAGGCAAAACCTCCAATTCTATAACCTAAAATGGGTAACTTATAATGCATTACCCTAATGGGTTGTATTTCTACAGATTGAATAAAGAATGATTGGAGATATTGAATATCATGAAAAAATAATTCTGGAATACCCATATATTTATGATCTGAAAAAATATATGGCATCCTGTATTCTAATGCATGTGTTACATTTGATTCTGCATAAATATTTACAGGACCAAAACGACAAAAAGGACGCAAATCATCTAATCCGCCAATATGATCATAATGTTCATGTGTCAACAATAAACCATCGATTTTTTCAAATGGAACGAAAAACATCTGCTGACGAAAATCTGGTGTACAATCAATTATAATATTGACATTATCGACGTGAATCTGAACGGAGGACCTTAGACGGTTATCTCTGAAATCAGCTGATGTACATACAGAACAAGTGCAACCCAATTCGGGCACACCCGTTGAAGTACCAGTTCCTAAAAAACGTATAACCATCTTATTTAAAAGCGAAAAGCCGACCCTTCTTGATTTAAAAAGAGGCAGCTTTTCTTTTATAAATATCTAAAATCTGAACATCTTAATACTGTCTTTCCAATAACCATAGGTCATTAAAAGGAACACCATAAGTTCTTCGTAAATAATCAGTATTTCCCTTTGCTGAATATTTGGTTATAATTTCATCGCGTTTCGCAGCTGCTTGTTCTTTACTATCATAACTTGCAACAATTACACGATACATGCCTTGCTCGTTTTGTGCTAATATAACAGGATATCCTTCAGCTGTCATTCTTTCTTTAAGTGACTCAGCATTTATTTTTACACTCAAAGATGCGATTACGACACTGAATTTTTTTAAACCGGCGGCATCTGAAGCGTAAACAGGTTCTACTTTTTCTTTTCTAACGGAAACTTCAACAGGAGGCAAAGTAGATGCCGGTTTTACAACACTTGTTGTTGGTTGAGATGCTGCATCTTGAATTTCTCTTTCTTTGGCAGCTTCATAAACTTGTTTATATGCGCTTTGTTTTGGTTTACAAGATGTTCCTAAAACCAAAAGAGAAGCAAGTGCAATCCCGTAAAAAAGTATTCTTTTCATTGTGTAATCTTATTAAGTTCAAAATTCAATTTATTAATTACAAAGATAAAAATAAGAGGCTAATTTAATTGCAACAGTAAGTGAAATTTAGTTAAAATCTCGATAATTCATTTTTATACTAAGAAATAATGACTTTATTATAGGTTCTCAAGATTAACAAAGTCAATTTCTGGATGATCGCTCTCTTCGTTTCTTTGAAATATTGTTCCAAATTTAGTGGATTGACTGAAAAAACCACAGTTTCTAAGATAAAAAGAATTGTTTGATTTATCATACCCTCCTTGATAATCAAGACGAACACCGGCTTTGGCTGTGGCATCATGCGAAAATGAGGCACTGTTGTTTGAAATCCATCTACCGTCTTTTGTCTTATACCATTGGTTACCAAAATAGACTTGTCTCGAAAGATATCCTTGCTCTGGAATAAAGTTTTCAAGAAATGAATGTGCACGGGTATAATAGACGTCTGTCTGTGGACGCAAAAAACTGGCGATCAGACGCCAACGATTTTCATCTGATGCAAAAAAATATGATGTGTAAATGGTACAGCCTTTACCATCTGGCTTAATTTGAGTAAGAAACTTATAGGTATTTCCGGCTTTCCAATTATAACGAAGAAAACTTTGTCCGCCTGATCCTTCATTGCCGAATTCACCAATATAAACGCCTTCACCTTTTCTTAACATCTTTATCTTTAAACTGTCGGGAATGAGCTTGGGATCTTCGGTGTTAAAGGGACTCCAAACAGAAAAAAGAATTCTACGCTCTTTTGATGAATTGCATTGCATACCAAAATATCCTTCTCCAAATCCATTGGCCATATAATAACTTCCAATAACATCATTTCCCTCTGGAACAGTTACTTCATTATAAAACCATTCGATTGTGTCTTTTGGCATTTTAAAATTCAAATGAACGGAGGGTCCTCTTCTCGCCCAATAATCGGTAAAATCATGAACATAAACTAAATGATCGTCTTCTGAATGAATTAAAAAGGATGAGACGTCTGCAAAAACTTTCCCTTTTCTTTCAATACCTTGTAATCCAATAGCATAATAACCGGGAGATTCTATTTTATATTTTCCGACTAATGATTCAAACTTGCCTCCATCGATTTTGATTTTCTTTTGCTTTTTATTGAACTTGACAAGGATTACTGCTTTTTCTTCTGAAACGCCTTTCACATATAATGAAATTGTTTGTGGCTTTGAAAAATAAACGTATGTCTGAATTAAAGATGATTCTTCTGTCCAATTGGAAAGACCTTTCTCTGTGATGTTAGCACCTTCTCTTTGCTCTGTCACATAACTGTTGCCGCTCAAATTAACTTCGTGAATTTTGGTTTGTGCAGTGACAAAAGGACTGGTATAGAAAAAAGAAACAAGAGTAAGAATAAATAAAGTGGATTTCATTATATATTAATTAATAAGTAAAAAATAGTTATTTTTATTTCGTGAACATTTCTTTGAAAAGACTTATCATTTCTTGTTTTATTGTTTCCATATCTACATGATCTACATTCAACTCTTTTCGAATGGATGTTACTCCGGATTCTGTAAATCCACATGGATTTATCAATGTGAAATATTTCAAGTCTGTATTTACATTCAAAGCGAGTCCGTGCATAGTGACAAAGCGACTGCTACGGACTCCTATCGCACACATTTTACGGGCCATTCGCATATCTGAAACATCAAGCCAAACACCTGTGGCTCTGTCCTTTCGCTCTGATTTTATCCCGTGATTGGATAATAGCCGAATAACGACTTCCTCAATGGCATGTATATAGGTTTTTAAACCCATACCAAAAGCGTCTAAATCAAAAATTGGGTAAACAACAAGCTGACCCGGACCGTGATAAGTGATATCGCCGCCACGATCAATATGAAAAAAATCGACGTCTTTCTGTTGTAAAAACTCTCTGGATGATAACAAATTATGCTCATCTCCACGTTTCCCTAATGTTATAACATGGGGATGTTCACACAAGATAAGTTTCTGAACGGGCTTCTCCCCTTTTTGCTTTCGCTCAAGGGCTTCGTTAAAAAGCTTCGTTTGCCTGTCCCATGCTTCTGAATATGGAATCAGACCCCAATCTATGATCTCTTCAATAGTTTGCATATTGTAATAATAACTAATTCAATTTATTTGCTTTAGGTTTACTGGACTTATTGTTGTTATTTTCCCCTGAAATACTGTATCGACAAAGGTACTGTCGGCATATCTCAATGAATCATCACCAAGTATTGTGATATTCCAAAGTCCTGTATTCAGACCTCTAAAAAGAAAAACGCCTGAACGATCGGTTAATGTGGCAATTGTATCTACATTTTCTTTATGGGCTAATACAATAAAAGGAATGTCTTTTTGTTGAACGGATCCTTTTATTGTTCCTCCAAAAGTTTCTGGATACGACCTGCCTGTAGGACGGAATACATAGGTGCCATTTTCTAATGATAACGACTCCAAAATATTGATATCTAACAGGATGTTACAAATAACGTTTTCAAATATCTGGGCATTTGCAGGAAATATGGTACTTTTTGAGTATTCGTCTGGAATAATTACTGGAATTTTCTCGTTGCCTTGACCGCTTAATAATAGATAGCTGTCTTTCCCGAAAGTTAAACGTATATTAATAATACGATTTTCGGCAGGAAAAAATTGATCTACAAGCTGTTTGGACTTTTCTTGCGTTAAATTGGATAATTCATACACGCCTCCGGTAAATTCTAATGGTATCCATTCATTGGTACTGTGACCTAATGAATCGGAAAGGATTACTTCAATCGATTGTAAATCAATATAAAATCCTTTTAAAAAAAGCCCTCCTCCTTCGGTAAGACTGATACGTAAACGACCTGCATGCTTACTTGGATCAACTTCATTGCATCCGACAATGGAAGCTATCAAAATAACTATGAAACAGATAATTATATTTTGTTTTATTAGATGTGCCACTTGAAATAATGTTTATTCACAACAAAGATATATTTATTTGATTAAAAACAAAAAAGGAAAGTTTAGAACTTTCCTTTTCGATAGTTGCGGAGGAAGGATTCGAACCAACGACCTTTGGGTTATGAGCCCAACGAGCTGCCACTGCTCCACTCCGCGATATGTTTCCCTTAAATGGAATGCAAAAGTACACATAATATTTGATACCTCCAAATATATTTCGAATTATTTTTCGAAATATCAAAAATACATGCCTAATTATTGATAGTTTGGATTAAATTAATTTCCTTTGAACCTGAAAGAATGAAGAATAGATATATGAAACGATTTATCATATGGACTATTATAATGGTTTTAGGTGGTTTAATATCTATCACCTGGGGCCAGGAAAGCGGAAAAGCATCCTTTTATTCGCACAAACTACATGGGAGAAATACTTCTAGTGGCATTCCATACCATAAAGATAGCCTGACTTGCGCTCATCGAACGCTGCCTTTTGGAACATTCATTCAGGTGAAAAATCTGAATAATAATAAAACAGTTGTCGTAAAAGTCACAGACAGAGGCCCTTTCTCTAAAAGTAGAATTATTGATCTGTCTTACGCTGCGGCTAAAGAAATTGGAATTGTACAACAAGGGATTGGAAATGTGGAGATCAAAAAGTGGCAGTTTTATCCTTATCTACCCATTGAATTACTAAACTTCAACAATAAATTATTTCTGGAAGTTAAAAACAAAATTAATCCTGAAGATTTAAATATAGACAAAGAAAAAGCGTTGCTCTTAATCCGATAAGATCAAAGCAACGCTTTTAATTTCTAATAAATAGTATTATCAATTCATCTTGGTCGATAATAATTATTTATACATTCCTTTTAAATCATTGGTAAATGAATATGGGAAATCGGATGCTTTAATACCTCTTTTCTTATTTGGGGTTGAGGACATCTGGAAATCGATTTTAGCTCCATTTGTGAATTCTGAATGAGTAAAGTAATTCTTTGTATAAGTCTTACCATTTACCTTTATGTCAGATACATAACGACTGTCCTTATTGTTATTTACAGCGTTTATCTCAACGGTTTTGCCATTTTCAAGATGTAACTTGACTTTGTTAAACAATGGGGAACCAATCACGTATTCATTGCTTCCGGGACATACTGGATAAATACCCATCGCTGAGAAAACATACCAGGCTGATGTCTGACCGTTGTCTTCGTCACCACAATATCCATCGGGATTAGGTGAATATAATTTGTCCATTACTTCACGTACCCAATATTGAGCTTTCCATGGCTCACCGGCATAATTATACAGATAAATCATATGCTGAATAGGTTGATTACCATGAGCATACTGACCCATATTCATGATCTGCATTTCACGTATCTCGTGAATTACTCCGCCATAATAACTATCGTCAAATACTGGTGGGGTCTCAAAAACAGAATCTAACATGTTTACAAAGGTCGTTTTACCACCCATCAAATCAATAAGACCTTGGGGATCATGAAAAACCGACCAGGTGTAATGCCAACTGTTACCTTCGGTAAAGGCATCACCCCATTTAGTGGGACTGAAAGGGGTTTGGAATGAACCATCCTTATTTCTGCCTCGCATTAGATTGTACTCTGGAGAGAACACATTCTTGTAATTCATTGCTCTTTTTGCATATAAATCGATCTCTTTTTGTGGACGATTCAAAGCTTTTGCAAGTTTGTATATTGTCCAATCATCATAAGCATATTCAAGAGTACGGGCAGCATTTTCGTTAATTTTTACATCATAAGGTACATAACCTAACTCGTTGTAATACTGATGTCCTAAACGTCCGGTTGATGATACTCTTGGATGTACATTTTCTGTTCCATGCAACAATCCTTCATAAAGCTTTTCAATATCATAACCGCGAAGACCCTTTATATAGGCGTCGGAAACAACTGAGGCTGAATTGTTACCAATCATAATGCCTCGGTGACCGGGACTTGCCCACTCTGGCAAAAATCCACTCTCAAGATAGGTGTTTAATAATCCTTCCTGAATCTCCTTATTTACTGATGGATAAACTAAATTCAACAATGGAAACAAAGCACGGAATGTATCCCAAAAACCGGTATCGGTGTACATATATCCGGGAAGCACTTTTCCGTTATAGGGACTGTAATGAACAACTTTTCCGTTGGCATCTATCTCATAAAACTTCCTGGGGAATAATGTTGAACGATATAAAGTGGAATAAAAGGTGCGTTGTTGATCAAAATTACCTCCTTCAATTTCTATCTTGCCCAAGACTTCATTCCAGGCTTTTCTTCCTTCGGACTTTACTTGATCAAAATCTTTATCGGTTACTTCCTTAAGATTTTGCCAAGCTTGATCGTAACTTATAAACGATGATGCTACTCTGGCAATTACGGTCTCTCCTCTCTTTGTTGAGAATCCAATGATCGCTCCTGAATGGTCGGACTCTGATTTTAATCCTTCTTCAATGTTTTTACCTCCACTTACTACATTTTTATAGGTAAATGGTTTGTCAAAAACAATTACAAAATAATTCTTGAAGTTTTCAGGAACGCCTCCACTATTACGGGTGGTGTAACCGATAACAGCATTTTTCTCGGGAATAATTTCTACTCCTGATCCTCTGTTAAAGGCATCTACTACTACGTAGGATTTGTCTGTCTCTGGAAAAGTAAAACGAAAAACAGCTGCTCTTTCTGTCGGAGTAATCTCTGTCTTAACATCATAATCAGCAAGATAAACGCTGTAATAATGGGGCTTGGCGACTTCTGCTTTGTGAGAAAACCAACTGGCGCGTTTTTCTTGATCAAACTCAATTTTATCTGTCATTGGCATAATCGAAAACTGACCGTAATCATTCATCCACGGACTGGGTTGATGGGTTTGTTTAAAACCATTAATTTTATCGTCAGTATAAGCATATTGCCAACCGTCACCAATTTTACGTGTTTGAGGTGTCCAGAAATTCATACCCCAGGGACGTGCTGTTGCAGGGTATGTATTTCCATTAGATAGTTTAAATTCTGATTGTGTTCCTACTAATGTGCTGACAAAGTCGACTGGCTCGATATTTTTTTGAGCTGCTGCAAACTGACAGCTCAGCAACACCAGAAGGATAGCAAATAGATTTGTTTTTTTCATTCCTTATTGATTAAATGTTTATTAAATGCATTTTATTTTCATTGTAGAGTCTTAAAATTAGTTCGCCAAATAATGTGTTTACCCATGCAAACCATTTGCGGGTAAATTTCTTAGGATCATCTTTGTGGAAAGACTCGTGCATAAAGCCTGTGTCTCCATCTGTATTTCGCAACATCTGAATGCAATTCTTGATCTCTTCATCACTTGTACTTGTTTCTGCACGCATAATAATACTCATAGGCCAAATCATGTCGTATCCAATATGTGGACCGCCAATTCCTTCGCCATATTTTCCCTTGAAGAAGAATGGATTATTTTTACTTAAAACGAACTTACGGGTGTTCTGATAAATTGGATCGTCTACTTTAACGGCTCCCAAATATGGCAATGCCAACAAACTTGGAACGTTTGCATCATCCATTAAATAGGCTCCTCCAAATCCGTCTACTTCAAATGCATAAATCTTTCCATATACAGGATGATTAACTATGGCATATTTCTTTACGGCTTCTTCAACTTCATTTGCTAATTCTTTACATTCAAGGGCAAGTGCAGTATCATTTGCGACTTTCTCCAAAATCTCGGCTGCTTGACGTAATGAGGTGATAGCAAACATATTCGAAGGAACAAGGAATCCAAACACTGTGGCATCGTCAGAAGGACGGAACGCGGAGACAATTAATCCTACGGGATTCACTGGATTTCCATAGCCATCCATTGTCTGGGTGTCGGTTGCTCTGCCGGTAACTCGCTGGAATTCATAAGGCCCTAATCCGTCTTTACGTTGTTGCTCCTTAAAGGTCTTGATAATCAACTTAATTGCTTTCTGTGAATCTTCATTGAAAACTGAGGTGTCTCCGGTGATTTTCCAATAATTGTATGCTAAACGGATTGGATAACATAATGAATCTATCTCATATTTGCGTTCATGCAACATCGGATCCATTTTTGTTTTGTCGGTCATCCATTCACTGTCTGGCTTTGGCTCGTCATTGAAAGCATTTGCATAGGGGTCAAACAAAATACATTGTGTTTGTCTGTTGATAAGACCGGCAATCATTTGCTTTAATTTTGGATCTTTATTGGCAAGTGGAAGATATGGGAATACCTGAGCAGATGAGTCCCTTAACCACATTGCGTCAATATCGCCGGTAATGACAAATGTGTCGGGCTTACCGTTTTTCATTTTGAAATTGACCGTTGTATCTAACGTACTTGGAAAACAATTTTCAAACATCCAAGCTAATTTGGGATCTTTAATTTGAGCTTTAACCTTTACAATGGTTTCCTCTACAGCTTTTGATGTAAACTTACGATTTGCCAATTTTGGTCTATTGCTTGTGTATTGGGAATTTTTCTGCATTGATGCTGCCCATGAAGGATTTACAGCCATTGCCGCCAGCCCGATACCACTGGCCTTAATAAATTTTCTTCTGTTTATCATATCATTTATTACTAAAAATAAGTGCTTTTTCTAATTACTTTTCTTCAATGTTATCTTTTGAAAAATTAATCGGTAGCTTCTTCCTAAAGGCTTCTTTAAAGCTTACTAAAGTTTCTGTTCGTGCTAATCCGATCGGTTGTATTTTGTCGTGAATAAGATCTAATAAATCATGATTGTTTTTTGCAAAAACTTTGATTAATAAATCGTATTTACCTGTGGTATAGTAACATTCTACTACCTCAGGAATTTTTTGAAGTTCTTTTACAGCTTCGTCATAACTACTGGGGGAAGTCAAAAAAATCCCGATATAAGCACAAGTCTCATACCCAATTTTCTCTTCATCAACGATATACTCCGAGCCTTTAAGAACCCCTAAACTTTCAAGCTTCTTAATACGTTGATGAATAGCGGCACCGGAAACATTACATTCACGGGCGACTTCCAAAAAAGCAATGCGAGCATTGTTTAGAATCAGGTTCAAGATTTTTTCATCTAATTCATCTAATTCATGATAAGCCATACCTAAATACTTTAAATTGTAAATAAAAAGAACATTTGGTGCAAAAATAATACAAATTATTCGTTTGAGGGCATCTAAAATTTATAAAGACTCCTAAAACTGTTTATGTTTGTTATGATAATCTCTTAAAATTGATGTTTGTCTTACATTTTATGTAAACTTATTTCAGATCACGACAGGGCAATATATGAGAACATGCCAACTGCCGTTTTCAAAGATTCTTCATCGATTAAAAAAGTCCCGGAATGTAATGGACCTGATCTGAAATTGGAATGGGAAATGCCAAAACGATAATAACAAGAGGGATATAATTGAGTAAAAAAACCAAAATCTTCAGAAGTCATTCGCTTTGGAAATTCTGACACATTGGATTTACCCAGAAAATCAATGGCTTTTTGAGAGATAGTCTTTGTGATTTCTTCGTGACTGATCGTGCAGGGATATCCTTCAGGAATAATTACTTCTGCAGTACAGCCATAGGCACATACTGTATTATGAATGATTTCGGGTATGAGTTCTAACGTTTTGTTGCGCTCTTCTTCATTCATACAACGAAGGGAACCGGCAAGGGTCACTTCGCTGGGAATGACATTGGTCGCTCCGTCTGCAATGAATTTTCCAAATGATAAAACCATTGGATTAAAAGGGTTTCGCCTTCTACTGACGACTTGCTGTAATGCTACAATTACACTCGAAGCGGCTAATACTGTGTCGTTTAACTCATGGGGTAATGCTCCGTGACCTCCCTGACCTTTTACTTTTATGTGGACTTCATCGGCAGAGGCCATTATTGTACCGGATTGAAAACTGATCTGGCCTGCGGGTAAATCTATATAGGCATGTTGCTTGACAATAAAATCTGGCTGATAATCATCGAAAACTCCTGCTTTTATCATCAAATCTGCTCCGCCGGGCGACAATTCTTCACCGGGTTGAAAAACAAATAATCGGTTTCCACAAAATTCTTTGCGTAAAGCGTTGACTATTTTAACGGCTCCCATCATTGACGCGACTTGTGAATCGTGTCCACAGGCGTGCATAACTCCTTCATTGGTGGACTTATAAGGCACATCGTTCAACTCCTTCACGGGCAACGCATCCATATCGGCTACAAATGCTATGGTATTACCGGTACCTGGTTTTTCTCCCTTAACCCATGCCAAAATGCCGTATCCTCCAATTCGTGAACGATAGGAAATGCCTTCTGAATCTAAAAATGAAGTTATATATTCTGAACTAAATTTTTCTTGATAAGATAGCTCGGGATGTTGATGTAAATAGCGATAATGATCTACAATTTCTGGATAAATCGTTTCCGAAAAATGCTGAATCATTAACCCTATCTCTATATCTATACTCATTTTAATTTATGAATAACTAATCCTGAACGGAGCTTTGGCTCAAACCAAGTGGATTTGGGCGGCATAATATTACCGGTATCGGCAATTGTCATCAATTGGTTCATAGATGTGGGATAAAGCGCTATGGCTAAAGCCATTTCACCACTATCAACACGCTTTTTCAATTCTCCAAGACCACGAATTCCACCAACAAAATCTACGCGCTTGTCGGAACGCAAATCTTTGATGCCTAAGATCTCATCTAATACTAAATTTGATGTAATTGTTACATCTAACTGATCAATGGGATCTTCATCATTCAATATCTCGGGCTTTGCGGTTACACTGTATGATTTTCCATCTAGATAAACGGAAAAATTGTGCAATGCCTTTGGCTTTTGTATCTCTGATCCGGTTGATTCTACCATGAAATTGACTTCAAGTAATTTCAAAAACTCACTGGGAGTCAAACCATCAAGATCGGTAACGACTCTATTATAATCTATAATAGTAAGCTGACTGGCAGGAAAACAGACGGCCATAAAATAGTTATACTCCTCTGTACCTGTGTGATTCGGATTGTTTTTTGCTTTTTCTGCGCCTACCAATGCGGCGGCGGCTGAACGATGATGACCGTCGGCAATGTACATACAGGGAAATTCTGCAAATATTTCCGTGATACGACTTATATCTTTATCATCATCTATTAACCAGAAATGATGACCAACACCATCAACTGATACAAAATCATATTCTGGTGTCTTGGTGATAATTCGCAGAACAAGCTCATCAATATCTTTATTATCTTGATAAGCAAAAAATACTGGCTCTATATTAGCATCGTTCACACGAACATGCTTCATCCTGTCTTCTTCTTTGTCGCGACGGGTTAACTCATGCTTCTTGATATTTCCACTCATGTAATCTGCTACAGATGCTCCCACTACCAAACCATACTGGGTTTTACCATTCATAGTCTGTGCATATACATAATACATTTCTTTATCGTCCTGAATCAACCAGCCTTTGTCCTGAAATTTCTGAAAATTCTCGGATGCTTTTTCATAAACATCGGAATCATGCTCGTCTTTACCTACCGGAAAATCTATCTCTGGTTTAATAATATGATATAATGATTTCTCGTTGCCGGCAGCTTCATTGCGGGCTTCTTCAGAATTTAAAACATCATAAGGACGAGATGCTACTTCAAGAACAATCTCTTTGGGAGGACGTATCCCCCTAAATGGTTTAATTGTTGCCATTATTTAAGATTAATTAGTTTATTAATTATTTCTTGCACAAAAGAACAATTTTTTCATCTATAAAGCAAATGCTTTACCGCATATTTTCACACGAAAAGTTACTATATTTGTCCAAAAATATAATTGAAAATGGTACAGATTCAAAACAAAGAGCTTGAAAAAGCTGCACAACAAGGTATGGATGAATTCCTTAAAGTGTTTACAGACGCTTACCTTAATGAAGTTGGAGGAGATATAACGACTGAAAATATTGATAAACTAAATGGTTATCAACATACGCTCCTGGCTCTTCGTTTTTTTATGGATGAAGTAAATCAGGGGGGATTTGTACAACTTATTCAAAATGGTTACGGCGGTTATGTATTCGATAACCCTACGGCAAAATCACTGAAATTGATGGGGGCAACAGGGTTATCGAAAATAATATATAAAGCAAAGGAAATATATGATGCTAATAGGGCTGAACTGGAACGAGAAACTACAGAAGAAGAATTCAATGCTATGTATGTCGATTTTGAAGCATTCGATGAACTGGAGGAAAAAATGTTTTACATCGAAGAAGAAGAGATTCAAATAATAGCTCAGTATGTGGACGAAAACATTGAGGACTTTGCTGAAGTAATTGAAGATTAAACTGTTGAGATTGTTTCAATTCGCATTTTATTACAATTTTAACTCATTATCAAACAAAAGTTTTACTCCGAATTTGATGATAAAGTTGCGAATCTTAGAAACTCTCGTTATTTTTGCACGCTATTAAATTAATTTCTTTTTAGAACTAACTTAAGCTATTATGTTAAATAAAATCCTATCCGTAAGCGGTAAATCCGGACTTTTTAAACTCGTGTCTACAGGTAAAAATATTAGTATCGTTGAATCATTGAACGATGCAAAACGTTACCCTATTCACGCTAATGATAAAGCAGTCGCACTTAGCGATGTTTCAATCTATACTAAAACAGATGATGTTCCTTTGGTTGAAGTATTAAACAAAATTAAAGATAAAGAAAATGGCAACAAAACTTCAGTAAGTCCAAAAGATTCAAGCAATAAAATGTTTGCATATCTTGCTGAAATATTACCGGATTATGATTCTGAAAGGGTTTATGCATCGGATGTTAAGAAGCTGATCAGCTGGTATAATATTCTTATAGAAAATAATATCGATCTGGTTGTTGAAAAATCAGACAGTACAGAGCAATCAGATGCTGAAAATTCTGAACCAAAAACAGAAGAATAAGTATCTGCAGACAATAAATCTGTTAAAGATAATCTAAAACAAAAAGATACTCAGATACTAATTCCTCACTTCACATAAAACCGCTAAAGAATTGAATATTAAAGATCTCATTACACGAGCAGGCGCAGGTATAACATATATACTTTTTGTACTAATAGGAGTTCTTGGCGGTAAATATTCCTTCCTGGTGGTTTTTGGAATAATTCTGGCACTAGGCCTTTATGAATTCTATCGAATGGTAGAAAAAGATACTGAACATTATATTAGTAAAGTGTTTAACATCGTTTCGGGCCTAGTGATTTATGTATCTGCTTTCTTCTTTATGGAAGGACTAAACGTGTATTTCTTCAGTGCGACAATTTTGATATATCTTCTGATTTTGTTCACCTCAGGTATTTGTATTAAACGTCACGATATTCTTCATTCTATTATCAATTCAGCTTTCGGACAATTATATATTACACTTCCAATGTGTTTGTTAATGCTCATTGGGTATCAATATAATTTATTTAATGACGATTTCCATCATGCACTTATCCTTGCCATTTTTGTAATGATCTGGGTAAATGATACGGCTGCATACTTTTTTGGAACATTAATTGGTAAACATCGTTTCGTTGAACATATATCTCCAAAAAAAACTACTGAAGGACTCATAGCGGGACTTTTCTTTACAATTATAGCTGGATTGATTTTTGCTCATTTTTATCCACAATATCCAATCGGATTCTGGATAGGTTTTGCGGCTATTGCATCTGTTTTTGGTACAGTTGGAGATCTGTTCGAATCGCTTATCAAACGTACTTATAAGATTAAAGACTCGGGGCATCTTCTTCCGGGACATGGTGGCATACTTGACAGAATAGATAGTTTACTTATTGAAATCCCGGCAATCTTTTTTTACCTCATGACTTTCACTATCTTCGCATAAATATCTGAAATACTTACAGATATCTATTTCTCCGTATAAAAACATTTGATTAATTTGGCCGCTACTTTGGTTAGACTCATTGTTCTATGAACAAAAATCATACGGTAATGTTATAATCATAATTACAATTTCCATGTGGTCTTCATTCATATCCAAAGTAAAATGATTAATAATAAAACAATAGGAACAAATGCTGGTATTATTTGGAATTTACTAAGCAAAGGTGGTAAAATGAATATTGATAAGATTGCAAGAGTTTCTGGATTGACGGAAAAAGAAATACTTATTGCAATCGGATGGTTGTCAAGGGAGAACAAAATAGAATTTGAAGAATCGTCAGAAGAAGGGAATGAACATTTCTATGTTTTAATTCAATATTACTTTTAAGTATCTCTCTGTTTTTCAAATATAAGATCTAATAATAATTTTGAACAAAAAGAGTCCATAATAATATTTTGGACTCTTTTGCTAATTTATAATGAAGATTACATAATACCTTTTTTACGTAATTGTTGTTGCCAATTCCAAGCTGATGCCATTGTATCTTCAATTGTTTCTTTAGCTTTCCATCCTAATACATTATTGGCTTTGTCTGGATTAGCCCAAATCTGCTCAATATCACCTTCCCTACGATCACTTATCTTATAATTCAATGGTTTACCACTTACTTTTTCAAACACATTGATCAATTCTAAAACAGATACTCCATTACCGGTTCCAAGATTGAAAATTTCTACCTTTTCTTCCGATTTATCATTCAACATCCTATCAATTGCAATAACATGTGCCTTGGCCAAATCTACAACATTGATGAAATCTCGAATGCATGACCCATCTGGTGTATTATAATCATTTCCAAAAACACTTAATTGTTTGCGAACACCCATTCCGGTTTGAGTGATATATGGTACCAAGTTTTGGGGAACGCCCAAAGGTAATTCACCAATCTCTGCGGATGGATGGGCACCTATTGGATTAAAATAACGCAAAATAATACTCTTAACATTTGCTCCTGAATGAATATAATCCTGAATGATTTCTTCATTTACTTGTTTGGTATTACCATATGGTGAAGTTGCAGGTTTTATTGGAGCATTTTCATCTATTGGATTATTATCGGGCTCTCCGTAAACTGTACAGGAAGAAGAAAATACAATTCCTTTAACTCCAAATTCAGGCATCAACTCAAGCAAATTGATCAAAGAAACAATATTGTTGCGATAATACATTAATGGCTTCTGAACTGACTCGCCGACTGCCTTACTTGCTGCAAAATGAATAATGCCGTCAAATCCATTGTATTTTCTAAATGTGGCCTTCATTGAATCTATATCTGTACAATCAATTTTTTCAAATGCGGGTCGTTTGCCGGAAATATGTGTAATACCTTCTAATACGTCTGCATTGGAATTTGAAAGATTGTCTACAATCACAACTTCATATCCCGACTGTTGAAGTTCAACAACTGTATGTGAACCGATATATCCGGTTCCTCCTGTTACAAGAATTTTCTTTGACATTTTTCAGAATTTATATTGAATAATTTAATGAATTAATATTTGCAAATATACATAAAAAGAGAGAACTCTTAGTCTGTATGACACAAATTAAAACTGATTTTAAACCAAAATACAACGAATTATGCCTTTTAGGAAAATTGAAAATTTATCAATTGATGATTGATAAATAAGTGCTAAAACAATAAAAACAGAAAAGCTTTTATTAGAATAAATATGCAAATAAATTCAAATATAACAACCCGAATCATGATAGAATACGGACATAATCATTAAATAACATTAAAACGAAGCATTTTTTCTTCAAATCATTTGGAGTTTGATTTAAAATGCTCTATATTTGCATCGTGTTTTTCATGGTATTAGATTTAAGGTTAACAATGAAGATTGGTTGTCGTGAGACAACCATTCCTTTTTTATATAGGTTCGATTCATAAAACACAGCTTTCCGCTAGTTCCAACCATAATTATAACAATAAATTATATATTGATTCTATTCAAGATGATATAAATAATCTTGAATAATATTTCCAGCTACAATACAAAAAATAATAAACTTATTTATAGGATTCCCAGAGAGAATCATGAATGATATTTTTTGATTCCTCTATTATCACTGGAATATCTGCATCTGTCAGATTATTTGTGCTAATTGGTTTATGTATAATAAGCTCTAATTTACCAGGATGAATAAAATACGTTCCTCTCTTCATCACATTAAATGCTCCGTTGATAGTAATAGGAACAATCTGAAGTTTTAAATCCTTGGCAACATAATATGCGCCTTTGTGAAAACGAGTCAATTTGCCTGTACGAGTACGTGAACCTTCAGGAAACATTACCATCGAAACACCATCAACAATTTGCTTTTCGGCTTTCTTAATCGTACTTATACGGGCTGCAGCACTGGAATTATCAACAAAAACATGTCCTGCAATCTCTGATGCCTTTCCTACAAATGGAATTTTTCGTAAACTGGCTTTCTGAACCCATTTTATATTCTTATTCAAAAAACCATATATCAAGAAAATATCGAATGCACTTTGATGGTTTGCAACAAAAACATACGATTGTTTTGAATCAATATTCTCACGGCCTTTGGTTTTAACACAACATAAAGCTAACCAACAGGTTAACTTCGACCACCATTTTGGAGGATAATATCCCCAAAACTTGTTTCCAAAAATAGAAGAAAATATTATCACTGAAAGAGTTGTTATCAGTGTTAATACTGCAAAAATTGGCATAAAAATTAACCACTGATAAATAAAACTCAGAACATTCTTAATGACTTTCATTTGTAATACAATTACTTTGTTACAAAATTAAACATAAATGTACTAGAATAAAACAAATAAATCATTGTTTTTCCTATTTCATTGATAACAACCAATTCATTTGTATAATTACTATTATTTAGATGAATTTGGTTTTCTTACAACATAGACTTGAGAGTTTTCGTACCTACGTACAATAATTGACTCACCTTTATCGATAAATCCAAAAATTGATGCTGCATCATATAATTCGCCATCGACTTCTACCCTGCCCGAGGGACGAAGTACTGTTGCTGCTATACCTGATTTGCCGACAATTGAGGCTGGCTCCATTGATACGGACATATAACCTTCTTGATCAGCATTGAGAGCGACATTCTTAAGAAATCCTTTCTTCCCTATCCTGCTGGAAGCATAAATAATCAGGGCGAAACCTAATCCTAATCCGGCAAGTAATGTCATCAACGATTTGAAAAAAGCATTTAATGAAACTCCTTCAAAATTGAAGTTTATATTACCTATCATAGCTAAAAGTAGACCGGTAATCATAAAAATTATACCAAGAGCACCCGCAATGCCAAAACCTGGAATGACAAATAACTCTAATACAATAAGTATAAGTCCTATCACAAAAATAATAATTTCCCAACTTTGTGCATAGCCTGATAGAAATAATGGGGTGAAATATAAAATTGCGGCGATAATTGCTATAGCTGCTCCTGCTCCAATACCTGGCGCTTGTATTTCAAAATATACAGCACCAATAATAATCATGATAAGTAAAGCCTGAACAATGCCATTCATCAAAAAACCACGAATATGGTCATATATAGTTGGGTTGTATGTTTTTATCTCATAGTCTTTATAACCTAAATAACTTGTGGCAACCTCATGGATCGACTCAGCGATTCCCTCACAATAACCGAGTTTAACTGCTTCCTCAGCTGTTAATGTTAACACACGGGTAGAATCATCGTCGAGTTGAGGAACAACCACTTTTTCATCTACCATAGCTTCTGCAATTTTTGGGTCTCTACGCCATTGTTCTACAGGTTTACCATTAACAATAACGGTATCCTTACCGTGACTTTCAGCTGTTGCTCGCATCATCCCACGCATATATGATTGATATTTATCAGGGGCGGCCATACCGTCAGTGGCACTTACTACAGTTGCTGCACCAATTGTTGCGCCTTTTCGCATATAAATACTATCACAGGCAATAGAAATCAAAGCTCCGGCAGAAGCTGCGTTATTATCAATAAAAACATAAACAGGAAGTTCTGAATTCAATATTGCTGTACGCATAGAGTCTGCTTCCATAACTCCACCACCGTATGTGTTCATATGCAAAAGAACACAAGTGGCTTTTTCTGATTGTGCTTTTCGTAAACCGTTTTGAAGATAAATCATGGTGTTGCTGCCAATATTTTCTTTGATATTTATGCGGTAGATAAGTTGCTTACTTTCTTGAGCAAAAATTTCTAATGCCGACAAAAACAGCAAAAGAAAAATGAATGTTCGCGTCTTTTTCATTATAAACTGATTTATTTTAAAACTAACACCATAAACAAAGATAAACTTTTTTAAGTACCTTTATATTACAAAACAAAAAAACATGCATTCCTTTTTATTAAGTATAGGGTCAAATTACAATACCCTAAATAATATTGCCGTTGTCAAAGAACTGCTGTTAAGATATTTTACAGACATATATTTCACTCAAACAAGTGAAAGTGAACCAATTGGAAAAAACTATTCAGATAGGTTTGTGAATATGTTAGCAACATTTCAAAGCGAACATCATTTAGATGAAACAATCAAAATATTAAAACAAATTGAACAAGAAATGGGCAGAACATCCGAAGATAAAAAACATGGAAAAGTGATTATCGACTTGGATATAATAGCTTATGATGACAATATTGTACGTCCTACAGATTACTACAGAACGTATGTTCAATATTTACTGAAATATTTACCCTAATATCCTGGCTTCATTACAACTCCTATCTTCTTTCTTCCATTTATTTTTATAGTCAAAGGTTTCTCAAAATGTACGTGCCTAATGAATTCAGTTTCAAAAACTGATGGTTGAGAATTTAAATATTCTTCATTGAAAAAACCTTCTCCTTCAAGAAAAGGATTAATGGTAAAATAACCGATATTGAAGGATGTTAGGTTCTGAAAAAAATGGGTGCCCTGACTAGGTTCAATACGGTAATTTTCGAGACCTGACTCAACAATCACACGTGCCTGACTTATATTTGGCCATTTCACGGGTATTCCCAACCAGGAATCTGTTGAACCCCATCTTCCGGGGCCGACCAAAATATAATTGCGATCTCCTTCAATAAAAGTAGAATTCAACTTCTCTAGTTCTCTGGCTATTAATGAATTATTATGGGCATTAAACTTTTCTGTCTTCACATAAATCACATCATACACATCATTGGCAATCCCATTACCCAAAGCATTAACGGAATATAAAATAGTATCATCCATATTTATATCTGAAAGATCTTCAGAAACAAACTTTCTGTTATCTACAATAGGTCGAATTTGCAAAAGAAAGAACTCTGCGAATTCCCTATCCTTAATGTTTACAGCAAATTCAATTTCAACTGGACGTCCCATTTCTCTCTGACCAATCTTGAGTACATCATCCAATACTTCAGATAATGGGAATAGGTTATGCTGTAAAATATTAGCAAACGAGATTATTTTTCGTCCGCCTGGATAATATCCATCTCGGATAACTCTATCCTCGGGATCATAAGTTGAAGAGATATATTTCAATGTACCGTCTTCTTCTGCATCTTTTAACTTTAATTTTACCAAATTAAATCCGTCATCGATTGTAAAATCCTTAGAACCGGAATCTGTATCCAAAGCATAAAAGCGTGTTTGAGTGTCTTTTAATGCCATCTCAGGTGTACTCAACTGCAATATTGCGGAAGAATGAAGGGGCGAAAAACGTAATCCTAAATTTCCATCTACAATATATTTACCTAATCCTAATGCCATATTAACTACTCCATCTTCGGTCTTCTCGTTTCCAATAGGGTAATAATTTATTGAACGTGCTACTCCCGAAATGGTGGGGTAATAACGTGTACCATACTGACTACCAACCATTTCTTGCAAAACAATTGCCATCTTCTCCTGATCTATAAGATTTTGAGTTGCAGCCATATAAGCTTTACTGTCTTTATAAAAAACAGAAGCATAAACGGCCTTTATGGCATTACTAAGTAATCGAAATGTCTCATATCGATCTGATACATGGGGAATCATATACGTGGAATAGATTCCTGCAAATGGCTGATAACATGAATCTTCCAGGAGACTGGACGAACGGACAGCAATTGGACCATCAATTGCATCAAAAAAGACAAAGAAATCGCCGGCTAATCGTTTGGGTAATTTCCCGACTAAAAAATGTTTTAAGATCTCTTCATCGGGTAAATCAGATAATGCAATTGAATATAAGTCATTTGACTCCATAAACTCATCAAAGATATCGGTACACAAGACTACCGTTTTGGGCATCTCGACAGGAAAATTCTCGAAACGATTTAATCTGTTGTTCATTTTAACCATTGTACCCATAAATGCTAAACCTCGTCCTTTCCCACCAAGAGAATCTTCGCCGATACGTGCAAAATTTGAAAAACGGTCAAACCGGTCTTTTTCAAAAACGGCTACAACACCGGTGTTCTTCATTCTGCGATACAGAACAATTGCTTCATATATAAGCTCTCGGGCATCATTCATATTGGCATAATCGTTCACATCAACCTTTTTCAACATTTCCGCAATAGGAAACATTGCACGCGAATAAAAGAAACGAGAAAAATGATTCCTGGAGAAATGATAAAAAAGTGATGCTTCAGGAATCTTGAGGATATTTGTTTGCATTTCCTTCAAATTCCTTATTCTGAAAATTTCTTCTCCACTATCAGGAGCAATAATAATAAAATCTCCAAAACCAAAATTTTCCATTACAGTTTTACGCAAATCCTGAGGAAAAGTCTTGGAATTCTTGTCGATAAATGAGCTTTGTGCATCATTGGCATACTGCCTGTTAGACGTTTCTGAAGAAGCATAAATAATAGGAATATACTTGTCTTGAGAACGAATCCATTCTCCTAATTTCTTACCGGCTAACTTGTCTTTGACACCATTTTTGTTGAAACTCATATCTGTTAGAACTCCAAGCATATTATCGCCATATTTTTCGTACAGATCAACGGCTTCTTCATAGTTTCTGGCTAACAAGATCTTAGGACGACCACGCATACGCAAGGTTCGCTGATGATCATTTAGAGCTTCTTTTGAAAACTCTTTAGATTCAGATAACACAAATTTATAGAGTTGAGGTAATGCCGACGAATAAAAACGTACCGAATCTTCAACAAGCAAAATTGTCTGAACACCTACTGTCTTTACATCATTTTCGACATTCATCTTGTCTTCAACAAGCTTAATGATGGCTAACAAAAGATCAGAATCGCCCAACCAGCTAAAAACATAATCAATTCCTCCTAAATCTTCTTTAGCAAGAACCTTAGAAACTTCCTTCGAAAAAGGTGTAAGTATAACTATAGGTATATGCTTGTAGTTGTCTTTAATATTCTTTGCCAATTCAAATATCTCATTGTTGTCCATATTTGGCATACAAATAATCAATTCGTAATGGTTGGAATTCAACTCCTTTATAGCATCTTCACCATTCATCACCTGGGTAAAACGTGGTGGATAACGAAGACTAAGGGATGTGTATTCATTAAATATCTGTTCATCTACTCTCCCATCATCTTCCAAAATAAATAAATCATAACGCGAAGCAATGAGCAGAATATTATAAATACGCCTGTTCATCAGTTTAACAAAAGGGGTGTCGCGAAACTGAAATTGACGCAAATCATGCGCTTTAACTACAGATCTAGGAGTCTCGAATTTCATATATTATAAACTATTTAATAATACAAACTTAATGAAAATTGACGAGATGTTGTTTTGTTTTATTGTATATTTGTTCTTTAAATAATTTGATCAAATAAATAATCCTATATGAAAAGAAAAGCCCTACTCTTAACGATGATTTTCATCTCGATAGTTGCAGGCATTACAATAACCGCTTTGATTTCCGGAAAAGATTCTGATAAAGCAGAAGCTGAAAAACCTTATGTGCTTTCAATGACAGCTTCGGTGGAGATTCCGGACCAGGTGACTTTTGCTGGCGAAACAACAACAACTGAACGTTATGATATTCGTGAACGATTAGATAGAGAGCTGAACACGTTTACATATATGCATGGTTCTACAATGTTGATGATAAAACGAGCTAACAGATTATTTCCAATCATAGAACCAATTTTAAAAAGAAATGGAATTCCTGATGACATGAAATATCTTGCAGTAATAGAAAGTAATCTTGATTCAGATGCAAAATCTCCGGCAGGGGCAATTGGCTTGTGGCAATTTATGTCGTCTACAGCTAAAGAATACGGAATGGAAGTGACTTCTGAAGTGGATGAACGATATAATATTGAAAAATCCACAATTGGGGCTTGTCGATATTTGAAAAGTGCTTATGCAAAATATGGCTCGTGGAGCGCAGCTTCTATGTCATACAATGGGGGCATGGCCAGAATAAACTCAGCGTTGAACAACCAGGAAGTGGAAGAAGCTATGGATTTGTGGCTGGTGCAGGAAACTACTCGATACTATTATAGAATGTTGGCAGCTAAATTGATTTTTGAAAACCCGCGCGACTACGGGTTTGTTCTTAAACCGGAACAGCTTTATAAACCAATTGAATTCAAAGAGGTTAAAATATCTACATCTATTCCAAACTTGGTGACTTTCGCACAACAAAACGGAGTGACGTATGCACAGTTGAAAGATTTCAACACTTGGCTTAGAGACGACAAACTGACAAATAAAAATGGAAAGACTTACACCATTTTAATTCCTACAGAAGAGAGTTTATACTATAAAAAGGGGGAAAAATACAAAATACATAATTTAAACTGGACTTCTCCCTGATTCTTGCAGATGGTTTAATTCCTTTTATCCTCTCTTGGAAATTAAGATGAAGGATGAACTTTTTAAAAAACTATTCGTTAAAATAAACTATGACTTCCGATAAAGAATATATTGAGGTGTACGGTGCACGTGTGCACAATCTAAAAAATATTGACGTGGCAATTCCTAGAGATTCACTTAGCGTGATCACAGGATTGAGTGGCAGCGGTAAATCATCGCTTGCTTTTGATACTATTTTTGCCGAGGGACAAAGACGATATATCGAGACTTTCTCTGCTTATGCTCGGGGCTTCTTGGGCAAAATGGAACGACCGGACGTCGATAAGATTACAGGATTAAGCCCGGTTATCTCAATTGAGCAGAAAACGACCAACAAAAACCCGCGTTCTACAGTGGGTACAACTACTGAAGTTTATGACTATCTGAGACTTCTTTTTGCACGTGCAGGTGAAGCATATTCATTCATTACGGGCGAAAAGATGGTTAAATATACCGAAGAACAAGTGCTGGAACTGATTCTCGAAAAATATATCGGAAGGAAAATATATATTCTTGCACCGGTTGTGAGAAACAGAAAAGGACACTACAAAGAACTGTTTGAACAAATCCGGAAAAAAGGGTATCTGAATGTACGCATTGATGGCGATATAAAAGAAATCCTACCGGGTATGAGAGTGGATAGATACAAAAACCACAATATCGAAATTTTAATTGATAAACTGGCGGTTTCAAACAAATTCGAAGACCAACTGAAAACAAGCGTTAAGATCGCGATGAAACAGGGCTCGGGGCTGATTATGATTCAAGATATTGAATCAAAGGAAGTCAGACATTATAGCCGACAATTGATGGATCCTGAAACTGGATTATCGTATCGTGAACCTGCTCCACATAACTTTTCGTTTAACTCTCCTCAGGGTGCTTGCAACAAATGTAAAGGTATTGGCTCCGTAGATCAGGTGGATATGGATAAAATGATTCCAAACCAGGAGATAAGCATCGCGGCTGGAGGAATAGTTCCACTTGGAAAAGAAAAAAGCAATTTGTTATTCTGGCAGATCAAAGCTATCTGTGAGAAATTTGGGGTGACTCTTAAAACTCCTATTAAGGATATTCCACAGGAGGCTATTGAAGAAATCATATATGGTACAAATGAGAGATTGAAAATAACAAACGAGTCTCTGGGAAATTCAAATTATTTGGTGACTTACGAAGGGGTGGCAAAATATATTGAAATGCAACAAGAAGATGAAGCTTCGGCGACTGCTAAAAAATGGTCGGGACAGTTTATTACGACTTCAATATGCCCTGAATGTAAAGGAAAACGATTAAATCAAGAGGCATTACACTTCAAGATTGCAGAAAAAAACATTGCGGAATTGGCGGACATGGACATTCGACAACTTTACGATTGGATGCAAGACTTGGATAATCATATCAGCAATAAGCAAAAAATGATTGCCGAAGAGATAAGAAAAGAAATCATATCGCGACTAAAATTCCTGCTGGATGTGGGACTAGATTATCTTTCTTTATCTCGCTCTTCTGTATCGTTGTCTGGTGGCGAAAGTCAGAGAATCAGACTTGCTACTCAAATCGGATCTGAACTGGTAAATGTGTTATATATTCTCGACGAACCGAGCATTGGGTTACATCAAAGGGATAATCACCGTTTGATCCAATCACTAAAAAAACTGCGCGATTCAGGAAACTCGGTTGTTGTAGTGGAACACGATAAGGAAATGATGCTCGAATCGGACTATATCGTGGACATGGGACCGTTTGCAGGAAGAAATGGTGGCGAAGTTGTTTTTGCTGGGCTGCCGCAAGAAATGCTGAAGAAAAATACGCTTACATCAAATTATTTGAATGGCAAACTTGCTATTGAAATGCCTAAAATTAGAAGAACGGGCAATGGAAAGAAATTTAGCATAATAGGCGCCAAAGGAAACAATCTGAAAAATGTAAGCGTCAATTTCCCTCTGGGTACATTCATCTGTGTGACAGGGGTTTCAGGAAGTGGAAAATCTACTCTTATAAACGAAACTTTGCAACCAATTCTAAGTCAAAAATTCTATAGGTCTCTCAAAGATCCTATGCCGTACGAATCGATTGAGGGAATTGAGCATTTAGATAAAATTGTGAGCGTGGACCAATCACCAATTGGTAGGACACCGCGCTCTAATCCGGCTACTTACACCGGTGTTTTTAGCGATATAAGAAACTTGTTTACCGAAATGCCTGAGTCTAAAATAAGAGGATACAAACCTGGTCGCTTCTCTTTTAATGTTAAAGGTGGACGATGCGAAACTTGCGGAGGTAACGGGTATAAAACAATTGAAATGAACTTCATGCCGGATGTGATGGTGCCTTGCGAAACTTGTCACGGAAAAAGATACAACAGGGAAACACTTGAAGTCCGGTTTAAAGGAAAATCAATTGCTGATGTGCTGGATATGACAATAAACGCAGCGGTGGAATTCTTTGAAAATGTGCCGAATATTCTTCGCAAAATAGAAGTACTTCAGGAAGTGGGATTAGGTTATATCAAACTGGGACAATCTTCTACTACCCTATCAGGTGGCGAAAGTCAACGCGTAAAACTTGCTACTGAACTGGCAAGATTGGATACGGGTAACACACTTTATGTACTGGACGAACCAACAACTGGGTTGCATTTTGAAGATATTCGAATCTTACTTGGTGTACTCAATAAACTTGTAAATAAAGGAAATACAGTAATCGTGATTGAACATAATTTTGATATAATAAAATGTGCTGATTATATTATAGATTTAGGACCCGAAGGTGGGGCTAAAGGAGGAAATATATTGGCTGTTGGAACCCCTGAACAAATTATTGGTAACCCTGATAGTTACACTGCTAAGTACCTTAAACAGGAATTGGAAGAGACATACAAAACAAATAGTTAAATTGTCACTTTTTATTGAACTTTTATTTATAGCTTTTGTTTAGTTTATAATAATACAACAAACGTTATTATTAAGAACGAATATAAATTACTATAAATAAAAAATATGGCAAATATAACATTCAAAAATCAACCTGTAAGCACAGTTGGTGAACTGCCAAAAGTTGGCGATACAGCTCCTGATTTCACACTTGTTGGAAAAGATCTCTCTGAAGTAAAATTATCAGATTATAAAGGGAAATATGCTGTTCTTAACATTTTCCCTAGTTTAGATACAAGCGTTTGCGCTGCATCGGTAAGAAAATTCAATAAAGAAGCTGCGACATTAGGCCATTCTGTTGTCTTAGCAATTTCTGCCGATCTGCCTTTTGCTTCTGGACGTTTTTGTACGGCAGAAGGCATAGAAAACGTTATTACACTTTCCACTTTTCGCGATCAACAATTCGAAAATAATTATGGATTACTTATGACAAATGGACCGCTAAAAGGCCTTTTGGCAAGAGCAGTAGTTGTTGTAAATCCCGAAGGGAAAGTAGTATATACAGAGCTGGTTCCCGAGATTGCACAGGAACCGGATTATTTTTCTGCAATCAACTCGATAGTGTAGTTTGTTTCATGAAGATTGTGTTAACAAGAAGAGTCTGCGAAGTGATTCGCGGACTCTTATTTTTTTGATTTATCACTTTTTAATATAATATTAACGATACAATATTCAAAAAGAGAGGTACTTTAAAGAAATTGACGACTCTAAATCTCTTATCCTTCCTTTCTTTTTATTATTTTTGCAGATAATATAATGTAATTGTGCTATTTGTTCATTATTCTTTTTCAGATAATGAATATTAAAATTATGACTCAGACAAAAAGAACCAAAAAGAAACCGGTTACTCGTACTCAACAAAAAAGTACAGGAATAATAAGTTTTATTAAAAACGAAAGAGTGCACTTTGTGTTAGGTGCATTGCTGGTTTTTATTGGAATTTTTATGCTCTTGGCAATGATCTCGTTTTTTGTGACGGGTGCACAAGACCAAAGCTTTGTCCAAAACAAAACTTATTCGGAACTTGCGCGGACAAAAGATGTGGAAATAGCTAACTGGGTTGGCGTGGCTGGAGCATTTATAGCTGAAATAGTTATAAATGAATGGTTTGGCATATTCTCACTGCTGATACCTCTGTTTGTAATTTACCTGGGACTAAGGTTGATAAAAGTATATTATATTTCATTCCTTCAAGTGATACTGGTCACTGCTTACGGATTATTTGCGGGATCAATAAGCTCTGCTTTCTTGCTGGATAAATTATTTCCAAATAGTCATATCAACTGGGGTGGCGGACATGGCAGTCATATCGAAGGTATTATGGAAAATAGTATCGGATGGCCGGGAATGTTAATGCTTGTCATTCTGTTTGTACTTATTGCTGTTATATGGTATCGAAAAAGTAATATGTACAAGATTAGAAATAAGATTGCAAAAACAACTTCTATATTACAACGAACAGAAGAAAGTGCAACTTCAGATTGTCCTGTTAACAACAATGACAATCTGAATGTTGCAAAAGAAAAGAAGCCTTCTTTGATACAACGATTATTAGCTTTGTTTAAGAAAAATGACAGTAATATCGAAGAGGAGGATTTAGAAGAAACGACTGATATTCCTTTTGAGATAGCTAAACCTGAAGCTGCTGCACCAATAAACATAGTTGATACGTCAAACTTAACATCTCCTGAATCTGAAATTGGAATTGATAACGATTTTGAAGTGATCGTAGCTAAAGGCGATGATACTGTTTCTTCTTCTCAACTTCGCTCGGAACAAAAAGAGCAATTGGAAATGATTGAAGAATATGATCCTCGTATGGATCTGTCAATGTTTAAATTTCCGCCAATAAATCTGCTTAAGGTTTACAACACCAAGAATCAAGAGGTTAACATGCAAGAGCAGACGGAGAACAAAAACAAAATTATTAGTACTCTACGTAACTATGGTATTGAAATCACATCGATAAAAGCTACTGTTGGACCTACAATTACTCTTTATGAAATTGTACCGGAAGCTGGAGTGAGAATTTCACGCATCAGAAATCTTGAGGATGATATTGCTCTGAGTCTCTCTGCAATAGGTATACGTATTATTGCTCCTATGCCGGGAAAAGGTACTGTGGGTATTGAAGTGCCAAATAAGGATCCTCAAATTGTGTCAATGCAATCGGTTATTTCTTCAAGGAAATATCAGGAGAGCGACTACGAATTACCTATCTCAATAGGAAAAACAATCACAAATGAAGTTTTTGTTTTTGACTTGACAAAAATGCCTCACCTCTTGGTGGCGGGTGCTACTGGACAAGGAAAATCAGTTGGCTTGAATGCGATAATTACTTCGTTACTGTATAAAAAACATCCTGCTGAACTAAAATTCGTTCTGATAGACCCAAAAATGGTGGAATTTAATATCTATTCGGCTATTGAACATCATTACTTGGCTAAATTACCGGATGAAGAAAAGGCTATCATTACTGATGTGACACGGGTTACACAAACTTTGCATTCTCTTACTAAAGAGATGGACGACAGGTATGAATTGCTTTCAAAAGCACATGTTAGAAACGTAAAAGAATATAACGAAAAATTCAAGTCGCGGAGACTGAATCCTAATAATGGTCATAAATTTATGCCTTATATCGTTGTGGTTATCGATGAGTACGGCGATCTGATTATGACTGCTGGAAAAGAAATAGAAATGCCTATTGCAAGAATTGCACAAAAAGCACGTGCCGTGGGTATTCATATGGTAATTGCAACGCAACGACCAACGACTAATATTATTACGGGTACAATAAAAGCTAACTTCCCGGCAAGAATGGCTTTCAGAGTGACTGCGCAGGTGGATTCGAGAACAATCCTGGATATGAACGGGGCTAACCAACTTATCGGTAGAGGGGATATGCTTTTCTCACAAGGTAGCAGCCTCACACGAATTCAATGTGCTTTTGTTGATACTCCGGAAGTGGAAGAAATAAATCAATATATTGCTAAACAACAGGGGTATCAATCGGCATATCCGTTGCCGGAAGTGCCGGTCAATGAACCTGCTGGGAAATCATCAAGCGGCATTGATGTGAACGAACATGATGCTTTGTTCGAAGAGGCTGCAAGATTAATTGTGGTTCATCAACAAGGATCGACTTCTCTCATACAAAGAAAATTTTCTATTGGATATAATCGCGCTGGTAGATTAATGGATCAAATAGAAGCGGCGGGAATAGTGGGCCCTGCTCAAGGTAGTAAACCAAGAGAGGTGTACATTTCTGATGAATATACTCTAGAGAAATTACTGAATTCTTTAAAATAAACAACCTACCTTGTTTAAATTAAACTTTTCAAACGAAAAAAGGTCTATTAGGAAAACCAATAAATAGCAATATATTACATTATGAAAAAGAAAATAATCATAGCTCTGACTTTGATAATGTCCACGTTCATAGCATTTGGACAGAGTTCTACGGAGGCAAAAAACATCTTGGATAAAACGTATAATGATTATCTGAAATCTAACGGAATCCAATTGAATTTTGAAATTGTGACTACTGATGCAAAAGGAAATAAAACTTACAACGAAAAAGGGGTTGCAAAAATTAAAGGTAATTCGTTTACTCTAAACACGGATAATGTAAATGCTTGGTTTAATGGAACAACGCAATGGTGGATGTTCAAAGAATCTAACGAAGTGAATATTAGTGATCCTTCAAATCAAGATTTAACGGCAAGTCCTACTGGTTGGCTAAGTATGTATAAAACAGGATTCACACTGAAAAAACCTGTAAGCAAAACAGTAAATGGTAAAAACGCGTACGTTATTGATATGACACCAAACACTCAAAACCCTGATTTTAAAGAGGCTACACTGGCAGTGGACAAAAACAATAATACTCTTCTGCAAATCGTACTTAAACTTAAAGATAATTCTGTAGCAAAAATTAATATCAGTAACTACAACTCAAACTATAAATTCAACGACGCTACTTTTATCTTTAATAAGGCTGATTTTCCGGGTGTTGAAATCATTGATTTGAGATAATTTGTTTTGTTTACATTACATAGATTTTTACTATATCATTTCATTAGTTATCAAAATTAATGTATCTTTGAAACAAATAAAAACATATAAACCTTCTCTTTATTAGAGAAGGTTTTTAAACGAATACACAATATGAGAAATAAAGTACGATGTCTGATTATTGGATCGGGACCTGCAGGATATACTGCGGCTATCTATGCTTCAAGAGCAAACCTGGAACCTGTTTTATTTGAAGGTATGCAACCTGGGGGACAATTAACTACTACTACGGAAGTGGAGAACTTTCCGGGTTATCCTGAAGGAATTACAGGACCGGAATTAATGGAGGACTTGAAAAAACAAGCGCAACGTTTTGGCGCTGAGATTTATCCGGGAAGGGCTACGGCTGTGGATTTTTCGGTTCGTCCTCTAAAAGTGACTATAGACAATGAACATGTGATTGAAGCGGATTCGGTGATAATTTCTACTGGGGCTTCAGCAAAATATTTAGGCATTCCGGATGAAACAAAATATGCTGGACAAGGGGTGTCAGCTTGTGCAACATGCGATGGCTTTTTCTATCGTAAGAAAAAAGTTGCTGTCGTAGGTGGTGGGGATACGGCTTGTGAAGAGGCTATTTATTTGTCAGGATTGGCGGATAAAGTATATTTGATTGTACGTAAACCTTTTTTGAGGGCTTCTCAAATCATGCAAGATCGCGTAAAGAATAATCCAAAAATTGAGGTGCTTTTTGAACATAATACAATCGGACTGTTCGGAAATAACGGGGTTGAAGGGGCTCATCTGATGAAGAGACTTGGACAGCCGGACGAACAAAAGGTTGATATTGAAATAGATGGGTTCTTCCTTGCTATTGGACACAAACCAAATACAGAGATCTTTAAAGATTATTTGAAGTTGGACGAGGTTGGATATATCATGACTGAACAACCGACGACAAAAACTAACATAGAGGGTGTTTTTGCGGCTGGTGATGCGGCTGATAATATGTACAGACAGGCAATAACGGCTGCCGGTACAGGATGCCGCGCAGCAATGGATGCTGAAAGATATTTGTCTGAAAAAGGTCTGTAATTAAACGCGAATAAATAAATATATATAAAATCCACACTACGCTTGTCTATTGGACTTGCTGGTGTGGATTTACTATTTGATATTTCTACGGATGATTTTTTTCGTAAAATTTTATTATAAAGGGTACTCGTCAAAAGCATATAGGATGGTAGAAAGATAACGCTCCCCTGTATCGGGAAGAATTACTACAATGTTTTTGCCTTCATTACCTGCCTCTTTAGATAACTGCAACGCTGCAAATACTGCGGCACCTGATGAAATGCCGACTAACAGTCCTTCTGTGGAGGAAAGAAGACGACTGGTACGGATGGCATCGTCGTTTGTTACAGTTACCACACGGTCAACAACATTCGCATTGTATGTAGCGGGAATAAATCCGGCTCCAATACCCTGAATTTTGTGGGATCCGGATGTTCCTCCGGAGAGCACAGCTGAATCGGTAGGTTCTACGGCTACTATTACTACATTGGGATTTAACTCCTTCAGCCTTTTACCTGCACCGCTTACAGTACCTCCTGTACCTACTCCGCTTACGAATATGTCGACTTTACCGTCAGTATCGCGCCAGATCTCTTCACCAGTGGTTTTATAATGAATCTGTGGATTGGCTTGATTCTTAAACTGCTGAAGGATCACAGCATTGGGTATTTCCGACTGCAGTTCTTCTGCTTTTGCTATAGCTCCTTTCATTCCACTAACTCCGGGTGTAAGCACCAACTCAGCACCAAGTGCCTTGAGTAGATTTCTCCTTTCAAGACTCATAGTCTCGGGCATAGTAAGAATTAACCGATAGTTTTTAATTGAGGATACAAAAGCAAGACCAATTCCTGTGTTACCGCTGGTGGGTTCAATAATAACTGAGTTGGGTTTGAGCGTACCATTCTTTTCGGCATCTTCAACCATAGCCAAAGCAATACGGTCTTTCACACTACCCAGAGGGTTAAAACTTTCCAATTTTGCGATAAGATTGGCTTTCGCTCCTTGAGACTTCTCAAATGCATTGAGTCTAAGCAAAGGGGTATTTCCTACTAATGCTGTAAGGTTTTCTGCAATTTTTGTCATAATAATTCAATATTTATCTTTTTTGTACAAAGGTAAAGGTTGTTTTTAGACGTTGAAATAGCACATTTGTGGTATTTTTTACAAATCGACAGTAATAATTCATTAAATTTGTGATAGACTAAACAAGAAAATATGTGATAAATAATTTTATTTTAGCAGATAATCAGGACATTACCCGCGCAGGATTGATTTTATATCTGAAGGAGATCGACGACAGTGCATCAGTGACTGAGGTGACTTCTAGTCGACAGTTGCTGGATGCTTTGCGCGGATTACCTAAATCAGTGGTTGTGGTCGATTATTCGCTTTTCGATTTTTCGTCTTTCAATCAGCTTATAAACATTAAAGCGGGTGCAAGAGAATCGACCTGGCTGTTGTTCTCTGATGAGCTTGATGAGTATTTCCTGCGACAACTACTAATGGCGGACCCAACAATTAGTGTTGTAATGAAACACAACACTAAAACTCAGATAATTAATGCATTAAAAAGCATATCAGCTGGAGAGGTTTATTGGTGCGACTTTGCGGAATCGATAATGATGAGTGATGTGCTGCCCGTGAAAATTACAGATCCTCTCACTACCTCCGAAAAAAACATTCTACACGAAATCGCACTTGGAAAGTCAACCAAAGAAATCGCAATAGAGAAAAATCTCAGCTTTCACACGGTAAATACACACAGACGTAATATTTACCGTAAACTGGGAGTAAACAGCGTCAACGAAGCTACAAGATATGCTTTACAGGCTGGACTAATCGACCTGATGGAATATTATATATAGTTTTATATCATTCCATATTTCTTCCGGTATCACAAGAAATCATCCACCAAATGCCAAATTTATCACGGAAACTTCCATAATAATCTCCCCAAAACATATCGTCCATAGGCATTTCTACTTCACCTTCTGCAGAGAGTTCATTGAATAATCTGTCTGCTTCTTCACGACTGTCTACGGAGATACTGATATAGTTATTGTTACCTGCTCTATAACCGGCACTCTGGGCACCAAACACGTCTGAACCCATTAGTACTTCATCGCCTATGGGTAAAGAAATATGCAGGACGAGATTACGTTCTTCATCGGAAATAGTCATTCCTTCCATATTAATATCACCAAATCTCATTATGTCGCCTTTAAAATCACCACCAAAAACGGACTTATAAAAATTGAACGCTTTTTCGCATGTACCATTAAAATTGAGGTACGGATTTAATTTTACCATGATCTTTAATTGTTAAGTATTTGAATAGTATAAATTGAATTATAATTAAAAAAATAAACGGTCGCAATTATTCTCTTCTTGATATTTAAAAGTATATAGTGAATCATAATTCGGGAGATCTTTCACATGAATTTGAATAGTTTGATCGGATTAATCTGCGGCTTCTTGTAACTTCTTAATATCAAGCTTTTTCATTGTCATCATCACTTCCATGACCTTGTGCGATTTCTGTAACAATTCTTTCATTACTGTTGGGGTAATCTGCCAACTCATACCATATTTGTCTTTTAACCAACCACACATACTCTCCTCGCCTCCATCGCTGGTGAGCTTATTCCAGTAATAATCGACTTTTTCTTGTGTATTGCATTCTACTACCAAAGAGATTCCTTCGGTGAATCCAAAATTATGCGGATAAGAACTGTCCATAATCATTAGGAGATAATCATTTATACGGAACTCGGCATGTTGAATATTTCCTGCTGTCTCGCCTTCTTGACCGGTATATCTTAAAATGCCTCTTTTTTCTGAATTTGGAAAGATCGAGGTGTAGTAATTGATGGCGGACTCGGCTTTACCGTTATTATTGCCTACAAACATGAGTGTTGGAACAACTTTCTGAATAATATCGTTTTCTCTTCCGGTATAGAGCTGCCACGAAACTCCGTAACGATCTTCTACCCAAGCATATTTGGGACTGAAGGGATAGGAATCTAATGGCATTAATTCTTTACCATCATCAATCAACTTGTTATATATTGACTCTACCTCCATTTCGGATGGTGTTAAATACATCAGTGAACATGATGGATTGGGACGGAACATATCGCCTCCATTTAATAGCATGATCCGTTGACCATGCATTTTCAAAACTACAACCCACTGATTTTGATCTACTATCTCAGTATCGGGAAATATGGATAGGTAAAAATCAGCCATTTCTCGCATGTTATTGTCGCACCAAATACAAGGGTATATTGATTTTTCCATAATTACAGGTGTTTATATCGTCAATCTTTTACTTTTACTTAATTCATCAACATCCTCACACATCAATTTATACCTGCCTCTTTTACAATGATTCGCGAATTGCTTCATTAACGGTGGGATAACAAAATTGATACCCGTCAGTAAGGATTTTTTGAGCGGAAACACGACTTCCTTCTAAAATCATTCCTGCTGCTTCTCTTAAAAAGAATCGAATCATAAAAGCGGGTATCTTGGGAAAAATAAATGGTCGATGCGTTTCTTTTGCTAAAGCTTTCATAAACTGTGCATTAGTGACTTGCTGCGGGGCTACTGCATTATAAACACCTCGCATATGACTGTTTTCCACTGCTTTAACATACAAATTACAAAGATCTTCTAATTGTATCCAGCTCATATACTGATTACCGGTTCCTAATGGAGCACCCAGCCCAAAACGAGTGAGGGTCTTCATCTTTTCAAATCCTTCATTTTCACTCGAAATTACAAATGCGGTACGTAAAATGACTGTTCGAATACCTAAATCTTCTTGAAAATGATTTGCAGCATTCTCCCACTCTTTACAGGTGGTGCTCAGAAAATCATTTTGTGCGGGTTGATCTTCTTCGGTGTATATTTTATCGCTTGTATGCATTCCATAATATCCAACTGCTGATGCTGAAATAAATGCTTCGGGCCTCTTGGACATAAACATAGTTGTTCCTAATAACTGCTTTGTAGTCTGAACTCGACTCTCCAAAATCATCTGCTTCTTATGCGGTGTCCATACTCTCTTACCAAGGTTCGATCCTGCCAAATGAATAATCACATTGGCTTTTTCTAAAGCTTCTTTGTCTATTTCGTTTTTTTGATAGTTCCAATGGTATTGGGGAATTTCAGCATTTAAATCACGTTTTCGACTTAACCAAATCACGTTGTACCCTTTCTCAAAGAGTACCTCAGAAAGCCTTCTGCCTATCATACCCGAACCTCCGGTGATTAAGATCGTTTTCATCTTTAACTTGGTTTACTTCTAAACAAATAAAGACGGCGATTGTTGCCGTCTTTATTTATTAGTATTCTTAATTTTACTTATAAGTATTGAACTATTTAGATTATTGTTCTACTTGCAAGTATCGCACAAATTAAATCATTGTTTTTTTATATGCATATTTAACATTATTTCACATTGCGAAGTGGTCCTGACATTTCACGCTCCTCTTACACTCCTCTCACTATGGTCTCACTATGGTCTCACCTACCTCTCACTTACCTCTCACTATGGTCTCACTATCCTCTCACCTACCTCTCACTATGGTCTCACTATAATTTTACCTTTAATCAACTCAAGACATAAAAACCCTCTTCGCAAATTTAACAATATTTAATTCAAGCTATTGATAACGTAACTTTACTAACTTACCATCCATCGCTGATACAAAGAGCTCGTTCTTGTCTGTTGGTAAAATCATGTTTATCAATCCATTCGAAATGCGGTACTTCCACAAAAAACTGCCGTCTAAAGCTCGATAGGCATAAATTAATCCTTTATCTGTCGGCGCAAACAATACTCCATTTTTTTCAACAACTGCGGTGGGGGTTAATTCGTATCCCATGTCTTCTCCGGTTGTAATCCATTTTATTTTTCTCTCGGGAATGGTCACGTCAATCGCAATGATTTTTCCATCCATCGTTTTAGCATAGATGGTATTGCCGTCTTCTGATATGCCAATGGACTCGCGGACTCTGTTTTCAGGATCGTTAATTCGCCAAATAACGGTACCATCTTTTTCATCCAAAACGGTCATATATCGATCGGGAGATGCTAGGTAAATTCGCCCATGAGTCAATACTGGCCATACCTGAGCGGGTGATAGCATGCGGTTCGTCTGACCGTTGTTCCAAATCCATACGGGTTTACCGGTTTTTACATCTAGGGCGTAAAACTCATTTCCCCAACTGCCGAAAAACAGCTTGCCATCTTTCAATAAGGGACGGGTAACGACAAAATTCTTTACTTTGTCAAAATCCCATACTAACTTTCCATCATTTACATTCCAGGCACGACAATGACCGTCGCTTCCGGCGGCAATTACCATATCTTCTGTACAAACGGGTGATGAAACTACGGCTTTATCGGACTTCAACTTGTACTTAAGTTTTCCACTTTTCAGGTTGAGACCGTATACATAACTGTCTGATGAAGCGACCCATACATCGTTTTTATAAACTGTTGGAGTAGAATATATTTTCCCGTCGGTTTCATAAGTCCACAATTCTTTACCGTTTTTGGCTTTAACGACTTTTATCTCGCCTGAAGTATTGGTATATATGAGTTTGCCACTCGATAAATACATACCGCCTCCCATATCACTGGTTTCTTGAATACTCCAGACTTCTTTGACATAACGATTTGTTTTGTTCATATCAAAATCGGGACGAGGGGGATTAATTTCCCAACGGGGCTTCTGGCTTGTATTATAGACTAACCATGGGACTTGGGTTTCTCCAAAAACAGTTCGCTCTTGAAGGTAAATGGAGTCTGGGGTTACAGATACAATATTGTAACCGCCAAAATCGGCTTTTGCTCGTAAATTTGAACGTGCCATTGCTGCATTTGCACCTTCAAAATTTAACTTATTATTGTTATGACCGTGACCGCACAACATAAGTTGCACATTATAAGGACGAAAGGCATCTAATACTTCAAACCAGTTGTTCAAAGAATTGTCCATAGGATAATGATTGACGTAGATAATTGGGGTTTCTTTATCTATCTGCTTCAATTCATTGAAAAACCAGGTGAGGTTCTCGCGGGGAATTTGACCGGGACCCATTCGCATATTGGGTCCTGAGGCTAATCCTATAAATCGGTATCCTTTGTGCTCAAAACCAAAGGTCTCTGCACCAAAGATGCGCAAAAAACTGTTCGTTCCACTCTCCGACCAATTGGAATCATGGTTTCCGGGTAAAACATAATATGGTTTCTGTAAACCACTTAAAATGTTTTTGGCTGTCGTTATCTCAAGATCTGATCCAAACTCTGTTACGTCTCCGGATACTATTACAAATTCAATATCGGACTGACCATTTATGTCTTGAACTGTGCGACATAAATCGGTATCGTTATTGGGATTACCTATATGTGTGTCTGTGACAATGGCAAACTTGAAGGACTTAACCACGCCTTGCGGTAAAGCGCTAAACGACAGACATATAATGGTAACAAAGAGAAGTAAGCGTTTCATTTATTTTACTTGTTTGTGCTTTTGAAATATTCACTGAAATATAAAGCTTGAAACTTGATTGAGTTCTTCCAGTAATCCCAATTGTGTACACCGGGACGGGATATGTAATCGTGAGGGATATTTCTGTATAGTAATTCTTCGTGCAACTTCTCGTTTACTTTATAAAAGAAATCGTCTACACCACAGTCAATTATTATCTTTAATGAATTGGGAGTAAGAAGATATAATTGATTTATAACTGTGTTTTTTTCCCAATTTTCGGGATACTCACTTTGCTTTCCTAATCGTTCTGATAGATTCCAGTTATTTGGAAAGGGCCTGATATCAACACCTCCACTCATACTTCCGCATGCTCCAAAGACTTCCTGATTTCGAAATGCTAAATATAATCCACCGTGACCGCCCATACTTAAACCGGTAATTGCCCTACTCTCACGTACTGGTTTTGTTTTGTAGTTTTTATCAATCCATTCTGTTAACTCTTTTGCTACAAATGTCTCGTACTTAAAGGTTGAATCTACAGGACTGTCAAAATACCAACTCGATTGATGTCCATCGGGCGAAACAATAATCATGTTATATGCGTCGCTTATCTCCTTGACTTCAGAAGTAGCGCCCCAGGAAGTTTGATTTCCACCATGACCGTGCAAAAGATACATTACTGGATACTTCGATGTACTTTTCGAATAGGATTCAGGTGTGATAACTATGGCTTTTATTTGTTTTTGCATAGCTTTACTGTAAATAGTAACAGAGTCCACATTTGCCGACCACACAGTGGTGAACAATATGGAAAAGAATAAAAGTGTCAATAAAATTCGTTTCATTATTAAGTTTGTTTTAAGTGTTTTCAAAGATAATCAGAATCCCGCAATTGAAAGAATCTTAAATTATCAAATTATATTCTAAGAACTATTTCAAATGTTTATTGTTTCATAATCAAATAATAATTAACTCTACAAAATATGGACGTACAACTAAAACTTGAGAAAAAGAATGGTCGCTTTTTCATCGTTAAAGATGATGAACAAATAGCTGAACTTGATTTTGATCTGGAAGAAAACATAATGGACGCGTATCACACTGGCGTTAGAAAAGAATTTGAGGGTCAGGGAATCGCAGCACTTCTTTTCGACGAGATGGTTAAATTTGCACGAGATAACGGTTATAAAGTAATTCCGACTTGTCCTTATATTTTAGCAAAATTCCGTAGACATCCCGACAGCTTCCAAGATATTTGGCATATAATAGAAGATTAGTCTTAATCATATTGTATTAACAGTTCTTATCACAACAACAATTCTATATGCCTCTTACCGACTTATTCTTAATTGTATAGTATTAATAGTCTCTTTCCCAATTGAAAGTTAAACTTTTACAGATTATGTTAGTCTAAAAATAAATCGTAAATTAAAGTCGTACTATGGAATTAAATATTGAAACAATCAGTGCAATTGCTCTCGGCATAGGACTAAGTGCTAGCACGGGTTTTAGAGTGTTTATACCCTTACTTGTTGCAGGCATGGCTGCTCATTTTGGAGTTTTGACCCTTGGCGATAGCTTTGAATGGTTGGGTTCAATACCGGCTTTGGTTTGTTTTGGTGTTGCCGCAATAGTCGAAGTACTTGCTTATTACGTACCTTTTGTGGATAACTTATTAGATAGTATCGCGACTCCTTTATCTATTGTTGCCGGTACATTATTAATGACATCCGTTTTTCCATCTGATAATGAATGGATGAAGTGGATTATGGGCTTTGTTGTCGGGGGTGGAACTGCAGCAACAGTACAAAGCGGGACTGCTATCGCTCGCCTGACTTCCTCTCAATTCACAGGTGGCTCAGCTAACAACATTGTTTCAACTACCGAAGGAATCGCTTCTACGGGTGTCGCTGTTATGTCTCTTATTGCTCCTGTTTTCATAGGGATATTAATAATTGTTTTACTCATTATTATTCTAAGATACATTTTTAAAAGTACGCACAAGAGAAAAGCAGTGTTGAATAGTAAGGAAGAACTAAAAGAATAAAAATTAACAATTTGCATTCTTAATAACTGAATATCATTTTCTATAATTTCAAAACTGCTTAATTTATTATACAACATTTTTCATTGTTATCATTTTGTTCAATATAACTTAAATCAAAGTCAAACTGATAGTTGAATCAGATACCTCTAAAATTATGCTCTCAACATAGTGCCAAATTGGGCTCAAAACTTGATTAAATGGTAAATTATTGTATCTTTTAACTGAAATATTCATTTGTTAATTGAATATTTTTAGTAAGTTTGTAGCTAATATTATTTGAATAAAAATTACATTATTATTTATGTCAGAAATCATTGGACATATATCACAAATCATAGGACCTGTAGTCGACGTAGCATTCGATTTATCTGATAAAGACTTGGATAAACTACCACCTATAGATGAAGCACTTACAATAGATAGAGGAAACGGAAACATCCTTGTTCTTGAAGTTCAACAACATATTGGAGAAAATACTGTTCGTACTGTCGCAATGGATAGTACAGATGGATTAATGCGTGGAGCGGAAGTTCGTGCTGCAGGTAAACCCATTTCAATGCCCATTGGTGATCAGGTTAAAGGCAGATTGATGAATGTGATTGGTAACCCAATCGATGGATTAAAACCTCTCAGCAGAGAAGGAGAATATCCTATTCATCGCGAAGCTCCTAAATTTGAAGACCTTACAACATCAGAAGAAATTCTTTATACTGGAATTAAAGTTATCGACTTGCTAGAACCTTATTCAAAAGGTGGTAAAGTAGGATTATTTGGTGGTGCTGGAGTTGGAAAAACAGTACTTATCATGGAGTTGATCAACAATATTGCAAAAGGACATAGTGGTTTTTCAGTATTCGCAGGTGTTGGTGAACGTACACGTGAAGGAAACGATTTGCTTCGTGAAATGATTGACTCTGATGTTATTAAATATGGCGAAGAGTTCAAAAAAAGCATGGATGAAGGCAATTGGGATCTTAGTAAAATTGACTATAACGAAGTGTCAAAATCACAAACCACTTTGGTTTTTGGACAAATGAATGAACCTCCGGGTGCACGTGCATCTGTAGCTTTGTCTGGGCTATCAGTAGCAGAATCATTTCGTGACCAGGGTGAAGGTAATGACATTCTTCTATTCATAGATAATATTTTCCGTTTCGTACAGGCTGGCTCTGAGGTTTCAGCTCTTCTTGGTCGTATGCCTTCAGCAGTTGGATATCAACCAACGTTGGCTTCAGAAATGGGTGCTCTGCAAGAACGAATTACATCTACAAAACATGGATCTATCACTTCGGTTCAAGCAGTCTATGTTCCTGCAGACGACTTGACAGACCCTGCTCCGGCAACAACTTTCTCGTATTTGGATGCAACTACAGTGCTTAGTCGTAAAATATCATCGTTAGGTATTTTTCCTGCAGTCGATCCTTTAGAATCAACATCAAGAATTCTAACACCGGAAGTTGTCGGCGAAGAACATTATAATATTGCAACACGTGTAAAACAGATTTTGCAGCGTAATAAAGAATTACAAGATATTATTTCGATCCTAGGCATGGAAGAGTTATCAGATGAGGATAGACTGACAGTAAACCGTGCAAGAAAAATTCAACGATTCTTGTCTCAACCATTTCAGATGGCTTCACAATTTACGGGTGTTCCTGGTGTTATGGTGCCAATAAAAGAAACGATAAGAGGCTTTAAGATGATTCTTGATGGTGAAATGGATGAATATCCCGAAATGGCATTTCTTAACGTTGGCACAATTGATGAAGCTATTGAAAAAGGTAAAAAATTAATTGAACAATCAAAACAAGTATAATAATATTTATATTAACATATTTATTTTCTTAATAATGAAATTGGAAGTACTTACACCTGAAAAAAAATACTTTAGCGGAGAAGTGACAAGTGTTTCAGTACCTGGAACAATAGGCTCTTTTTCAATGCTGAATGATCATGCTCCAATTATTTCATTATTGAAAAAGGGGAAAATCTCTTATGTTCATAATGAAGAAACAACAACACTTTCTATATTGAATGGTGTTGTGGAAATGAACAATAATAAGATAACCATACTTATTGAATCCATTAAAGAATAATTATGAAAAGTTTATTTAACCATTTTCTGGTTATACTCATTCTTGCAATGCTTGTTTTTGGTTTTGGAATTCAATGGATTCAAACGACATACTTCCCAGAATCAGTGTTCAAAGGATATTGGATTTTACCGGTTTTCTTTTTTGTTTTCGGAGTAGTATTATTGATTGTGCTTGGAAAAGCGGTTAAATCAGATTCAAAAAGTCTTATCAAAAAATACATGGCAATGAAGGTGGCAAAAGTGATTTTCAGCTTAACACTAGTCATTATTTATTGGGTAATGAATAAATCCGACATCTATAATTTTGCGGTTATGTTCATTATTTATTACTTAATATTTTTGATAATAGAAACATATATACTTCTGAAATCAGAAAAATGGATGAAAAAAGAATTAGAAAGATTGAACAACATGTTGAAACAATCAAATAATAATAAGGAACAACAGAATATTATAAATGAAAAGTAAGTTCAACATTTATTATCTGCTCATTATTGGATTGCTGTTCATTGCATCTTCTTTAAAAGCTGCAGAACAACCTACTACAGAAAGTGCATCTGAAGAAGGAGATGTTAAAGAGTTGATTCTTGGACATATAGCCGATTCATATGAATGGCATATTTTTAGTAGTGGTGATATTCATTTAACAATTCCATTACCTGTGATTCTATATAGCAAATCTAAGGGTTGGGAAGTGTTTATGTCTAATAGATTTCATCAAAATGATGGCTCTTATAATGGGTACTACATTGCAGATAATGGTAAATACAAAGACAAAATTGTAGTAAAAGATAACAATGGGAATGAGAGTAGACCATTAGATTTGTCGTTTACTAAAAATGCAGCATCATTATTCATTGCATCAATCTTATTGATTATTATTGTAATGATTGTAGCACGATCATATAAACAAGATCCGATGAATCCAAAGAAAGGTTTTGTTGGTATGATGGAAATCCTGATCGTTTCAATAAACAATGATATTATTAAACCTACAATTGGTGAAGGTTCTGACAAATATGCTCCATATCTATTAACCCTGTTCTTTTTTATATTTACAAATAATCTATTAGGATTAATTCCAATCTTTCCAGGTGGAGCAAATGTTACAGGTAATATAGCCATAACATTAGTACTGGCTTTAGTAACTTTTTTTGTGGTTACTTTTTCAGGAACAAAAGAATATTTCAAAGATATATTTTGGCCTGATGTTCCAACATGGTTGAAAGTCCCCATTCCATTAATGCCTGCAATTGAATTAGTAAGTGTATTTACAAAACCTTTTACTCTCATGATTCGTCTTTTTGCAAACATTATGGCAGGACATTCCATTGTACTTGGATTAACTTGCGTCATTTTTGTTACAGTTAGTCTAGGAACAGCTATAAATGCGACAATGACAGGGGTAGCAGTTGTATTCGTTGTATTTATGGATTTTGTAGAACTTTTAGTTGCTTACATTCAGGCATATGTATTTACTATACTGACTGCTCTTTATATAGGTATGGCACGCATAAAACCGCATCATACAAAACATATAGAAGAATCAGTAGTAGAGGATTAAAACAAAGAGTCAATTTTTAAATTATATAATAACGATTATTAAAACTAACATTATGTTATTACTTTCAATTTTATTACAAGCTGCAGAAGCAGGTTTAGGCACATTAGGATTATCATTGGGAACAGGAATTGCAGCTATTGGAGCTGGCATTGGAATTGGTAAAATCGGTAGTTCAGCTATGGAAGGAATTGCTCGTCAACCCGAAGCAGCAGGCGATATTCGTTCAACAATGATTATTGCAGCGGCACTTATTGAAGGTGTTTGTCTGTTTGCAGTAGTAGTTTGTGGTTTCATTCTTTAAAAACTAAAAAAGAATGTCTCTATTAACTCCTGAACCTGGTCTCGTGTTTTGGATGCTCATTGCATTCGGCATTGTTGTTTTCATATTGGTTAAGTTCGGTTTTCCGATTGTCATAAAATCGGTGAACACTCGAAATGCCTATATTGACGACTCCTTGTTGGCTGCAAAAAAAGCACATGATGAACTTGCTACTGTTAAGAAAAGTAGTGAAGCACTATTAGCACAAACACGTCACGAACAAGGCAAACTCATTGAAGAGTCAGCCAAGACACGTGATCAGATGATTGAATTGGCGAAAGTTAAAGCTAAAGAAGAAGCTGATAAGATAATAACGAACGCCAAGATGCAGATTCAAACAGAAAAGGAGAATGCATTAAGAGAAATAAGAAGTGAAATAGCTCTCCTATCTGTAGATATAGCAGAAAAGGTACTTCGCCAAGAATTGGATAAGAATGAAAAGCAAATGAATATGATAGATCGTTTGCTTGACGAGATAGAAATATCTAAATCATAAATAGAAATGAATGAAGGATTAATATCTTCGAGATATGCAACAGCACTGTTGAATTTTGCTACTCAAAATGATGAGGAGAAGAAGGTATATTCAGAAATGACCTTTCTTGTTCAAATATTTAAGATAGTAAAAAATTTGCAACAAAGTTTATCAAGTCCCGTTGTATCAAAATCAAAAAAGAAAAAGATCCTTATTACAGCAGTTGGAGGTAATGTTTCCAACAGTATGGATAAGTTTTTTGACCTGTTAATAGAAAACAAACGAGAAAATAAACTAGAATCCATAGCAAGTCGATATACAGAACTATATAGAAAGCGTCATAATATTCATTTAGGAACGCTAACTACAGCAGTAAAGACTGATCCCAGTGTAATCGAGCGTTTAAAGGTTATGATTGAGGAACAAATTGGCGGTACTGTAGAATTTACAAGTGATGTAAATCCAGATATCATAGGAGGTTTCGTTCTTCAAGTTGAGGATTATAGGTGGGATGCCAGCATTTCCGGTCAATTGAATCGAATAAAGAAAGAATTAAAACAAATAAACAAAATATAATTGAAATCATACAAGTAATCAGCTTGTTAACGATAGAATAAATATGTCTGATAATTCAATAAAGACAAGCGAAGTTTCCAAAGTGTTGCAGATGCAACTGGAAGGAATAGACACAGATGTCAAATATAATGAAACTGGTGTCGTAATGAGAGTGAGCGATGGTGTTGTCCGTATTTTCGGATTACGCAATGCCCAAGCCTACGAATTACTGGAATTCGAAAATGGCTTGCAAGCAATTGTGATGAATCTTGAAGAAGACAATGTTGGCGCCGTCTTATTAGGTGCTTCGTTTGAAGTAAAGGAAGGAGATATTGTTAAACGTACGAATCGTGTAGCCTCAATTTATGTTGGAGAAGGCATGCTTGGTAGAGTAATAAACACGATAGGACAACCCATTGACGGAAAAGGGAAAATAGCAGGCGAGCTAATTGAGTTACCACTTGAAAGAAAAGCCCCTGGTGTAATCTTTCGTCAACCTGTTACTACTCCATTGCAAACCGGATTAAAATCTGTAGATGCTATGATACCCATTGGAAGAGGTCAACGTGAGCTTATCATTGGAGACCGGCAAACTGGGAAAACGAGTATTGCTATTGACACGATAATCAATCAAAGAAAGAATTATGATGAAGGCGATCCCGTTTATTGCATTTATGTAGCAATCGGCCAAAAAGGTTCCACAGTAGCATCTATAGTGAATACGCTTACTGAGTATGGAGCGATGCCATATACAATTGTTGTAGCGGCCAACGGTTCTGATCCGGCAGCCATGCAATATTATGCACCATTTGCAGGAGCAGCCATTGGAGAATATTTCCGCGATACCGGTAGAAATGCTTTAGTTGTTTATGATGATTTATCCAAACAAGCTGTTGCTTACCGAGAAGTATCATTGATTCTTCAGCGCCCTTCGGGACGTGAAGCCTATCCGGGAGACATTTTCTATCTACATTCAAGATTACTTGAACGCGCAGCACGAATTATTTCTCAACAAGAAGTTGCGGAAAACATGAACGACCTGCCTGAAAGTCTCAAGGGCAAAGTCAAGGGAGGCGGTTCTCTTACAGCACTTCCAATTATTGAAACTCAAGCCGGTGATGTGTCAGCCTATATCCCAACGAATGTTATTTCAATTACAGACGGACAGATATTTTTGGATACAGACTTGTTTAATCAAGGCAATCGTCCAGCAATCAATGTCGGTATTTCAGTATCTCGTGTTGGTGGTACTGCTCAAATAAAGCCGATGAAAAAAGTGGCCGGTACATTAAAGATAGATCAGGCTCAATATCAGGAATTGGCAGCATTTACTAAATTCGGTGGAGATATGGATAAAGTGACTGCTATGACCATAAATAAAGGTCTTAAGAATGAGAGATTACTTGTTCAGGCTCTTCACGATCCAATGAGTGTTGAGAAACAGGTAGCCGTTTTATATTGTGGTACAAATGGTTTATTATCAAATGTTCCCATCGACAAAGTGCAAGAATTTGAGAAACAATTCATTCATACTTTAGAGCTTCATCATCAAAAAGATGTTCTTGATGTAATTAAAAGTGGAAAGATTGACGATGATGTTACTCGTAAAATAAGACTCACTGCCGATGAAACAATAAAACAAATCTTAAAATATTTATAATTAACAGGAAATGGCTTCTTTAAAAGAAATAAAATCAAGAATTCAATCAGTCAAGTCAACGCAGAAAATCACATCAGCGATGATGATGATTTCTTCTGCGAAATTAAAGAAAGCCCAGAACAGGATAGAGAATTTGTACCCTTACCAGAAGAAGATGGACGAATTACTGAGTATATTCTTAAGTTCAGAGTTTGAATATCCATCTCCTCTTTCGGAAGTTCGCAAAGTAAAACGAGTTGCAATTGTAGCCTTTTCGTCCAACTCAAGTTTGGCAGGTAGATTTAACAATAATGTTATTGACAAACTAAAAGAAACTGTAAAAAAGTATCAACATCTTGAAAAAGAGGACATTCTCATCTATCCATTTGGAGATAAGGTAGCTAAGGCCACAAAAGCTTTAGGATTTACTCCTCAAGGAAATTATAATGATGAGAGTGAAACTCCATCGTATGATATGGCACAAGTATTTACAGGAAAATTGATAGACTTGTTCCTTTCAAAAAAAATTGATGAAGTAGTATTAATTTATCATCATTTTAAAAACAGGGCAAATCAGATATTGACTGTAGAGACATTCTTACCAATTCAATTAAAACCAGTAGATACAAATCAGAAGACATTAGATTATATTGTAGAGCCGGACAAGACCACCATTGTCAATCAACTGATACCCAGTGTACTAAAGTTAAAATTCTATACAGTTCATTCAGACTCAGTAACATCTGAACATGCAGCTCGTGCAATGGCAATGCAGATTGCGACTGACAATGCTGATGATTTGATTAGCGAATTGACCATTCAACACAACAAATTGCGTCAACAGTCGATTACAAATGAATTGCTTGATATTGTCAGCGGTTCATTCGGAAAAAAGAAATAGTTCACAATCAGAGGCTGTATTCGATATTATTTTGGAATAAAATGCATTGGGATTTGATGTAAATTCCAATGTAAGATATTCGATATTAGAGATATCGTTTGTGTTGTTATAGAGTCTACTTATGATTAGGCTGTGATACCATGATGAGACCAAGATGAGAGCAATTTTTCATATTAATCCTTTCTCAGTATTTATTTTTAGATACTCATAAAAAGCTAATTGTGCCCTTATTGGAGGTTGGTTGTTATGTTTAAAAACATTTTCCATATTTTCATCCACCCATACTGCACTTTGATTATCTGAAAGTTGAATATTTAGCAAATCGATTAGCTGTTTTTTAAGACGTTCCGATTTTATTGGGAAAGCAGATTCAATTCTGCGCCTGAGGTTTCGTTCCATCCAGTCGGCCGAAGAAAGATACACATTTTCCTGTCCCTGATTATAGAAATACCATACACGGCTATGTTCCAAAAAAGCATCCACTATTCTTGTAACCTTAATATTTTTACTATAAGACTGATTAGGGATTAAACAACAAATTCCTCTTACAATAAGATCTATTTTGACCCCCGCTTCACTAGCTTCGTACAAAGCTTTAATCATTTCTTTATCTTCCAAGCTATTCATTTTTAGGACAATGCGCCCTACTCCGCCATTCTTCACATTTTCAATTTCTCGATTAATCATTTTCAATATTTCAGGAACCATATTGAATTGAGCGACCAATAAATGTTTGAATTTTCTTTCATGCGGTTTACCTTCCAAAATATTAAAGATTTCATCAATATCATGAATAATATCTTTGTCGGAAGTCAGTAATCCGCAATCAGAGTATTGTCTTGCTGTCTTTTCATTAAAGTTACCCGTACTGAGATAAGCATAACCTTTTAACGGTTGATCCGGTTCGTTGCTTCTTTTTCTTACATAAGCCAGTTTAGCATGCACTTTTAGTCCCGGTAAGCTGTATATCACATTTATTCCCGCGTCCTGCATCATTTCGGCAGAAATATAATTGTTTTCTTCATCAAAGCGTGCTTTCATTTCAACAAAAACGGTCACTTTCTTTCCATTTTTTGCTGCACTAATAAGTGAGTTTATGACCGCTGAATTTTCTGCAACCCGGTATTGAGTAACCTTTATTTCCAGCACCTTTGGATCGAAAGCCGCCTGCATTAGAAAACGAAGTAAGTAATCAAAAGATTGATAAGGGAAATTCAGCATCACATCCTGATTTCGTAATACTCTTAGAATAGATGTATTGTCTTCAAAAACAGGCACTCGTAAAGGTACCGGTAGTTGTCTTTTCAAACGTTGCCCCACCGGATTTGGCAGTTTTGACAGTTCCTGTAGATTAAGATATTTACCCGATGGCAGAAGTTCTTCCTCTTCTATTTCGTATGATTCACATAAATATTTCAAGAAATAATCAGGCATACTTCTGTCATACTGAAAGCGTGTTACCGCGCCAATTTTTCTTTTTCGCACTTTCTTCAGAATTTTTTGTGCAATATCCTTTTGGTCCTCATTTTCCAAGGTAAAATCAGCATCTCTTGAAATTGTAATACTAAAGCAATCAATTATTTCATATCCAGGGAAAACGCTGCTTAGATTTGCTTTAATTATATCATCAATAAACATGATATAATATTTTCCATCAAACTCAGGCAGTTCAATAAATCTTGGAATTTTGGTATACGGAATTTTCATGATTGCGTAAGTATATTGCAAATCATTTCCGGTGTTTCTCTTCTTTTTCTTCTTTAGCAGACTTACAACCTGATAAATACGACCATCCTGAATAAATGAATGAATTGCATCTTTCTGTATTATCATAGGTTGTAGAAAAGGGAAAACCTCTTCGTTAAAATATTTTTCCACATACGGTCTATGAAAAGGAATCACATCATGCGTTTGATACAAAATAATATGATTTTTCTCCAATTCAGGTAAAATCATTAAATTGAATATATAATTATATTCTTTTTGATGCTCTGTTACAATTTCAGTGATTTGCATTAATACTTGCAGTGCTTCTTCAACAGTTTCATCACGTTCAACGCTTTCAATCAGCGAACTATGATATCCTGAGACCCTTACCTTATAAAATTCCTCAAGATTAGATGAATAGATTGACAAGAATTTAATGCGTTCATAAACAGGCAATCGCTCATCTTTTGCTTCCATTAATACCCTATGATTAAATGACAGCCAGCTGATGTCCCTTTTAAAATATGAATATTGCCCCTTTTCCATAGCAGAAATATAATTATTTTTTGTAAAAATACTAACTTTGTTGAAATAATAAAAGAGAGATGAAAAAAATCGGATTATTATCTGACACACACGATTATTGGGATGAAGCTTTTGAGACCTATTTTGAAAATTGTGATGAGATTTGGCATGCAGGAGACATAGGATCAATGGAAATTGCTCAAAAATTTGAATCTATCAAACCTTTTCGAGCAGTATATGGAAATATTGATGATTACAGAGTTCGTTCTGCTTTTCCAGAAAGACTTCGATTTACCGAAGAAAATATTGAAGTAGTTATCAAGCACATAGGTGGTTATCCCAATAGATATGACCCATCAATTCGTAATGAACTGATTACTAACCCCCCAAAACTATTCATATCAGGTCATTCTCATATTTTAAAAGTCATGTACGATGACAAATTAAAATGTTTGCACATGAATCCCGGTTCTGCCGGAATTTATGGAATACATAAGGTAAGAACCCTATTACGTTTTGTAATTGATGATGGTAATATTAGAGATTTGGAAGTAATTGAAATGGCTAAAAGATGGTAGGTTTTCAATAATGATTTAATATCAGACCAGCCACCCCAATTATCATAAAAATTGTTCCAACAATCCGATTTAAGAGTATCAATCCTCTGCGATTAAAGTGTTTACGCATCTTTGAAACTATTGATGTTACAACAAACCACCAAATAAGAGCTCCCAAAGCAATTGTTGAAATAGCAATAATTATTTGAGTTGTTCCTTCTCTAACCGGGTTAAATGACATTTGTGTATATAAAGTTAGAAACACAAAAATAATTGACACATTTGAGAAAGTAAGTACAAATGAAGTCGCAAAGTCCTTTATGTAACGCGTCTGCATAGGTAAAACATTTGACGCCCAATCTTTAATTGGATTTGTTCTATAAACTAAAAAACCAAAACCAATAAGAATTATACTTGAGATCCATAAAAATGGCACCCTGTTATCTTCAATGAAATGAGATACTTTACCGACTGTCATCATTATTAAAGTCGCATAAACCAAATCGGACAACATTGCTCCGATGCCAGTTGCAAATCCATGCCACCTTCCTCTCAACAACGTTCTTTGGATAGTAAGCATTCCTATTGGTCCCATTGGTGCAGAGACCAATAAACCAATAATTATACCTTTTACAATAAATAAAAACATATTCTATATTTCGAACAATAGCAAATCAACTCACATTAAAGCAACAAAGATAAACTCATTTATTAAATCATACAAAAACACATCTAATTTTCCGCTTTTGGATTGCTTTTATTAACTTTGTAGTTTATAATAATATAATCCACTTATCTAATAAGATACAATATTATGATTGTTTTTTTTCAGACTCTCTCTAAAACTGTTATAGCAGTAGATACTTCTGCCGAATTGTCGGCTGAAATGATTCAGCGGTTAAAATGGCTATTCGGAAATGCAGAAAAATTGGACGCAACCGAAATAAATGAACGGTTTATTGGTCCACGTCGCGAAATGATTACTCCCTGGAGTACTTGTGCCGTAGAAATTACTCAGAATATGGGTATTACTGGTATTGAACGAATTGAAGAATACAGTCTGATTTCAGATGAGTATGATCCCATGTTACAAAGAATTTATGACAAACTAGATCAGAACATTTTCAATATCGACAAAAAGCCAGAAGAGATACTATTCATAGATAATATTGCTGAATACAACGAAAAAGAAGGACTAGCATTGAGTCCCGAAGAAGTGAGTTATCTAAATAAGGTAAGCGAAAAAATGAATCGTAAACTTACTGACAGTGAAGTTTTCGGATTCTCGCAAGTAAATTCAGAACATTGTCGTCATAAGATATTCAATGGTAAATTTATTATTGATGGTGAAGAAAAAGAATATTCTTTGTTTCAGCTCATTAAAAAGACCTCAAAGGTTAATCCAAATGGAATAATCAGTGCATATAAAGATAATGTTGCTTTTTTTGACGGACCAACAATTGAACAATTTGCACCTGCTAGTGGAGACAAGCCTGATTTTTTTGAGACAAAAGATTTCGACAGTGTACTTTCACTAAAAGCTGAAACTCATAATTTTCCAACAACTGTTGAACCTTTCAATGGAGCATCTACCGGTACCGGAGGAGAAATACGCGACCGTTTATCAGGTGGAAAAGCATCGCTTCCAATTGCTGGAACAGCTGTTTACATGACCTCCTACCCTCGATTAGAAAATGACAGAGCATGGGAAAAAGCTTTAGATCCAAGAAAATGGTTGTATCAAACTCCAGAGCAACTACTTATTAAAGCATCCAATGGAGCTTCGGACTTTGGAAACAAATTTGGGCAACCTCTTATTTGTGGTTCTTTACTCACTTTTGAACACGAAGAGAATTATAGAAAATTCGGTTATGATAAAGTAATTATGCTTGCTGGCGGCGTTGGTTTTGCCAATAAACGCGATGCATTGAAAGAGACACCAGAAACCGGTGAAAAAATTGTTGTTCTTGGTGGCGATAACTACAGAATTGGTATGGGCGGCGGCGCGGTGTCTTCCGTTAATACCGGCGAATATTCTTCCGGAATTGAATTAAATGCTGTTCAGCGTGCCAATCCGGAAATGGAAAAACGAGTAGCCAATGTTATCCGTTCGCTTGCCGAGTCAGATGAGAATCCAATTGTTTCTATACATGATCATGGTGCGGGAGGACATTTAAACTGTCTTTCAGAGTTAGTTGAACAAACTGGAGGAAAGATTGACTTAGATAGACTACCTGTAGGCGACCAAACCCTTTCTGCTAAAGAAATAATTGGAAACGAAAGTCAAGAACGCATGGGATTACTTGTGAAGGAAAAAGATATTGAAAGAATTGAGAAAATAGCCTCCCGTGAACGTTCGCCGATGTATGTAGTTGGTGAAACAACAGATGATATGAAATTCGTCTTTGAAAAAGACAATGGTATCCGACCAATTGATATGGAGTTAGCAGATTTCTTTGGGAAACCACCTGTTACAATCATGAATGATAATACAGTTGAAGAAGAATTTACTGCACCAGAATACAATATTGAGAATTTAGATTCATACATAGAAAATGTGTTGCGACTAGAAGCCGTTGCTTGTAAAGATTGGCTAACCAACAAAGTCGATCGTTCTGTAACAGGTAAAGTAGCACGTCAACAATGTCAAGGTGAAATTCAATTGCCACTAAGTGATCTTGGAGCTGTAGCCCTTGATTATAAAGGATATGCGGGAATGGCCACCTCTATTGGTCATGCACCTCAAGTTGGGATAGTAGATCCAGCAGCCGGTTCTGTTATGTCAGTAGCCGAAGCACTTACAAATATTGTATTTGCTCCTCTTTCTAATGGATTACAAAGTGTTTCGTTGAGCGCCAATTGGATGTGGTCGTGTAGAAACGAAGGTGAAGATGCAAGATTATATAAAGCTGTTGAAGCATGCTCCGACTTTGTTTGCGATTTAGGGATCAACATTCCTACGGGAAAAGATTCTTTATCAATGACTCAAAAATATGACAATTTCAATGTCCTTTCTCCTGGAACCGTAATCATTTCAGCTTCTGGTGAAGTGAAAAACATTCGGAAAATTGTTTCTCCTGTAATAGCTTATATTAAAGGAACCTATCTTTATTATGTAGATTTTTCATGCGATTCATTACGACTTGGAGGATCAGCATTAGCACAAACCCTAAGTAAAGTTGGAGATGAAGTACCAACAGTTACGGATGCAGAATATTTCAAGAATTCTTTTGCAGCAATCCAAGAACTAGTAAATCGAGGATTGGTTTTAGCAGGACATGATATTTCTGCAGGTGGAATGATAACCACGATGTTGGAGATGTGTTTTGCCAATACAGAAGGAGGTTTGGAAGCTCGACTTGATAAAATCAGACATTCTGATTTAGTGAAGATTCTATTTGCTGAGAATCCCGGAGTGATTATTCAAGTTAAACATCATCATCTTGTAGAAAAGATACTCAATGATTATGGAATAGGTTTTGCAATTGTTGCACGTCCTATTGAAGAACGTAAACTGATTATCGAAAAAGATGATTTTAGAACAGAACTAGATATTGATAAGCTTCGTGATGTTTGGTACAAAACATCTTATCTATTAGATCGGAAACAGAGTGGCAATGTTTGTGCTAAAGAACGATTCGATAACTATAAAGAACAACCACTTAAATTCGAATTTAGCAGTTCGTTTACAGGCAAATTCGAAGACTTGGGTCTTGATCCAAATAGAAAAGAAAAATCAGGATTGAAAGCAGCCATAATTCGTGAAAAAGGGACAAATGGTGAACGTGAAATGGCCTACTCTCTCTATTTAGCTGGTTTTGATGTGAAAGATGTTCATATGACCGACTTAATTTCAGGACGTGAAACACTGGAAGATATTCAATTTGCTGTTTTCTGCGGAGGATTCTCTAATTCAGATGTTTTAGGATCTGCTAAAGGATGGGCAGGCGGATTTCTATATAACGAAAAGGCTAACAAAGCTTTAAAGAATTTTTTTGCAAGAGAAGATACTTTAAGCCTTGGAATTTGTAACGGATGTCAATTGTTGATGGAACTTGGACTGATTTATCCTGAGTTGGGAGAAAATCATCCTAAAATGAAGCATAATCTTTCTCATAAATTCGAGTCTACTTTTGTTAGTGTTGAAATTCAACCTAATAACTCAGTTATGTTTAAATCGCTGACCGGAACAAAATTAGGAATTTGGGTTGCTCATGGCGAAGGACGTTTTGATCTGCCAGAAGAGGAATCAAAATGTAATATAGCTGTTAAATATGTCTATGATAATTATCCGGGAAATCCCAACGGTTCAAGTTACGAAGCAGCAGCAGTATGCTCTAATGACGGTCGTCATTTAGCAATGATGCCTCACCTTGAACGTACTATTTTCCCTTGGCAAAATGCATTCTATCCTTTTGAATATCACAAGAATGATGTTACACCATGGATGGAAGCTTTTGTAAATGCAAGAGAATGGATCAAAAATCATTAATAAGTTACGATTACTTACAATATCTATACAAATCTATCCCCCACACTTTTAGCTAAACTTAAAGTGTGGGGAATTAAATTGAATATTTATTTAACGAATGAATCAAAATATATTTGAATATGAAATGAAAGTGCGCGACTACGAGTGCGACGCTCAAGGTCACGTAAATAATGCAAATTATCAACACTATTTCGAGGTTACGCGCCATGAATTTATGGAAAAAGTAGGGTTGAATTTCTTCGATTTACATAATAAAGGAATTGATGCAGTAGTTTCACGCGTTGCTATTCGCTACAAAATACCTTTAATAGGTATGGATGTCTTCAAATGCACAATAAGTCAAATTGAACGAGTTAGTCTGAAATATATATTTCATCAAGAAATTATTCGTTTGTCTGATAACGCATTATGTGCTAAAGGACAAATCGAAGTGGTGAATCTTATCAATGGAAAACTGACTAAACCAGATGTTTTTGATGATGCATTTAAAGAATATTTATAATGATTTTTTGATTTACAATAACAAATTAATAACTCACGAAAAAGAAAAATAAATAAACTCAAAAAGAGTATCTATAATGGTTACCGATAAATCTATATATCAAATAGCCCTCACACAAATAAAAGGGATTGGAATAACACTTGCCCGCACGTTAATGCAAACCGTTGGCGATGAAGAAGCAATTTTCAAAGAAAGTACTAAAAATCTGGAGAAAATACCGCGTATATCACGTCGATTAATCAGCGAGATTCACAATTCAGAAGTGATGAAACGTTCAGAAGAAGAATTGAAGTTTATCGAAAAGAATGCTATCGACCTTCATTTTTTCACATCCCCACTTTATCCTCAGCGACTTACCAATTGTATTGATGCACCAATACTCATATATTCTAAAGGAAATGTTGATTTCAACCGTGCAAAAACTATTAGTATTGTTGGAACAAGACATGCTTCAGAATATGGCAAACATTGTTGTGAGAAAATAGTAAAAGAACTATCTGAAAGAATACCTGATCTATTAATAATAAGTGGATTAGCATTTGGGATAGATATATGTTCACATCGCGCAGCATTAAAGAACAATCTTTCTACAATTGCTGTGTTGGGGCATGGTTTGGATAGGATTTATCCAGCAGCACATAGAAAAACTGCAGTTGAAATGCTCAGTCATGGGGCCCTGATTTCTGAATTTCCTTCTAAGACCAGTCCAGAGGGTTTTAATTTTGTGAAACGCAATAGAATTGTTGCAGGAATGGCAGATGCAGTAATAGTTGTTGAATCGGCTAATAAAGGAGGCTCTCTCATTACAGCTGATATAGCAAACTCCTATTTTAGAGAAGTATTTGCAATACCTGGAAGAGTTACGGATATTCATTCAGTAGGTTGCAATAAAATTATAACAGAAAATAAAGCCGTATTATTCCAGGACATAGAAAGTTTTCTGAAACAAATGGGTTGGAATAATGATGTAAAGACAGAACCTAAACAGCGTGAGTTATTTATCGATTTAAATGAAGATGAAAAAAGAGTTGTAGATATTCTGTACAATAAAGATTCTATTCAAGTGAACTTATTAGCTCTTGAGTTAAATACACCTGTTGCCGACCTTTTTTTCACATTACTTGAACTTGAAATGAAGAATGTAGTAAAAGCATTACCTGGAGGTCTTTACAAATTGATTTAAATGAATACATAAATAATGCTCTAATTTCTTTATTGCCGTCGAATAATTTTATAACTTTAACCCATTAAACAATAATTAAAGTACTAAATATGGGACTGACTGTTGGGGATAAAATTCCCGAGATATTAGGTGTAAATCAAAATGACAAAGAAATAAAATCAAGTGATTTTAAAGGCAAAAAACTCGCTTTATATTTTTATCCAAAAGATAATACTCCAGGATGTACAGCCGAAGCATGCAGCTTACGTGATGGTCACGAAGACCTTTTAGACGGTGGATATCATGTTATTGGTGTGAGCGTTGACAGTAAATCTTCACATCAAAAATTTATTGAAAAGTTTTCTTTACCTTTTGAATTGATATCTGATACGGATAAGAAATTAGTTGAACAATTTGGTGTTTGGCAAGAAAAAACAATGATGGGTAAAAAATATATGGGTACTGTTCGCACTACATTTCTTATTGACGAAAACGGGATAATTGAGCACATCATAGCAGGTAGGAATATTGATACTAAAAACCATGCTGAACAAATTTTAGGACTGGTAAAATAACAATTGAGACAATACAAATTATATTATTATGGCTAATACAGAAAAAGAAGTAGACAGTAACAAAAGCGAAAAAATGAAAGCCTTGCGTGCAGCAATGGATAAAATTGAGAAGACTTACGGCAAAGGCTCTATTATGAAAATGGGAGACGAGAAAATAGAAGAAATGGCCGTAATTTCGTCAGGATCAATAGGTTTAAATGTTGCACTTGGTGTAGGAGGTTATCCAAGAGGACGTGTTATAGAAATCTATGGTCCTGAATCTTCGGGTAAAACAACTTTAGCTATTCACGCAATTGCTGAAGCACAAAAAGCCGGTGGTGTTGCTGCTTTTATTGATGCTGAACATGCTTTCGACAGGTTTTATGCGGAAAAATTGGGTGTTGACATTGATAATCTATTAATATCTCAACCTAATAGCGGTGAGGAAGCATTGGAAATTGCAGAACAACTTATTCGCTCTTCAGCAATCGATATTGTTGTTGTTGACTCTGTTGCTGCTCTTACTCCTAAAAAAGAAATTGAAGGAGATATGGGAGATTCAAATGTTGGACTTCAAGCTCGTTTGATGTCTCAGGCTTTAAGAAAACTCACAGGTGCAATAAGCAAAACAAATACAACATGCATATTTATAAATCAGTTACGCGAAAAGATTGGCGTCATGTTTGGTAATCCCGAAACAACAACTGGTGGTAATGCACTAAAGTTTTATGCTTCTATTCGTCTTGATATTCGTGGAAATGGATCGCCTTTGAAAGAGGGTGAAGAAATGATTGGTAAGCCTACACGTGTAAAAGTGGTTAAAAATAAAGTCGCTCCTCCTTTCCGTAAAGCAGAATTTGATATTATGTACGGTGAAGGTATCTCAAAAATTGGAGAAATAGTTGATATGGGTGCTGAACTTGGAGTAATTAAAAAAAGCGGTTCTTGGTATAGTTATAATGATACCAAACTTGCTCAAGGCAGAGATGCTACAAAACAAGTACTCAAAGACAATCCGGACTTGGCCGAAGAGCTGGAAAGATTAATTTATGAAGCTCTAGCTACAAAATAATACATCTAAACGAGATTCCCTAAAAGAGTCTCGTTTATAGTTTTATATCATTCTAATTATAACTATAGAATTAATGGGCACACATTATCGATCACTAAGTAACGAGGAAATAAAAGCACTAGAATTAAACAACTGTTCACATGAAAATTGGTCACAAGTATTTGTTAAAAGTCGATTTGTTCCTAATTATATTAAAAACACTCAATTCTCAGGAGATATTTATATTGGAGTATTAGAAAAGAATTTTCTATTAACCGGTGGTTTAAAAAAACATGCCTGCATTAATAATTCCGTTATACATAATTGTATCATCGGTGATAATGTTGTAATTGAAAATATTCAGAATTATATAGCAAACTATCAAATTGGCGATGATAGTTTTATACAAAACGTAGATGTAATCTTAGTAGATGGTAAAACATCTTTTGGAAATGGAATAGAAGTAAATGTTCTGAATGAAACTGGTGGAAATGAAGTACATATAAACGATAAACTATCTTCACATTTTGCATATATTTATGCTTTATACAAAGATCGTCCACAATTAGTTGAACAGATGAAAGTTATCATTGATGCTTACACCAAAGAACAATCATCTGATATGGGAATTATTGGCAACAATTGTAAGATAGTAAATGTTGGTTATATTAAAAATGTAAAAATAGGTTCTCACTGCAAAATAACGGGTGCAATGAAGCTTAAAAACGGATGCATAAATAGTAATGAAATTGCGCCAGTCTATATTGGAAGAAACGTTATAGCGGAAGACTTTATTATTTCTTCCGGTTCTCATATTGATGGTGGAAGTATCATAACAAGATGTTTTGTAGGACAGGCGTGTGCTTTAGGACATGGATATACTGCATCTGATTCTCTATTCTTTAGTAATTGTCAGGGTGAAAATGGTGAAGCTTGTGCTCTTTTTGCCGGCCCATTTACTGTTACGCATCATAAATCGACCTTATTAATTGCAAGTATGTTTTCTTTTATGAATGCTGGTTCGGGTTCAAATCAAAGTAATCATTTGTATAAATTAGGTCCTATTCACCACGGTTTAGTTGAACGCGGAGCAAAAACAACAAGTAATTCGTATGTACAATGGCCTGCAAAAGTTGGGACTTTTTCACTTATTATGGGTAGACATTACAAACATTCTGATACAAGTAATCTTCCCTATTCTTATCTAATAGAAAAAGACAACACTACATATATCTCTCCGGGAATTAATTTAAGAAGCGTGGGAACTATTCGAGATGCAAAAAAATGGCCTCAAAGAGATAACAGAAAGGATGTTGTAAATCTAGATTTTATAAATTTCAACTTACTGAGTCCCTTCACAATACAAAAAGTATTTGCAGGAATTGATATATTAAATGGATTGAAAACTAATTCAGGCGAAGATTCTGAAATTTATTCATTTCAAAGTTGCATTATAACAAATCGAGCGTTAAAAAGAGGATTGTCTCTATATAAAATAGCAATCCATAAATTCCTTGGCAATTCTATCATAAAAAAACTCGAAAAAACTTTATTTAAATCTAATCAAGAAATTAGAGAACAACTTAAGCCAAAAACGAACATTGGTCTGGGCGATTGGATGGATCTTGCAGGATTAATTGCTCCACAAACCGAGATTGATTCTCTGCTAAATGCAATAGAAAAAGGTCAAATTAAAACTCTACTTGAAATCAATAATGCATTTAAAACAATGCACGAAAATTACTATGAGTATGAATGGACATGGGCATGGGATAAAATACAGAAATTCTATCAATTAACACTTGAAACAATAACTGCACAAGATATTCTTTCTATTATTGATAAATGGGAAGCAAGCGTTTTAAGTTTAGATGAAATGATTTACAATGACGCAAAAAAAGAATTCACACTTTCTTACAAAACAAGATCAACTGCTGACGAATACATTCAAATGGAAAATATTGACTTTAAATGTTTTAACGACACACTAAATCAAAATCCTTTTGTAATTTCTACGTTGAAACATATGATAGATAAAAAAGAATTAGGTGAAGATTTGAGGAAAAGAATAAAACATATTAAGTAGTCAAATGTTATGTATCTATTGGATAAACATAAAATAGATTCAATAAATTCAATCTGTTTATTGTTCATATTTATTTTTTTATACTTATCTTTGTTATAACACAAAAAAGAAATGGTAAACTCTATCTTAGATATATGTTGTTGCTGTTGTTGCTGTTGTTGCTGATCTCCTCGATTTGCGATAAACAATCCTCTTATATTCAAACAACATTTATTTATCTATTTCAAAAATTCCCTTTTTATGAATAAGAATATAATTGATCTTGTAAATAAGTTCAATTCTCAAACGGTTCACGTTCCAATCGATAAATGTAAATTGGAACAAGTTGCAGACAACCTTTTTGCTCAACTATTTCCAATATGCGAAAGTCCTGATCAGGAAAAAATGCATAAAAACCTATTAGAAGTAGCTAAGACATTGTTTAAGAATATTAGTAATATTACAAATAAAGAATTTGCGAATAAAACACTTATTTCTTTTTTTGAACAATTACCTATAATTCAACAACAACTAAATGAAGATGCTCAATGTTATCTCGATAACGATCCTGCAGCAAAAAGTCTAGAAGAAGTTGTTTTAACTTATCCGGGTTTCTATGCTTTATGCATCTATAGATTAGCAAACATTTTGTACCAATTAGGCGTTCCACTTATTCCAAGATTATTTACCGAACATGTCCATTCAAAAGTAGGAATAGATATTCACCCTGCAGCAAAAATTGGAAATAAACTTTTTATGGATCACGGTACAGGCATAGTGATTGGAGAGACTACAGTGATTGGTAGTAATGTGAAAATTTACCAGGGTGTTACACTAGGAGCATTATTAGTCGAAAAAAAACTTGCAGATGTCAAACGTCATCCAACGGTTGAAGATAATGTGGTAATCTATGCTAATGCTACCATTTTAGGTGGCGAAACTGTAATTGGACATGATTCTACTATAGGAGGAGGTGCATGGCTAACACAAAGTGTTATCCCCTACTCTCTTGTCTATAATTCTGTCGATGTAAAAATTAGAACTGTTAAGGATTTTATTCAACCTATTGATTTTAGTATTTAAAGTATATAATTCAATATAAATTTGTAAAACAGAAGTATATTATGAAATATCAAAGCATTATAGATGTTATAGGTAAAACACCACACATTCGTTTAAGTAAATTGTTTCCTGATCAGGAAGTTTGGATTAAAATGGAAAAACAAAATCCTGCTGGTAGTATCAAAGATCGTATTGCTTTGGCAATGATTGAAGATGCTGAAGATAAAGGCTGGTTAAAACCTGGTGGTACAATTATAGAACCAACATCAGGAAACACTGGAGTTGGATTATCTTTTGTTGGAGCAGTAAAAGGCTATAAAGTAATCATTGTGATGCCCGAATCAATGTCTGTCGAAAGACGTAGACTGATTGCCCTTTATGGAGCTGAACTGGTACTTACTCCTCGCGAAAAGGGAATGAAAGGGGCAATTGAAAAAGCTGAAGAATTACAAAAAACAATAGCTGACTCATGGCTTCCACAGCAATTTAAAAATGCAGCAAATCCTGCAATTCATGCTAGAACAACAGCACAGGAAATTATTGATGACTTTCCTGAAGGATTCGACTATTTGATTTCTGGTATCGGTACTGGCGGTCATATCACGGGTGTGGGTTCACGATTGAAAGAATCATTTCCATCAATTCAGGTTATAGGAGTTGAGCCTACTGATTCTCCAATAATTACAGAGGGTCGATCAGGATCACATGCTATTCAGGGCATTGGTGCAGGGTTTATTCCGGATACACTTGATCTAAATATTCTTGATAGCGTGATCAAAATAACTAAAGAAGAGGCTTATGATTATGCTCGACGTTTGGCAAAAGAAGAAGGTATTTTAGGAGGAATATCTACAGGTGCATCTTTAGCTGCAGTTGCTAAAAAGATTGGTGAGCTCGCAAGTAATAAACGATTTATCACTTTTAATTATGATACAGGTGAGCGATACTTGTCTATTGAAGGATTGTTTTGATTCTCTCTTTATTAAAAAACAAAACCTCTCCAAATAATAAATTGGAGAGGTTTTTGTTTTATATGTGGATTTATTATTGATTTACTATTTCTAATAATTCAACTTCAAATATCAAATTAGAGAATGGAGGAATTGTACCACGATCCTGACCACCATAAGCTAAATTATAAGGAATATAGACTTTCCATTTTGAACCAACAGGCATCAATTTAAGTGCTTCTGTCCATCCGGGAATAACTTGAGTTACTCCAAAAGTAGTTGGTTCTTTTCTATCATAACTGCTATCGAAAACAGTACCGTTAATCAAAGTTCCTTTATAGTTAACTTTTACTGTATTAGCTTCAGTTGGAACAGGACCACGACCTTCTTTTATTATTTCATATTGCAATCCGCTTGGCAAAGTTACAACACCTTCTCTTTTAGCATTTTCTGCAAGGAATTTATCTCCAGCTGCAATTGAATCTTTATATTGAACTTTCAAAGCTTCTTCTTGCTTTTTCATAGCTTCTGCCTGAGCAGCTTCCATCTTTGTTTGCATATATTGATTTGCATCCATTTTATTGAAAGCAAGTTCTTCACCTTTTAATGCACCAATAAGACCTGAAAGCATTTGATTTTCATTAACTTTTTGAGTAGTATCAGCAGCAAATGCCATCTCATTGAATTGAGGTAACATACCTGTCTTAATTTGATTACCAATACTTAATCCTAAAATATAAGGAGTCTTTTCTTCACCACCACTCAATGATTGTTTAACACCTTTAATAAATTCATTTAATTTTGGTGCATTCACTTTTTTAATAGAATCAATTTTTGATTGAATGGCTTCTTTTTGTTTCTGTAATTCAGGTGAAGAAGTTGAGTCAACATTAAGCATTTGTAATTGATACTCTAAATCATCGGTATTTTGCAAAACACCTGATTGTTCTAAAAACTGAATCAATCCTCCCTGATCAGCTAGATTTACACCATAAGCGTATGATAAACTATCTGTAGAATTACTCAATGATGCTTTAGGCACAGAAGCTCCTCCATTACAAGAAGTCAGTAACAAAGCACTAACAGTTAATGCACCTAGTGCGCTTAAAAAATTTCTTTTCATTTGTTTATAAGTTAAAAATTTAATTTGATGAATATATTATTTTATTTATACTATTGCTAATAACTCTACATCAAAAATCAAAGTTGTATTAGGTCCAATCATATTTCCTGCTCCTTGTTTTCCATAAGCTAATTCAGAGGGGATAAACAAACGCCACATTGAACCTTCGCTCATTAATTGTAGAGCTTCAACCCATCCTTTAATAACCTGATTTACACCAAATGTTGCAGGTTGTCCACGCTGAACTGAACTATCAAAAACTGTTCCATTTATAAGTGTTCCATGATAATGGCAACGGACTTTATCTGTGTACTTTGGTTTATTTCCATTACCTTCTTTTAAAATTTCATATTGTAAACCACTTTCAAGTTCACATACCTCTGGTCTTTTTTTGTTTTCAGCTAAAAAAACTTTGCCTTCTTCAATATTCTTGTTTTGCATTTCATTCTGTTTTTTTGTAAAATAATCTTCAATCAATTGGTTTGCTTCAGTTGGAGTAAGTGTAGTTTTTGTATTACTCATTGTATCAGTAAAACCTTTTACAAAAGACTCTGTGTCAAGATCGTTAATACCAGAGTTTAAAAGATTTACAGCCATATTCATGCCTAATGCATAGCTCAATTTATTCATTTTTCCTTTTTTATTTTAAACGAAAATCCTTTATACATTTACCGTTTAGATTATTAAAGATACAAAATTAGCATTTAAAAGTGAATAATTCGTTTTTTGAATGATAAAAAACTATATTTGTCATAATAAAACTCCGTGAGGCTTAAGAGATAATAAATAATGAAAAAGAAAATTGCAGTATTAACCGGAGCAGGTATGAGTGCAGAAAGCGGTATTTCAACTTTCAGAGATTCTGGAGGATTATGGGAACAATATCCTGTAGAGAAAGTTGCTACACCTGAAGGTTTTGCTGCAGATCCTGAACTTGTTATTAATTTTTATAATCAAAGACGAAAAGAATTACTTAATACCAAGCCTAACCAAGGGCATATAGGTCTTGCTGAAATGGAAAAAGAATTCGATATGAATATAATAACACAAAATATCGATAACCTTCATGAACGCGCTGGTAGTAAAAATGTGATACATTTGCATGGAGAACTCATGAAAGTTCGTTCAACAAGATATCCTGAAATAATATATGAATTATCACCCGAACATCCTGAAATCAAATTAGGTGACTTATGCGAAGAAGGGTTTCAACTTCGCCCACACATTGTTTGGTTTGGAGAAGCTGTACCGATGATAAATAAAGCAGCAAAAATTGCAAATGAAGCCGATATTTTTGTAATTATAGGAACTTCCATGAATGTTTATCCTGCAGCTGGTTTATTGAATTATGTAAATGAAAATACCCCTGTCTATCTGATTGATCCAAAAGAGGTCAAAACTAACAGAAGAAACATTAATATTATTAAATTGGGAGCATCTGAAGGAGTAAAAGAACTTCGCCGAGTACTTTCAGAAAAAGAATAATCTAAATGAATTGATAGAAGACAGTTCATTTACTCTTCTCATTTTTTATTATCTTTGTTCTCCAAAAATAAATTCTTGTGAGTAAAAAACAAGTAGAAACCCCAATGATGAAACAGTTCTACGAGATAAAAGAACAGCATCCCGATGCTATTCTTTTGTTTCGTGTAGGTGATTTTTATGAAACATACGCTGACGACGCAGCAGAAGCGGCAGATATACTCGGCATTACCCTGACGCGAAGATCAAGCACAACACCTAACGCTGTTGAAATGGCTGGTTTTCCACATCATGCACTGGATACCTATTTGCCTAAACTTGTAAGAGCTGGGAAGCGAGTGGCTATTTGCGATCAGCTTGAAGATCCAAAAACGACAAAGACCCTTGTCAAAAGAGGAATAACAGAAGTTGTTACTCCTGGAATTTCCATAGATGACAATATGCTGAATCACAAAGAAAACAATTTTCTTTGCGCAATACATACACCCAATAACAAGGTTTTCGGTATTTCATTTCTTGATATATCAACTGGCGAGTTTTTAACAACTGAAGGGAATAGAGACGAGGTTGATAAGCTACTTTCTAACTTTTCCCCTAAGGAAATTTTAATTGAACGAGGAAGCAAAAAGAATTTCAAGGAAAACTTTGGCTTTAATTATTTTCTTTTCGAGCTGGAAGACTGGATATTTACGGAAGATACCGCAAAAAGTAGACTTTTAAATCATTTCAACACAAAAAACCTAAAAGGATTCGGGATCGAAAATCTGACTCAAGGGATTATTGCATCTGGAGCTATTCTTCACTATCTCGACATTACACAACATAATCAACTCAATCATATCATTTCTTTGGTAAGAATTGAAGAAGAAAGATTCGTGCGTTTAGATAAGTTCACGGTTCGCAGCCTGGAATTGCTTGCACCAATGAATGAGGGTGGAAAGAGTTTACTTGAAATTATCGATAAAACAGAATCCCCAATGGGATCAAGATTACTTCGCAGATGGTTAGTATTTCCATTAAAAGATATAAAAGCAATACAAAATAGACAGGATGTTGTTGAAAACTTTTTCCGAAATCCAGACTTAAAACATCTGCTTATCGAACAACTTTCTCAAATCGGTGATCTGGAGAGGTTGATATCAAAAGCTGCTGTAGGAAGAATTAATCCCCGCGAAATCGTTCAGCTTAAAAATGCGTTAACAGCTATTGAACCAATAAAAGAGGCTTTTTTTCAATCTGATAATACGAGTTTAAAAGAGATGAGCGAAAAGCTGAATCCCTGCCCTCTTATTAGAAACAGAATTGAAAAAGAAATAACTCCCGATCCACCTGCTACAACAAATAAAGGAGGATATATTTGTAATGGTGTCAACTCAGAACTAGACGAACTCAGGGATATTTCACATTCAGGCAAAAATTATTTGTCGAAATTACAACAAAAAGAAAGTGAACGGACCGGCATACCTTCTTTAAAAATTGGATTCAATAATGTTTTTGGTTATTATATTGAAGTTAGACATACTCATAAAGATAAAGTTCCGGAAGATTGGATTAGAAAACAAACATTGGTAAATGCCGAACGATATATAACAGAAGAGTTAAAGGAATACGAAGAAAAGATTTTAGGCGCAGAAGAAAGAATATTAGCACTTGAAACACAGTTATACAATTCATTAGTAGCTAGTCTTATAGAGTATATTCCTATCATCCAAATAAATGCAAATATAATAGCACAAGCGGATTGTTTACTTTCATTTGCAAAGGTATCGGAATCAAATATGTATATCCGCCCGCAAATCAACGGCTCTGACATAATTGATATTAAAAATGGCAGACATCCTGTAATTGAAAAACAGTTGCCACCAGATGAACCATATATTCCCAATAACATTTATCTGGATAGTGAATCACAACAGATCATTATCATTACTGGCCCTAATATGGCTGGTAAATCAGCTTTACTCAGACAAACTGCACTTATTGTTATTTTAGCACAAATAGGCTGTTTTGTACCTGCTGAGGCAGCACAAATAGGCTTAGTCGATAAAATTTTCACACGTGTTGGTGCTTCTGATAATATATCTATGGGCGAATCAACTTTTATGGTAGAAATGAATGAGGCTGCCAATATTCTTAATAACATTTCACAAAAAAGTCTAGTCTTATTTGATGAATTAGGACGTGGAACTAGTACTTACGATGGTATTTCTATTGCATGGGCAATTGTTGAATACCTTCATGAGCATCCAAAATCACATGCCAGAACTCTATTTGCTACACACTATCATGAGTTAAATGAAATGGAAAAGTCATTTAAACGCATAAAGAACTACAATGTTTCTGTTAAAGAAATAGACAACAAAGTAATCTTTCTTAGAAAATTGACTCCTGGTGGAAGTGAGCATAGCTTTGGAATTCATGTAGCCAAAATGGCAGGTATGCCAAAAAGTATTACACAAAGAGCGGAAGTAATACTGAAACAGATGGAAGAAAACAATCGAAAAGGGAATATTAAAAAGCCAATCGGAGACATGATTGAAAAACGTGAAGGTTATCAATTAAGTTTCTTCCGACTTGATGATCCCATTCTAAGCCAGGTGCGAGATGAAATCATTAATCTGGATGTAAACAATTTAACACCACTTGAAGCTCTAAATAAATTAAACGAAATCAAGAAAATAGTCAAAGGAAAATAACATGATATTTGAAGAAGACAATCTAAATGAAACACGAACCACAGGTCATATTGAAGTGATTTGCGGTTCAATGTTTTCAGGTAAAACAGAAGAACTACTGCGAAGACTCCGCAGAGCTAAAATAGCAAATCAATCCGTAGAAATATTTAAGCCTTCTATAGACATTCGTTACTCGGAAGAGGAAGTAGTTTCACATGACAAAAATTCTATACAATCTACACCTGTAGAGCATTCTAGCAATATATTATTACTTTCTTCAGAATCACAAGTAGTGGGTATTGACGAAGCGCAATTCTTTGATGAAGGATTAGTCGATGTATGTCAACGATTGGCAGATCAAGGAATTAGAGTGATAGTAGCTGGCCTTGATATGGATTTCAAACGAATTCCTTTCGGACCAATGCCTGCATTATGCGCTATAGCAGAAGAAGTTACTAAAGTACATGCAATTTGCGTCAAATGTGGAAGACTCGCAAGTTATTCAGATAGAATTGTAGAAAACGACAAACAAGTAATGCTTGGAGAACTGGAGGAATACCAACCATTATGCAGGAATTGTTATAAAAAAAGACATACACATTAAACCTTTTCATAAAAAATAATCAAAGGAATATAATTGTTATAAACAAAAAAGAGATTTATACGTTTATTGGTTATTATTCAAATTTAATTTAGAATAATCAAGAATAAAAAAGTCGGAAATATTATTAATTAAAACTTTTGATTTATGAAACTTAAAAAACTTTTAATTGGCTGTTTACTTATTTTTGCTGTATCTACATCACTACAAGCACAAACTTATAATTCAGCATTTGGTGTTAGATTAGGATATGATAATGGTTTAACTTACAAAACCTTCTTTGCTCCGGCAAGTGCAGGTGAATTTATTCTATCAGCGTCTCCTCACTATTTTCAATTAACTGGGCTTTACGAATATCAACAACCGGTTCCGGGTGCACCTAATTTAGATTGGTATTTAGGTCTTGGAGCACACATTGGTGGATTATACAAAAATGATGGATATAATAATGGTTTCTTATTGGGAGCAGATATAATTGGAGGTCTGGAATATGCATTTCCAAGAGCACCTTTTGCTGCATCTTTGGACTGGAAACCATCATTTAATTTTACGAATAGTTACAATGATTATTGGTTTTATGGGTTGGCTTTAAGTTTACGATATACATTCTGACAAATCAGTTTACTTAAAAGTATATGAAAAGAGGCTGTCTCAAAAGATT
>DHSL01000072.1 GCA_002411345.1 Bacteroidales bacterium UBA5287 | reverse complement strand
TCCTTGAGAGCTAATTCACCACCGGTTTCCACCAGCTCCCTGTATCGGTAGAAGGGATCCCGGCTATATCCTAAATACTTGCATGCCTGAGAGACATTACCTGATTGACTCCGTCGAATCTTACGATTTCTTCTGCTAATTTAAGCAGTCCTAACTTGTTTTTGATTAACTTCGTTTCTGAATTCATTTCTGACAGTTTTAAGGGTTGAACTTTATTTGTTTGTGCAATTTTACAAATTTAAGTTTTTGCCCTTAACTGTCAGATTAAATCTAAACTAATTCAAATGAACTTTAGTAATAAATTGAAGTTTTGTGCTCCGAAATCCCGCCCGAACGCAAAGCCCCGAACCGTTCGCGGTAATGCACGGTGGATAGCACAACAAAGCAAAACAACAAAATGAAAGAGTATTTTAAATTACAATACTTAATGACAAAGCGTAAATTATCGGACGGATCTCATCCGATAGTCGGGTATTTATTGGCATTGCTTATTTCACTCGTGTTTATTGGAGTTTCTATTTTGTTGTTTTCAAGAAAATCTGTTTACATACCATATATTTATGCTTTTGCGGCGTTGTTTTTTATTTCAAAATTAAGTGAAACAAAGCGAAATGATTTCCTGAAATTTTGCTTTGCAAACAGACAATACAGAAAAGTGCGAATAGCGGAAAATCTGATTATTGCACTACCTTTTATTGTTTTGCTTGCGTGTAAACAACATTTCTTATTGACACTTATTCTTTTTGTAATCAGTATTGTGATGGCATTGTTAAGTTATAGAGCAACTTACAATATCACAATTCCGACACCTTTCCACAAAAAACCATTTGAATTTACAGTCGGTTTTAGAAACAGTTTTTTTATGTTTATCATTGCATACGGACTTGCAATTATTGCCATAAAAGTAAATAATTTCAATCTTGGCATTTTTGCATTGGGACTTATTTTTTTCACGACATCCGGATATTATCTAAAACCTGAAAATGAGTATTTTGTTTGGGTATATAATTGTACACCTGCAAGGTTTTTATTTGAGAAAATAAAAACCGCACTCTTATTTTCATTTTGTTTGTGTCTGCCGGTACTTATTTTGTTGAGTATTTCTTATCTTGAACACATTGGAGTCTTACTTGTTTTTACTTTTTTAGGGCTTTTGTATCTCACGACTTGGATTTTGGCAAAATACTCAGCATATCCCGAAGAAATAGGTATAACGCAGGGCGTAATATTTGCAATCGGCTTGTTTCCTCCAATGCTTATTGTAATTATTCCGTTATTTGCCAGCCAATCAGTCAATAAACTTAAAGAAATTTTGAAATGATCAACATACAAAATCTGTCCAAGAGTTTTGGCGCAAAACAAGTCTTGAAAAATATTAATATCCAATTTAACAAAGGACAAGTTTACGGAATTGTGGGCGAAAATGGAGCAGGAAAAACAACACTATTTAGATGTATTGCGGGTTTGGAAAGTTATGAAGGGAAAATAACTTCGGAAATCAACCCGCTGAAAAATCACTTGGGATTGTTGTTGACAGAGCCATTTTTCTTTACCAAAATTACAGGAAAAGAATATATCCGTTTATTGTGCAATGTGCGAAAAAAGAGAGTGTCAAACATTGACGATAAAAACATATTTGATTTACCACTAAATCAGTATGCTTCGACATATTCAACAGGAATGAAAAAGAAATTGGCATTATTGGCAGTTTTACTGCAAAACAATCAGTGTTTTGTTCTTGACGAGCCTTTCAATGGCGTTGATATTCATAGCAATATAATCATTATTGGCCTTATTCACAAATTGAAAGAATTAGGAAAAACGGTAATTATTTCTTCGCACATATTTTCAACTTTAAGAGACACGTGCGATGAAATCTACTTGCTGAAAGAGGGAGAATTAGTAAGAAAAGTGTTCCGAGAAGATTTTGAGGCGTTAGAACTTGAAATGCGGGAATTTACAGTCGGCAATAAAATTGAGAAATTAGAATTAGAATAATTACACGCGATAGGAATACAAATAAATGCACTACCGCTAACATGGGCTTTCCGTCAGGCGGGATTACACACAAACTTGGAGTTTGGTCTCCCGCACCAGCGTTCGTCTCTTGTTGACAGGACTTCGTCCCGCCAACCCACCTGAACGCAAAGCCCCGAACCGTTAGGCGTCAGCAGAAAACGCTACTAAATATAGATAATATAAAACTAAAAAAATGAAAATTAAAAAATTCATATTTATTCCGTTTCTATTTCTTACCCTAAGTCTGAATATTTATGCACAAGACACTATAAGTAATTGGAACGAAATAAAAGAAAGACAACATTTAATAAATAGACAAGATTCCTCAACTTGGGATTATGAAATGCTGTATAGGGATATTGAAGATGCTAAGGGTATTGATTCTAAACCATTCCGATTTGGTGTATTTCCAGTTCCTAAATACAGTTTGTTGGGCGAAAATACTTTTCAAGGGATTGGAATAGGAAGTTTTTATCGACTCATTGAGAATTCTGGTAATAATGTGTATTGTACGTTCTTTGCCGTAAATAAAAATGAACTAATAAAACAATACATACCTAAGGGTAAAAAAAATGAAATATTTTTTACTATTATGGTGTTAACAGACATCGAAATAGACACCATTAATTATTCTCATTCAAAAAATCAGATGATTTCCAGAAACAATCCAGATTATATCGGACAAGGATTTGTTAAGACAAAAAATGGAGAAGTGGATTATGTGGCTTTCCTTACCGCAGACAGGAATGAATATGCAATAGTGAATATGAGATTATTTAATCTCAAACACGGAAGAATTATACTCATTGCACCACAAAAAGATGGTACAATAAGGTCTCTACAATTAAAATCTGAGCAAGTTTTTTCTATTGATAATATAGAAAGCTACATAGATGATTTAATAAATCAAAAAAACGTAAAAGATTTTTTTACAAGCAAGGGAAATATTTAAACCAGATAATGCCGAACGCCTAACATCGCGTATAAAACATTGGGGGTTTAAGTGGTTACTTGAGTTGTTCTGCCCCGCATCTGCTTTTGTGTTGGCGGATACAGAAGAAGCCCACAATCCCCAACGTTTCAAACATGTGACCGTTGCACTTATTAAAAAAACAAGATGACTCAACAAATAACAGCCTTTGCAGACGAGTTTGGCAACAACTCATTTGACTTCCAGACACAGGGAAGCCACTTTATTATTGCGACTGTTATTACTAAGACCGAGAATCTTGAGAAACTAAGAGAGGAAATAAAGGATATTAGAAAGAAGCACAATTTTCAGACTGGTGAAATTAAATCAAGTGGTGTTGGTCAGAATCATAGCCGAAGAAAAAGAATCATTGAAGATATTGCAAAATTAGACATTTCAGTATATGCTGTAGTGGTTGACAAAAGAAAACTCTCAGGAGAAGGTTTCAATTACAAAAAATCATTTTACAAATTTCTAAACAACTTACTTTATAAGGAATTATTCAG
>DHSL01000013.1 GCA_002411345.1 Bacteroidales bacterium UBA5287 | reverse complement strand
TTTCAATTCTTCAATTCCAACTAACCCTAAGACAGTTACATTCAGAGTCGGATAGTCCTGTTCGATTTGCTTCTTAAAACCCGGCGGATACTTTCCTGCTATTACTAAGAAAACCTTATACCCTTCCTTCTGAACTAATTGAAGAGCCTGTAAAATATAAAATATACCTTTACTTTCATTTACTGTAGCAACAAATAAAAAGCTAAAATTTTCATCACTATTTTTTTCGTACTTTCTGAATAAATCATCACAAATATCGATTCCACCATTTGGTATCACAAAGGTATTACCCGTAACATTGCCTATACATTCATTTAAAAAGTCAATACCACAATAAGTCCCGCAAATTAGAGCATCGGGTGCGGCGTAAGACTGTAACTCGCAATTATTGGTTACGTAAATTTCAGGACTTGGCTTTTCTACTTTATTTTTGTTTGTGTAAGTTAATTCGTAGAGCCTATTGAAACGCTTTTTATCACTGTTGTACAATCCTTTCCATGGAATACAGTGGAGGTGTGTGATTATCTTGCAGCCGGTCAGTTCGCGGATATATACTGCTAAATCTATCAAATTGAGCGTATGCAGGTGGATGATGCAGTTTTCTTTTCCTTCAAAAAGATGTTTGGTAAGTCTATAGACCTGTTTATTGTATTTTCGTATCCAGAAGCGTTCGGCTATTATTGTGTTGTATTGCTGTGGAAGCGGTATACTGAATTTGGTGTAATGGGTTGTTTTCTCTTCTTTTGGAAAAAGCAGCATGTCATCATTTCGAAGATGTATCCAATGTACATGTATATCCATAATATTCTGAAGCCCACTAATCAGTGTGCTTACATATCTATCCACACCGGAAGTGTTGGATGCGCTGGACATATCAATAAGATAGAGGTTAATAATGGACATAATACTTACAATAAGATTGTTTTCTTGTTTGTCAAATAAATCAATAGCTTACTCAGTCCATGTTCATATCCGGCAGTAAAAGCATCGGATGGAATAAGCCCGAAAATTGTTTCTTCTAATTCCTCTTCTTTTTTTGTTAGAAGAGAGTTTAGACACTTGTCGTTTCCTGTTAATTGAGATAATTCAATATGGCTTCTTAAACTAAGATTTTTTATATTATCCGGAGTTGCAAACCGCATATTATCAGTGATTATATCGTTGTATTTCCCGTTTTTATCTATTTTTTTCAAATAATACGCAGCCCTGCAGGAACTTTTCACTCGCCCGCTTTTATATAATTCAGCATAATCATCTAAAACCACCTGCGAATAATCACCATATCCACATTCGTAAACTACTTTTAGATATGTCTCAAACTTTGATAAAACCGTAGTTTTGTTGTTGATGTAATTTATATTTTTGAAATTAAAAAACTGGATGGCTAAATAACGTTCATTTTCTTCGAAAATGCTTTTTGTCGCTTCGTTTATACGCTCATCAGTGGTGCGATATTGTTTAGCTGCATCCAAAAAGTAATTTATTTGTATCGAATTCAGTAAGGCATTAGGGTTCTCCTTTTCTTTTTCAAAACCTGTCAATATTTTTTCGTACTGTTCGTCAAATAATTCATCAAAATCAGCGTCAATAAAATCGTTTTTTATCAAATAAAGCAATACATATCCAATCCCGGCTAAACCGTTCTCAAAGCCTATATCGTCATTTTTACTTATCAAAGCTTCCTGCAGTAATTCAAAAGCCTGTTCTTCAATATATTCGTCTTGCAGATAACGTGCTGTTTCAAATAACGTCCAAGCAATGCCCGCTTTTCCACTGTACAGTCCAGAAGAATTGACAGAACATGCATTAAGCAAAATGTAGTCAACCAGTTTTCGTATAGTTGTTTCGTTAATCATTTTTGGACACTAATATTTCTTCCAATTCCACATTTTCTTTATAATCATACAACGCCATACTTCTCAACGTAAAATAGCTGTTGTATGTATCACTGATGGCGGAGAAGTATCGTTGTAACGTATTGTTTTGCTCGCTTTGAGTTGTCGCTAGTTAATATATGGAAACTTTGCCCAAGGAAAATTTCTGTATCAACATTTTGTATTGCTCTTGCGATAATTTATACGCTTTTTCAGCCGTCAGCCAGAGTTTTACCGAATGGTTATAGCTGTTGATGTTTTCTTTTACCTCGTTCTCAAATTCACGCAACTGCCGTTCCTGTGCTATTTTGCTCGCCTCGTAACTGTTTTCGGCTATTTTGATGCGGTTTTTATTAACGCCCCATTGAAAAGCAGGAATTTGAAAACCAACAATAACCGACTGACGAGTATTGCCATTTCTGTAGGCCTCCGCAAACCTTTCCGCATATTGATTTATGCCGTAGTTTAAGCTAATATTGTCATTAAAACGATTGCTTAATTTTGCCGAAAACAAATTACGTGCAGCCTCCAGTGTTTGCATTTCTTGTTGTTTTGAAAACGGATTGTTTCGTTTTACGTAAAACATCGCCGTACTTGTTTCTATGGCAAAAGGAACATCAAATTCCGGGATTTCCACTTCAATTGTTTCTATTCCCAAAAATACGGCAAGTCGCTCCTGTGCTTCGATATAATTTTTGCGAGCATTTTCATAAGCATAGCGAGCATTTAAAGATTGCAGCTCAATCTGCTTTAAATCGTATTCGGTAAGGTATCCGTTATCTAATTTAATTCGCCCGAGTTGCAGGACAGTATCGGTATTTTGTGTGGTTTGCAAAGCAAAATCCTGTTCCATTTTGCTAAGGAGAGCTGCCATATATAGTTCCAATGCTTGTTGTTGGATTCGGGACAGTTTTGTACAATATTGCTTTATTGCCACATTGTTTTTGGCATACTCTATCTCTTTTTCAAGAAGATACTGCGTGCCTCCTCCCAATAATTGCTGAGTGTAACCAATAGAAAAGGGTGTTGTGCTAAAACTGTTTCTTTTGCGTGAAAACTCATTCAAGTAGTTGATGTTACTACCGATATTTAATTCGCCCCCGGTAATCCCTGTTTTTTGGCGGACAGATACACCCGCACTGCTGTTGTTGGAATAATCTTCCACATAAGTATAGCTTCCATCGGAAGGCTGCTGTAATAACCGCAGGGAGCGGTTGAAATTAATTGGGTTGAAGTTGAATGAAAGCGACGGAAGATAACTCTTTTTATAGTTTTCAAATTGTAGAATCTCGTTTTGGTAGTTGAACTTTTCTATTTGGGCGGCAAAAGAATGTAAGAAGAGATTATCAATAACTTCGTGCAAGCTAATTCCCTTTACAACCTCTTGGCTGAAAGCCATAGAGCAAAAAAGAGAGTTGATGAATAGTAAACTTATTATTGCGTGCCTTAAACTCCTCATAACAATTGTGTTAAGTGCAATTTTTCTTCAATTAGCAAAAGTAGAAAAAATATCCTAATATGTCAAAATAATTTTCGACTTTTCGTACAAAAAACTAAAATTTCTTTGTTTTTCAATTTCAATAATCTACCTTTGCCCACCACAACAAGCGTTCGCTAATGATATGAAAGCCGATGCAAACAAAACGCATACGCTCGTTTCCAAATCGTAACCCATTTTTAGAGTTGCGCCTTTTACTTCCTGTTTTTCAATAGAATAATTCTTAGATTTATCCGTTTAAGGCAAGGTTTGGTGTAGGTAGCAAAGATACATCTGGCAATAAATCGGTTTTATTTGTAAGAGGCTGTCTCAAAAGATT
>DHSL01000053.1 GCA_002411345.1 Bacteroidales bacterium UBA5287 | reverse complement strand
TTTTGGAACAGCCCCTTTTTTTATATACTATACATCATTTTGCGCATTAATTTGGATATTCTGCATTCAATTAAGGATTATTAGAATATTTTTTTTGTAGAAACAAAAAGATGAAACTACATTTGTTATAAGAAAATACTATTAAATTAAAAAAGATGAAAAGACTCATTTTATTCATTGGTTTATCACTTATTTTTTCAAATATTGCCAGTGCACAATGGTTTGAACCTAAAGCTCCGGACTACCAAAGCATTAAACAAAACATTACTAATCAAAATTCCAAATTTTACTATCCTGCACTTTTAGATCGATATAATATGGGTGATGAAACATTAACAATAGAAGAAAAAAGACATCTTTATTATGGTAATGTTTTCCAATCTACATATACACCTTCAGATACATCTTTTTATAATAGTGAATTAATGAATACGCTTTCGAAACAATCATTAACAGAAAATGATTATGTCAATATTATCAAATATTCTAAAGCTCTATTAGCTAAAGATCCATTTAATCTTCGAGCTCTAAATGCAGAATTACTTGTATTTGCTCAAAAAGATGATGTTGAAGCTTATAAAAAGAATGTACTGAAAAGAAAAACAATTTTAGATGCAGTTGTAAGTAGTGGAGATGGAATTTCAAAAGAGACTGCTTTCCACGTGATAAAAATTGCACACGAATACGATTTACTACCTTTAATGGGTTATAAATTCGGAGGGAAAGATAAAATAGACAAGACACAAATGATTAGTACACTTTCATTATCTGAGAATAAATACGGCATGGAAGAAATATATTTTAATATAACTCCGGTTTTCGGTTATATCAGTTCACGAGGCGGAGGCAAAATGTAACATTTTTATTTTTAAACGATAGAGATAAGGTTGAAACAAATAAGTTTCAACCTTTCTTTTTAATACATAAACTAATATAATTGGGTTAATAAATATAGAGTTCTCCTTTAAATAAATCTTAACAGTTTGTTTATAGAAGTATTAAAATAAAGAATATTATTATATCTATTACACTTCATACACTGGATTATTGATCAAAATTTACTATTTTTGCATATATAAAAGAAACAAACTTGAAGCATTTTTCAGCACATCTTATCGAATTATTTCTGTTGTTTATTATATTTATAGTAGCATTGTCTGTAAAGATAAAAAAGCCACATGAAAATATGATATATAATACCAAAACCGAACTATCTGAACTGAATGAGAAAAATGTTGAGAGATTTATTGAAGGTAACTTCTATCGTTCATCATTTGCGACGGCTCCTATTTCTCCGTCAAGAAAACTGTCTGATAACAATGAACTACAGTTGATGCATGCAATGGCAAACGGATTGATAGAACCTTATAAAAGCAACTGTTCTTTTGAGATTGATTCCACTTTGTTAATAGAGAAAGGAATATTGATAAGAATAATTGATAATCCTCTATACAGAATTAAAGAACTTACTCACTCCTACCCTTACGTGACTCCATCAATGGCTCAATTATTAAATACCATCGGTCAGCGTTTTAAAAAGAAAATGGAGAAATATGGTCAACAATATAGCAATTATTCAGTAATGGTGACATCGGCATTACGTACAATGCAGACTCAAAACACGCTCAATCGTTTCAATTCTAATGCGGCTGATTTGTCTGCTCATATATATGGAACAACTGTCGATATTTCATACCGCGACTTTTATAATTCTACTAGTAATGTTATAGTACGAGATGCTAATGCAATCCAGGCACTTACAGAGGTTATGCAAGACTTGCGACAAGAATGTCAACTTGTTGTAAAAAAAGAACGCAAACAAGCTTGCTTTCACTTTACAGTTGTAGATATAGATCCTCAAAGAATTGCAGAAATCAAAAAAGATGGGAGCATGTTGCGGTATTTATATCCGGAAACTTTTAGTTTCGAAAATAGTGCTTTTATACTGAAATCATTTGGCTAAATGCTGTCTAAATTCCTATGTTTAACGGAATCATCTCAAAACCATTTCCTTTTTTTGAAATACCAAATCATGAAAACAGCAATTACAATCATTATTCCCCACATTATAAAATAACCATATTTCCAGTGAAGCTCGGGAAGTATATCAAAATTTGTACCATATACTCCAACAATAAATGTTAGTGGAATAAATATTCCCGAAAAAATCGTAAGCAAGGCCATTATATCATTTAATTTAGTACTCATCGATGAATGATATATATCAAGCTCATCATATAATACTTCACGATAATAATCCAACATTTCGGTTGCCTGTAATATATTATCTTGCAGCTCTTTAAAGTAGGTCCTATTTACATCCTGAATCAAATCTGAATCAAGCTTAACAAGACTCATTATCATTTCTTTGGTTGGTCTTATACTGCGTCTCAACCTGTTAAGCTCATGCTTAAGAAGATTAATTATATTTAGAATTTCTTTATTTGGAGCTAAAGCAAGTCTGTCTTCTAATGTTTCAACCTTTTCTCCATAAGCTCCAAGGATATAAATGTAATTATCAATAACAATATCTAAAAGAGCAAAGGCTAAATAATCTGTTCCGGAAGTTCTAATCTTGTTTTTATGTTTTCTAATTCGCTCTCTTACAGGATTAAATACATCACCGGACTCTTCCTGAAATGAAATGATAATGCGTTTCATAACTATTAGACTCAAATTATCTACTGATACTTTCTCCGCTTTCTCATCAAATTCTAACATCTTGACTGATGTAAAAATACCATCGTCAAACTCTTCTACTTGTGATCGAATGGATGGATCCATTATATCTGAAAGAATATTTGAGGGAATACTAAAGAATGAAGAGATTTCACTCATCAATTTCTCATTATGCAAACCGTCAATATTCAACCAAATCAATGAATCTGAATTCAAATGGTTTTGAATTTCTTCAATAGTATGAACGTTTCTTTCAATAACATTTTCAGCGGTCATTTCAAAGATTGTCATTAACACTTTATCTGACTTCTTTTGACCGCGAAATTTTATTTCAAAAGGGGAAAGACCTATATCTTCTTTCTTCTTTGCATAGGTTGTAGACATAACTATTTTTTTTGCAAATATAACTAATTGTTCTTATTATCAATCTATTATTATTTAATGTTGATCATAACAAATAAAGCCGCTTCTAAAAACAGAAACGGCTTTAAATTAAAGTTTAAGAACTTATGATTTTAGTCAATTAAAATATTCATAATGTCACATGCTGATTTAGTTACAGAGGTCCCGGGGCCAAATATTGCTGCAACTCCTACCTTATAAAGGAAATCATAATCCTGAGCTGGAATAACTCCTCCTGCAATAACGATGATATCAGGACGACCAAGTTTCTTCAACTCTTCAATTACCTGAGGAATCAACGTTTTGTGACCGGCGGCTAATGATGAAACACCTAATACATGAACATCATTTTCAACTGCCTGGCGAGCAGCTTCTGCTGGGGTTTGAAACAATGGTCCCATATCTACGTCGAAACCACAATCTGCATAACCGGTTGCAACAACTTTTGCTCCACGATCGTGACCGTCTTGGCCCATTTTTGCGACCATAATTCTTGGACGACGACCTTCTTTCTTGGCAAATTTATCTGTTAATGCACGTGCTTCATCTAGCATCGTATCGGTTTTTGATTCTGAAGAATACACTCCTGATATTGTTCTAATTATTGCATTATAACGACCTACAACTTTTTCACATGCATCGGAGATCTCGCCCAACGAAGCGCGAACTCGTGCTGCTTCAACAGAGAGTTCAAGAAGATTACCTTCTTTGGTTTCTACACATTTTGTGATGGCATCGAGAGCTTTTTTAACCGCTTCTTCATCACGATTTTCTCTCAATCCTTTTAACCTTTCTACTTGCTGCTTACGTACTTCAGTATTATCGACTTCTAAAATATCAATAGGATCTTCTTGTTCAAGACGATATTCATTTACGCCGATAATCTTTTGAATGCCTGAGTCAATGCGGGCTTGGGTCCTGGCTGCGGCTTCTTCAATACGCATCTTTGGAACGCCTGTCTCAATTGCTTTGGCCATACCACCCAACTTCTCAATTTCTTCGATCAAATCCCATGCTTTCTGAACTAACTCATTAGTAAGGGTTTCAACGTAATATGAACCGGCCCATGGATCTACATGTTTTGTTACATGGGTTTCTTCTTGAACATAAATCTGTGTGTTACGTGCAATACGAGCAGAAAAATCTGTAGGTAATGCAATAGCTTCGTCAAGGGCATTGGTGTGCAATGATTGGGTGTGACCCAAAGCTGCTGCCATGGCTTCAATAACTGTACGACCAACATTATTATAAGGATCTTGCTCTGTTAAAGACCATCCTGATGTCTGACAGTGTGTGCGTAATGCCATTGACTTAGGATTTTTAGCACCTAAATCTTTCACAATTTTTGCCCATAATAAACGACCTGCACGCAACTTGGCAATCTCCATAAAGTGATTCATTCCAATACCCCAGAAGAATGATAATCGAGGAGCAAATTTGTCAATATCGATGCCGGCATTCATTCCTGCACGTAAATATTCAATTCCGTCTGCTAAGGTATACGCTAACTCAATATCGGCGGTTGCACCTGCTTCTTGCATGTGATAACCGGAAATAGAAATTGAGTTAAACTTAGGCATCTTCTGTGAAGTATACTCAAATATATCAGCAATAATCTTCATGGAGAATTCAGGTGGATAAATATAGGTGTTACGCACCATGAATTCTTTCAAAATATCATTCTGAATGGTTCCTTGCATCTCTTCAAGTTTTGCTCCTTGTTCTTGGGCTGCAACAATATAGAATGCAAGAATTGGAAGTACAGCACCGTTCATAGTCATTGATACAGACATTTTATTCAAGGGAATTCCGTCGAATAAAACTTTCATATCTTCTACAGAACAGATAGATACACCGGCTTTACCTACATCTCCAAATACACGCTCATTATCTGCATCATATCCACGATGGGTGGGAAGGTCAAATGCTACGGACAATCCTTTTTGTCCGGATGCTAGATTACGACGATAGAACGCATTCGATTCTTCTGCTGTGGAAAATCCGGCATACTGACGAATTGTCCAGGGGCGCATCACATACATAGTTGAATAGGGTCCACGAAGAAATGGAGGAATGCCGGCAGCATAATTTAAATGCTCCATACCTTCAAGGTCTTCCTTCGTATAAACAGGTTTCACAGGAATCTGCTCCGGAGTAAACCAATCGGCCTTAATCTCATTTTTTTCAGCCCACTCTCCAATATTTGATACAATGTCAAAGTCGGCTGATTCAATGTTGATCTCTTTAAAATTTGGTTTCATTATTTTGGTATATTAATTTGTTTTTTATTCTTAATTATTTGTACTCTGATTCTTTTACAAAAATGTTACATTATCGGAAAGATAATAAATACAGCTACATCCCAAATGGCATGCGAAATTACTAGCAGTACAAGATTCTTATTGTATCTGTACAATAAACCCCAAAAAATACCGCAAATCAAAGCTGCCATTATCAATATAAAATTGAACGACCAGATATGGACAAGGGCGTAGATTAATGTGGTGAATATAAACGCTTTCCACTCTCCATATTTATTAATGAATGAATGTTGAACATAACCGCGCCAAAATATTTCTTCGGCTGGACCAATGATAAATAATAATCCTAATCCTACCCATAATTTATCCTGACCGTCCTTCATCGAATAGATACTGTCTACTTGAGAGCGGGCAAAGTCAAACATCCAAGTGGCGACAAATTCACCTACGTAAAATACTACCCATAAAAAAGCGGCACCTACTATTCCTAAACTTATCGATTTCCAGTTGAAATCAAATTGCTTCAAGATCTCTTTTCGTTGAGATAGACTGATTGTTATAAGTATTAACGCAGAAATCGTCATCGATATCCAAAAATTGAAATAATCTTTGGTCCATGGCGAAAACATGAAAAACCATAATAATACTGCTACTAATATATTAAGTGTCAACTTTTTCATATAATCCCGGCAATAAAATTTGATATAGCAAGTAACATACTGAAAATCATGACTAACTGTGCCGATTTGCCATCAAGGTCTTTTATCAATTCTGGTTTTTCTATGCTTGCTAAACGAACCTCTTTTATATTGTTTATTAACAAGGGAAAAGAGAGCCAAACCAACAAGCAAAGTGGATGCAATATTCCAAGAATAACGGTTAACGTTATTATCAAATATGCTCCTATTCCAAGAACAATGTACTGTTTAATAGAACCTTTAATACCTAACAACATGGCCTGGGTTTTAATATTGGCTTTCCCGTCATCTCTTATGTCACGCGTGTTATTTGCATGTAGAATATTCACAATCAGAAATCCAAGTGAAGAACCAATCAATAATATTTTCCAACTTAACATATTCGTCATAACTAAATAGGTTCCTAACGCTATGCAAAGACCGTAAATAATAAAGATATTGAGATCTCCTAATGCACGATATTTCATTTTATAGTAAAAATAGGTGCCTAAAACTCCAATTGCTCCAATCCACAATAAATGTATGGATGTTTTAAATAACAGAAACAGACCTAATAAACAGCCGATAACAAGAAAAACCAAACCATAATTTAATATAGTTTTTGGTTTGAAAACGCCGTCTACTAACATTCGACTTGAACCAAAGGACTCTTTTCGGTCTACTGTGTATAAATAGTCGTAATAATCGCTGATTAGATTGCCTGATGCTTGAAAAAATGCAGCACCAAAAAATGCTAAAACACCATACAACCAATTAACATCCAAAGGAGTAACACTATTTAAATAAAATACATAAGAAATAGTAACTAATGCAGGCATGGTTGATGCCGGAAAAGACCATGGACGAATGGCTATTAACCAATCTTTTCGGGATGGACTCATTTGTCTAGTTTTTTAATCATATGAATCAGAAATACAAACTGTTTATTTTAAAAGCTTTTCGTTGAATTTTTTCAAAGTATCCAAAACATTGCTTCTAACATTAATGAAATGCTCAATACCAATAGCTTTTAATTCTTCCATACATGCTGGAGCACCGGCAACAACAAAAATTTCATTTCCATTCTTAACCAGTTCATAAGCCTTGGGTGCTAACTCTGAGTATTCATCATCGCTTGAGCAAAGAACAATCACATCTGCATTCTTTTCTCTGGCAGCTTTTACTCCTTCTTCTACTGTATCAAAGCCGATATTGTCAATAATTTCATAACCGGCAACAGCAAAGAAATTGGAAGAGAATTGAGCACGGGCCAAACGCATCGCCAAATTTCCGATGGTTAGCATAAATACTTTTGGAGTATTGTTATTTGCTTCGGTAGCTAAACGTAATTCGTTGAATGATTCAGCTAAACGTGAGGTACTCAGCTTCTTGAATGGAGCATTATCACCACAACCACATCTTGAGCATGATTTTTCAACAATCTTTTCTGACATGGTTTCAGTGAAATTAGGATATTGATTTGTTCCAACCAATACTTCTTTTCTTGATGATAAGGCTTTTACACGGGCTTCTGATGATGAATTGATCGCATCCTGAACAGTGCCGACTTTCAACGATTCATAGAAACCAACTTCTTCTGTTTCAAGGAATAATTTCCAAGCTTGTTGAGCTAAAGAAAGGGTCAGATTCTCAACATAATAGGAACCGGCGGCTGGATCGGTAATCTTATTGAAATGGGATTCTTCCTTTAATATTAATTGTTGATTAACAGCAATACGTTCTGCAAATTCTGTGGGTGTTTCAAAAGCTTCGTCAAATGGACGAACAGTAAGTGAATCTACAACTCCTATTGTGGCCGACATACTTTCTGTTTGAGTACGTAAAAGGTTTACATAGGGATCGTAAAGGGATTGATTAAAACGAGATGTGGTTGCATGAATATTCATTTTTGCTGCACAACGACAGGTACCGTTTTCGGCTTTATTGTCGCATTCATTTTTACATGGTGGATTATAAGCGTTTACTATTTCCGCCCACAACCATCTGGCAGCACGAAACTTAGCAATTTCCATGAAATAGTTTGAGCCGACACCAAATTCAAACTTGATTTTCTTGGCGGCCATGGCTGGATCAATGCCTTTTTCAATCAATGTTCCTAAAACTTGATTTCCATAGGAAAGACTATAACCTAATTCTTGATAGCTGTAAGCGCCGGCATCACTAATCATATTTCCTGTAACAGAAATAACTCTGTATCGGGGAAGAGGAGCTGATATGTTAACAATTTCAACAACTTGATCTTCCCAACCGCTAGCGTCTTTACCTTTTTTAAGGATTTTTCTGAATGGATCAAATTCAATAGAACCAAAACATTTCATTACATCCAAATTCTGATCGCGAACATAGTCTACAACTAACTTCGCCATTTCAATGGTTTTTGAAATGCATGTCTTGAAATTTAATTCTACTTTCTCAGGTGAAATACCATTTAAAAGAGTAGCAATGTTTTCGGCCGACAGATTGTTTTTGGGCAATTTAAATCCGAAAGATGTTACACCTTTTTCCAGTAATGAAAGGGCTTTTTTGTTTGCTTCAGCATAATCTTGAACATCAATTTCCTGACGAACAAACCACGTGTTATCCTTTTTAGTACCACGTACATAAGGAAATTTTCCGGGCAGATTATCTGTCCATGCATATCCTTCTATGTTTTCAGCACGATAGAAAGGATTTACATTAAAACCTTCATTTGTTTTCCAAACCAGTTTTTTCTGAAAATCTGCACCTTTCAGATCTTCAGTCACTTTTTCCATCCACTGTTCTGTGGTAACTGAAGGAAAATCGGTAAAGAGTTTTTCTTTTTGATTACTCATAATTTACTGTTATTTATTATTTTGGTTTATAAGTTTCATTAATATATAATAAAATCGCCTGTTATGAAGGCTATTCTAATACGCAAAATTACGATAAATAGTTCACTTTGTAAAGCTTTTAGATCGTATAATACTTCAATTCAGTAAGCAATTCACTAATACTTTCTGTTACTTTTTCTGCGTAAATTTTACCCTTGGTGGCTGACGACTTTTTGGGATTCCCAATTCCTGTATCGGTGGTTACTTCATCCCAATTACGGGGAACCCATCCTGTTTTATTCTGCAAAGATTTCAATTTTACAGGATTGACTTTACCGTCACCGGCTTCATTCATATCTACTAACTCAGGATGATAATGCAACATAACGGATGTTTCTTGTTCGCCTGCATGTTCATCGGGCTTTTCATCAAAATAACCTTCTGTTGGAATAAAACCAAACCAATCAACTGATACTATATAAAAATCAGGATATGTAACGGCAAGATCACGAATTAATGGCTTAAAGGAGTTGCCACCGTGACCGTTAACTATAACTAGTTTTCGAAATCCTTGACCGTGCAACGAAGATACTATATCTGTTAAAATGGCTTTCTGAGTTTCAATGCGGGTATGAATACAAAAGGGCTTGTTCCATTGACCGGGATTTTGAGCACCAAAATATACGGGTGGTATTACCATACTCTTGGTCTTGCTTTTCTCAAAGGCTTTCTTGGCACTGTCTTTCGCTATTTCATATGATAAAATACAATCTGTCATATACGGCAGATGAAAATTATGTGGCTCAATTGCACCCCATGGCAATACCACAACATCATATGCATGATTCTTGACTTCACCCCATGGAATTTGTGATAAATCCATGAAGTTTCTTTCTTGATTATCCATAATTAGTACTTAATTTAAAATAGTTCAATTATGGATACAAATATAATAAAAATTATCTCATGGTTGGGTTAATAGATTGAGTATGATTAATGCATGTTAATCGTATTCTTGCTCATAACCAATGTCTCTAGCGCCTCTGCCTCTACCACGGACATTCATACTATCACTATTTACTCCTTTACCGGTAAAATAGGTAAATCGATAAACAAAATGTAAGATGAAATAACTGTTAAGAGTATTCGTGGTAGTGTCTCTGATAAAATTGGAGGTTATGTTCCTCCTAATATTGCTGCGTTGCTGAAGAATATCATAAATCTTTAAACGAAGTATGCCATTTTTCTTCTTGAAAATTAATTTTTCAATGGATGCATTCCATAATAATTCGTTCTGCTTGAAGCCGTCGGAATAACCGGAATTGGTGGAATATCTTAAATCACTCTGAACGCTGAAATCTAATGGCAAATAGGCCATTGCATCGGCCGATGAACCGTAATTGAAATATTCTCTGTCTTGCTGTCCTTCTAAACTGTTCTTGACTTTGTTGTACGAAATGTTGCCTCTTACAGAAAAACGCATCTTAGATGAGTTGTAATTGAAACTGAGATTTTCCGAAAGATTGGTCTGCTTATTTAAATTTTCTTCGTTGTTCGAATATCCAATATTTTCTCTGTAACTTACATAGGAATTGGAATTTATAGTGAATTTCTTGTTCCTTAATGGTTGGGTAGTGTTAAAACGAATATCGCCATTCCAATTGCCATTCACATTCCTGAAGGTGTTTTCTTTACGACCGGTTTCTTGATCCGTAAAACGGGATGAAATAATATCATTTGAGATATAATTGAAGGTCGTACTGATCATATAAAAACGTTTGTTCTCTGGCATGGAATATTGAAAACGAGCATCGGCAAAATGTGTGAAGGCGGGCTTCAAATCGGGATTTCCATAGGATATGTTAAGGGGATTGGATACATCTACTACGGGTGAAATTTGATTCATTGATGGCTGATTGGTACTCCCGCGATAATTAAAACGGAAATTCATTTGACGGGACCATATATAATTGAACTGGGCATTCGGTGAATAATTGATTACATTTTGAGTTAAATCACTTATCAATGAATCGCCTATATAGGTTTTCCTGACGGAATTGTTGGGATAAGCATTGAATCCTATAGAATAATTGTACTTCTCTTTTCGGGTACGGAAATTGATCGCATAGTCCTGATTATCAACATCATTCTCGTTGGTCTTACTGTATCGCTTGTCTAAAACGGTATATTCTCCGCTCTCATCTTTAGTACGAGTGTCTTTATCGGATTTTGAAACATTGTTACGGTAGTTATAAGAAAACTGAAGGAAGGTCTCTTCGCCTAATGGCTCTACATAAGAGAAATTAATATTCCAATTCCTGCCTCCATTGGTGTTCTTAATTCGTTGATCGATTATGTCGTCCGACTTCTTACCTAAATAATATGTGTTTGAAAGGTTCACCGCTTTGTTAATGGATTCATTTTTACGGATATTAATGTCTAATCCAATATTACGACCTTTTTTAGCAAATCTCCTGTTGATATTTAAAGCGGTGCCAAAATCTCGTCCATTCCCTGTTGACGAATATTCTGAATCACCAAAATTGATGGTATCACCGGATTCTCTAGTTGTATTGAAACTTCCACTTGAACTAGAAGAATTGTCATTGAATGAGGCATTGGGACGGAACACAATGTTTGTTAATGAATCGGGCTTCCATTCAAGCCTTATATCAAAATTGACATTCTGACCTGAATTGAATGATTGTTCGGATTCATCTTCAAAAGTATTGCCTTTTTTTAATAGGTTTTGGGTGTATGTCTTGGACTTAACTTCACGCTCATTGCTGTCGTAGCGTACATTTCCTCCTATTTCAAGTTTTTTTGAGAATTTCTGATTGAAGTTCAAACCAACATTGCCCGAGGTGCCTACTCCACTGTTGCCGCCCCCACCGCCACCGCGACCGCCTCTTCCGCCACCCGACATGTCGGAAAATCCCATATTGTTCGTGTTGTTAAATCCGCCCATCCCGGTCATCTGGTCTTCATTGCGAATATAATTGGCCATTAAATTGGTTTCATACCTGTCTTTACTGCCATAACCGGTAAATGCATTACCAAATATGCTTTCTTTCTTATCGGGCTTAACAGTCAGATTGATTACCATATTCTCTTCGCCATCATCAAATCCGGTCGACTTTTCCATCTCTGACTTCTTGTCAAGGACTTGTATCTTGTCAAACATCTTGGCTGGTAAATTCTTTGATGCTATTTTGGGATCGTTGCTGAAGAATTCTTTACCGTTCACTAATATGCTTTTTATCTCTTTTCCGTTGACTGTAATCTTTCCTTCTGTGTCAATTTCTAAACCGCTCATATTTCTTAAAAGGTCTTCTAATACGGCGGTTTGAGGTACAGTATAATTGTCGGCATCGTACTCAAGGGTATCGTTCTTTACTACAATTTCGGGTGGATTTGATGTGATAATTAATTCATCAAGCATTATACTGCTTTCAACTAAGAATATGGTATCTAAATTTACTAATAGTGTGTCTTTTGTGAGATGTACAGTTTTATATATGTCTTCATATCCGATAAACGTGATATGTGAAATATAATTACCGGGCTTTGCATTCATTGAAAAGGAACCGTCAAGGGCTGATGTCGCGCCTTTGACTAAAAGACTATCGCTCTCGCGTAACAAACGGATTGTGGCTGATGGAATGGACTCTTTTGATATATAATCAAAGATTTTACCCTTTACTGTTACTTGGGGTACAGCGTTTTGTGCAACAATTATGGTCGTGAATGCAAAAATTACAACAATAAAAGACAGTATATTCCTCATTTTAAATGAAATATCTATATTTTCCCGATTTTATTTTTAACTAATTAGCGATATAAAAATAACAAGTGTGCCTATATTATCCAAAACTATTAGACGAACGGGCTTATTCTATCTACTAACATAGGTTTTAAATGGAGAAACAATTATGAAGATTAATTAATTTAATCTTGCTATAATTAACATTATTTAAACGTTTTCTTCTCCTTAGCTTACTCTCACGCTCCTCTCACGCTCCTCTCACTATGGTCTCACTAAATTCTAATAGGGATCTCGAATTTTCTCACTCTTTTATTAATTAATTTTAACGTTATACTTTGCCAAATACATAATGTTTCGCACTCCAACATTTATACAAAACTGATCTTTTGAGCAAAAAAAAGGACGACTCTTAAATCGTCCTAATTTTTATTTTATATGTAATGCTACGATAATTTACTCGGCGTACTTCTGACTTTCTCGCGCTTCATCTCTTTGATCATATGCCTTATTGCTTCTTTTGGATGAACAAACAGCATTCTAGGTCCTGAAAAACGCATTATCTCTTTTATTTTTAATTTCATATCGCTTTTGTAACAATGAATTGAACATGTTTTACATGTTGGTTTTTCTTCGCCAAAAGGACACTTATCTAGCCGCGTCATCGCGTATGCTTTTATTTCGTAGCAATCTTTACATAAAACTCCTCGTTTACCATGTTTTGCTTGACAATAAATGTCAATCATCTTTGTGACTACATTTTTCTCTCCTTCGTTCATATCTCTCTTTTATAAGAAGTCACAAAAATAACCTTTTTATCGTTTTACACAAAATCTAAATGGCTTCAATACTGATAACAACGCTTGTCCTACTCAGATTAACACTGGGGTTAAATCCTACTTTCATCAGAAAATCACCACTATAGGTCCTTGAACTGTCTATCGGAGAACGTTGTTTATCATATAAATTGATCTCTGTTAGTCTGTAAGTTTTATTTGAATCTAATCCTTGTAACTTAATAGGACGCTGCTGGGGATCGCCTACATATCGCCAATCACTCAAGTAGCTGAACATCACGGCTCTCGACTTGTCAGAAGTGACATACATCAACGATGCTAATTCGTTTTCATAGGGACTTAAAAGTCTATAAAGATCGCCATGCCAAACAATATCCTTTAATTTATCATAGTTTTGTATGGTCTGTTGACAGAATGTCATATCTTTATCACTCAATTCGTTAGCACGAATATCAAAACCTAACTTTCCCATAGATGCCACATCTATTCTGTATTTCAATGGTTTATTACTCCAATCGGTAACGTGAGCACACATGGTAATCGCAGGATAATAATATGAATAATCCCATTGCAAAAATACTCTCTCTACTGGATCGGTATTGTCACTGGGCCAAAATTCTGTGAAATATTTAAAGAGACTGTAATCGGATCTGCCGCCTCCGCCTGAGCATAACATAATAGGGACTTCTGGATATTTGGCTCTTAAACGTTTTAATACTTTTTCAAATCCTCTGGTATATTCAACATAAAAGTTGGATTGTGATATTTTCTTCTTTTCTAAATACTTTGAATGGGCATTGAATATGGGTGCGTTGCAATCCCATTTAATGAAGGCTAAAGAGGGATTTTCTGTGAAAAGCTTATCTACAATACCAAACACATAATCTTGTACATCGGGATTGGCCAAATCTAAAACAAGTTGATTACGGTAATAAACTTCTGGTCGGGCTTCCTGCCTTAATACCCAATCAGGATGGTTTTCGTATAACTCACTCTTGGGATTAACCATTTCGGCTTCAATCCAAATACCAAACTTCAACCCTTTTTTTGTAGCTTCTTCAACTAAATAGGGTATTCCGTCTGGTAATTTACTCTTGTTTACTTCCCAATCTCCTAAACCGGCTTTGTCATTATCTCGGGGATACTTATTGCCAAACCAACCGTCATCAAGCAAAAACAGGTCGACTCCCATTTTTTTGGCTCCGTCAAACAAACCGACTAACTGCTCTTGATTAAAACCAAAATATGTGGCTTCCCAGTTATTCAACAGGGTTAACCTTTCGCCTTGTCCATCTAATAAGACATTGTTTCGTAACCATGATTGTAAATTCCTACTGCCTTTACCCATTCCTTCAAAAGATACAGTATACACAAAATGGGGTGTTTCAAACTGAACATTTGGTTCCAATTGATAGCTCGATTGGTAGGGATTGATCCCTGCAACTATATGCATGTTCTTATGTGAATCGGTTTCAAATTGAATTGAGAAATTACCGTTCCATGCTATCTGACCCATCATGACAGTACCGCTGTTTTCAGTGGATTGACCGCCTATCGATAGCATAAAGTTTGGCGATGTGTTAAGATTTTCTCGGGTACCTAATCGGGTTTGAATTGTGTGCATACCTTGTTGCAGTTGTGTGTGAGCTGGTTGCATTTCTTTGGCCCACGACCCATTATAACTGGTCAAATAATAACCTTTGTCATAAAGATATAAATTGGCGGAGGCATATTTGTTAAGGATTACTTTTCCTTTCTCTGAGTGACGAATTACAGTCCATTGCTCTATTACATCATTTTCATTCCATGATTTATAATTTATATCAACATAAAAAGGGTAAACAGGATCCTTTAATGTGATTGTTGTTAAGGTTGCTCCTTCGCTTGTGGTTGTAGTTTTATGATTTTCATAAATTAAGTCTAATGAATTGTTTCCATCTGTATGAACTACGGCTATCGAGGGCTCAATGAAATTATGAATTCCGGCAACAGAAAATGCATAGTTGTTTGTATTTGAATTTTCACCACCTAAATTATGGACGTTTCCACTAATCTCATACTCTGAACTGTTCTTTAATTTCTTCCCCGTATGAATAATCCTCAAATGCTTTTCATTTTCTGTCTGAAGCACAATGGATAAATTACTCGTCTCGATGGGAATAGTTACTTTTTGTGCAAATGTGACATTAATAAATAATGATAATAATACTGCTGTAAACAATATGTTTTTCATCTTAATCATTTTTTTATGTTATTAAACTATTTAAATTTCTACTGGTGCAAATATACTAAATCTTTTAATTAATATTTAAAAGAGAAAACTCATTAATCTGATGAATTAAACATGAATCAACCTGTTTTTGAATACAATTTGTTCAATAATTATTATTTTCTACTACTAATTTCTAAAATTTAGTATCTTTGCGTTTCATTTTTACTTTTTATTATTCAAAATGAATATATATCAGATTAAAACCATCAATAAAATCTCTAAAAAGGGGTTGGATAAATTTGGAGCTGATTATTTAATCAGCAACGAGGTAGAAGAACCGGATGCAATCTTGGTTCGTAGTGCATCAATGCATGACATGGATTTTCCTGCTAGCTTGCATTGTATTTCGCGGGCAGGTGCAGGAGTTAATAATATTCCTGTTGAAAAATGTGCCGAAAAAGGTATCGTTGTGTTCAACGCTCCTGGGGCTAATGCTAATGCAGTTAAAGAACTGGCTATTGCTGCTTTACTCATTTCATCGCGAAAAATTGTTGATGGAATTCTTTGGACTAAAACACTATCAGGCAACGATATTGCAAAACAGGTTGAAAAAGGAAAGTCTCAGTTTGTTGGTCCAGAGCTTAAAGGCAAAGTCTTGGGTGTTCTTGGATTAGGGGCAATTGGAGCCAAAGTTGCAAATACTGCCGTAAATCTTGATATGGAGGTATTGGGATATGATCCGTTTATATCAATTGATGCTGCATGGGGATTGTCGACTTCTGTAAAAAGAGCTAAGGATCTGAAAACTATATTTGACAAATGTGATTACATTACTTTGCATCTACCACTGACTGACGATACAAATGAAATGCTTAATAAAGAGACTTTTGTTCAAATGAGAAAAGGGGTTCGTATTATAAATCTTTCAAGAGGGGAACTTGTGAATGATGATGATATGAAGACTGCGTTGGAAGAAGGAAAAGTATATAGTTATGTTACGGACTTCCCGGATGAGAAACTATTGAACGTACCGGGAGTGATTTCTATTCCTCATTTGGGAGCTTCTACTCCGGAAAGTGAAGATAATTCGGCTGTTATGGTTGCAATGGAAACTAAAGATTTCTTGGAAAACGGAAACATTAAGAACTCAGTGAACTTTCCAAACTGCGAAATGGGAATCTGTGAAACGGAACATCGTATTACAATCGCTCACAGAAATATTCCAAAAATGCTTGGTCGTATTTCTTCTGTTTTATCTGAACAGGGTGCTAACATTGCCAACATGATTAATAAAAGTCGTGGGAATTATGCTTACACTATTATTGATGCGGAAGAAATAATCACAAGTGAAAATGTACAAAAAATTCAGGATATCGAAGGGGTATTGAAAGTAAGAGTTATTTAATATAATCAACTATTTACTCTTTTAATAGTTGATATTCAGATATAAATCTATCGATAAATAACAAAGGACACAATCATAGCGTCCTTTGTTATTTATAATAAATTCTGAATATATTGTTTTTTATCATTAGAATGGATAACCAATGGCAAAATGGAATGCAAAATCACGCTTGAAGTTTGGTTCAAAAATCGTCCATCTCTCACCTAATGGCCTTGCTGGATTATGTGCTTTCATTCCTGTATCTAAACGTAATAACAAGAATTTCAAATCTAAACGTAATCCTAATCCATAAGAAACTGCTAACTCCTTATAAAAGTCTTTGAATTCAAAATAACCACCGGCTTGTCTGTCATAATCTTTTATCGTCCATATATTTCCTGCATCAACAAAACCGGCTAATTCAAACATTGGAGATATCTTTCGTCTGTATTCAAGACTCAAATCTATTTTAATATCTCCTGTTTTATTTACAAAATCATAACCAAGAGTGTCAACGGCATAGGAGCCTGGACCTAAGGTTCTTGTACTCCACCCTCTTACGCTGTTTGCACCTCCTCCAAAATATCGTTTCTCAAAGGGTAATACAACTGAATTTCCATATGGATATGCCACCCCCAACGCAATATGCCCCGCAATTGTTTTATTTTCATCAATAACATAATGTGGTGCAAAATCAATATCTCCTTTTAAATATTCTGCGTATGGGATCTTGAAAATCACCTTTTGATTATTTTCATTTGTCATGTTTCCAAACAATGGAGAAACTAATCTGGGTAACCAACCCGCTAATTCAAATCCTACTCGCATCCTAAAAGGGAATGTCGGTATATGCCTGAAACCAATATTTGTGAATGATACATTGTAAGAACTGAATGCAATAAACTGGTTTTCATAACTGTATTTGAGAATGTAATTTGTGCTGTCGTTTAAATATTGTGTCTTAAATAAATCGGATACCCAAGGCATACGCACATAGGTAATATTCAATGGTGTAAGCACATGAGACAAATTCCAATCGTTTGTCGACCACTGAAAACGAGATGATAAACTGAAAAATTGTCTGAGATATTCGGGCCTTTTTTGATAGTTCAAACCAATTGAAAAATCGGTAATCGATGATGTCTGATTTTGTAACCTTCTTAATTGCCATGGAAGCAATAGCTGGGGAACAGATAAAAATACCTCACCTCCATATTCATAATAACTTTGATCTAATAAATTGCGACTATCGGCAGCTGTCATATATTCGTATGCACCATTCAGCCTAAATCTTAACCTTTCTCCTCTTCGAAAAATATTCCTATGTTCATATGTTATATTGGTGGCAATTCCCAAATCTCCGGCTGAGTTTGTACCATCTAAACCAAACTGAAGATAATGTAAATTACCTGGCAAAAGACTAATAGTGGCATCCAGATAATTTGAATCGTTTCGCTCAACAGGGGTTAGCAAAATACTTGATTGCTTTACCGAACCTAATGCGTTCAATGAAGCATAGGTTCTTTCTAATATCCGATCTGAATATAATCGGTTGGGACGCAAAAAGGTGTTATAATAAATTGCTTGCGGATGCATATATATATCTTTTTTGGATATAACATTGATTCCGCGAAAGTTAATAGTATCAAGTTGACCAAGTAATCCTTCATCTGCCATTGACTTGTCAATGCCATTAAAAACAAAGACATTACCTATAAAATATTGTTTATGCAAAGATTTTTCGCTAGGATTGTTCAATCCAAGCATCAACTTGACCTCATGATCACCTGATGTTGTATCCGCTAAATAATAGAAATTGTCTTTTGAAAAGTTGTAATAACCATAGTTCTTCAGCGTATTAATCATTTCAATACGGGCGTTATCCAAAACTTCCAAATCAAAATTTTTACCAACCTCAATGAGATCTAATTTATTTTCTTTTTTAAGGATGTTATAAATTGTCGTATCAACAGAATGGATAGTATCAGTAATTGATTGTATTTTGTGAGGAATATTGGCTATTACTGAGTAATTGACATCTGCCTTTTTATCCATCAAAACCACATTTGTATCTACTTCTGCATTTAAATATCCTTTATTATTCATCTGCATACGTATTTGCTCTGCAGATATAGAAGTTAGTCTATCACTATACAATATAGGTGGTTCTCCCCATTTACGTAATCTTCTGTTAATCCAGGTCGAATCGTTCTTCGGTATGTTATACAATTTTAGCTTGGCCTTACCCAAAACAGGAATGGAAGTATTTGGCTTCTGACGAAGAAAGGGCTTAAGATTGCTTTCCTTTATCTCTTTTGAGTCTATAATGTCAATTTCTACATTGTTAAGTAGATAACTTCCCTCGGGTACTCTTTTTGTAACATCACATGAGGCAACAAGTAATACCAAAACTATTACACACAATGTTCTGGTTAAGAATGTCATATTAATTAATTTCAGCATTTTATTCATCTTCTTTTCTTCTGAAATTAAACATAAAAAGATCTTTAAAAGTTTTACCTTCTTTAGTGACAACAATACCTGCTCCTTGTGTAAAGGGTGCTTTTTTGTAAAAACGTTCATTCGCACGATTATAAGCCCTGATCATCAACCAATTATTAATATCATACTCAAGCTCAAATTCACCCATAAATGCTGATTGATTTACTAACATCGCATTATTCCCGTAACTTAAATTAGTAGAAATACGTAATCTGTTATCAAGCAGACTCGTAGCAATATCAACTCCCATTCGAACAGTATTAAAATCGCCATTCATGGTTTCCATATTCGTATTTACTGACCAGTTGTCACTTAATGATCCGGCAAAAAGAGCATCCAATCCTTTTGTTAATGCACTTGTTGCAACTGAAGTAAACATATTAGTGCCAAAATTAGAATTTGTTGTACCCATAGAGGAGATAAAGTTTCCAGCGGTAACTAAATAAGCAAATTGTCTTATCCTTTGCTCGTCAGTATTAATTAAACTGTTTACCTTTTGACGAATATCATCAGATGATTCAGGTAGTTCTATTTTATAATTCAACTTCATACTTTCCAAATCACCGGCTATTTCCAACACGGCATCAACAGGAACTCTCGTTGCAGAAAGATCAGTCGAATATTTAAAGGTTTCACTCAAAACTGCTAAATCTGCCTTCACCCTATTATAAGCTGTGACATTGAATCGAGTGTTCATTGGATCACCAATCAAAGTAATTGTACTTCCATTTCGTATACCAAAATTTATACTTTTCAAACCTTGCAAATTGTAATGGAAATTACCATCCTGAGCAATATAGTCACCATATATTGTAATTGGTGGTTCTGATTTATTATTATAATTGAGATTAAGTTCGCCCTTACCTCTTATCTTTAAAGCATTACCATTTGTAGGATTCAATATGACTCCCATTTCTAATCCGGGATTCAACTCTACAAATCCTCTAATACTAATTGGCATACTTATGCTTGATGATGAACTTTGACTGGCTTTTTTGCCTTTACTCTTTCGTAGAAACGAAAGAGAATCGACTTCTTGTGGTGTATTAATATAGATAACTCCACCATATGTATTTGCCTGTGCTGTTTGTGGTAAGACAACCATCACATTTGATGTACTTTCGTTTGTTAAATTAGCATCACCAAAAATACCTCTTGAAGAACCAACCACATTAACATCTCCTGATAATTTCAGGTTTCCATAAGCCATTAAATCAGTCCTGTCTTCATTGTTAAGAAGTAGAAAATCATTTAATCTGATCTTTGCGTTATAATTCAACTTACCAAAGTTTGCATGTGTTAGTGCAACATTAATTACAGCAGAATTATTATTGTTATCTCTGATTACCAAATTATTCAAACCTATGTTATCCTTGTTTATATGTATGGTATCAGATACCCGATATGTGACATTCGAATATGCAATTTTCATCAATCCTTCTTCAATTCCTAACCATCCTTCAAAAACAGGTTGAGAAATCTTCCCTGATATGTTAAATTTCGAATTTAATGTTCCTGACAATTCGCTAAACAACTCTTTAGCAAATGGTTGAGTCCAATTTAATGGCAATTTATCAATTCGAATATCTACATTAAAGGGATCAACACCATTTGTCGGCACAAAACCATTAACTTCTAAGTTATGTTTATAGCGATTTATCAATACTGCATTCAAATCAAAACCGGTAATCTCATTGTTAGTATTTCCTTCTATTATAAATGAACCAATTTTTTCTTTATATACAGTAATACTGTCAATTCTAAAATTATCTGTTTTGATAATTGGTTCGTTCAATGCTTGAGCGATAGAGATACCTCCATTAATTAACCCGTTGATATTTGCAATATTGAGAATACTCAATAAATTTCCCAATTCTGTATTATTAAAATATGCACGAATCTTGTCATCAGCATTTTTCGATGCTACTCCATCGACTCCCAATAACAACATATTATTCTCTGATATTATGAAATTATTTATTACAATTCTGTCTTTAGAATAAACAATATCAGACGAATTGATTATGAGATTTTTGTTGTTAAACATCAGATTAGAAGGAAGTAATTGCAAATTAGTTCCAAACTGATCATCCATATCCCTGAAGAATCCCGCAGAAATTTGAATATTACCATTTCCATCTCCTACTCCATTACTAATGGTTAAAGCTAAATTATTCATAGCTGAATCGAGCTTCGCTGTTGTATTAAGTCGTGCATTTATATAGCCGTCAGCTTGAACCAGATATGCATTTGCATCAATATTTATTCCAGTAACAGTATCTGTAATGAAATTTACCCGAGTTTCGCGAATATCATTTTTCCCAATCATAAATCTTGGCAGGTAGGCATCAATTGTAAGAACATCTGAATTATCAAAATCTACGTGTCCATTAATTATTGCTGGTTCAACATTGTAGAAAGGCAGCTTGAGTGCATATGAAAAATCCTCAGTGTTCTTCAATTTCAAATTGAACTGAAACGCATTTTTCTCTGTTTCGGACTTATTTATTTCAGAAGCTTTTACTAAAGAAGGTAAATGCCTATTTAACTCTCGCATTAAATCTTGTGCAATAGTAACAAAACTAAGATTTCCTGAAATATCTCCTTCAATAATTGAAGATAAAAAAGCAATCTTTCTAGTCCCCGATTCTTCAATCAAGGACTGCAGATACAAAGGTCCGGGGTTATAAATGAAATTATTATCAGAGAATGATGTACTATCCAACACCAATGTACCGGTTAAATCATCAATTGTTGAACCTTTCATATGCACATCAATACTGGTTACAAGTGATGGATTTTTCCAATTTTCACCTGATAAAAAAGGTTTCAAGTCTAATCTGTAAATATTTCCGGTAACATCAATACTCATGTTTTCACCAAAAGTGAAATCAGCAGTTAAATCTAACTTATTGTTTTCTGTATCGGTATATATCCTTCCGGCTATATTTTCTCCAAGATATGATCCGTCGAAAAACAGGTCATTGTATTGCTTATTTTGATACAATACAGAGGCTATGTTTCCGTCCCCGGTCACATAAACAGGAGCATCTTTCTTAATTTCTACATAATAATTTGCGAATAAAGTTGCATCGTCTACACCTACTTCTTCACCAATAATATTTGCTACTTGAATATTTTCTGCCGACACAGGTCCCTCAAAAGACATGAAGGAAAAGTCGTCCCTGAATTTACCTAAACCGGAAAATGTTATGTTTCCCTGTTCTGTTTTTGCAAGTCCATTATATTTAAATCGATTTAATTTACCCACGGCATTAAATTTTAAATTCATATTACCTAAGGCCCACAACTGTGTTGGAGAAAAATAATCGATTGCTGCTACACGAATTAGATTCTCTAAATCTTCTTGGGTAGTTCTTATTTGTTTAACTTCTAAATCAAAATCAGAATTATCAAATTTCGTAAAATCATCTATATTCCCGGAAACATCAATATGAGTTGAATTACCATAATTAACTATTAAATTGTTAAGTGATCCTTGTGGATATGTTCCATTTACGTCTACTTCAAATGAAAAAGGTTCTGTAAGGTCAGAAAAACGGGATACAAAAAGAGAGATATCATCTGGATCTATTAATTCACTTTTTGCTTTTAATTTATATTGTTTTGCTTTTATGTTATATTCAGCTCTTGAAACCTTTAGTTCAGAATTATTTATCTTTAATGATAGAAAACTACTCCAAATCTTATCTCCTTTTGAACGAACCATAGCTTGTAAATTATCTAATCTCAATCCCGATTGCTCATTGAAACTCAAAGTTCGAATATCACCAACAAACTTGTCCATTTCAATTGAAGGTAAGGCGATTCTTGCAGAGAGTTTGTCTATTGCAATATGACTAGTATTGAATTTTCCGGGGGTTTCAGGTTCACTAAGAATATTATAACTTGCTTTTCCATTTTTTAGCCGAACATCTCTTAGATAAATACCAAAAGGATTAGGATTTGTACTGGGTTTACTAACTGAATCCTTTTTAAAAGCATCAAAAATGAACTGAAAATTGAAAGGTGCGTCTTTTTGTTCTTGTTTAAGATTTACAGTAAAATTGCTTAAATCAACAGTCTCAATATCTAATTTACTATTTAGTAAATCCCACATATTGAGGGTAACTACCAGATTATCCGCATAAAGCAATGTGTCTTTTTTTTGATCTTCCAAATAAATGCCTTTTAATTCAACTTTATCAAAAAAATGAATACGTAATTTATCAATAGCTAATTCCGTTTTTAAAATTGGCTTAAACTTTTCGACTGCAAAATCAGCAACATAATTTTGCACGGTGGGAAGCGCAAAAAGTGCAATTACTATCAAGATCATAAAAAGGAGACCTAAAATAGCAAGACCTAATATTTTCGATATTTTTTTAAACAACTGATTGATTATTACTTTTAACTTACAATATTACGAAAAACTCTTTAAACAGTCTTTCTACTTGATCTGTTTTTTACTCAAAATAAGGAATATTATGCCTTCCAAAGTAAAGAGCTGTCACCATAACTCAAAAAACGGAATCCATTTGAAAGTGCATAATTATAAATCTTTTTCCAATCGTCACCTACAAAAGCTGAAATTAGTAAAAGTAATGTACTCTGAGGTTGATGAAAATTAGTGATAATTGCATCACAATAAGCGAATTTATAACCTGGAGCAATCATAATTTGAGTGGCTGATATAAGACTTTCCATATTATTATTTTCCAAGTAATCTAAAATGTTTTGTAATGCTTTTTGAGGGGAAATATTAATTCCATTATCTTCATATGGATCCCACTGTGAGACAGTTAACTGATTAAGTTGAGCTGATGGGTTCGTTTCTAGTTTTTTCCCGATAAAGTAAAGACTTTCGATTGTCCGAGTTGAAGTCGTCCCTACAACAATCAATTTTCCTTTATTATCTCTCAACTCTTTGATGGTATCTTTTGAAACAGAAATAAACTCCGTATGCATATCATGCTCTCCAATGATTTCTGATTTAACGGGTTTGAACGTTCCGGCTCCAACATGCAGAGTTACTTCATCAGTTTTTATACCTTTATCGTGTAATTTCTGAAAAACTTCGTCTGTAAAATGTAAACCGGCTGTTGGTGCTGCAACTGAACCGTCAACACTCGAATAAACTGTCTGATATGTAAAGTCGTCTTTTTCTTCCGAATCCCTATTCAAATAGGGAGGAATAGGTAGTTTACCTGCAATTTCAAGAATCTCGGAAAATGAGTAACTATCGTCATTCCAATTGAATTCTACAATTGTATCGTTGTTTTTTATTCCTATCTTTTTTGCTGTAAGAACTATTTCTTTATCGGAAAATAATGTCATTGACATCACATCATCTTTCCATCGTTTCGAGTTTCCTATCATACAATACCAGGAACAACCTTTTTTTTGCTGAAAATTAAGATTGTATTCAGCTGGATAACATGGTGATAGGCAAAATACCTCAATCGATGCTCCTGTTGGTTTTCTGAATATTAAACGTGCATGAATCACACGTGTGTTATTGAATATCATCAAACTGTTTTGAGGAATGAAATAAGCTAAATTGAAAAATAGTGAAGAGGAAATAGAGTGATTATCATAAATCAATATTCTCGAATCATCTCTTTTGTCCAAAGGATATTTTGCAATTCTTTCATCTGGTAATTCATAATTGAAGTTCAATATTTTAATTTTCTCTATTTCTTCTTTTTTCATTTTTTTGACAACTCTTCTAATCATTTTTTTGCATAAATAATTCTCATTATTCAACAAAATTACTCAACTTTGTAAAATCAACAAAAAACAAATATATCCGCTTAAGGAAAAATATAAAAATTAAAGATGAAAAAACTTGAAATTGGTGATACTGTACGTTTTTTAAGTTCTGTTGGGGGCGGAATAGTTAAAGGTTTTCAAAACAAGAATATAGCTATAATTGAAGATGAACATGGTTTTGATATACCTGTTTTGATCTCGGACTGTGTCGTTGTTGGCAAAATAAACGATAATCAGTTATCTAATTATGAATCAGATAAACCTATTGAGACTGAAACATCTTTACAGTCGGTAATTCAAATTGAAGAAGATCAAAAAATAATAGAAACTCCTGAAGGAGAAAAAATCACGGTTTGTCTGGCATATTTACCAGTTGATGAAAAAACAATTTCTACCACTTCTTATGAATGTTATCTGGTTAATGATAGTAATTATTATTTACATTTCAATTACATGAATCGCGAAAATAATTCATGGATAAGTCGTTACAATGGCGTTATTGAACCAAACACCAAAATATTCATAGAGGAGTTCAATAAATCTGATTTAAATAGTCTGGAAAAGGTTTGTCTCCAATTTATAGCTCTCAAACATAATAAACCATATGGATTTAAGAATCCTTGCTCTATTGAATTACATATTGACACTGTAAAATTTTACAAATTACATAGTTTTAAAGAAAACGATTATTTTGACGAAAATGCATTGATCTATTATGTAATTCAAAACGATATCCCGGAACGAACTATGTTAGTTACCGCTGAGGATATTGAAAATGCTATGAAAGAAAAGGAAGTTGAAGAGAAACCACGTAGAAAACGCATTCAGAAAATTGAAAAGAAAAAAATAATTGAAGTAGATTTGCATATTGATCAATTGCTGGAAACTACTGCTGGAATGGACAACTCGGACATTCTTGAATATCAACTTTCTAAATTTAGAGAAACAATAAACGAAAATTTAAAGAATAAAAATCAACGTATGGTTTTCATACATGGCAAGGGAGATGGAATACTTAAAAATGCCATAATCAAAGAATTAAAAGACAAATACAAAAATTGTTATTTTCAGGATGCATCATTTCGAGAATATGGATATGGTGCAACAATGGTTACAATAAAATAAAGAATTATGAAAAAAGTAATAGCACTATTTACATTGGTTATATTCCTACAGGGATGTAATGTCTTAAATCAAATCGGAGGAGCTTATAATCTGTCGCAATGTGAGTTCAAATACAAATCAATTGATAATATACAATTGGCAGGTGTAGATTTGGGTAACACTTCATCGATTTCTGTAACAAATTTGGCAAAAATTTCAACAATTCTTTCAGGTGGTCAACTGCAAACCATTCCTTTTAACATGGTTTTGAATATGGACGTGAAAAATCCAAACGAATTCGAAGCATTTCTGAATGCATTGGATTACGTAGTGATAATAAATGATCTCGAATTTGTAGTGGGTAAATTGAATACACCTATACGAATTGCTGCAGGTGGATCAGGAGTTTTACCAATACCTGTAGCAGTAGATCTCAGAAATCTAATGAACCGATATTCAAAAGAAAAAGTAAATAGCGTAATGAGCTCTTTTTTAGGCATCTCATCCGATAAAACAAAAGTAACAGTTAAACTTTGGCCGACCATTATGATTGGAGAAGCACCACTGAAATCTCCTGCTGCTATTCCAGTAGTTTTTACTTTTGGAGGAAAATAAATAGAATTCTAGAATAAAACAAAGTCTTCAGTTTTAAAATTTAAAACAATCAATTAAAACAAACCAAAAGGTGGACTAATAATCCACCTTTTTTAAATTTAATAGTTCTTTAATTTGTGGATAATTTAAACCTTTAACAAAAAGTTAATTTTTATTCCAATTTTTAGCAAAAAAACTTCAATATAACTCTCACCATGGTCTCACTAAATTCTTTTTCAAATAAGAGTTTTCTATCATCATAAAATAATGTAATTTTGGAAATGAATCAATCTTTGATAATATGAACAATAATAATTATTGGACTAAGCGAATAGCGTCATTCAAATACGCATTTAATGGCATTCGCTTACTCTTCAAACATACTCCAAACGCAATTCTGGAGTTGGTCATAGCATTAATAGCAATCTTATTGGGGTTCTTACTGAAAATAACGGACATTGAATGGGTGGTTATTTGTATTCTTATTGGCTTAGTATTTGGTTTAGAAGCAGTAAACACTGCAATTGAAACACTTTCTAATTATTCATGTAAAAATGAATTTAATCGTAATATTAAGAATGTTAAAGATTTGGCAGCTGGAGCAGTACTTATTGCAGCAATAGTTTCAGTAATTGTGGGGATTATAATTTTCCTGCCTAAAATAATCTGTTTGTTTTAAATAATGTGGTTGGGATGATGAATATTAAAGAATATATAGAGGAAATTGAACAAATAAACCAATCAAATAATCTGCTTACCGAAAAATACTTACTTTTAAAGCGTTTACTAGAAAGGATTTGCAAAAAAATTACCGAAAATGAAACTATGCAATTTTCTAATCTATTTTCACGCTTGGTGATACTTTCGCAACAATTTAATTTACCAAAATATCTTGAGTGGAGATTGCAACATTTCAGGGTTCAAAGTAATAATATTCTTTCAAACAAAGAGAAAGAATTGACTGAAGATGAATATGCTAAGGCAGAACAGACTTTACTTGATTTTTGTCGATTTATCTCAGGAGAAAAAACGGTTTCAGAAACATATACTCCGGAAAAACTGTCAACGTTACAATATGATAAACTTAGAGTTATTATTCTTTCCATTGACTATGATAATAATCTGCTAAAATGTGCGGTTGAATCTTTACCTGAAAAGGTAATTACAGTCAAATATAACGTGAATCCTATAAATGATGATTTTAATGTGTCAGCCTCACGTTTTTGGAAAGGTGCTCAACTTAACCTTATAGATTGTATTGCTGACAATGATGGACATTTAATTCCTAAATATTTCATATTAGAACCTGATTACTTGATTGATGCTTCACAACTAGCTGAATGTTTTCATAATTTCTGCATTTCTCCTCTCCTATATTTTAAAAATAAGTTCGACGCAAAAGAAAACCGTAAATCAATTCTTTTGGGAAATCTTGCTAATTATTTTCTCGATGTACTAATCTTTGCCGAAAACATTGATAATATTCAGTTTAAAGAGGTTTTTTTCAACTCATTCAAAGAAACTCCAATCGAATACACTACATGTGAAGATATTCGTAATGAACATGAATTTAGAGCTTTTATTGCTAATGCTTCATTGCAATTTCAAAATATAAAACGAGTCATTAAACATGATTTTCCTGAATGTGGAATACAGTTAAATAATTGCACCTTGGAACCATCTTTTTTTAGTGAAAAGTTTGGCTTTCAAGGGAGATTAGATCTTCTTCAACTACCAAATCATCAAAATAGTTTCAAAATCATTGAACTTAAATCAGGGGGTCTTCCCTATCCCAAATATAACAAAAACAAAATATCTATTAATCATGAGGTTCAAACTTCAATTTATAGATTAATGATTGAAAGTGTATTTGATCAGGACAGTAGAAAAATAAAAGCAGCAATCCTATATTCATCAGCTCAAAATCCAGGTGAAAACCTACGATTTGCGGCTGCTTATCAACATCTGGATAAACAAATCTTGGACATCCGAAACCAAATCATAGCAAATGAACACACACTGGTTAATGGAACAAATGAATCGGTTGAACAAATGTTTGGATTGCTATTTCAATCATTAAATCCTTCACAACCCAACTTTTTTACAAGTAAAATTATCAGTTTGAAAGAATCTTTGATAAATTGTTATACTGTTGAACTATCTTATTTCTACCGCTTTATAAGATTTATTTCCAGAGAAATTTACTTGCAAAAGATTGGCGACACAAATTATGAGTCTCCTACTGGCATGGCTTCATTGTGGAACAGCAACTTTAATGAAAGAGATGAGGCATTGGACGTTATATTTGATTTGAGTATTTATTCTATCAATAACTTCGAAAATGGGATGACTATAATATTCAAAAGAAATAAAAATAATAATGACCTTGCTAATTTTCGCAATGGGGATATTTGTATTGTATATCCTCGAAAAGATCCAAATGAAACGGTCTTGAATAATCAAATCCTAAAAGGTAACGTTGCACATATTGATGCAGAAATAGTAGAAGTTAATTTCAGACACAAGCAAAAGAATATGTCGTTCTTTAAGTCAAACCCATTATGGGCTATTGAACATGATAGACTTGATACATCTTATAATAACATGTATAAAAGTCTCTTTGAATTCTTAAAAGCACCAAAGCAAAAGCGAAATCTTTTACTGGGATTACAAGCTCCAATGTCTGAAAATATACAATTCAAAGATGTGTATCCCGAAAATCTGATTCAAAAAGCAATCGCTGCAAAAGACTATTTCCTGATTGTGGGCCCTCCAGGTACTGGAAAGACATCCATTTTTGCACGAAGATTGATTGAAGAATATTATGCAAAAGAGGATGTAAATATATTAGTATTGGCTTATACTAATCGAGCAGTTGATGAGCTATGCGATGCCGTTAATGTGGCTTTTGGTCATACTGATGAACAATGTGATAAATTTATTAGAATAGGATCTAATCTTTCTTGTTCGGATAAATACCGACATAGATTACTGCAAAATATTTCACAAAAAGCGGAAGATAGAAAGTCTATCAGATTAGAAATCGAACAGACTCGCATTTTTGTTTCAACACTTGCATCAATTGCTAGCAGAATGGATCTGTTTCAATTAAAACATTTTCAGATAGCCATCATAGACGAAGCATCTCAAATACTTGAACCTCAGATTATTGGTCTATTACCTAAATTTGATAAATTTATCTTGATTGGTGACCACAATCAGCTTTCTACAATTGTTTTACAGAAACAAATATGCTCAAAAATCACAGAGCCGGAGCTTATAAATATTGGCATAACTGATTGCAAAGATTCCTTTTTTGAAAGATTGCTGCGCTCATGTATTGAACAAAACTGGACTCAATCTTATTCATCTTTGACTGTGCAAGGACGTATGCATACGGATATTTCTGCATTCCCATCTAAATATTTTTATTCGGGACAACTTTTCCCTGCAAATGAATGGCAGCATGATTCATGGAATCTTAAGTCTGATTCTTTAAATGATATTTTTCACCAAACTGTTGCAAAAGAAAGGATCGCTTTTTTTTCGACTGAAAATACAACAGCTAATTCATTTTCGGATAAAACAAACGAATTTGAAGCTGAAACTATAGTTAATTTAATAAATGCTATTCGTGATATCTACAAAATAAACAATAAAGAGCTGAATGCAAATATATTAGGAATTATCGCACCTTATAGGAATCAAATAGCAATGATTCGACATAAATTGATTCAAGCGGATATACCAAATGCAGAGAACATCATGATTGATACTGTCGAACGATTTCAAGGTAGTCAACGTGATATCATTCTCTTGTCATTTTGTATAAATAAACCATACCAATTGGATTTTTTATCTAACTTGAGTCATGATGGAAAAGTAGATCGAAAACTTAATGTTGCACTTACTAGAGCTCGTCAACAGCTTTATCTTGTGGGAAATATCCGATTAATAAGCAAACATCCAATTTACAATTCGCTACTTCAGTTTCTAAAAGATAGAACCTATATTTTAAATTAGAAGTAGAAATTATCACTTTAAATTTCTTATTTAAGTAATTTTTTTATATTTTTGCAGTCAAAATTGTCCTGTGGTGTAATGGTAGCACAACAGATTCTGGGCCTGTTTGTCTTGGTTCGAGTCCAGGCAGGACAACTATTTAAAAAAAGCAGTCGGTTACACAATAATCGACTGCTTTTATTTTTATAATTTCAAACTTCAAATATTATGTCTTTCACTAAAAATGACTTTAAAAAATGGTTTGTTAAAGGGTTGATAATGGGATTAGTAATCGGAGTAATGATTATTGCATTATTATATTTTTTCTATATTAAGTAAAAGAACAAATACTCTCCCTAATACAAACATTCATCGTTTTTGATTACATTTGTATTGATAAATAAAAACAATATGCAGGAAGACAAAAGCCATTTACTTTATTTTGCTATGCGCTATGGAATATTCCTTGGGCTGTTCTGGATTCTCAAGTACCTTTTCATAATAGGAGCAAAGGAAATACCTATTCTTATGAATGTGAATTCACTATTAAGTATTGGTACAATCATTTTACTCGTTTATTTTCTGATAAAATATAAATCAAAAATAAATACACCTATTGGTTATTGGCATTGCGTTAGTTTTTCAATACTCTTATTTTTCTTTGCAGCTATTTTTGAGGCAATAGTTATATTTATTCATACAAACTGGATTGATACTGCATTTATTCCTGAATTATACGAGAATGCATTAAATATATTAAAAGAACTTGGGATGAATTCAATTTTTACCGAGGCAGAAAATCAACCTTTTCCATCACCTGTATATTATACATTCAACTCATTATTGACCAATGTTTTTATCGGACTAATCTTAGGGTTAGCAGTTTCTCCAATAGTAATAAACTATAAATCCAAACAACATAAAGCATAATTTCATTTAATAAATAACTATGGATATTTCAGTTGTTATTCCCCTTTTTAATGAAGAAGAATCAATTCCGGAACTTTACGAATGGATAAAACGTGTTATGATAGAACACAAATTTTCGTATGAAGTCATTTTCGTAGATGATGGGAGTTCAGATGGTTCATGGAATTATATTAAGAATTTGCAGAAAGTTGAGAGTTCTGTGAAGGGTATTAAATTTAGACACAACTATGGTAAATCACCAGCATTATATTGTGCCTTTCAAAAGGTTCAAGGTGATGTAATTATTACTATGGATGCAGACTTACAAGACAGTCCGGATGAAATACCTGAATTATATAGAATGATAAAAGAAGATGGATATGATCTTGTTTCAGGTTGGAAGAAAAAAAGATATGATTCAAAATTGACAAAAAACTTACCGTCAAAGTTCTTCAATTATACAGCACGAAGGGTTTCAGGAATAAAACTACACGATTTCAACTGTGGTCTAAAAGCATATCGTAATGAAGTTGCAAAGAACATTGAGATTTATAATGATATGCATCGCTACATTCCAATTATTGCAAAAGATGCAGGATATACAAATATTGGCGAAAAAGTAGTGATTCATAGTCCACGCAAATATGGAAAAAGCAAGTTCGGTCTTGACCGTTTCGTTAATGGGTACCTTGATTTATTGACTTTGTGGTTTCTAAATAGATTCGGGAAAAAACCAATGCACATTTTTGGATTGTGGGGAAGTATCATGTTTTTTCTTGGTTTTATTGCTGTTATAATTGTTGGTGCTGTCAAATTATACGATATGTATCATGGGATGCCATATCGACTTGTTACTGAATCACCTTATTTCTATTTGTCGCTTACTCTTATGATTTTAGGAGTATTACTTTTTCTCGCAGGCTTTCTTGGAGAACTCGTTACTCGTAATTCTCCCGAAAGAAACGTATACAGGATCGAAGAAGAGTTATAATTATTAAATAACTAAGCTATGGAATTTAATGAGGTAATTAACAAAAGAAAATCAGTTAGAAAATATACTGACCAAAAGATAGATAAAGAAACTATCGAATCTATTATTGAAAGTGCACGATTAGCTCCATCAGCAGTAAATAAACAACCTTGGAAATTTTACATCTGCACTTCAGACAAAGTAAAAGCTTCAATTTGTGAGAGTTATAATCGGGAATGGTTCACAAAAGCACAAATATATATTGTAGCCTGTGGAGATCATTCTCAATCATGGAAAAGATTAAGTGATAATAAAGATCATTGTGAAATTGATATTGCTATAGCTGTTGAACACATAGTGTTGAAATCAACAGATTTAGGATTGGGAACTTGTTGGGTATGCAACTTTAATACTCAAATAATCAGAGATGCTCTTCATTTACCAGAATACATAGAACCAATTGTATTACTTCCAATAGGATATTATGAAGATGATTATGAACCAGATCCTAGGAATAAAAACAGAAAAGATCTTAATGAAATAGTCGAATGGATATAAGATTCAATAATATGAAAAAAGGATATATATATTTAATAATTACTTTTTTATTCATTATTCTTAATCTGATTTCATGCGATAATAGAGATAAGAATAAATCAAACAATACATCTAATTATACCTACATTGCTGAACAAGGAGAAATATTTCATACAACTTATCACATAAAGTATTATTATAAAGAATCTCTACAATTTGAAATTCTTGAAGTACTTAATCGTTTTGATATGTCATTGAATCCCTTTAATCAAAAATCAATCATTTCAAAAGTGAACAGAAATGAATTGACACAAGTGGATTCTATGTTCATAAAAGTGTTCAATAAATCAATGGATGTATCAAGAAAATCAGATGGTAAATTTGATATTACTGCTTCTCCATTAATTAATGCTTGGGGATTTGGATTCAGTAATATGGAAAATATTACGAAACAGACGATCGACAGTTTGATGGAATTCGTTGGATACAACAAAATAGTCCTTTCAGGAAATAAAATTGAAAAAACAGACCCACGAATTCAACTTAACACTTCTGCAATTTCAAAAGGGTATTCATGCGACTTGGTAGCATATTTTCTGGATTCATATGGAATAGAAAACTATATGATTGAAATTGGTGGAGAAATAGTGACTAAGGGAGTAAATGATAAAGGAGAATGTTGGCATATTGGTATTGACAAACCGGTTGAGGATAATTCGGCCGCAAAACGCGAACTTCAAGTAATTCTGTCGCTTTGTAATAAAAGTCTTGCAACATCAGGAAATTATAGAAATTACTATATTAAAGATGGGAAAAAATATGCACACACCATTGATCCTCAAACAGGATATCCTACTCAAAACGACATGCTTAGTGCAACAGTGATTGCAAATGATTGCATGACGGCAGATGCGTACGCAACAGCTTTCATGGCTTCAGGTTCAGAAAAATCAAAAGAAATTGCACAAAAAGAACCTGGACTTGAGTACTTTTTCATTTATACGAAACCAGATCAAACAATGGGAATCACTTATTCTAAAGGTTTTGAACAATTTTTCACAAAATAACCAAATGAAATAAAATGAACGCACTACTTCATTATACTATTTCTCCGATTGATGAACTACTAACTTCAGTTATTATAATTCCGATAACACCAAATGAAAAAAGAAATCTTATAATTAATTATTCCTTATATATTTCACGTTTTGGACAAACAATTATTGGTACTACTGAGAAAGGAGTTTGTTTCCTTGCTTTTGGAGAAAAGGATCAAATGCTTTATGATCTAAAAAAGCAATATCCTTTCGCAATCATACAAAATGGTTCAGACTCGATTCAATTCTCTGCTCTGAATGCTCTTGATAACTTAAATGAATATAACCAACCTATTTATTTACATATAAAGGGTACTGAATTTCAGTTGAAAGTGTGGAACACTTTACTTAAAATTCCTCAGGGAAAACTGACTTCTTATCATTTAATTGCTGAATATATTAATAACTCAAAAGCTGATAGAGCAGTGGGAAATGCTGTTGGAAACAACCCTGTATCTTACTTTATTCCTTGTCATCGTGTCATCCGTACTGATGGTTCTCTTGGTGGATACAGATGGGGATTGGATATAAAAGATCAAATATTAAATCTTGAATTAAATAAATAATTTAAATGTTATGAAAAGAATCTATTATTATGTGTATGTTATTATATTTGCTTTGAGTGCATGTAACGTTAATAAATCGTCACAAACTCTTTTCGATGGAGATAATATTGATCACTGGAAAACCAATGGTGATGTAACAATTGAAAATCAAACCTTTAACCTTGGAAACGAAGCTTCAATGTTATTAAAGAATGGAAATTATAAGGATTTTGAACTTAAACTTACTGCAAGGACTGTTGACAATGGTAAAGGTTATATCGCATTCCATACAGACAAAAATGGAAATAACGGTTACAAAGTGGCACTTAACAATGATATAGAAAACCTACAATGGTGGACAAAAACTGGTAGTTTATTGGGAATTAGAAATCTGACTAAATCATTAGTTGAAACTAATGTGTGGTTTGATATGACTATTAGAGTGGAAGGAAAAAAAATTGTTGTCAAAATAGATGATAAAACTGTTGTTGAATATATTGAACCAATAAATCCATATCGTACTTCAGAAAATGCCGACCAATTACTTTCTAAAGGAAGTATTTTTATTAAAAACACAGGCGATGGAGACATAGAGTTTAAACATATTGATATTTCACCAATTAATGTTTCTGATATTGATATAAATGAACAACAATCAAAAGCAATAGATGAAACATCCGATGAAATAATTAAACTTCATCAAGATAACTTTCCAGTTCTTGATTATCATATTCATCTTAAAGGAGGAATAACAGGTGAAATTGCAGCAGAACAAAGTCGCAATTTTGGAATTAATTATGCATTAGCACCAAATTGTGGAATAGGATTTCCAATAACAAACGACCAACAAGTAATACATTATCTTGATAGTATGAAAGGACAACCTTTTATTCAAGGTATGCAAGGTGAAGGACGAGAATGGCCGACTACCTTTTCAAAAGAAGTTCGTGATAAATTTGATTACGTTTTTACAGATGCAATGACTTTTACAGATTCAAAAGGGCGTCGCACACGCTTGTGGATACCGGAAGAGGTCTGGATAGAAAATGAACAACAATATATAGACTTAATTGTACAAAAGATAATTGATGTAACAAATGAACCAATAGATGTATATGTGAATTCAACTTTTCTCCCTGATGCTTTGAGTGATAAATATGATGAACTATGGACAAATGAGCGTATGGACAAAGTCATTTATGCATTGAAAACAAAGAATATTGCGCTGGAAATCAATAATCGCTATAAAATACCACACAAAGCTTTTATTGAAAAAGCTAAAGAGGCTGGATTAAAATTTACGTTTGGAACTAATAACACAGATAAAAACATTGGCAAACTTGAATATTGTATTCAAATGAAAAAAGAATGTGGAATCACTGCTAATGATATGTTTAAACCTAAAATGAAAAATTAATTATTACGATTTCGTTATTATTCAAATATCTGATTACTTAGGTAAAACGATATTGTTCATTTGACGTAAAATCTGTGATTGACGTTTTCTCATATAGGATGATGGATTTTGCGAACTGTAAACCAACGGATTAGGCAAGGTGGCAGCAATAAGAGCTGACTGTTTAGAAGTCAGCTCAGCTGCTGTTGAACTAAAATTAATTTTCGCAACAGATTCGGCTCCATAAATGCCATTACCCGTTTCCATAGAATTCAGATAGACTTCAAGTATACGCTCTTTTGACCAAAAGAATTCAATAAGTACGGTGAAATATGTCTCTAAAGCTTTTCTGAGCCATGACGATTTTGGCCACAAAAAAACATTTTTTGCTGTTTGTTGACTAATTGTACTTGCTCCTCTTGCCTTTTTACGAGATTTATTCTCTTTAATGGCCTTTTTTATTTCAACTTTATCAAAACCATTATGATCAAAAAAACGCTGATCTTCTGATGCAATTACAGCACGTTTCATATTATTAGAAATTGATTCAATTGAAACCCATTTATGATGAAGTTTGGGCTTTTCATTGTTAGATATTTGCTGTACCAATCTGATTCCCATCAACGGAGTAAAATATACAGGAACAAATTTAAAGAGTATTACACCACTGATAGACAGAATAAAAAACCAGATTATCAAATTACGGAGTAGACGAAACAACTTTCTCATGCAAGTATAAAAGACATGTTTAATTCTAAAAAAGTAAAGATGTAATTAATTTTCAACTAACTTAAAACGTACTCTCCAGCGTCCATCATCATAATCATGACTAATTATTTTAAATTGACCAATTTCAGAAGTTTCATTCACATGATCACCAATGCAAGCACAAATATCATACTCTCCCACCCTTACAATTCGTAATGTTTCAGAAACATCATCTGGTAATTTTGATAAATCAACTAAATTTGCAGCATCTTTAAGATGCATAAAATCCACTTTAACAGGAAGATTACATTTTATTACTTCATTCACCTTTTCTTCAATAGCCATAACCTGCTCATCAGTAGGCTTTTGAGAAAGCTGATAATCACACTTACTTTTCTTTCGCTCTATATGCGTATTTCTTGAACGTGGACAACCAAACATTCTCGTCATCGTTTGATTTAGAATGTGTTCGGCAGTGTGCATCGGAGGACATTCCTTTTTATTATGTTCGTTTAATTCCATTATGAAAATCATTTAACACAACAAAGGTAGAAAAAAGAATCAATATCTCATATCATTCAATTCTTCATCGGGATCAAAACCTTTTGTCATCATCTTCTTGATTAATCGTTGTTATTAGATTTATTTTTTGATAGATAAAGCTCCTGAAGGACATTTTGAAACCTGATCTATAAGCTCTTCATTTGTAGCATTTTCCATCTGAATCCAAGGTCTTTCATCTAGTTTATATACTTTGGGTAAAGTTCTTACACAAACACCTGAATGAATACATATGTCTGGTTTCCAGACTATTGTAATTTTTCCGTTAGAATATTCTTTACTTTTCATATTACTTTTTGTATTAATGTTCTTTGTCCCAATTATATTAATTCAATAATGATTTATAAAACGTATAAACAAAGATAGGTAAATAATAAACAGATCAATAATGCAGAATAAAAATCAATCAATGATTTAAATATTATAACTAAAGCATTTATAAAATTAATGAACTTGGAATAACTATACTTCAAATTTCACTCTAATTAATAACATTCATTAAACAATATAATTATCATTTTTCAGAAACTGTTTAACACTAAAATCAGATTTACTATTAATGTTATTTAGTTTATAATGTAAAATTAAAATAATAACTCTGACCGTACAGAAAACAATAATTGATAAATATGTGAAAATTAATTGTAAATAAAAGACTTAATTTTATCAAATAAATTAGGTTAATAAATACATTTAATTAACTTTGTGTTTTAATTAATAATATTTTAAGTTTCACAAAAACACTTAATAGAAAGTTAATTGTGAATAATTTAAAATTTATAATATCATTGAACAATATAAAAATCATTGTCGGTTTTTCGTTGTTGCTATTTGAACTATTGGTAATTATTGCAATTTATAAAATATTGGGTAAACTTGTAGTTCCAAGCACAGAATACTCTAACAAGGGTTTAATTTGAGTATTTACTTCTTTGTATTTATTGAAGGAACTGTGCAACTTTTTGACATTTAATTGACTGTGAAAATTAAAAGATTATGAAAAGTGCGTTTAAGAAAGAAAAAGAAAAAGAACTTCAACTATTTTCAATTGATAAAGTTGAATTAATAACAGAAAAGCTAATTCAGCATTTCCCTGAGGCTATAAAAAATTATTTAAAAGTTTGTGGATATATGAACAGATTGATGCCAATGAACGCTAATGTGATTTGGAATGAAAATTTTCTGAGAGACAAACCTAATAGTTCTTGGGAAGCATTAGAAGCATTACATTTTTTGTCTGTTGACCCAATTGTGCGTTGCATGTACGTTAAATCAAAAAATAAACCTGTTTCAGTTAAAGATTCATATAAAGATCAACAAGGGTCACTTCAAAAACGATTATTTGATGTATTTCCTCTATTAAATGCAGGTGGAAAATATATTACACAATCAGAACAAACAACTGTATTTAGTGAATTTATGATAATCCCAGGATATATATTTCAACCTTATGTTTGGTGGGATCCAATAGATTCAAATAAAGTGAAAGGAACATTTACAGATGAAAGATTAAGAGTCAAGGGTATTTTTCACTTCAATGACGAGGGATTATTCACCAGATTTGAGTCTAACGATCGTTTCTATAACAGAAATGGGAAATATGTTAAAATACCATTTTCTGCATTTATTGAAAGCTATAAGAACCAAGATGGTATACTAATACCTGAAAAAATAAGAGCTGTATGGCATTTTACAAAAGGTGATTTTGAGTTTTTTTAAGGCACAATAGACAGGATTGATTTTAATGTTTCAAACAATAATCAAGAATCATAAAGTTCATCACTAAGAACAGAATTCATTAATCTGATTTTTAACCTTTTAGATAATCAATTTGAATATGGTTATTCAAATATGTAATGAAATAAATACTTAATAATTACCAACAAATATTAGGTCTTATATCAAAAGGATTATTTCCAACATATAAATAAATTAGCTTTGGAAATATTAGTTTGATTGAAGACTTTTTCGTTAATTGTAAAAAACATTTTTCCTTACATTAAAGTACTATTAGATAACTAAATGTAAAATATTTGACTGTTTTAATAATAATAAATCAGCTGGCGACTATAAAATAGACAGGTTCTTTTATTCTATTAACTATTTTAATTACATTTGCATCAATTAATCTAACAAAATTCAATGTTTAATGTCCAAACAAATTTTATCTACTTTATTAATACTATTTATGTTCACTTGTGCTTTTGCACAAAAACCCTTGTGGATGAGATATCCATCAATTTCTCCCGATGGAACTCAAATAGCTTTTTCATACAAAGGGGATATTTATAAAGTATCTTCAAAAGGTGGTCAGGCTCAAAGATTAACAACAAATAATGCTTTTGACAGTAACCCAATCTGGTCACCCGATGGAAGCAAAATTGCATTTGTGAGTGACCGCGAAGCAGGTGGTAAAGATATTTATCTTATGTCGGCAGATGGTGGTAGTGCAAAACAGCTGACAACTCATTCAGGTAGCGAATCTCCTTATACATTTACTAATGATGGTAAATATGTTGTTTTTTCTGCACATTATCAATATCCGGCAAAAAGTGCATTATTTCCTACATCTCTCATGTCCGAACTGTACAAAGTGTCAATAGATGGTGGTTTAGTGGAAATGATGCTTGCTTTTCCTGCTGCTAATATTAATTTCAATAAAACTGGCAATAAATTTGTATATCAAGATGTTAAGGGGATGGAAAATACTTGGCGAAAACATCATACTTCGTCTGTAACTCGCGATATCATTGAATATGACATTCAAAATAGTATATTTAAGAAAATAATAGACTGGCAGGGTGAAGACACTGATCCGGTTTATAGTCCTGACGGAAATTCGATCTATTTTTTAAGTGAACGAAGTGGAAATTATAATTTGTTTTCAGCACCTTTGAACAACCCTTCTGGCGTAAAACAACTCACGTTTTTTAAAGAACATCCAGTAAGGTTTCTAACAATTTCAAACAATGAAACTACTTGCTTTGGATTTGATGGTGAAATTTATACATTATCTCCAAACACAAAAGAACCAAACAAGCTTAACATATCTATAATTAACGACTTAGACGATAAAGAACCACAGAAACTGACATTTACTTCTGGAGCTACTTCGGCTGACGTTTCTCCTGATGGAAAACAAGTGGCTTTTATTGTGAGAGGGGATGTTTTTGTGACTTCTGCTGATTATTCTACTACAAAACAAATTACAACTAGCGTTGCTGCTGAAAGTGAAGTTAATTTTGGCCCGGATAACCGCACATTGATTTATACAAGTTATCGCGATGGAAAACGAAACATTTATAAGGCAACCATTGGAAGAAAAGAAGATCCTAATTTCCCTAACGCGACAGTTATCAATGAAGAAGAATTGATAAAAAATAATTCTTCAGAAAAACAAAATCCACAGTTTTCTCCCGATGGAAAAGAAGTGGCTTTCGTAATGGATAGAAAAAGACTGATGGTATATAATCTTGATTCTAAAAAATTAAGACAGATAACAGATGGTACTTATCAACATGAAAGTGACGGAAATATGACTTATTCATGGTCGCCGGACAGTAAATGGTTTGTACTTGAATATGTTTCAAACAATCACGCACCATACTCGAATATTGGAATTGTAAGCGCAATTGATGGTGGTGAAATTTACAATATTACAAATAGTGGATACACAAATCATAATCCACACTGGGTAATGGATGGAAACGCAATTCTTTTCAATTCAGAAATATATGGAATGAGAAATCATGCTTCTTGGGGATCTATGGAGGATGTGTTTATCGTTTTTACAAACCGACAGGCATTCAATAAATATAAAATGAATACCGAAGAATTTGAACTGTTCAAAGAAGCGGAAAAAGAGGCTGAAAAGAAAGATAAAGAGGCTAAAAGAAAAGAGAATGAAGAAAAAGAAGTAAAGGATAATAAAGAAGAGAAGCCTAAAGATATTATCATAGAATTCGATAACATGGATAGCCGAATTGTAAGACTTACTTCAAACTCTTCCAGATTGGGCGATGCTATTATAAATAAAGATGCTACAAAACTTTATTATATGTCGGCCTTTGAGGGGGGATATGATATGTGGGTTCATGATTTACGCAAAAAATCAACTACTCTATTGAATAAGTTAAACGGTGGATGGTCGAATTTTAAAACTGATAAGGAGATGAAAAATCTCTACATTCTAAGCAACAATAAAATGCATAAAATGGAGTTCGCAAACGATAAATTTACACCTATTAATTATTCTGCTGAAATGAAAATTGATGCATATAAAGAAAGGGTATTTATGTATGACTTCGTTTATCGAGAAGAAAAAGAACGTTTTTATTCTACTGAAATGCACGGAGTTGATTGGGACGCGTTAACAATACACTATCGCAAATTCCTCCCACATATAAACAATAACTACGATTTCTCTGAAATGCTTTCAGAACTGTTGGGTGAATTAAATGTATCTCATACTGGTTCTGGATATCGCGCTCCAAACAAAGATGAACGTACGGCTGAACTTGGATTGTTCGTTAGTCGTGTAGACAATAAAAACGGCTTAACAATTGATGAGGTGATTGTAAATGGTCCTTTCGATAATTTTCTTTCTAAGGTTAAAAAGGGGGACATAATCGAAAAAATTGATGGCATTGAAATCCAAAATAACACTAATTATTTTCTTTTGTTAGACGATAAAGTGGGTAAAAATACATTGATCTCTATTTATTCTCCTTCTACAGGAAATAGATGGGAAGAGGTGATTAAACCTATATCATCGACAGAATTGAACGATCTATTATACGAACGTTGGGTAAAACAACGCGAAGAGGATGTTGAACGGTTGTCAAATGGACGTTTAGGATATGTTCATATTCAGTCTATGGGCGACAACAGTTTCCGCCAGGTATATTCAAAAGCTCTTGGAAAATATTACGAGAAAGAAGGAATTGTGATCGATATTCGGTATAACGGGGGTGGACGATTACATGAAGATCTTGAAGTGTTCTTTAGTGGGGAGAAATATCTGCAACAGGTTGTTCGAGGAAAGGATTACAGCGAAATGCCAAGTCGACGATGGAATAAACCGTCGGTAATGCTGACGACTGAAGCTGATTATTCTAATGCTCACGGATCTCCATGGGTTTATAAGAAAATGAAAATCGGTAAAGTGGTTGGCATGCCTGTACCTGGAACAATGACTAGTGTAAACTGGGTTACGCTACAAGATCCATCGCTTTATTTTGGAATTCCTGTTGTGGGATATAGAACAGAAGAGGGTACTTATCTGGAAAATACCCAGCTGGAACCTGATTTTAAAGTGGCTCTTGATCCAACAAAAGTAATCAATGGCGAGGATACTCAACTTGAAGAAGCTGTTAAAGTTTTACTTAATCAATTGTAAATAAAAGTGATATGATAAATAACCCTTTACTAATCATAGTAAGGGGTTATTTATTTTTACTTGATCGATGAAGAGGCTAATTCTTGTAGAAATTTGTTACTTAACCTCTGCTCAATTTCTTCAAATGAGGAGGATGTTGAAATAATTACATCAAATAATTGCCAGCGTAAACCTGATAGTAACGAATCTTCTATCCAATAAAAAAACCTTGTTCTTTCACTTAAATATTCAAGTTTTTTCATCTTTAAATATAATTCTAAACCGTCAGATACATCATGCCATAAATCCACAAAAACAGAGTCGAACGATATGTTGGGTAACTTTTTCATAGCATATTCAAATGCATCGGCATTTATTATTTCAACTTTTTCTTTGTGCTGAAACTGAGGAAGAATAATTTCACGGAATAATCGAATTACTTCTTTATCTTTTTCTACTATGGTAACACTACTAACATTTTCTTTTAATGATACCATATATGGAAAATATCCCATTCCTAACCCAAATGTAAGTACACGACCGTTCACTTGATCAATCACCGATTGCATAGTTTCAATTTCATTTGGCTTGATAGCCATCCATTCATGATTGTTTTCCATTACTACAGGAAAACGGAACGATTTATCAAAGAAACCGATTTGAGGAATCTCATGATAATCTGACGTTAAAACAATATCTTTATATATGAATGCTTCGTATGGATCATATTGATCGTACGTTAACTTCCAATTGGCGAAACTGATTTTTGGAATCTTAATATGTCGATAATAGGAATTAGATAAATAGATTGTTGGATCTAGTTTTTTTACAGATTGATGTAGATAGCTTGTTTCTAACACATTATCTTCTTCATTATTCTCAGCATCTAAATCAAGAAATCCACTTAACAATGCGGAGAAAAGTACTTTTTCAGAAAGAATACCGTCTTCATCTACACGTTGCATCAATTCTTTGGTTATCAAACGGGGCGTATTGTTAAGATAATCTACGACTAACCAACTATAATCATTATTTCTTTTTCTGATTTTAATTAGTTCTTGAAGCTTCTGATTGTCTATTTCTGAAAAATCTTTATGCATAGTCGAATTAAATTACTTCTATTACTTTTAAAATACCGCCATTTACAATAAAACGAACATCTTTACCCGCAAAAGCAATTCCATAAATCCTTTCGGGATCTTCTTGATAGGAAGGCCGAGGGTCTTTTGAAAGTACTTTCAAAAGTGTTTTTCTTTTTTCTTCATCAATTAATTTAAGCAATACATCAGGGAATATAACTTGTAATTCTTTTTCACTCATATCATCGCTAAATCCTCCTGCTGCTCCTTGGTGACAGTCTAATGGAATATATGGCTTGATATCATAAATTGGGGTACCATCCATCATATCAATACCGGAAACAAAAAGCACTGGACCATTATCTACTGTAATCTCTACCTTTTCTAATTTCACGGACGATAACCCAATAGGATTGGGACGAAAAGGGGAACGCGTAGCAAAAACCCCAACCCTTTTATTTCCTCCTAACCTGGGAGGACGGACGGTTGGCGACCAATCTTCAATAATTGCTTCTGAAAATTGCCAAATCAACCAAATATATTCGTAACCTTCTAATCCTCTCACTGCATCAACATTACGATATTCTGGTTCAAATATGATTTTTCCTTGTAAGGATGATATTAATCCACTTTGACGGGGTACACCAAATTTTGTTTGGAAATCAGTATGAATCTTGGCAATAATTTTCATAGTCTAATCATTTTATTTATTTGCAAATGGAATAACATCTAACAGTTTGTATTTTCAAATATAATAAGTGCTTTAATAGAATTATAAGTAAGTTTGTATGAAATAATTCATAATTGTGAAAAAAATTGTATCATTCTTTGTACTTCTTCTATTTGTATCAGTTTTAACGCAGGCACAAACGCTGGAGCAAATAAATAAAAATGCTGAAATAGCTGACAGTTTGAATGAAATGCTGCTCAACTTTTTCGATAAAGATCAACGCATTGAATTCTTTCCTGATTATTATGGCGGGTCTTATATCGACGATAAAGGAAATCTTGTTGTGCTTGTCACAAAAGATTCTGACATTAATAAATCTGATATAGCACAAATAATTAAAAACGAGAACTTTACTGTTTTAACGGTTAATTATTCGTACAAAAAGATCTCTTCCGTAATGGACTCCATTGATGCTTTCATTTCAAATTATTCAATACCAAACAATCACATTGTACTACAATACTTTACAGGTGCTTATATTGATGTGATGCAAAATTGCGTGATAATGCAATTTTCAATCTTGATGCCTGAATTAATCTATTCTTTTAAAAAAAATGTGACTGATTCTTCTGTTGTAAAATTTAGAAAAAACGAAAACACCTTTTTCAATTAAACATAATTTACAATATATTTCTCTAAATATATAATATTTATCAACTTAGCTTGCTCCGGTGATGCTCTCACTATGGTCTCACTATAATCAAAAGAACAGTAAGTGCATTTTTATCTATTTTTAGTAAAAATATGATAAAAAATACACTTACTGTTAAATTCTTATTTAATACTCATTCCAGCTTTTTATCTTAATATCTTCAAGCTTTAATGAACAAAATGCAGTGATAAACGCACTGGCAAGACGGGCATTTGTAATGAGTGGTATATTAAAATCGATGGCTCCACGACGAATTATATAACCGTTTGTAAGTTCGCGCTTGGTAACATCTTTTGGGATGTTAATGATCAAATCAAACTGCTTGTCGTTAATCATCGTTTTGATATTCGTATCACCATCTTCATCTGGCCACTTTACATCGGTTGCCTTAATACCATTGTCGGTCAAAAAGTTATAGGTACCGTGACTTGCATATAATTTATAACCGTGTTCATCCAAAAGCTTACATGCTTCTAATAAATCCACCTTGGATTTCATCTCGCCCGAAGAAATCAAAATTCCCTTTTCAGGAACGCGATAGCCTACTGAGAGCATGGATTTGAGAATTGCTTCTGAAAAATCATCTCCAAGACATCCTACTTCTCCGGTAGAAGACATATCAACTCCTAAAACCGGATCGGCATTTTGCAAGCGAGAGAATGAGAATTGGGATGCTTTAACTCCAATATATTCTAAATCAAATACTGAACTGTCGGGTTTATTATATGGCTCTCCTAACATTATCTGGGTAGCGGTTTCAATAAAGTTGCGTTTGATGACTTTGGAAACAAAGGGGAACGAACGGGATGCACGCAAATTACATTCAATAACTTTTATCTCGTTATTCTTTGCCAAATATTGAATGTTGAAAGGACCACTGATATTTAATTCTTTTGCTATATGCTTTGATATCTTTTTGATACGACGCATGGTCTCAAAATAGATTTTTTGAGCAGGGAACACTAAAGTTGCATCTCCGGAATGAACACCGGCAAACTCAACATGCTCGGAGATGGCGTATTCTACTACTTCTCCATCTTTGGCTACTGCATCAAACTCTATCTCCTTGGCATTCTGCATGAATACAGAAACTACAACGGGATGTTCTTTCGAAACATTGGCGGCCATTGTTAAAAATTTGTGCATTTGCTCTTTGTCATAGCAGACATTCATCGCTGCTCCGGATAACACATAGGAAGGACGGATAAGCACAGGGAATCCTACTTCATCAACAAAACTATCAATTTCGTCAAAACTGGTTAATTCCTTCCAACGTGGCTGATCTATTTTAAGTTGGTCAAGCATGGCAGAAAACTTGTTTCTGTTTTCTGCACGGTCTATAGATAATGCGGATGTTCCTAAAATTGGCACGTTCTGACGATACAAACGCATTGCTAAATTATTGGGGATCTGACCTCCTACTGATACAATCACTCCTTTCAAATTATCCTCAATATCAATTACATCAAGAACACGCTCAAAGGATAACTCATCAAAATAGAGTCGATCACACATGTCATAATCGGTAGATACGGTTTCAGGATTATAGTTGATCATTACTGATTCATAACCTGATTTACGTGCTGTCTGTACTGCGTTAACTGAACACCAGTCAAATTCAACAGACGATCCAATTCGATATGCACCTGAACCTAAAACTACTATGGTTTCTTTTGTGGATTTTAATAGATTAAACTCTTTCTTATCACCATAAGTAAAATAGAGGTAGTTCGTTTTCTCGGGGTCTTCTGAAGCAACTGTGTTTATACGACATACATGTGGCAAAACTTGCAATTTTTTCCTCAATGAACGAACACGAAGGATGCCTTCTTCTAATGTGCCTTCTTGATGTTCTACATAACGGGCTATCTGGAAATCTGAGAATCCAAGTCGCTTTGCTTCGTTAAGTACTTCTTGGGGAAGGTCTTCAATTTTAGTATAGGATGATAGTACTTTGGTATATTTGTAAATATTTTCCAGCTTCTCAATAAACCATTTATCAATTTTAGTAAGGTCTACTATCTTCTCTACAGTATAGCCTTTTTCAAAAGCATCGGCAATTGCAAAGATACGCATGTCTGTTGGGTTGGAGAGTACATCTTCTACATCATCAAATGACATTTTGTTTCCTACAAAACCATGCATTCCCTGGCCAATCATGCGCAATCCTTTCTGAATAATTTCTTCAAATGATTGACCTATCGACATGATTTCACCTACGGACTTCATAGAAGAACCAATTTCGTGACTTACTCCTTGGAACTTGTTCAAATCCCAACGGGGTATTTTAACTATCATATAATCGACCGCAGGTGCTAAATATGCGGAGTTTGGTGTACCCATCTCGCCTATCTGATCAAGAGTGTAACCTAAAGCAAGTTTTGTTGCTACAAAGGCTAATGGGTAACCGGATGCTTTTGAGGCTAAGGCTGATGATCGACTCAATCGGGCATTTATCTCGATAATTCGATAATCATTGGTTACTGCATTAAAGGCGTATTGAATGTTACACTCTCCTACAATACCAATATGACGAACTACATTTCTTGCAACATCTTCCAAAAATGCAATTTGTTCTTTTGATAAAGTGATGATTGGGGCAACTACTATACTCTCGCCAGTATGGATACCTAGTGGATCAAAATTTTCCATCGGAACAACAGTGAAACAATGGTCATTTTTATCCCTTATCACCTCAAATTCAATCTCTTTCCATCCTTTTAAACTTTCTTCTACAAGAATCTGATTGGAAAATGACAGGGCGCTTTTACATAATTCTGTGAAAGAATTTATGTCTTCACAAATACCTGAGCCTTGACCACCAAGTGCGTATGCTGAACGAACCATCACAGGATAACCAATCTCTTCAGCTGCTTTCAAAGCATCTTCTAAACTTTCTACTGCATGTGATAACGGAGTCTTGGCATCTATCTCATTCAGTTTTTTAATAAACAAATCACGATCTTCGGTAATCATAATTGCGTCTACTGAAGTACCCAATACTTGAACTCCGTATTTTTCAAGTATACCACTTTGATAAAGTGAAGTCCCACAATTTAGTGCTGTTTGACCACCAAAAGCTAATAGAATACCATTGGGTTTTTCCTTTTCTATTACTTTTTCTACAAAATAAGGTGTTATAGGTAGAAAATATACTTTGTCAGCAACTCCCTCGGACGTTTGAATAGTGGCAATGTTGGGGTTTATTAAAACCGTTTCAATTCCCTCTTCTTTCATCGCCTTCAATGCCTGAGAACCTGAATAATCAAATTCGCCGGCTTGACCAATTTTTAACGCTCCTGAACCTAAGATGATAACCTTTTTAATTGATTTGTCCATTTTATTATTATTGATTTTATAATTCTTATTTATATTCTTCCCAATGTTTTATCTCTATATCGTCTTCCGATATTCTGCAAAATGCTTTGATAAAAGCACTGGCTAATCGTGCATTTGTTATCAAAGGTATATTGAAATCTATTGAACTTCTACGTATCTTATATCCGTTTGTCAACTCTTTCTCTGATAAATTTTTAGGTATATTAATCACTAAATCAAATTTCTTATCTTTAATCATATCTAATACCTTAAATTCGGCATCTTCATCGGGCCAACCAACATGAGTACTTTCAACTCCGTTTTCTGCCAGGAACTTCTGAGTTCCTTCTGTGGCAAAAAGCTTAAAACCATGGTCTTGTAACAGTTGACAGGCTTCAAGCAAATCAACCTTCGACTTAACAGTACCTGAAGATACCATTATATTTTTTTCGGGAATTCGATAGCCTACAGCTAACATCGATGTGAGTAAAGCGTCATCAAAATTGCTTCCTATACAACCAACTTCACCGGTTGAGGCCATATCTACTCCTAAAACGGGATCGGCTTTTTGTAATCTTGTAAACGAAAACTGAGAGGCTTTTATACCAACATAATCTAAATCAAATGCTGATTTTTCTGGCTTCTGAACTTCGATTCCTAACATCACTTTTGTCGCAAGCTCTATAAGGTTTATCTTCAACACCTTAGACACAAAAGGGAATGATCGCGAAGCACGTAAATTGCATTCTATTACTTTTATATCATTATCCTTCGCAAGAAATTGAATGTTAAAAGGACCGCTTATATTTAATCCTTTTGCAATTTCTCGGGTAATATGCTTAATTCTTCTAACTGTTTGAGTATATATCTTTTGTGGTGGAAACTGAATTGTAGCATCTCCTGAATGAACTCCGGCAAACTCAACATGTTCTGAAATTGCGTATGCTATTAATTCTCCATCCCTCGCTACAGCATCCATTTCTATCTCTTTGGCGTATTCAATGAATTCAGAGACTACAACTGGGTGACTTTTCGAAACTTCAGTAGCTAGCGTAAGAAAATGCTTGAGCTCATTTTCATTGGAACAGACATTCATTGCAGCACCTGAAAGTACGTATGATGGCCTAACCAACAAAGGGAAACCTACTTCTTCAACAAATTTATGTATTTCTTCCATCGTAGTAAGTTCTTTCCAACGTGGTTGATCTATGCCTAATTGATCAAGCATCGACGAAAATTTATTCCTATCTTCGGCATTATCAATATTATCAGCCGATGTTCCCAATATATTTACATTCGCTTTATCAAGCCTGACAGCCAAATTATTAGGTATCTGACCTCCTACAGATAGTATCACTCCTTTTGGGTTTTCTAACTCAATAATATCCAAAACCCTCTCAAATGTGAGCTCATCAAAATATAAACGATCGCACATATCATAATCTGTAGATACTGTCTCCGGATTATAATTGATCATTACTGATCTGTATCCTTCACTGCGAACTGTATTCAATGCATTCACTGAACACCAGTCAAACTCAACCGATGACCCAATTCGATATGCACCGGATCCTAAAACAATCACTGATTTATGATCTCCAAGATAATGGACATCATTTTCATTTCCATTATATGTAAGGTAGAGATAATTTGTTTGAGCAGGATATTCTGCTGCTAATGTGTCAATTTGCTTAACTACTGGTACAATCCCAAGTTTCTTTCTATATTGACGAACTTTATCTTGATGGACTTCATTTAATTTTTCTTTCCATAAAGCACGAGCTATTTGGAAATCTGAAAACCCTTGTTGCTTGGCAAACTTAATCAATGCAGGTAACTCTTTGTTTGCTTCATCTTCTAATTCATCTGATGAAAGAGATAAACACTCCAAATCTTCTGCCGTTTTAATAATATTGTATAACTTATATAGAAACCATTTATCTATTTTTGTCAGATCATGAATCTGATCTACAGAATACCCTTTTCTAAAAGCTTTACTGATTACAAATATTCTTTTATCTGTTGGCTCCCTTAATGCTTTATCTATGTCGTCAACTTTTAATTCTTTGTTTTCAACAAATCCATGCATACCAAGACCAACCATTCTTAATCCTTTTTGAATAGCTTCTTCAAATGTACGTCCAATGGCCATAATTTCTCCAACAGATTTCATACTTGAACCAATCTCTTGAGAAACACCACTGAATTTATTTAAATCCCATCTTGGAATTTTTACTACTATATAATCAAGTGCTGGCTCAAAAAATGCACTTGTTGATTTGGTCACGGAATTTTTTAAGTCAAATAATCCATAACCCAAACCTAATTTGGCTGCTATAAAGGCTAATGGATATCCTGTCGCTTTTGAGGCTAATGCTGAAGAACGACTCAATCGTGCGTTTACTTCAATCACTCTATAATCTTCTGATTGTGGATCAAGGGCATATTGAACGTTACATTCACCAACAATGCCAATATGACGGACAATCTTAATTGCTAATTCTCGCAATTTATGATATTCTGAGTTTGTTAATGTTTGAGATGGTGCAACAACAATACTTTCGCCTGTATGAATTCCCAGTGGATCGAAATTCTCCATATTACATACCGTAATACAATTATCATACTGGTCTCGGACTACCTCATATTCAACTTCTTTCCACCCTTTTAACGATTTCTCAATTAATAATTGACTTGAATAAGTAAATGCTTTTGTTGCAAGTGCTGTTAATTCTTCATCATTTTCGCAAAATCCTGATCCCAAGCCTCCTAAAGCATATGCTGCACGAACAATAATTGGATATCCCAACTCATTCGCAGCATGAATAGAATCGGAAATGGTATTTACGGCTTCACTTTTAATTGTTTTAACCTCAATTTGGTCTAATTTCTTTACAAATAATTCACGATCTTCAGTATCTATAATCGATTGTATTTGAGTTCCAAGCACTTTTACATTATACTTTTCAAATACACCATCTCTATATAATTTTACGCCACAATTCAATGCTGTTTGTCCACCAAAAGCAAGCATAATTCCATCAGGACGTTCTCTTGATATAACTTTTTCTACAAAATAGGATGTTATAGGCAAGAAATAGATTTTATCGGCTGATCCTTTTGATGTTTGAACAGTAGCAATATTAGGATTAATCAATACAGTTTCAATACCTTCTTCTCGTAATGCTTTCAAAGCTTGAGAACCAGAATAATCAAATTCACCAGCTTCACCGATCTTTAATGCTCCTGAGCCTAAAATCAAAACTTTTTTAACCTTCAAATCTATAATGTTTGCCATCTAAATGAATTTATTTGACTGTTTTGTTTTACTTATTTTATTTTATCCTAATTCTAAATTGTATATGATAAGTTTCTTTAAAGCATATCTACAAATTCTTTAAAGAAGAACTTTGTGTCAGTAGGACCTCCAGAAGCTTCAGGATGAAACTGAACTGAATAAAACGGCTTTGTTTTGTGTTTTATTCCTTCGTTTGTACCGTCATTCATATTCACATATAAGGATGTCCACTCGGATGACAAATTATTGTCATCAACAGCATAACCGTGATTTTGTGAAGTAATATAACAAATATTTGTTCCCACTTTTCGAACTGGCTGATTAGAGCCTCTGTGGCCATACTTTAATTTATATACTGATGCTCCGGCAGCTTTTGCCAGTAATTGATTACCCATACAAATACCAAAAATAGGCTTCCCATAATTCATTGCTTTCCTAATATTTTCAACTGTTACATTGCAATAATCAGGACTACCGGGTCCATTCGAAATAAAGAGTCCGTCATATTTAATACTCGTAAAATCATAGTCCCATGGAACTCTTATTATATCTATCTTTTGTTTTATCAATTCTCTAATAATATTAAGCTTTACACCACAATCAATGAGAACAACTTTTTTAGAACCATGAGAGTATTCGATTACATCCTTACAGCTAACTTTATCAACCTGATTCTCACTATCTGGATCATAAAAATCAATCTGATCATCGTTTTCGAAAACAATTTTTCCTTTCATTGAACCATACTCACGAAGTATTTTTGTAAGCATTCTAATGTCTATTCCAAAAACACCTGGGATGTTTTCATCTTTAAGCCAATGACTTAAACTTCGCTTTGAATTCCAATGTGAATAATCATCAGAATATTCCTGAACAATTAACCCACTGACATGTATTTTACCAGATTCAAAAAAATCGGTAATTCCATGTGTTCTGCTGTTTCCAGGTACACCGTAATTACCGATTATTGGATATGTCATTGTTAGAATTTGACCTTGATAGGAAGGATCCGTAAGGCTTTCGGGGTAACCGACCATTGATGTATTAAAAACCACTTCGCCTGCCGAAGCCTTTTCTGCGCCAAACGATTGTCCATGAAAAACTGTCCCGTTCTCAAGGATTAACCGCACTGATTTATTCTTATACATTATGTGCGTAAGCTTTATTATTAAATTGATGTATGATATTAGGATACAAAGATAAACAAAAACAATGTTCTATGAAAATATCATATAAAAAAAATGCCGATTTTAAATTTAAATAAAATCGGCATTCCTCTTTTTTCTTAAGTCTTTTAAAGTGAATAAATATATCCTTTTTTCAAAAATTGAACATATTTTCCATGATCAAATGAATAATAATGTGCTCCACGTTTTGAAGAACTCTTATCTTTTTCTTCATATTTGTTCAAAATATTCATAGAAATAAGTTTCCTTCTAAAATTTCTTTTATCTATTTCTGTTTGATAAATAGCCTCATACAAATTTTGTAGAGCAGGTAAAGTAAATTTCTCTCCAAAGAACTCAAAGATTATTGGCTCTAAGGATACTTTATATCGCAAAACTTTTAGAGCATCTTGAACCATTTTATTATGATCAAATACCAATGTTGGTAATTTATTAATATTTATCCATGTAGCATCAAATTTTTTTGCAATAGATGTATCAAATTCATCTAATCTTACTAATGCATAAAAAGCAACTGAAATAACTCTGCCTCCGGTATCACGATCAATTTCACCATATGAAGCAACTTGTTCCATATATATCCCTGTTTGTTGAGTATATCTGTATAGAACTTTCTTTGCGGCATCATCAAGACTTTCACCATTTTCCATAAATCCACCCATTAAAGACCATTCATTTTTAAGTGGTTCAACAGGTCGACGAGTTAACAAAATATTTAATTCATTGTTTTTGAATCCAAAGATTATACAATCAACAGCAATTAAAAACTTTGAATTGTTTTCATAATATTGTGTATTCATTAGTTTTGATTTTTTTTAAAGTAAAAGTTGGGAGCACACTGCTCCCAACAATTTAAAATAATTTATATTAATGTTTATAATTTTCTTGCACCATCGCTTATTATAACATCATAGATTTTTGGTTCATGGCCATATTTAGCCTTGAATTGTTCTTTAGCATTAGCAATAAAGCGATCATGCAATTCTTCTTTAACAAGATTAATTGTGCAACCACCAAAGCCTCCACCCATAACTCGAGAACCTGTTACATTATTTTGCTTAGCAACTTCATTTAAAAAATCAAGTTCTTCGCAACTTACTTCATATAAACGGCTCATTCCATCATGTGTTTCGTACATTTTTTTTCCTACAAATTCATAGTCATCTCTTTCCAGAGCATCACTCACATCACGAACACGCTGTGTTTCTTCTATTACGTATTGAGCACGCATAAAATCTTCTTCAGAAATATCATTCTTTACTTCATTCAACATTTTCATATCTGCATCTCGTAAAAAGTCTACTTCTGAATGATTTTTTTTGATTGCAGCAACAGCATTCTCACACGATTCACGTCTTTTATTATAAGCTGATGAAGCTAATTCATGCTTAACTACTGTATCTAAAAGGACAACACGGTATCCATGTGGTTGTGGATCAAATGGAAAATACTCATAATCCAAAGTTTTGCAATCTAACCTAATTAAATGACCTGCTTTTCCGAAAATAGATGCAAATTGATCCATAATACCACAATTTACGCCTACATAATTATGCTCAGTTTTTTGTCCAATTTTTGCCAATTCAAATTTGTCAATATTTAAATTAAACATATCATTCAGAGCAAATGCATATGTACTTTCCAAAGCTGCAGATGAAGACATTCCTGCACCTAATGGAACATCACCAGAAAATGTAGAATCAAATCCTTCAATCTTATATCCTCTTTTTATGATTTCGCGACATACACCAAATATATATTTAGCCCAACCTTGGCTTGGAATATCCTCTTCATTCAAACCAAATTCTGTATATTCATCTAAGTCAATTGAATATACACGAACCTTTTCTGTTCCATTCAATTTAATAGATGCAATCATTCCTTTATCAATAGCACCAGGAAATACAAAACTCCCATTATAATCTGTATGTTCACCAATTAGGTTTATGCGCCCGGGAGACGCATAAACTTCTGGTGATTCATTTCCGAATTTATCTTGATATATTTTAATTACTTGATCTTTTCTCATTATAACATTATTTTTTGTAATAATATCTTACTGCCAAAATTGAACCTTATAAAACTTGTTCAAATTAAGCTTTCTCTTCAGTAGTTACAATATTAGTATTAACATTTTTTGAACCTACTACTGCATATAATAAAAGAGCAGCAAAACCAACAACAATCAGCCAATAACTATTAAGAAATCCTAAACTGTCAGCAAGAGCACCTTGCAATAGAGGTAATAAACCGCCACCGCAAACCATTACCATGAAAATCCCTGAGGCCATTTCTGTAAATTTTCCCAAACCTTCAACAGCAAGATTAAAGATACTTCCCCACATAATAGATGTACAAAGTCCACATAAAACAATAAATAATATTTTTGCAGGAACAACCGCTCCAAACATATTAATTGAAGGTTCTATAGGCATAAACATAGCAATTACAATAAGCAATATACCTAAAGATGATGCGGTTGCCAACATAGCTTTACTTGAAACTTTAGCCCCAATAACTCCACCTATCAATCTTCCTGCAAGCATTAATAACCAATAAGCTCCTACGATTGATCCAGCAACACCTGTAGCAATATTTAAGCCACCACCTGTAACATCTGTTGTCATATAAAGATTTGCCATATTAGGAATGCCTACTTCAACACCTACATATATGAATATAGCGATTATTCCGAAAATAAAGTGACGGAAAGATAATGCACTATGTTTATCTTTTTTTGTTTTCTTTGGTTGATTCTTCGTAATTGCCAAACCTGGTTCGGGAATTTTAACAACTAACAAAACAATAAAAGCAAATGCAAAAATACCCATAGCTAAAAATAACGCAGGGTTAGCATCTTGAATAGTTTTATTAACTGCGCTTCCAATCAAATAACCACCTAATACAGGAGCAATTGTTGCACCGATAGAATTAATAGCACCACCAAACTGAATTAGTTGATTACCTTTATTTCCACCTCCACCTAAAGTATTAAGCATTGGATTTACAACAGTATTAAGCATACACATTGAGAAACCAGAGATAAAAGCACCAGTTAAATATACTCCAAAACTTTCAGTTACCCCTGAAAGGAAAGTAATTGAAACTCCAATAAAACCAACAAGAACTGCAGTTAATGAAGTAAATTTATATCCTTTTTTTTGAAGAATAATACCGGCGGGAATGCCCATAAATGCATAAGCTATAAAATTAGCAGCATTTCCAAGTTGAGACATGAAGTTACTTGCTTCGAATTGATCTTTTACAATAATAGCAAATGGATTTTGCAGTCCTGTTACGAAAGAAATCATAAAGAACAGAAGAAACATCACCGCTATAGGTAATGCATAATTTGTTTTTTCAGTTGAAGTTGTTGTTGTCATAAGTTTTTTATTTGTTTATTTATTCATTTGTTATAAAATAATTATAAATCTATTTTCTTATTGAAAATTTATAAGTAGTTTTTGAATTAAAAACTTCTCCCGGTCTAAGAACAACCGAAGGATAATCAGGTTTGTTAATACTGTCAGGATAATGTTGAGTTTCAAAACACACAGCTGATCTTTCAGGATAGTACATATCGTTTTTTGCCACGAAATTTCCTGTCATCCAATTACCTGTATAAATCTGAACGCCAGGTTGATCAGTAAACATCTCCATAACAATCCCGGTTTTTGGGGATTCACAAACCCCAAAATATGCAAATTCATCAGAGGTTTTTTTGTTTAAAACAAATGTATGATCATATCCTTTTCCAAAACGGAGTTGTTCAAAATCATCATTTATACGTTCCCCAATAGCATGAGAAGTTGTAAAATCCATTGGTGTACCTTTTACTGATTCAGCAGGTCCATAAGGAATTGCTGTTTCATCAGTAGGCAAATATGTATCAGCGTGAATAGTAAGCAAATGATCACCTATATATGGATCACCTGCACCTGATAAATTAAAATATGAATGATTTGTAAGGTTTAGTATAGTTGATTGATCTGTAGTTGCACGATAGCTTATAATCACCTCATTTTCATTAGTTAAAGTGTAAGACACATAAACATCTAAATTTCCAGGATAACCTTCTTCACCGTCTACTGACAAATAATGTAATTCTATAAAATTATCAGATTCTTTTACAACATCCCACACAACAGCGTTAAAGCCCTTAATTCCGCCATGAAGCGAATTAGGACCATTATTAACAGCCAATGTATAGACTTTTCCATCAAGGGTAAATTTACCCTTTGCAATTCTATTACCTGTCCGTCCACAAATTGCTCCAAAATACGGTTCTTCCGATTTTAGATATTCTTCAATTGAAGAATGTCCTAACACTACGTCTATAAACTTCCCGTTTTTGTCAGGAACCATTATTGAAACAATTTTGGCACCATAATTTGTAATTGTTAACTCACTCCCACTTGAATTAGTGAGAGTGTACAATCCGGTTTGCTTACCGTCAACATTTTTTTCAAATAATGCAATTTGCAAACCGGATATACCTTCTGTTTTTTTCATTCCGTTCTTGGTGTTTAAAAATAAGTATGAAGACTGGATCTTTTAAAAATCGGTGTAAATGTAACACTTACTTTTTAAAATATCATAATTATTTAATATGTTATAAAACATCTTTTTCATTCTCTTAATTCAAAATCATATCTAATTGATTGTTTTTTAGATTAATATTGACTTTTTTTAATATTAATCTAAATTTTAATTGTTTTCGTTGAAATTACTTTTATCATTAGCTTCTTTTTCTTTTTTAATATTGGTTACCAACACTTTATCAATTCTATTATTATCTATATCCATCACTTCAAAATATAAATCTCCAAATACAAAATGGTCTCCCACACTAGGAATTTTGTTAAGAGAAGAGAATACAAATCCTGCAACAGTTGAATAATCTATTTCATCAAAATCAACTATAAAATCTTCATCTAAATATGAAATCAATTCAATAGGTGCTTCACCACTAATCAATGCAGAATACTCGTTTCTCATAAAAATCAAAGGATCAGTATCTGATTCTTCGGGAATAGTACCAAGAATATTTTCAAATATATCATGCAATGTAATAATTCCTTCTAAACTTCCATATTCATCTACGACTACTGCAATAAATTGTCGATTTTTTTTCATCGATTCCAGTACTCTTTGAGCACGCAAAGTAGCAGGAACAATCAATGGTTCAAAAATCAATTCATCAATAGTAAATTCCTCTTTTTTTGTTAGCTTCATCAAGAAGTTTCGAATTGAAATAACCCCAACAAAATCATCTATCCGGTTTTTACAAGCTAAAATATTACTATGTTTAGTTTCTAAAAGCTCTTTAATAATTTCATCTTTCGGTCTTGAAATATCTACCCACTCAACTTCAGTACGATGAGTCATTATGTGAATCGATCTTTTATCAGAAAAGTAAAATACTTGTTCATGAATAATATTCTCTTCAAGATCAATCACCCCTTCGTGAGAAGCCGTTTTCAACATTGCTCTTAATTCCATTTCTGTTACCCTGTCTTCTTTTGGTTTCAATCCTATAAGTCGGTTTAAGAAACTTGTTGATAAAGCTAATAGTTTAACAAAAGGATAAAAAATAATACTAACCACATTTATCGATCTTGAAACCGTCACAGCAACTTTCTCTGGGTTATTTAATGCAGCGGTTTTCGGAACTAATTCTCCAATTACTATCGATACATATGTAATTAAGAAAACAACCATTACCAAAGAAATAGTATATGCATATGGTTCAGTCAACGAAAATCTTTTAAATAAAGGTTCTACATAAACAGACAGAGTTGCACCACCATATGCACCATTTATAATTCCAATCAAAGTTATTCCAACTTGAACCGCCGATAGAAAATTATCAGGATCTGATTGAAGTTTCAAGGCCATTTCAGCACCCTTACTACCCTTTTTTCTTTCAGCTTCAAGTTTTGTCTTTTTTGCAGAAACAACAGCTATTTCAGAAAGAGCGAAATATCCATTGAGAACAATAAGTAGAAAAATAACAATGATATCTATTATTACCATTTGGTTGTTTTAATTCAAACAATATTATTACCACAAAGGAGAAGGATAAACTCCTTCATCTACAAGCTTTTGCAGTTTTGCAACCACCTCAGGTCTATCTTGAGCATATGTTACCCCAAACCATTTAGAAGGTGTATCAAGAACTTTAACATTAACTTTATTTTCAATGATTAAATCATTTACTAACAAGGGTATAAAGTACTCTGCTTTCAAGTTTTCAGCATTTTCTTTCAAAAAATTCACAAAGTAATTTTCAGAATATTGAAAATAATCAGGGGTAAAACCCCACATATTCATTGATACTGGTGTATTATCATCGATTTCAATCCATTGATCATTTTCGTCTTTATATTTAACTACTCCGTCAATACGCTTTATTTGTGTACGCTCTACTACTCCGGTTAGATTACTATCAATATCTGTTTCACAAATACCACGAGCAACAGTACCACTTTCTGACAAAGTATTTCCCACACGATATCCAATCATGCAATATTCATCATTTACATTTTCCAATTTAGTGAGAAAATCACAAAGTACTTTATAACTTTCACGCCCATAAAAATCATCAGCATTAATAACAGCAAAAGGTTCATTAATGACATCCTTTCCCATCATAACAGCATGATTTGTTCCCCATGGTTTCTCTCTTCCTTCGGGAGCCTTAAAACCTTCTGGTAAATTATTTATATCTTGGAACACTAGTTCAACAGGAATTTTTTTCTCATATTTCTTTACGATTTTTTCACGAAAATCATTTTCAAAAGTATCTCTTATAACAAAAACAAGTTTGCCAAAGCCTGCATTTACAGCGTCATAAATTGAATAATCCATTATTGTTTCACCACTAGGGCCGACTCCATCCAATTGTTTTAGTCCACCATAACGGCTGCCCATCCCTGCAGCTAGTACAAAAAGAGTTGGTTTCATTTTAATCTATTTTTATTTAACTTTCTACAAATATAAGTTTTTTAGTTATGAAAAACCAAAATTTATTCAATAATCTTTATAAATAAAACAATGATGAATATCATTAGCAAAAAAATTGATGCATATGGAATTTTATAATAAAAAAACTGATTATAAATACTGAATTTAGCTATAAATTATATTGTATTTTATAATTGTAAATATGGTAATTTATACAAAAAAAAGGTCGCTTGATGCGACCTTTTAAAAATATTATTTAAATGTTTATTTTACAAATGCATGTCTATATCCTTTTATATCATTCCAATGACCTCTTGTAAAATCAGGAATAGCAACAGGAGCACTATTGTTTTCAATTGAAATACGTCCCAAATCAGCTAAACAACACCATTCAGCAAGATCATATACATCCATATCAAGTGGAAGACCGTTTTGCAGACAATAAACAAGTCTGTAATCCATGATAAAATCCATACCTCCGTGACCACCAACTTTCTTTGCAATCTCTTCTAATTCTTGGTGAATTGGGTGTTTATACTTTTCCATCAACTCATTTTTTACATCATTAGAAACAAAAGCATGAGAACTTAAATTTTCCAGATCAGGATTTCCATCTTTCAATTCATTACCATCAAGTGCATATCCTTCTATTGGATATTTCTGAGCAAAACCTTTAGATCCACTTACTTGATACATACGACTATAAGGACGAGGTGAAGAAACATCATGCTGAATATGCATAGTCTTTCCGTTTTCTGTACGAATTATTGTCATAGTGTTTTGACCATTTTGAAAATCGTATGCACTATCAGGACTTAAACCTCTTTTTTCAATTAAATATTCAGGAATATTTACGGGTTTATTATCCATTGATACTAAATAATTCATTTTGTCACCACGATGAATATCTAATACTTGACAAGCTGGACCCATTCCATGAGTGGCGTAAACGTCTCCTCTAAATTCTTTATTAAACTCCATTCGCCAATCACCTTCATAATAATCCCAAAATTCAGCAAGATTATGGATATAGGCGCCTTCTGCATGTAAAATCTCACCAAAAAGTCCTTTTTGAGCCATATTAAGAGTCGTCAATTCAAAAAAATCATATACACAGTTTTCCAATTGTATACAATGTTTTTGAGTCTTTTCTGCTGTATTAATAACTCTCCATATTTCATCTAAAGTCATCGCAGCTGGAACTTCACATGCAACATGTTTGCCATGCTCCATAGCATAAATCATCATATCTGCATGATTTTTCCAATCGGTTACAATATAAACAAGATCAATATCATCACGTTCACATAGTTTTTTCCAAGCATCTTCACTACCGCTGTATTCTGCTGCACGAGGAAAGCCAGCTTTTTCAAGAATCTTTTGAGTATTTTCAACTCTTTCAGGATATATATCACATAAAGCAACAATTTCAGTACCTGGAATATTAGTAAAACGATTCACTGCACCGGGACCTCGCATACCTAATCCAATAAAACCTACACGAACAGTTTCAATTTTAGGAACAGTCAGACCTAAAACATGTTTCTGACCTTTAGGACGAACGGGTACATTAGTTTGAATTGGCTGAAAAGCTTTATATTCATTTTTTTTGTACATTTTTGATGTGTTACAACCCGATAGTATAAGGGCCAAAACCATCAATAAATTAATCAATTTCTTCATAAACTTGTTTTTAAATTATTTAATTGAATTTATATTTTATATTAAAATTTCTTTATCGAAAAGAAAATCGTTTCCGATAAAGAAATTAAAAACAACACTACTTATGTCACAAAGTTAAGAAATAATTTTAAGAACTTTAAATAAAACAGGTTCTTTATTTATTTACCAAAAAGTGTAAATTCTGCCAAACTAAAAAACGTAGGTGAATATCCTGAATTTGTTTTGTACACAACATATCTAAAATATGAGAATGGCTGGGTTGCTGTAAAAAATGGTGACGAATATTTAGAACCTGCTGTGGTAGGTAAATCTGAATCAACATGGGCCAATTCTGTCCAAGTATCACCATCACTACTTACCATAATTCCAAATTCCATAGGTTTACCATTAAAATTATTACGGTTTTGATAATCAAAACCACATTTTGTGATGGGTTCCTTCAAGTTTATTTGTATATAGTGCGCGTCAGAAACTGGATATGAATAAGCTGAGTGAAAGTAAGACGCAGGATTTTCATCAATCAAGTTTTCTATTGGCCCTTCAGAAGATTCCTGTGCATTAGTCGATAACATACCAGGAGTCAGTGGAATTTTATTAAATGCACCGTAAAGTTTAAAAACACTTGATGAGAATTCAAATCCAGGTAACGATATATTTGTTATCTTGATTGGAATAACATATGAACTGCCAAAAAAGTCGCCATTGTTAATCGTAATTCTCAATGGTTCACTTTTTTGACTGCCTTTCTTGAAAGATACAGCTCCGCCATTTTCAATAGTATAAGTAGCTGATGGTAGTAAAATTTTATCCCAAGGTACTGAACTTGGATCAACTTCCACTGTAGCTTCAAAATCCCATAAACTTTCAAATGGAAGAGTTAAATAAAAATCGTATGTTACGCCCTCTCCGCTAACAGCTATACTTGATTCAAGTTCTTCATAAGTTACAACAGGAACAACAACATTAGGTTTCAAAATCAGGAGTTTTTTTTCTGAATTCACAGAATCAGTATTACTTGTAAGCATTACTGGCAATACATAATTTGTTTGAGGTTCAGCGTCCAAAAGCATTTTAATATCAGTTGTTTTAAATAATATACTTCTGTTCTGATATCGTTCTTCAGTAGTAAAGTTTACCTGTGGATTAGGTATTTCATACATTGATGAAGGAAGTAATTTATATTCCTTACCTACTAATTTGGAATAATCAGCGAGCTCATCTTCATTCATAACTCCAACTTCAGCTTCAGCTTTAATTTCTGGAGTTTTACCACCTTTCATTATTGTTACTTCAAAAGCTCCATCTTCACCCGTAGTATAAAGTATCAGGTTTTGTTCCCCTACTTCTTTCATTGATAGAATCTTTTCATATTCTTTGGGGATAAGTTCGTCATAATTTTCACAGGAATAACCCAATAATAAAAACGAACATATTATTATATGCAATATTTTTTTCTTCATCACTATTTATTATTTCTTAAATTAATTGTATCCAGGAGATTGTATCATTTGTGGATTTTTATATACCTCAATATAAAAAACAGGTAATAAATACATTCTAGTCGTCCATACAAATGGTTGATTTACAGGCACAACTGTATTAAACTCTTCAAATGTAGGATTCAAGGTTCCATAAGCATTCAAACCTAATCTCATTCCTTGTCCCATTGTTTGAGGTGCAATCATCCAACGGCGGACATCATAATATCGATGACCTTCTCCCCAAAGTTCAATAGATCGTTCGTTCCGAACCCAATCAACAATGGTCATTTCATCAGTTACATCTGTTGGCATTAAATCAGGAACACCGGCTCTTTCACGAATTACATTCAAATATTCAATTGCATTTGACATGTCACCCAAAGCTGCATAACACTCTGCCACATTCAAATAAAGTTCTGCCAAACGGATCAGTGGTCTAGGCTTACTTTCTAAATTCGAAGAACCGATTTTACTAAATGAAAGATTTGGCATTATATATTTCTGCGAAAAATAACCGGTTACATTATTGTCACGGTTAAATTTGGAAGGATTATAACCTTGTCTTTCAGCATTACGCAATTCAATTTTCAATGGAGAACCATCAGCCAGTTTAGAACCATAATCGCCGCCGTCAAAAGCAAACCAAGCATAAAAACGAGGTTCTCGATCAACGTTAAAGGTAATGATGTCTGAACGCCCGGATACACCTGCCGAACGAAACCATGTTTCTTTTTGAGCAAAATTTGGATCATCAGCCGGACGCTTTCCATTTTTCGTATAGAAATTTGAGATCGAAGTGTTTAATATTGGCGAAACACCTGAGTAATAACCTATAACAGTTCCATTATTATGATACTGAATAAAATGAGGTATAGAACCATGAACCATATTACCTTGATCTGCTAATCCCCAAATAATTTCATTATTGCCTTCTGTAGTTCGAGTGGTAACAAGATATCTCATTAATAATACTTTTTCTAAAAAGGATTTACCCTCCTCTGTATCTGGATTAACTCCGGGAACAAATGGTAATGGAACATTTTCACGATCATTCATAGTAATATCTCTATATAATTCATTTCCACCTGAATTCTCGGCGTAATTTAAAGCATCTAAGCTTGCGCTTAAAGCTCGTTCCCATTTTGCACGATCATATTCACTACTAACAAGCTCCAATCCATATCCCGGTGTTTCATAATTCACATTTTTCCATTCTGGATATGGAAAATTTCCATTCCATAATGGAGATGCAGCATATACTAGTAGACGAGATTTCAAAGCTTTAGCAATTGTTGATGTAGCTCTTCCCCATTCTTCTTGTTGTCTTTGGGCTGGAAGAATTTCAGATGCTTCATCCATTTTATCTACAATCCAATCAACAACATAATCGAAATGTGAACGACCGGGATATTCAGAATTATCCGCAGACATTGACATATAGCTGTCTGTTATAGGACATGGTCCATATAAAGTTAAAACCTGCATATGATAATATGCTAACAGAAAATTGGCTTCTGCTGCCCATTCTTTTTTCTCTTCTTCTGTAACACCTGTTGCATTTTCAAGCTCTTTTAGAAAAAGATGACATTGACCGATATATTGATAATTCTGACCCCATCGCCATTCACCCGGACTTCTAGGGGTGATATTGTCATAGACCATTCTATGCATAAGCTCACCCCACAAAGGAGGTAAAACCCATTCATCTGAAGCTGCTTCAATAGTTGAATATCTCATTGGGTGCGTTAAACCTGCATAACATGAATAAAGGAAACCGAGAGTTGAATTATAATCTTTTGTGGCATCCGACAGATCTGCTTGTTCAGGAGGAATAACATCAAGGTAATTACATGAAGTAAAACCCAATATTGTTATCAATAAAATGCATCCTGCTCTTTTTATTTTATTTATTAGTTTCATTGTCTTTAAGATAATTTAAAAGTTTAATTGTAAACCGATATTAAATACACGTTGCAATGGATAAGAATTCCATGAAAGTTCTGGATCCCACAATTTGAATGGACTAAAAACAGCCAGATTATTACCACTCAAATATATTCGTCCGTGATCAAAACTGTAACCGAATTCCAACATTTTTAAACGAAGGAAATTTCCATTTCTCATCCAATAAGTACTACCGTGACTATTGTTGGCAGTCTCAGTGGTTAACAATCCTAAACGTGGATAAAGGGCATTCGGATTGGGATTATCAACTGTCCAGCGATTATCGGCAATAAATTTAAAAACGTTATTGTCGGATTGTCCAAAAGGATCCATTAATCCTGTCATTATATTTCGTTTTGCTGATCCATTGAAGAATATACCAAAATCAAATTTTTTATAGTTTAAACTAGCACCAAAACCATATTGGATGCGAGGAACACCACCATATTCCGAAATCATCGTACGGTCTTCATCATCAATTATACCATTACCTGTAATATCTCGATATTTTATATCACCTGGAATGGGTGTACTGCCCAAGTTCTGGATTGGACTATTGTCTATTTCTTCTTGTGAAGTAAATAAACCCTCTGCAATAAATCCTTCAATACGACTTAATGGTTTTGAGGTTGCTGACTGCCAAGGATATCTGTAAATAGGATCATCCACATCCACATTTTTGTTTTGAGTATATGTGAAGTTTCCACGTAATTCTATTAAAAAATCTTTTGATAACTGACGATGATAATTAGTGCTAACCTCAAATCCCCAATTATCAACTTTACCTTTGTTAGCCCAAGGTTTTGCAGTATAATAACCTAATGATTCAGGCCATGCTTCACGTTGCAGTAATATATCAAAACGTCTATCGTAAAAATAATCAGCTGTGATATTAAGTGAACGGAATAATTCCATATCTACTCCAATATCCATTTTTTTTACTTTTTCCCATCCTGCATTTTGTACTGCATAGTTTATCATTTGTGGTCCATAAAGAGTATTTCCTAGATTTTCTCCTGTTGTATATCCGTATCCACCAGCCGAAAGGTTCACTTGGTCAATATAAAGATAATGTGCTGCACCTGCATATAAGCCAGTTTCATCACTACCAATAAGTCCATAAGAACCACGCAGTTTCAAGAAAGAAAATACATCTGTTAATGGTTCAAAAAATTCTTCTCCACTTAATATCCATCCAAGTGACATGGCTGGAAAGAATTCAAAACGCTTTCCTTTTGCTAAACGTTCTGTTCCGGTGTAACCAAAATTTACCTCAGCAAGATATCTGTCATCGTAATTATAAGTAAAACGTCCGGAAATTCCTTGATTCCTATGTGGAAGAACATTATCTTTATATTCACGTTGTGTATAAAGTAACATACCGGCAAGATCGTGCAAACCAAAGCGACGACGGTAATCAACAGTTCCCTGTAGAAAGAAAGTCTGATCACCATTTTTGTAAATATCTGATTGTGAAATATATTCTGTTCCGGAAGTTCCTAGTCTTTCAATCCTATACTCATTAGTTTCAGGATCATAACTATCGGAAACAACTCTATAATAATATGGATCAATAGAACGACTGTAGTTACTATATGACCAATTTTTAAAATTTGCCAAAAATGTTGTACTTAACCCTTTGGTAATAAAATCTAATCCTTGATACAATTTCAATGATGTATTTATTGTACTTTCCCTTACTTCTTTAAAAGAATTTAACATGGTTGCATAAATATTTTCTCTATAAAAGTTACTGGTAAGTACAGAACTTCCAAAACGAATATGCTCATCACCTTCTTGTTCAGGAAAAGTAACAGGAAAATTAATAGGATTTGCAGCTTGCATTTTTCCAAACAAATCTGCTGGATTATAGTTTCCACTTTGATTTTGACGAATTTGCGTATTCATTCGCAAATCTATCATAGTCGATGGAGTAAGTTTATAAGAGATATTATTTTGAAAATTAAAACCCCAGTTATTGATATTATTATCCCATGAATGAACCTTTCGAGAATTTAATAAACCTGTATCATGATTTGTTTGAACACTCATAAAATAAGTAGCTTTTGATCCACCTCCCTGAACATTTAAGTTTGCTCTTTGATTCATTGCATAATCTTTAAAGATAACATCTTTCCAATTCACATCAGGATAAACATAAGGATTTACTCCTAAACGAGTTGCATCAATTCTTTCCTGAGAATAACGTGGGTTGGCTTTAGGTGAACGCGATAAAAGAGCCTCATTATATAGTTCCATCCAAGTAGCCCCATCCACAAATTCAGGAAAATTCATTGGAGCATTGATAGAATTATCTAAATTGACGTTTATTTTAGTACGTTCATTATGATTACCTGTTTTAGTTTTAACAAGCATAACACCATTAGCTCCTCTTGATCCATAAATAGCCGTTGCAGAAGCATCTTTTAGAATTGAAAAACTTTCAATTGTTTCTGCTGGAATATTATTTAGATCGTGAGCACTAATTTCCACATCATCCAACATAATAAGAGGCGTTGCTCTACCACCAAAAGTACTGATTCCACGAATATAAAACTCTGACACAGCGCCTGGTGTACCACTTGTGGTCATAGAAATAACACCGGCTAATTGACCGGCAAAGGCATTAGTCAATGAAGATGTTGGCATTCTAAGAGTTTTTCCTTGTACACTTGTGATAGCACCGGTCACACTCACTTTTTCCTGAACACCGGCACCAACAACAACCACTTCATCTAATTGTGTGTTGTCTGTTTTCATTTCAACATCAATGATTGCTAAATTATCAACCTCCATTTCCTGTTCCAAGTATCCAATATATGAAAACTCTAAAACATCATTTTTATTGTTGATTGTAATGGAATAGTTACCATCAATATCTGTAACAACACCTGTATTTGTGCCTTTTAATTTTACAGTCACACCAATTAATGGTTCTTCATTTTCTGCATCAACTACTTTTCCGGTAATAGTTCTCTTGCGTGACGATTGTTGAGTGGAATTTAAATTGTTGATTGAAGTTTTAGATGGCGAAACAATAACAGTATTGTTTTCAACAGTAATGTTATAACCTGCAAAAATTTCTCTTACAATGGTTTCAGCATTTTTGTTTTCTGTGTTTACAGTAATTTCACGATCTACATTTACTTCATTGTTGTTGTAAACGAACTTGTAATTACATGCTTTTTCAACAGCTTTAATCGCATCAATCATTTTTATATTCTTAAGCTTCAAAGAAGCCAAATCTTCTTGTCCATATGCTTTTACGGGTGCTATTAAATAACACAATAATACATGGACAAGAATGCCAAGTCTTATAAGAGAGCGAAAGTCTCTTATAAATTGATCATTAAATTTCATTTTTTTTTGTTTTTCGTACATATTTTTGTTCTCTAGTGATTAAAATTTATCAGTTCAGAAATAAAATTATTATTGTTGTGAAACTTTAAATTAAGTTCATGTTATTATTCAATTGGTAAAATAGTTATAATAGATGTTCTTTCTCCTTGATTTGGTTTTTCTTTCCAGATAAATGGTACTACTATCTGAAGTGTGTTTAATACTTCTTCTTTGGCTTCTTTATCAATTGTAATTGTAACAGGTGTTTGGAGAATGATTTCATCTGTACATTCAATTTTAATACCATACCACTTTTCAAGTTGTGTGATTACATTTTTCATAGAAGTGTTTTCAAATACAAGACTATTTTTGATCCAATCAGTAAATTGATGCACATCTACATTTTGTAACTGTGTCTCACCATTTTCACAATTATGAGTAACCATCTGACCGGGCTGGAGTGTAAATACTTCTCCCTTTTCTTCTACTTTAAGCTTAATCTTTCCGGTTTCAAGTACAGCTTCAGCATTTTTTTCATCATTGTAATCAGTAACCACAAAACGTGTACCTAAAACTTGGACAGTTAACTCTTTAGTTTTTACGGTAAAAGGTTTCCCATTATTTTTGGTTACATCAAAAAATGCTTCTCCTGTCAAAAACACTTCTCTATTTGAAGTAAAATTATTTGGATATTCAATGCTGCTGTTTTTATTTAACCAAACAATTGATCCGTCTGGTAAAACAATTTCTTTTTTCTGATCAACTGTTGCTTCAGATAATAATACATTGGATGCAGGTACAAAAAAGCGGATAACAAGCACTAACAGTGCAACAGCTGCCGCAGCAGATAAGCTATATACCAATCTGCGAGTTTTCCTTCTGTGTAGTAATTGTCTGAAACGGAAAAAGTGATCTTCGGCAATGGCATCATCTTGTAAGTAAATATGAGATTTTTCCCATGTTTTTACCATACGAACAAAATATTGTCTATTGTCTTCTGAAGAATTAATCCAATTCTCAAGTATTTTTTTCTCATCTAAGGTTGCTGCATTGTCTAAATATCTTACAATTAGCAAATCGATATCTTCCATTATAGATATATTATTTAGTATTTTTTTAAGACCTCTACATATATTACACGAATAAGACTTAAAATACCCTACTTAAAATTTAAGATTAATTTATTTAAATGGATATTCACTCAACAAAATTTAAATATAGACTTCACTATTTATTGAAAAAAAAATCAAACAATAGAAAATAAAGCAGATACCCCTTCTCATCAAGTACTTTTCTTATTTGCATTAATGCTTTTGAAATGTGTTTTTCGACTGTCTTAATACTTAAATTTAAGGTTTCTGCTATTTCCTTGTTTTTCATACCATTATGCCGGCTTAACAAAAAAACTTCTTTACATTTTGGAGGTAACAATGAAACTGCACCCTTAATAATCTTCTCCATTTCATGAACATCAATATGCTCATCTGGATTAAGTGTTTCAAAAAATAGTTGATCTAATGGTGAATCTATAGATGAAAACTGGATATTTTTACTCTCTGATTTCCTCAAATAATCAATACTCTTTCTATAAGTTAAAGTATATAAATAAGATTTTAAAGGGATAGATGTATCAATTGTTTTACGTCGATCCCAACACTCAAGAAATACTTCCTGCACAATATCTTCAGAAACTTCGTCGCTATAAACAATATGTTTCGAATATGCATGAAGTACCGTGAAATATTTCTTATATACTATATTAAAATATTCGCTGTTCATAAAGAGAATGAAAAAATTGACCACTAGTGGACTCTAGTGATAATATTTTTTAGTTATCTGAAAAGTATATGATTATTCTATAAAAGCTAAAAGCATTTATTGGAGCTCATTACCGACTGGTGATTGTTAATTTTTTACAACTACACACTCTATAACCTAAAATTTGTCACAAAAATATCACTTTTTTGTTATACGCCAAAATGATTCAATAAATTAACTTTGCTTATAGTTTTACTTCAATTTTAGAACCATCGTATGCAATAGCATAAACTTTGGTATTCGTGGTAATTTCATTTTTGACGTTGAAGGATGGTTTATTGGCAATAAAAACAAGAGTATCTCCTTCATAAACTTCAAATGCAACGGCATTTTCCCAGTTTATCAAATCAATTAATTTGCCGACAACTTTAATAGTTCCGGGCTTAACGGTTATTCTATTTTTGTAGATATCACGATTTGAATCGCAAATATATTCCATTTTTTCAGTTAAAGGTGGATAGTTCTTTGACTTGATATTTGTAATGGTCTGATCAATCATACTTTGTGTAATACGAACACGCTTAACACCATAATCGTCAATATCTTTGTCAAAAACTGAGAGATATCCCCATTTTTTGAAGTAATCAGTCAAATCGGTCTTAGTGATGTCACATACTGTTTCAACAAAATTTAATTGTTGACTACCGGGATCTGACAAGTTGGGTAAAGTACGTACAGTCTCATAATAATCTTTATAAAAATCAGTATATCCTTTCGCATAAGCAAAATATAATTGTAATTGCCAAAGTGACACCACTTTACAAAAAACATCACTCTCGCCTGGATAAGGTGTGTTTAATACAAAAGAATCATAAAATGCTTTTTCATAACGATTATTAAAACCGCTTACTTCATCTGTTTCAAGACGCGATCGATTGCCCCATTCTGTTTGTATATATAGAGATAAAACATTATTGGTCACTTCTGTCATTCCATGCCATTTGAAACCTGGAACGGTTTGCAATGCATGACCTAGTTCATGGGCAAGTCCCCAACAATTCTTTTTAACTTCAGCTACTTTCATGAGCGACTCCATATTATCTTTATAATAGGCGGTACGATAACTTGTTGCATAAAAAACACCTGGTGTGTACATTACATGAAAATATGCACGATTGACAGATGGACGACTATATTTATTGAGACCAATAAAATCCTTTGACATCGCAACTAAATTGTCATAAGTGGCAATTAATTCACCTCCATTGAACCTGGCATTTCTAGTAAAATCATAGGTTGGATAAGTCAGGTGCGCATGCTCTCCTACTACATCAAAATACTTATCTTCAGCGGCATTAACCAACTTTTCCCAATCGGTCGATTTATGTTTTTTTGAATCGAAATAGCCATTTACTTTTCCGGTTGCAAAATGAATTTTTACTGGTGAGGCTGTGATATAATCTGGCGTATGATATAGAACATAAGCTAATCCTTTATTCCGTGCTTTCAATTTATTTACTCCGGTAGTTAACGAATAAAAAGATGATGCATTGTTATATCCATCTCCTCCGGGCATGTCTAGATTCTGAATTTTAAGACTTAATGTTCGTCCGTTTGTATTACCAACAAATACTACTAACTCTTCACCTTCAGCAACACTTATACCTGTAGGATTATCTAATAAACTTAACGGATAGCTTGTTTTATTTATTCTCGACCAATCATCGGGATGTGGCCATGCTTTGTATTCTTGTATTCGAAATTCACGTGGATATGTTTCATTGAGCATGTATAAAGCAATATTTCTGTATAAATTGTTTGGAATATCTTTAATTTCTTGAAGGGTTATTCCGGGTCTAAGCTCTGTACAACTTGGGTCTGCAAATATTTGAAGTGGATTATAATTATCCTTATTAATTCGATAAAACTCCATCTCAGCACAAGAGGCAAATCCTTGACGGTCACCGGCACCCGATTTAACAATAATCTTAATCGATTTTGGATTTTCAATTGTTTTCCCAAATGATACTTTTGTGGCTGACTGAGAACCTTTAAAATCATAATCCATGACTTTTGTATAGTTTGGCAATGATGTCGTGGATACCCATATTTCAGTTTCTTTGAAATTACCATTCATGCCACTTGTACGGGGATAATAAATAAAATAATCTATAGCGACTTGATTTTCAAAGAAATATTCTAACGTGATAGGAAAATAATTAGTCGCGGAATTATCCCATAAGGAATGATATAGAGTACTCATTTGTCCATCAAATGACTTTTCTATTTCTTCATTTTTTTGAAATGATGAAGCTGATCCACTTTTAATGGGTACTTTAATATCGTCTTTTATATCATTATCAGTGGTTGCAGTATATCCTTTTTGAGGTTCTTGAGTGATAATAGCCTTGTTTTCGTAAGTTCCGTTTTTCTGTTTGAAGATTATCTCTCCTTGTCGTTTAACGTCAAGATAATTCCACTCTACATCAAACTGATATTGCTTGATAATCGTGTCGGCACGGGTTGCAGGTACTTCTTTAAAATTTGTTATCCATGAATTCTCTTCATTAATAACTATTTCATATTCAATATTCGAAGTGATCGTCAATGTTTTTGTGCCACCATCTACAGGTAAAGTAAAGTTTTTCTCTGATAATAAAATGGCTGGGGCTAATCCAAATTGTTCTACAAAAACACTTAAGGTGAGGTCTCCGGCATATATTTTGATTTCTCCTTTACGAGTTTCCATTTCTTTGTTTTCAGATACAGAAATAGTAAGCATTTTGACATCACTTTGAGCTGATAACCAATTTTTTGCTGTTGGAGATACGGTTGCATGCCAATCTGAAACATTAGTACTGACTTCTATTTGTGTTTGCCCGGCATGGGACGACAAATTAATTTGATCATCAACATTAAAAAAAGGTGGCTCTACATTCTTTTCTGAACAAGCACCAACAATTAGATAACACAAGGTTACAAAATAGATTAAAATACTGTTTTTCAGTTTCATGAATATCTTTTTATTTAACAAAGATATGAATATTTATTTAATACAGAAATCATAAGTTTCAATTTTCAAATGCTTTCCAAAGATTATTTTCGGGTACAGGAGCGGAAACATTAATCTGCTCTTTTGATACAGGATGAATAAATGAAATATTTCTTGCATGTAATGATATACTGCCATCAGGATTTGAACGGTCTGCTCCATATTTCAAATCTCCTTTTATTGGACATCCTATTTTGGACAACTGACAACGAATTTGATGATGTCTTCCGGTGTCTATCTTAACTTCTAAAAGAAAATAATTATCTGATCGGGCAATGAGCTTGTAATGTAAAACTGCCTTCTTAGTATGTGGTTTTTCAGTATCATAAGCCATGGATTTATTTGTTTTTTCATTCTTTATCAAATAATGAATTAATGTGGCTTCGTCTTTTGGAGGCATTTTTTTTACAATCGCCCAATAAGTTTTATCTACTTCACCGTTCTTGAACATCTCATTCATTCGCGACAAAGCTTTACTGGTTTTGGTAAAAACAACAACACCACTGGTTGGTCTGTCCAACCGATGAGTAACGCCACAAAAAACATTTCCAGGCTTATTGTACTTCTCCTTAAGATACTCTTTAACCGTTTCTGAGAGCGGCTTATCTCCTGTCTTGTCGCCTTGTACAATTTCCGAAGGAGCTTTATTTACAATTATTAGGTGATTATCCTCGTATAATACTTTCATATTTCAATGTAAAGAGACACAAAGTTAAACAATGTGCCTCTTTATTATCTTAAAAAAAAATATTTATTTTGAAATTAGGTGTTCATTCCACCGCAAACATGTATAACTTGACCGCTTACGTATGAGGAAAGTTCTGATGCAAGGAAAAGTGCTACATTAGCTACGTCTTCGGGTGTACCACCACGACGCAAAGGAATTGTTTTTTCCCATTCTTTACGAACTTCTTCTGATAATGCACCGGTCATATCTGTAATGATAAATCCTGGAGCAATAGCGTTTACACGGATATTACGAGAACCTATCTCTTTTGCCATTGATTTGGTAAGACCAATGATTCCGGCTTTTGAAGCGGAATAATTGGATTGACCGGCATTTCCTGATACTCCAACAACAGAACTCATACTAATAATGCTGCCGGATTTTTGACGCATCATTATTGGTGTAGTTGCATGAATAAAATTGAAAGCGGATTTAAGGTTTACGTTGATAACCAAATCCCATTGTTGCTCTGTCATTCGCATCATTAATCCATCACGAGTGATACCTGCATTGTTTACCAAAACGTCGATGCTGCCAAAATCTTTTAAAACTTCGGATACAACGCGATTGGTGTCCTCAAAATCTGCAGCATTTGATGCATAACCTTTAGCTTTTACACCCATAGCAGCAATTTCTTTTTCGGTTGCTTCCATATTTTCGTCAACCTTTAAATCGGTAAAAGCAACATTTGCTCCTTCAGAGGCATATTTTAATGCAATAGCTTTACCGATGCCGCGCGCAGCTCCGGTAATCAGAGCCGTCTTTCCTTCTAATAATTTCATAAATTTAAAATATTCAATTTATAATAGTGATTAAAAAACACTTATTTCTTTTTAATTCCGCTATAAATAATGCTTTCTATAAGTTCGCGATCTTCATTTTTATTGATATCAAGATCAATAATACCTCTGATTGTAGGAACTTCAAGGCCCTTAAGTGAATAATGAATTATTCTCGCCGTATTACTTATATTTTCTATTTCAAAAATGGATTTTTCTATACCTTCTTTCAAAATAGTCTCAAGATAATTTATCTCTCTCTGATCAAATTCTTTACGCACATTTTCAACACGCCAAATATCGCGAAAAAAATCGGCTCTTAATGTACCGTTACGTTTAACAACTTCTTTAATTGCTTCTAACCTGGTAAAAAAGAAAGCCATCAATTTTTTATCAGGCCTTAAATCTCTATATACAAGATCATTAAGCTTTACATAAACTTGCTCTAACTCGGACTGAATAACAGCATTATAAATATCTTTTTTACTGTTGAAATATGTATAAAGCGTTCGCCTGCCTTTATTGGAAGCCTCGGCAATATCATTCATAGTGGTTCCCTCTACCCCCTTTTTTGCAAACAGGGTACGAGCAACATCAATTAATGTAGATTTTGTTTTAGAAAGTTCCATATCTAATGCACAAACTAATCACTTATGTGCAAAAATAAAAAAAAGATTTCACATATTGAAGAAAAAGAGCATAAAAATCAGTGTTGATGCTAATATTTGTGTATCAACGTGTGATGTACTGAAATTTCTCACCATGCTCTCACTACAATCCAAAATAAATCATAGGTATTTAAACATCGTTTCCAAATTATATTCGCAAACATTAAATCTGTTTTAGATCTATTATTAATATTTTCTTCAAAAAAAACAGCATATTTAAAAATAACTGTTATCTTTGCAGCAACAAAACATTAAAAATGAAAGCTACTTTGTTACATCATCATCATTTTCAAACTTGCAATCAGGCGAGCTGAAATTGTTGTGTATAACAAAAAGCAATTAAATATAAACCCGTCTGAATTTACTCAGACGGGTTTTTTTATAATTATAATTACTAAAACAATAATAATATATAAAGTGGAAAAGATTAAAATAGCTATTCAAAAAAGCGGCAGACTGAGTGAAAAATCCATTCAGATGTTGAGTGAGTGCAGCATTAAGATTTCAAATGGTGACCGTAAACTTAAAACTGAATCTAGCAATTTCCCTATGGAAATTCTATTCTTGAGAGATGATGATATCCCTCAATATGTCGAACAGGGGGTTGCGGATATTGGAATCCTTGGCGAAAACGAGGTAATGGAAAAAGATAAGGATGTAAATGTGATTGAAAAACTTGGATTTGGATCTTGTCGACTTTCACTTGCAATTCCTAAGGAGGAAGTATATACTGACATTGAATATTTTAATGGAAAACGTATTGCTACAAGCTATCCTAAAATACTGAACAAATTCTTTTCAAAAAAAGGGATAAATGTTCAAGTTGAGGAACTTAGCGGAAGTGTCGAAATCGCAACAGGCATCGGTCTTGCAGATGGGATCTTTGATATCGTAAGCACTGGTAGCACACTGATTATGAACGGACTAAAAGAAGTGGAGTCGATCTTGAAAAGCGAGGCTGTACTTATAGGAAACAAAAAACTGTCTCCTGAAAAAAAACAATTGCTCGATAAACTGATGTTTCGTATCAAAGCATACAAAAATGGACAGGGAAAAAAATATATATTGTTGAATGCTCCTAACGATGCATTACCTGAAATCTTCAGACTTCTTCCGGGAATGCGCTCTCCAAGTATTATCCCATTAGCAGATGAGGGATGGAGCAGCGTTCACTCCGTGGTTGCTGAAGACGTGTTTTGGGAAGTGATTGATGCATTAAAAATTGCCGGGGCAGAAGGAATACTGGTTATTCCTATCGAGAAAATGATTCTTTAATACCAAATTTTTAGTGACAAATAGATAGATCAAAATGAAAACAATCAATAATCCTTCTCAATCTAAATGGGCTGCAATAGCGCAACGTCCTATGATAAAACAGGCCAAACTGATGGACACTGTCGAAAAAATATTTTACGACATACACAAAAAAGGTGATAGTGCAGTTCTAAAATATAGCAAGAAATTTGACTTCCCTGAACAGGAAAACTTGATAGTCAGTAATGAAGTTATTGAAAATGCGGTAAGTGATGTATCTGAAAGGTTAAAACAGTCCATTGATTTGGCACAAAAAAATATTGAAACTTTCCATTTGGCACAGAAAGAAACTGGGGAGAAAATAAAGATTGCGGATGGAATTACTTGCTGGAGAGAAAATAGACCTATAGAAAAGATTGGTATTTATATCCCCGGAGGCTCTGCACCTCTGTTTTCAACGGTTCTCATGTTGGCTGTTCCCGCAAAAGTGGCTGGATGTAAAGAGATTATACTTTGCACACCGCCAAATAATAAAGGGATAATTCATCCTGCTATTTTGTACACGGCAAATCTTGTGGGAGTTACAAAAATTATTGCGGCTGGTGGAATACAAGCTATTGGAGCTATGACATTTGGCACTAAAAGTATCCCAAAAGTTGATAAGATATTCGGCCCGGGTAATCAATATGTTATGGCAGCAAAGCGTAAGGCGCAATATTATGGTACTTCCATTGATATGCCGGCTGGACCAAGCGAACAACTTGTAATTGCGGATGAAAGTTGTAATCCAAAATTTGTTGCGGCTGATCTGCTTTCTCAAGCTGAACATGGTCCTGATAGTCAAGTTTTCTTACTTTCTGATAGTAAAAAGGTTATAAAAGAGGTAAACAAAGAAATTGATGCTCAATTACTCATGCTTCCACGAAAGGAAATTACTGTTGAAGCTCTTAAAAACAGCAAGGCTATCTTTCTAAAAGATATTGATGAATGCATCGATTTTAGCAATGTTTATGCTCCTGAACATCTCATTCTTGCTGTCGAAAACCCTGTCTTACATAGTCGTAAGGTTGTTAATGCGGGATCCATTTTTCTGGGCAACTATAGTTCTGAAAGCTCAGGCGATTATGCTTCTGGTCCTAATCATACCTTACCGACAAGTGGTTATGCTAAATCCTATAGCGGAGTTTCACTGGATAGTTTTGTGAAAAAAATTACTTTTCAACAAGTGGATGAAGATGGTTTGATATATATTGGTTCTGCTGTGGAAATTATGGCTGAAACAGAGGGACTTTATGCACATAAAAATGCAGTGACACTACGCCTGGGAGAGATAACATCTAAAAGATTACAAATAAATAATAACAACAATAATATTGATGAAATCATTTGATCTGAAAAGTTTGGTCAGACCAAATATTTGGTCTTTGAGCCCCTACTCCAGCGCACGCGATGAGTTTTCGGGAAGTGAGGGGATTTTCTTGGATGCTAACGAGAATCCTTATGGTTTATTGAATCGTTATCCTGACCCACACCAAAGGGTTTTAAAAACTAACTTATCTAAAGAAAAGAACGTTCCTCTTCAAAATATATTTATCGGTAACGGAAGTGACGAGGTCATTGACTTGATTTATCGAATTTTTGCTGAACCGGGCAAAGACTCTGTGATTATTTGTCCTCCTACATACGGAATGTATGAGGTGTCTGCAAATATTAATGGGGTAAATTCTATTAAAGTACCTCTGACAAATGATTTTCAACTAGACATTGATGCATTGTTAAACAGAATCAAAAATGATCAATCAGTAAAAATAATATTTGCTTGCTCTCCAAATAACCCCACGGGAAATGTGCTGAATGATTTGGATACTTTGTTGGCAAAATTTAATGGAATTGTCGTGATTGATGAGGCATATATCGATTTTTGCCCCGATAAAAGTTATCTGAATAAAATCTTTGAATATCCTAATCTTATTGTAATGCAAACATTTAGCAAAGCATGGGCTTTGGCAGGTGCAAGAGTGGGAATTGCTTATGCTCAAAAGGATATTATCTCGCTTTTTGATAAAACTAAACCTCCATATAACGTAAGTAAGTTAAATCAAGAGGCCGCAATTAATGCTTTAGCTCATTCTAACGAATTTGAAGAACGAAGGATATCTATTCTGGAACAACGTTCTTGGTTGATAGAGAATTTAATTACTCTTCCTTCTGTTAGAAAGATTTATCCATCTGATGCCAACTTTTTACTTATCGAAGTTTCAAATGCAGATCTAATTTATAATCAATTAATTACTAACAATGTCATTGTTAGAAATAGAAATTCACAGATAAAGAATTGCTTGAGAATTACCATTGGTACTCCTGAAGAAAATCAGGAATTGATCAAGGCATTTAATAAAATACAACTATGAAGAGAGTATTATTTATAGATCGCGACGGAACTTTAATAATTGAGCCGGCTGATGAACAAATAGATAGTTTCGAGAAACTGGAATTCTACCCAAAGGTATTTCAATATCTTTCACGGATTGCCAACGAACTCGAATATGATTTGGTAATGGTTACTAATCAAGATGGATTGGGAACTGATTCATTTCCTGAAGATACATTTTGGCCTGTTCAGAATAAAATATTAAATGCCTTCGAGAACGAAGGGGTTGTATTCAAAGAAATTTTAATTGATCGATCCTTTCCTAAAGATAATTTACCTACCAGAAAACCAGGTACAGCAATGTTGACACATTACCTGAAAGGAAACTATGATTTAGAAAACTCTTTTGTTATAGGGGACAGAATCACAGATGTACAACTTGCTGAAAACATGAAGTGTAAATCCATTTTATTAAGCAATAGTTCACATCCTAAGGCATCGCTGATTACAACGGATTGGGGTGAAATATATCGCTTTTTAAAAGGTGAACCACGTATCGGAACGGTACAACGTAAAACTTCAGAAACGGACATATTTGTAAAGTTAAACCTTGATGGAACAGGTAAGTATAATATCTCAACTGGTCTTGGTTTTTTTGATCATATGCTTGAACAACTCTCGCGTCACGGAAATATTGACTTATCAATCAACGTGAATGGGGATCTGCATATTGATGAACATCACACTATTGAAGATACAGCAATTGCCTTAGGCGAAGCTTTCTATCAAGCTTTGGGAAAGAAAAAAGGTGTTGAACGCTATGGATTTCTTTTACCAATGGACGACTGTCTTGCACAGGTTGCAGTTGATTTTGGTGGACGTCCATGGCTGATTTGGGATGTAGAGTTTCATCGTGAAAGAATCGGTGATTTACCTACTGAAATGATTTATCACTTTTTTAAATCATTTGCTGATAATGCCCATTGCAACCTCAATATCAAAGCTCAAGGTGAAAACGAACATCATAAAATAGAATCAATTTTTAAAGCTTTTGCAAGAGCTATTAAGATGGCTATTAAAAAGGGTGAAGACTCTGGAATTCCTAGTACAAAAGGAACACTATGATTGCAATTATAAAGTATAATGCGGGTAATATTACGTCGGTTGAAAATGCACTTTTGCGTCTTGGATACTCTTGCATAATAACTGATGATGCATCAGAAATTATTTCTGCTGAAAAAGTGATTTTCCCTGGCGTTGGCGAAGCAAGCACAGCAATGAGCTATCTTAAAAACAGAGGTTTAGACACAGTTATCAAATCATTAACTCAACCTGTTTTGGGTATTTGTTTGGGATTACAACTTATGTGCAATTACTCTGAAGAGGGAGATACTCAGTGTCTTGGTATTTTTAATACATCTGTAAAAAAATTTCCTCCAAAAGACATTGTACCTCATATGGGATGGAATAACTTATATAACACTAAAGGTGAACTATTTAATAATTTCGAATTGACGGATACAGTTTATTTCGTTCACAGTTATTATTCTCAAATCTGTGAGGACACAATTGCCGAATGCAATTATATTTTACCCTTTAGTGCTGCAATTCAACACAATAATTTTTATGCTACACAATTTCATCCGGAGAAATCTGCATCTGTTGGTGAAACAATATTGAAGAATTTCTTACATATTGAAAAACCTGACTTAATAACTAAATAATTACATTATGCGAATAATTCCAGCAATAGATATAATAAATGGTAAGTGCGTTCGTCTTACAAAAGGTGATTATAACACACAAAAAACATATGATGAGAATCCGCTCAATGTTGCAAAAAACTTTGAAGACAATGGGATTAAATATCTTCATTTAGTAGATTTAGATGGAGCAAAATCTAAACATATTGTCAATTACAAAATATTAAATGAAATAGCTACTAAAACGGCACTGAAGATAGATTTTGGAGGTGGCATAAAAGCTGATGAAGATATTCAAATTGCTTTCGAAAATGGTGCAAAACAAATTACAGGAGGAAGCATTGCTTCACAAAATTCTAAGATGTTCTTAAACTGGGTAGATATTTACTCTGCAGATAAAATAATATTGGGTGCTGACAGTTTAAATCGTAAAATTGCAACTCATGGTTGGCAAAAACATTCAGAAACAGATGTTGTGGATTATATTGCTGATTATGAATCAAAAGGCCTAAAATATACTATTTGTACAGATATCTCTTTAGATGGAATGTTACAAGGTCCATCAATTGATTTATATAAAGAGATCCTATCCAAAACCAAAATAAATCTTATCGCAAGTGGAGGTGTATCATCTATGAACGATCTAGAAACTTTAGAAATAATAGGTTGTGAAGGTGCAATAATCGGTAAAGCAATTTATGAAGGTTATATTAGTTTAAAAGATATACAATATTTCATTTTAAATAACAATAGAAATGCTTAAAAAAAGAATAATTCCTTGCCTTGATATAAAAGATGGTCGAACTGTAAAAGGAGTGAATTTTGTAAATTTAAAAGATGCAGGAGATGCAGTTGAACTTGCAGCAAAATATGTTCAAGATGGTGCAGATGAGTTGGTTTTTCTTGATATTACTGCGACTATCGAAAAAAGAAAAACACTCATTGATTTGGTAGAAAGAGTTGCAAAGGAAATAAACATCCCTTTTACTGTTGGTGGAGGTATCCGCTCATTAGATGATGCAAAAGCAATAATAAAAGCTGGGGCAGACAAAATAAGCATAAATTCTGAAGCAGTGAAGAATCCTAAACTGATAACCGAACTTGCTGATCAACTTGGTAGCCAATGCGTGGTACTTGCTATTGACACTAAATTTGTCGATAATAATTGGAAAGTATACATACATGGTGGCAAAACATCTACCCCACTTCTTACTGTTGATTGGGCAAAGAAAGGGGAAGAACTTGGAGCTGGAGAAATCTTACTGACTTCTATGAATAATGATGGCATGAAACAGGGATTCGCTATAGAAATTACAAAACAAATAGCGGAATCTGTTTCTATTCCTGTAATTGCATCAGGTGGTGCAGGAAAAATGGAACACTTTGCTGAAGTATTTCAGAAAACAAAGGTTAGTGCGGCATTGGCAGCAGGTATCTTTCACTTTGGAGAGATATCGATTCCTGAATTAAAAACATATTTACAAAAACAAAACATACAAATAAGATGAAAATTGATTTTTCAAAATCAGGAGGATTAGTTCCTGTTATTATTCAAGATGTACTCTCAGCTAAAGTTTTAATGCTTGGTTATATGAACGAAGAGGCTTTAGAGAAAACTAAAAATGAAGGCAAAGTGACTTTTTTTAGTCGCAGTAAAAACAGATTGTGGACAAAAGGAGAAACTTCAGGCAATTTTTTACTAGTTGAAGAAATACTTGTGGATTGTGATAATGATACGCTGCTTATTAAAGTAACACCTATAGGACCTACTTGTCATACTGGATCAATATCATGTTTCAAAGATGAATCGGCTAAAGGTTTCTTATATAAACTTGAAAATATTATTGAAAAACGAATCGCTGATAATCCTGAGAATTCTTATACAAGCAGACTGTTTAAACGTGGCGTAAATAAAGTTGCTCAAAAAGTAGGAGAAGAAGCTGTGGAATTAGTAATAGAGGCTAAAGATAATAATCTTGATCTTTTCAAAAATGAAGCGGCAGACTTACTTTATCACTTAATTATTCTGCTTAAAACAAAGGATGTTAAACTTACGGATATTGAAGAGGTGCTGATTGGTAGATCAAAATAATCTCATATTTATATTTTACTACAAATTATAAACACCTTTTTTTCATCGTATAATGTAGTTGCAAAGATATAGTGATCTCCCCCATCTTTTAAGTCGGTTAATTTACGAATTTTTTCAACTGACATCGGAAAATTGCGAACAGCTATGTTCGCTTTTTTTATTTCTGGTATTTGAGATTTAAGCTGTTTCTTATTTGGTGATACAACCTTCTCTATTTTGAAAATTCTTCCGGGAAAATCATCAATTAACTCCTTAGATGTATATAAATGACTGTGATTATGCAGTTTTTTTACATCATAAAACCTTGTTAAAACCTTGAATCCTCCTGCTTTTAGAATTGATGAATTGGGCTCATATAGATAGTTCTCAGGGTATGCTAAATAATCTATTGTACAACTATGTTCATCATCGGGATTGAATAAGAAGACTTCATTTTCTCCATTTTTCTTTAAATTAACAGTATAATAAATACAATTGGTCATTTCTTTACTCAATAAAAACAATAATTCTTTACATTCATTCTCTATTGATACAACATGAACCTGCTTTACATTATCAAGTGCTTTCAATGCCAATGAGATATCCAACATGGGTGAATATTTAATAAGCACTTCATCAGATTTGTCTAAAAGTAAATCTTTTATTGAAATAAGATTTGGACTGCAATCTTCAATTTGAAAAACTTTCCTTCCATCATTGTCACGTCTTGCGGGATCAAGAAATATTAGACTCGCTTTTCTAATTTCATTGATAATAATTTCTGCTTCACTATTGATTACTGTATAATTTTCCAATCCTAAAAGATTAAAATTATGTTCAGCTAATTCAGAAAGAATAATATTCTTTTCAACATAAATTGACTCGTCAAAGCATCGTGAAAGAAACATAAAATCAACACCCAAGCCACCTGTTAAATCAACAAACAATTTCCTTCTTTCATTAAATAAAGATGCTTTATATTTGGCTGTTTCTTCAGATGAAGCCTGCTCAAGAGAAAGATGTATAGGATAGATAATATCAAAATTATTGTAAAAGGTCGGTATCTTGTTCTTCGAGATTTGCCTTCCTGCAATTTGAGCTAATACAAATTGCTTCTCTTTTCCCTTAAATGTAGAAGAATGTAAAGCCAATAAACTAACATTTTCGTTTTCATGATTAAGAATAAATTGTTTCTGTTCTGAAGACAATTGCATAACAAACTGATATTAAACAAAACAACCTGACTTTATTAATCAGGTTGTTTTTATCAACTAAAAATTATATTTTATGGTTTTGAGCTTTTTTAATAACACCCAACTACATATGTTCCCGTCGTTTTAATTACTTGCTGAAGATGTCAAATCATTCTCATTTAAAATAGAAACGTAAGAACGATTGTCTTTTCTTTTTCTAAAAACTACAACACCATCAATCAAAGCATGTAAAGTATGATCTTTTCCCATACCAACATTTTTTCCAGGATGATGAACTGTTCCACGCTGACGAACTAAAATGTTACCAGCTTTAGCTACTTCTCCACCAAATATCTTAACACCTAATCGTTTACTTTCCGATTCACGGCCGTTCTTTGAACTACCTACACCTTTTTTATGTGCCATTTCCTTTTTGCTTTAAATGATTAAGCTATTATTTCTTTAACTTTTACCTCAGAAAATTGTTGACGATGTCCATTCATTTTCTGATAACCTTTTCTTCTTTTCTTTTTGAAAACAAGAACTTTATCTCCTTTAACATGTGAAAGGATTTCTACAATAACTTTAGCGCCTTCAATAACTGGTGAACCAACTTTTACTTCACCATCATTATCTATAAGCATTACTTTCTCAAATTCCACAATACTGCCTTGTTCAGCGTTTAATCTGTGGACAAATAATTTTTGGTCTTGCTCTACTTTAAACTGCTGACCTTGGATATCTACAATTACGTACATATTTAATAACTTTTACGTTACATGCCTGAGGCGAGACGTTTTCGACGACTACTTATAAAGCCTATTAGCAAAATGAGGTGCAAAAATACTTATTTTTATGGAAATAACCAAACATTTTACTCATTTTTCTATTTCAAAATAGGCATTTCCAATATTGTCAATGATATCGGTTGCTATAAAACTTCTAGGATGAATGTCATTCTTAGTAATTGATGCTGTTAATCCATGCAAATATACTCCAATTCTTGTCGCATTAATAGAAGAATAACCTTGAGCTAAAAGACTTGTTATAATCCCTGTTAACACATCTCCACTACCTGCTGTAGCTAATGCTGGGGTACCTGAACTATTTACATATAAATTATTTCCATCCAAAATAATGGAATATGCACCTTTGATGACAATAATTAATTTATATTTCTTTGCGAATTTCATGCTTTTATCAATCTTATCAAAGTCGTCAGACCAATCTCCTATTAACCGTTCTAATTCTTTAGGATGTGGCGTTAATATAGAGTTTGGAGGGACTTCTTTCAACCAATTTAAATTCTGTGATAAAATGTTTATTCCATCCGCGTCAACAACTAAAGGAACATCATTCGTTTGAAGAAATCCTTTGAAAGCTTTTTGGGTTTTTTCGTGTTGACCAATACCAATGCCTATACCAATTGCATCTGGCTGAATATTAAAATTAATATTTGATATAAAATCTTCATTTTGGTCTCCAATAGCCATTGCTTCTGGAAAAGAACTTTGAATTGCTGAAACGCATTTCATTGGAACGTAAACTGTAACCAATCCACAACCAGTTCTTAAAGCAGAATTGGCAGCCAAACAAACAGATCCACATTTACCAAATGAACCGCCAATAATCAAAGCATGACCTTGAGTCCCTTTGTGTGCAAATTTCGAAAGGTGCTTAATTAAAGGACTGATTTCTTTTTTTGTGGTATAAAACAAAACTGTATCAGTTTCATAAATGGACTTTTCACTCAAACCTATGGATACTATATTAACATTTCCTGTAAAAATATAGTTCTCAGGTAAAAATAGTGCTAATTTCGGTATTTGAAAAGTAACTGTTTCATTTGCTCTAACCGCAAATGTGGTCTTCTTTTCAAGAAATAAACCACTTGGAACGTCTACACTTATAATAGGTTTATCGGAATCATTCATTTTTTGAATGATATCATAAGCAATTCCATCAGGTTCTCGATTCAATCCTGTACCGAAAATAGAGTCTATCAATAAATCATAATCATGAAAATCTGGTAATGAATCTTGTGTTGTTAATTTTTCGAATGATATATTCTCACTAATCAAACGGTTTATATTATGAATACAATCATCACTATATCTAGTAGAATATTCAACAATATAAACTTTTACTTTATAACCAACAGATTTTAATAACTTGGCAATAATCAATCCATCTCCGCCATTATTGCCAACTCCGGAAATTACTGATATTAATAACGTTTGATCTGGATAATTGATTAAGAACCATTCGTAAAAAGCATTTGCTGCTCTTTCCATAAGGTCGTATGAGAAAATACCTTCTTCGGAAATAGTTCTTTCATCTATAGCTCGAATCTGCTCTGCGGATAATATTTTCATGATAAAGGCTCTTTACAAAATTAAATTAAATTAAAAAGCTTAATAAATTAAGCTTTTTAATTTCTTGTGCGCAGAATGAGACTCGAACTCACACGCCGTAACCGGCACTACCCCCTCAAAGTAGCGTGTATACCAATTTCACCACCTGCGCATTAATAAAAGTGCCCGGAACAGGACTCGAACCTGCATGTTGTAACCAACACTAGTCCCTGAAACTAGCGCGTCTACCAATTTCGCCATCCGGGCAAATTTATCCATTAACCAAAAAATGCGACCTCTGTCGCTTTAGGAATTAAGAGCGGAAGACGGGACTCGAACCCGCGACCCCGACCTTGGCAAGGTCGTGCTCTACCAACTGAGCTACTTCCGCAATATTTTCAAATCGTAGTACAAAGTTACCTTGAAGTTTTGAGTTTACAAAATATTTTAATTAGAATTTCAAATACCCTACTAAAATATTCAGATAATATGAATCTAATTCATTAAATGAATCTAAATTGTCACTATCAATATCTAAAACAGCCTTTACTTCACCATCTGAAATTATAGGGACAACAATCTCCGATTTAGATAATGAACTGCAAGCGATATGACTGGGAAATTGATCTACATCAGGAACAATAATAGTTTTTTTCTCTTTCCAGCATGTTCCACAAACACCTTTACCATATTCAATATGCGTACATGCAATAGATCCTTGATATGGACCTAACACTAATTTATCATCAATAACTCTGTAAAAACCTACCCAAAAGAATCCGAAAACTTGCTTTAATGCAGCCGACATATTTGCCATGTTTGATATAATGTCACCTTCACCATAAACAAGGGCTTTTATCTGAGGAAGAATTTCCTCGTACATCTCTTTTTTGGATACTGAATCAACTCTTATTTCTTCATTCATAATATATAAAAAAATCGCATTACCGTATAATCCCGATAATGCGATTCGATAATTTAGAAATCTAATTATTTAGTTTGTTGTTGTGCTTCTTCAATCATCTTTGCATTTGGAAGAATAAATACTTCAACACGACGATTCTGAGCTTTTCCTGCAGATGTTGAATTATCAGCAACTGGTTGTGTTGAACCAAAGCCTTTTGAATGCATTCGTGTACCTGCAATACCTTTTGAAATTAAATAGTTGTAAACAGATTCAGCACGACGTTCAGAGAGAGGATTATTAATTGCGTCACTTCCGGAACTGTCTGTATGACCAAAAATTTCGATATTGGTCTCAGCATTGTTCTTTAATGATGTCGCAAAATTGTCTAACGCATCTCTTGAAGCTGTGTTTAAGGTACTTGAATTTGTCGCAAATAATATACCTGAGTCAAAAGTAACTTTTATTGCTTCACCTTCATTTACTTTCTCAACTTGAGCACCTTCAATTTTTTCTAATTCGGCTGCTTGTTTATCCATTTTTTTGCCGATTAATGCGCCGGCAGCTCCACCTATTACAGTGCCAATACCTGCACCAATTGCAGCACCTTTACCACCACCGGCAATAGCACCAACTCCGGCACCAATTGCAGCACCCGCACCGGCACCTATTCCTGTTCCTTTAACTGTCCTACTTGCGCCACAACCTGAAAATATCAGAGCACCGCTTAATAATAATACGGCTAATCCATTAAAATGTTTCATAATTAATCGTAATTGTTTAATTTATTTGATATACCTAAGTTATTCAAAGAGATTTAATGAATCACAATAGCTAAGTTCACCTGCTACTATTGCTTCAATTTGTTCATCAGTGAAATCTCTAATTGCATCTTTTTTAGCGTTCTTTATTACAAAATTCAATAATTCTTCTTCGTTGATTTCAACTTCGCTGTCATCATCATCTCCATCAAAATAACCTTCTACATCATAAAACTCATAGATGAGATCAACAATGTAATTTATTTCATCATCAGAAAACACATTTTGCATTTCTTTAGGTAAATTTGCCTGAATAAACTTTACAGAGTCATCTTCATCGTACTCTCTTACATTATCTTCTTTGCTCATAAGATTAATAATTTAAATTCTATTTAATTTAATAGTTTATTTAACATCAATTTTAAAAAACTCGACTTCTACTTTGTTTGTAAAACAATTTATATATAAATATGTTCACATTTTTTTGAATTGCTAACTATAAAGTCAATCTTTATTACAAACAAAACTTAGCGTTTATAACTCTTTTTAGCGTTTTCTTTTGCTCTTTGTCTCATCACTTTTTCTTGATCTTTCTGCATTTGTTCCATTCTTGACATAAAACCGGATTTCTTTTTAATTTTACCCTTATTGGCTTCCAATTGAGCAAGTAGCTTTTCTTCATTCATGAATTCTCTTAACATAAAGGTAAGAATCATGGATATTAATGTAGAAAGTAAGTAGTAATAATTTAATCCTGCTGGGTATGAATTCAAAAAGAAGAACATAAACAAAGACATAAATACAGGCATAAATTTCATTCCAGCCATCTGTTGTTGACCAGTATCTGACATCTTCATGTTAACAACAGAGAAAATTGTATTTACTACTGTCATCAAAAGACAGAATATACTTATATGATTTCCCATTGTATTCGTGATTAAAGGAATATTCCCTGTCCACGAAATTAAACTATCATATGTAGATAAATCGTCAGCCCACAAAAAGCTTTGATGGCGAAGTTCTATGGCTGATGGGAAAAACCAGAAAAGAGCTAATATTACAGGGAACTGCAAAATCATAGGTAAACAGCCACTCATTGGACTAACGCCTACTTTATTATATAATTCCATAGTGGCCTGCTGACGTTTCATCATCGTTTCCTGATCCTGACCGGGATATTTTTCTTCAATTTCCTTGATTTGAGGACGAAGAACTCTCATTTTAGCTGTCGACCTATAAGATTTATAAGTCATTGGGAAAATGATTATCTTAACCATTAATGTCAAAATCAAGATAATAAGACCCATATTCCATCCTTGTTTCAAAAAGAAATTAAATACAGGAATCACTAACCATTTATTAACCCAGCTTACAAATTTATATCCTAACTCAACTTGTTCTGATATTTGAAGATTCTCATCTTTATACTCTTTATCATAAGATTTCAATGTTGTATAATGAACTGGACCAAAATAATATTTGAAACCGGCATTTATTTCATTACTGGCAGGATTTACAGTGATAGGAATCATCAATTCTGATTTATAATCTTTTATATATTCTTTATCACTTAGAACTTTTGAAGATATAATAGCATTATCAAATGGCTTATCGCCAATCATTGTTGTAACAAAATACTGATCTTTATAAGCAATCCATTTTAAAGGTTCAGAATATTCATCATTAGAATCTTTACCTTCACTCATCTTCTTTACATCACCGCCCTCATATTTGTATAAAACTCGGGCATATCGCTCTTCAAACTTACGACCTTTTTCTTGCTGACGGATCTTTTGATCCCAATTGATCCTGAAATTAGTGAGACTTTCTGGGTGTAATCCATTGTTCATTCCAACTAAACGAATATCAAAATCAATCATATATTCATCATTGGGTAATGAATATACAAAATCAAGATATTGACTCGAATTTCCCTGAAGACGCATAATCAATGTCTTACCGTCTTCTTTAAGAAGAGGAGTAAAATATTGACTTTCTGTATTTAATCTGATGCTGTTTCTATTGTATAGCTCAAGATTAAACCTGGAATCATCTCCGTCAAATAAAAAAAGACTGTCCCCGGTATATCGTGAAAAATCTTTTAACTGAGCTGAATGAATCCTGCCACCTTTTGTGTTAAATACTAAACGTATTTTATTGTTTTCAAGAGTGACAAATTGTTCATTACCGGTTTTCACAATTGATAATGTGCTATCAATTACTCCTGCATTTTGAAGTGAGTCGGAAACAATCGTTGAATCTGACGAAATATTTCCTACTGGTGTACCGGCACTAAAAAATGAAACAACAAGATTTTCAGACAGTTCTTTACCTTTTATCGAATCTGACATTTTTTGTTGCTCAGAAACGGCAAATGCACCTTCTGCAGCTAATTCTTTTTGTTGCAACAGGATCGAATCCTGAATTTGTTGAAGTGAGTCCTGAACCCTTTTGGCAGCTAATTCTTCTTTACTTGGTCTCATAAATATTGAGAACCCAATCATCACAGCCAGCATCAAAAGCAGACCAATAACTGTATTTTTATCCATTCTTTTTTAACGAAAATAACCGACATTTACACATCGACATTCTTAATTATACTATTTTTAATAGTTTGTTATTAAACAACCTCTTTTTTTAATTTAATGATAAATTTGAAAAGTAAACTTTATTGATTGTCAATTAAAGAAAACATTTTCAAATTTTGAAGGCGCAAAGATACAAAAAAGTAATAGGTTTCCCCAATTTTTAAATACTAATGAAAGCGTTATATTTATATAAAAGCTTTGTTACTTTAGACATAAATCAAGGGGGAAGAAACATTCTCGACCTTAATTTGTTGCTCTAAAGAAGTATCTTCATATAAATTTATCAATTTAGAGTTTTCACATTTCATGATTCTACCATGAAATGTTTGAACAATGGACATATTATGAGTCGACATAACAACTGCTGTTCCCTTTTGAGAAATAGTATGAAGTAATGTAACTATCTGACTGCCTGTTTCAGGATCCAAATTTCCTGTTGGTTCATCTGCTAAAATAAGGGGGGGTGAGTTTAATAATGCTCTTGCAATAACAATACGCTGCTGCTCACCTCCTGATAATTCATGAGGCATTTTATATGTCTTATGTTGCATTCCAACTTGCACAAGTACCTCATTTATACGATCTTTAACAACAGTCTTATCCTTCCAACCTGTTGCTCGTAAAACAAATTCAAGATTCTTCTCAACAGTCCTGTCCATTAATAATTGAAAATCCTGAAAAACAATTCCTATCTTGCGACGAAGATAGGGAATAAATTTCCTTTTTATTTTGTACAACTGATACTCGAAAACTCTTGCATCACCGGAATCAATTGGAATTTCTACATACATACTTTTTAATAGTGTACTTTTTCCGGAACCTACTTTACCGATTATATACAAAAAATCACCCCTGTTTACAGTAAGATTTATATCTTTCAGAATAATGTTCTCGTCACGATTCAACTGAACATTTGAATATTGTACTAATGGTTCTTTGATCATATTATGAAATTTATCGCAAAGGGATAAGCCCAATATTCGCCGTTATTTGCTTTAAGTGAAGCAATAATAATTAATATGAATTCAATAGTCACTACTGCAATGAGAGCAGGAATACCTATAAGAATAATAACTAATATTCCTGATATCACTGTGTAAATAAAATAACTAATCATGAAATTCAATATATTTTTGCCATGCATATTAACACTTTCGTACTTGTCTTTATTTGTCGCCCACATAATAATTGGAACTATAAAACCAAGACCGGGTATCAAAAAACCCAGAAACTGAGACAAATGCATAAACATAAGATATGTATTCTCATTTAATCCCCATAAAGGATTTGACGCCGACGATCGAGAAGAATTTCGTATATCATCGTTGAGAATTTTAGATTTTTCACGCTCATATTCTTCACGGGTAATACTACCTTTTGAATATAGCTCATCCAGGATTTTAAGATCTTCGTATTTCATAATTCAATTTAGGATGGGTATTTAATTATCAAATCATTGAATAAAAAAGAAGTCTATCTTTGTTGTATTCTTATTACAAAGATAAGTTTTTTTTCTTCTTTCTTACCATCTTATATGCAATTAACGCAAAAATAGTTGCCGTTAATGAACCAAGTATATCGCAAATGAAATCGCCCCATTCTGCACTTCGGGTAAGAAAAGCATATTTCTGCAATAACTCAATTATACCACCATAAATAACAGGAACAACAAAACCCCAGAAAATCCATCTGCCTTTAATGATAATTCCATTATTTAGTGTGTAATAATCATAAAAACAAACAATTGACAAAACAAAAAACATCCCAAAATGAACAATTTTATCCCATGGCAACACAACAGGTAACGAAGGAATGTCACTTGGATTAAGTAAACATGTACCAATAAAAATCAACAACCCAATAAAAGCGGGTAATAATATATGTCTTATCGCTCTTCCCATTTTATTTTTTTTCGATTATTACATTAGCAAAGGTAAACAAAGGTAATTAATATTTATTTTTCAACACTAATTTAAAAACATATAACAAAAACTAAACTCCAATTTCATAAAAAAGTTGTTACTTTGTTAAAGCTTAAAATGATAATGAACAATTATATATATATAGAACTATAATGAAAAAAATCTTTTCCTCCGCAATTCTTATATTTTCCGCTTTCGCTGTTTTTGCACAACAACCAATTAGCCAAGAACAAAACAATAAAAATCTACGTTATTTCAATATCAATAAGAGTTTAGATATATTCAATTCTGTTATTAGAGAATTGGATATGTTTTATGTCGATAGCGTAAAAGTTGATAGCTTGGTAGAAAATACTATTCGAAGAACGTTGAATGGAATAGACCCATATACGGAGTTTTATAACGAAAATGATATGGACGAGTTCAACCTTATGACTAAAGGTGAATATGCAGGAATTGGAGCAATAATTTCACAAAGCGACGGAAGTGTGATTATTAATGAACCGTATGAAGGACTACCGGCTGACAAAGCAGGACTTAAAGCGGGCGACCAAATTCTTGAAATTGATGGGGAAGATGTAACAAAATATACTACTAGTGAGGTTAGTGATAAACTAAAAGGTACTCCGGGAACAACAATACAAATAAAAATTCAAAGACCGGGTGAAAAGAAAACAAGAAAATTAACAATAGAACGGGAAAATATAGTTATTCCGGCTGTAACGTATTCTAATATTGTAAATAACAATGTTGGTTACATACACTTTTCAAGCTTTACACAAAATAGTTCAAACGATTTCAAAAAATCATTTGAAGAACTCAAAAAAAATGGCGCTGAATCATTAATCATTGATTTACGTGGAAATGGTGGTGGTATCCTCGAAGAAGCTGTAAGTATCGTAAATTTGTTTGTTCCAAAAGGACAGGAAATTGTATCTACTCGTGGAAAAGTTAAACAATGGGACAGGGTTTATAACACTCAAAACAAACCTCTTGACGAACTAATACCTTTAGTTGTTCTAACTGATACTGGCTCTGCTTCTGCTTCAGAAATAGTTGCTGGGGCACTGCAGGACTTAGACAGAGCTGTAATTATTGGAAACCGTACGTATGGAAAAGGATTGGTTCAGACTACTCGTCAATTACCTTATGATGGTACTTTAAAAGTTACTACTGCTAAATATTATATTCCAAGTGGAAGATTAATACAAGTACTGGACTATTCGCACAGAAATCCGGATGGTAGTGTAGCAAGGGTGCCTGATAGCTTGACAAACATTTTTTATACAAAAAATGGAAGGGAAGTACGTGATGGTGGAGGAATAACACCAGATATTCAGATTACTGACGAAAAAATGGGAACTATTGCTTATTACTTGATTGCTAACAACATAATTTTCGACTTTGTTACTGAATGGGTTCAATCTAACCCAACAATTGCTACTCCTGATAAATTCGAATTCCCGGATGCTGACTATAATTCATTTAAAGAGTTCGTCAAATCAAAAGATTTCAAGTACGACCAAATGAGTGCAAACGAACTGAAATCACTTAAAAGTATTATGGAATTTGAGGGATATATGGAAGGGGCAAGTGAAGAATATAAGGCACTGGAAGCTAAACTTGTACCAAATCTTGACAGGGATTTGAATACTTTCAAAAAGGATATAATTGGATTGTTAAATAATGAGGTTGTAAAGAGATATTATTATCGTAAAGGTATGTTGATTAATGAATTGCAAAAAGATGAAGTGTATGCCAAAGCACTGGAAGTCTTAAAAAATAAAGAGCTGTATAACAGTATTCTTCAACCAAAAAAGACAAAATAGTATTAATTCCATTTTTTACTATGGAAACAGCGGAATTTATCATTCGAATGTTAGTTGCAACGGGTGTGGGGGCAGCTGTGGGACTCGAAAGACAGATAAACAATAAAAGTGCTGGACTAAGAACAAACACGCTGGTTGCTTTAGGTTCTTGTGTGTTTGTGCTAATTAGTGTTAGACTTCTATCTGAAGGGGGAGACCCGACAAGAATAATCGGACAGGTTGTCACGGGAATTGGATTCTTGGGGGCTGGGGTTATTCTGCATAGAGGAGCAAACGTACAAGGACTTACAACAGCTGCAACCATTTGGTGTAGTGCAAGTTTGGGTTGTTTGGCTGGCTTGGGATATTTCTTCGAAGCAGCAATCGCAGCTTTACTTATTATTATAATTAATTTTGCTTTCAAAAAGGCTGACAAATGGTTCGATGAAGAGAAAAAAAGACTGAAAAAGAATAATAATGATGATAAAAATCAATGAATATTACTTTCTATTACCATAACACCGGTACAAATGGACTGACCTTCACAATATTCTGCAAGTGATTTATTATCAATTACAACTTTGTCTTTGAGACTTGAGGCATGAATAAAAGCAAGTTCTCCATTTTTATGATAGGCAAATCCTATATGAGTTACATCTAATCCTTTTATTGATGTTGTAAACGCTATTAGTGCCATATGTGGAATCAAATCTGACTTTTTGCCAATGTACTCTTTGGGTAGATACCAAAATCCTCCTCGTTTATTTATCGCTTCCTCTAATTGTCTGATCTTTTCCAACATAACATCATCATTCTTTAATTGAACGTATGAACTACGGTGTGTCGACATAAAATTGATGGTTTTGGTTTCTTTTATTCCTCCTATCAATTCACTAATATTTTTTACAATTTGCTTTTGGTGATTATCAAAAACCCAATCTGAGGAATAATGAAGTCGTGAGGAATAATCTGTTAATATCCCTTTGCGATAACGAATCGACTTCAAATGTTTTGTGAAGTTCTCAAATGTGGGGTCCCCACCCGATTTAATTGTACAGACCAAGGCTAACACGGATTCTACAAATGTAGTACAATCAAATTCACGCAGATTCACAACAAGCTTTTCTTCTTTTGATACTTCAAGTGTATGGGCTACATATGGGGTATCTAAAAAAAATATTGCAGTTCTATCAAGTAAAGTTTCATCTGAAGTATTCACAAATGGTTCTATATACAATTTGTATTTTTCAAAGATTACGGAATCTTGTTTGTCATAAATCACTTCATCTGCAGCTAACAGCGCTGTAAATGTGAATATTAGCATAAACAGAACTGTCATTAATGTTTTCATATTGTGCTATTTCAGTTTTATAAATTGGAATTATACGCTGATACAGTTAAGCATATACCAAATCGTTATAAACAAAGCGTTTGACTAATCATCAACGTTCTAAGTATTCAACAACAAGAACTTCTTTTGTTGTGTCTGTAATTCTAAACCTATCATCGGAACGGTTACCTACAACCCAAAGTATGTCGTTAACCGAAAAAAGTACCCATACTTTTTCTTTATCGGATAATGAAAATTTACGGTCGGTGAAATAATCGCTCAATTTCTTTTTTCCTTTCATACCAAATGGAATAAACCAATCGCCATTTTCCCATTTACGTAATGTAAGTGGATATGATAACTTGTCGGCATCTGCAAACAAAATATTATTATCTTTCGTAAAGGCGACTTCTTCTCTTTTTTTCTTACTTATTCTTAAATGAATGGGGACGATAATTTCTAAATCATCAACATTTATCAAAAACGACTGCCTTTGATTTCCAACAGGTATCTCTTCTAAAACTAAATTTTCTCTGTCTTTCAATAATCGATAGTTGTTCCCATAAAATATTTTACCGGGTGTTGAATCTAAATTATCAATAATGTCTTCAATAACTGAGGCATTAAATCCGTATGGGGTCAGAACTTCAAAAAGTACCGACGAGGGTGATAACGTTTTTTGAAGCGCAGGTATATGAATCAGATTATTAGAAAACACTTCTAATTTTACTTTTTCAATATAAGCTGCATAAATCTTCTCTGCTTCACTCAAATGTTCTGCTGTTCGTTGAATGGAATCTGATACGGATGGATTAATCTTCTCTAATTGTGGAATTATGTTCAAACGAATGAAATTACGTTTGTAGTTGTCTTCTAAATTGGTACTATCAACAACAAATGGTATCTCTCTTTCATTCAAATAGGTGATTATCTCATCGCGACTGACGCACAGCAAAGGACGGATAATATTTCCATTTTTGGGCGAAATTCCTGTCAACCCTTTTATTCCTGTTCCTCTAACTAAATTAAGTAATACTGTTTCAACGGAATCATCTCTATGGTGAGCAAGGGTAATCGCTTCGGCTTCAAAATGATTCCGCTCAATTTCAAACCAAGCAAAACGTAACTCGCGGGCGGCCATTTCAATGGATATTTTCTTGTCTTCTGCATATTGGGTCGTATCAAAATCAATCGAATGGAATGGAATATCAATATCTTTACACCAATTCTTCACAAATGTTGAATCTCTATCTGATTCTTCACCACGAAGATGGAAATTGCAATGGGCTGCTATACACTGATATCCTAATAGGGTAAGTATATCAAGCAATGCCATTGAATCTGCACCTCCACTTAGTCCTACAATTACTTTGGCTTGTGGATTTAGAAGGTCGTTTTTTCTAATAAATTCTGAAACTTTTTTGAGCATTGTTAATTATTGCATTGATTCACAAAAGTAACTATTTTAATAAGGAAATGAATCGTAATAAGTGAATCTTTCGGTTAAAAACAGTCATAATTCGCAATAAAAAATGTAATTTTGCAAGAAATAGTTTTGTATAGGAAAAGTTTCATTGAAATGAAAGAAAGAATAACAGCATTGCTGGCAGAAATTGATGGCTTATTGGCTGCTTCAAAAGACGAAGTAGAAGCGTTACGTATTAAATACTTAAGTAAAAAAGGCGCTATCCCAACACTGATAGACGATTTTAGAAATGTACCATCTGATCAGAAAAGAGAAATGGGTATGTTGATTAATCAACTTAAACAAAAAGCGCAAGATAAAATACAATTGCTGAAGGAACAGTTTGAAAATAGTACTTCAAGTTATTCATACATAGATCTTTCACGTTCTGCGTATCCTGTAAAATTAGGTACAAGACATCCAATTTCTTTGGTTAAAGAAGAAATTTGCGATATCTTCAAAAGATTGGGATTCTCTATAGCTGAAGGACCGGAAGTGGAAGACGACTGGCATGTGTTCTCTTCACTTAACTTCGCTGAAGATCACCCGGCTCGCGATATGCAGGACACATTTTTTATTCAAAGTAACCCGGATGTAGTGTTGCGTACACATACGTCTTCAGTTCAAACACGAGTGATGGAAAACACACAACCGCCAATTAGAATAATTTGCCCGGGACGTGTTTATAGAAATGAGGCTATCTCTTATAGGGCTCACTGTTTCTTCCATCAGGTAGAAGCGCTTTATGTTGATAAAAATGTTTCTTTCGCTGATCTAAAACAGGCACTTTTGTTCTTTGCTAAAGAAATGTTTGGCGAAAACACTAAAATACGTCTCAGACCTTCATATTTTCCTTTTACAGAACCAAGTGCCGAAATGGATATCTCTTGTAATATCTGTGGAGGAAAAGGTTGCCCTTTCTGTAAACATACTGGATGGGTTGAAATCCTGGGATGCGGAATGGTCGATCCTAATGTGCTCGAAAACTGTGGCATAGATAGCAAAATATATTCTGGCTATGCACTGGGAATGGGGATTGAACGTATTACTAACCTAAAATATCAAGTTAAGGATCTACGCATGTTCTCTGAAAATGATGTTCGATTTCTGGATGAATTTAAATCTGCTTATTAACAAATGACTGTACATTATGAAAAGAATATTTACTTTAATAATCAGCACATTGCTAATTACGGGGGGAATAATTAATGCCCAAGAAACGGTAAGAATAAATGCAATAAAAGCTAATAATTTCGGGGTGACTTACACTTTACCCAAAACTTCTCTTGTTTTTAATTTTACTATCAAAAAAACTACAAAAACTAAAGGTGATTTTTACCCGTATGCTAAACAATATTTAGGAATTGAAAATCCTATTACTGAGAATGAAGTAATTTATACTTTAGAAAATGTAGAGGCTTATAATAAAGGTATTCCTGATAAAACAAATTCTTTTCTGGTTGAATTTAAATCAAATTCTCTTGAACCGTATGTGTTTCTTACTAAGGATAATTTAATTTGTGCGATTAACGCAACGCCTGAAATTGAACTTGTTTCTCTAAAAAATGCTGCTACTAAAAGCGAACCGCTTGTAAATGCTCAACGCTTTTTCTCGCAAGAGGTCCTCATAGCGGGATCTACAGCTAAACAGGCGGAATTGGTGGCGCGACAAATACTGGATTTGAGAAGAAGTCGTACGGACATACTTACGGGTGAGGCTGATAACATGCCCCCGGATGGCGAGGCTTATAAAGTGGTGATGGAACAGATTAACATTCAGGAAAAAGCATTGACTGAAATGTTTTCCGGAACTACACAGACTGAAACTTTTACTCAGGAATTTACTTTTGTGCCTGATGAAAAAAATGTCGAAAGGGCTGTTGTGGCAAGGTTCTCAGAAAAACTGGGATTAGTGGATGTGGACGATCTGGCAGGGGAACCAATTTACTTGACTCTTACAAATAAAACACCGCCGGTAGCTGTTGTGCTTACTGAAAAAGAACAGAAAAAAATGGATGAAAAGTTTGCTACTGGACTGGTTTATAATATTCCGGGTAAAGCTCAACTTATAATGGAATATAAACATCAACCTATTATTACTAAGGAATTTGATATTGTTCAGTTTGGCACAAAAGATGTACTGGTAAAAAAGATGTTCGACAACATGAAAATGCCAATCAAAATATTATTCTATACTGAACTGGGTGCAATTAAACAAATCATACAATAATGAAAACAAAAAACATTTTAGCAGTTTTACTCGTTATTTATGCTGCTCTGTGGTTTAATGGGTGTGATAACGAGAATAATCAATCAAATACATCTGTTGAATTTGATACAATAGTTGTGCAAAAACAAATTCCGTTGATTGAGGTGGCTGATTCAACTTTACCTTTTGCTGATTTCAAAATCAATTTTATATATCCTTCAAAATTCGGAAACGACTCAAATCTAATAAAACTGCAACAGATTTTCGTGCAAGAGTTCTTTGGCGATTCAATCGATTCGTCATTATCTGTTATAAATGCGCTTAATCAATATCAAACAAATTATACAAAGGAATATCAATCTCTTTCTGAATATTTTGAATCGGATAAACAGAAAATGGATGGCAAAATTCCAATGTGGTATTGGTATTCAATCAATCTTGAAAATAAGATAAATTTCAAAAATGATTCTCTTTTGAGTTTTGCTGTCGAATATAGCAACTACACAGGGGGTGCACACGGTTCATTTAATGTGAAAAATGTGAATTTGGACCTTAAAACAATTAAGGTTATTAAAGAACAAGATATCTTTATCGCTGATTATAAACCAATTCTTACAGAAAAGATATTGAGCAGATTGATGGAAAAATATAACATTTCAACTATCGATTCTCTTGATGCTGCTGGATTTATTTTCCCTGAAGGTATCGTTCCAAACAATAACTTTTGGCTTGATGCTGACAGCATTCATTATGAGTATAACCAATACGAAATTGCGCCTTACTATATGGGCGTTACCGAAGTGGCTATTCCTTATTCTGATTTGAATGATATCCTGTTACCTGATGGTTTCCTAAAATGGTTCATAAATAAAGAACAAAAGGATTAAAACAATCAATCAATTTTATCTCCACCGTTCTGCAACGGCATTTGCATA
>DHSL01000042.1:543-5204 GCA_002411345.1 Bacteroidales bacterium UBA5287 | reverse complement strand
TTCACACTTGCGGGAAGGCTTCGAATGTAGTCGATGCCTTTCCAGGACGCACCGACAACAGTTCCCACCTTGCCGGAGAATCCACCTAACACACCTTTTTTAATAGTACCCATGATAGATTGAATTTAAAATGTTAAACATCCAGTTTTTCGAAGTTGATTCGGACTTGGTACGGGCTTGGTACGGTTTATATTCGGATTCAGTATCGATATGAGGTGGTACCGATTGATTGTAATATGTCACCAAACCTGGTATTCTATCCGAAGCACTCCGGGAATAAAATTACGATGAATAATGGATGAACAGTTAACTTAGTGAAGGATACGTTATTATGCATTGTTTTGCAATGTGTTGCCTTGCTGGCTTTCAGTGAAAATCTAACAATACTCTAACGATGCACTAATAAAATCTAATGTTTTTACATTGTTCGGAACAATCACACAGTACGATTTGGTGCGACGCGACGGTACTGTTTTGTCCGACGCTGAGGATCCAGCATAAAGTGTGTTTTACAACTATTTGAGGTCTTGGCATAACTATATGTTGGCAGTATAATGAGATTACTGCCGAAATTTAGTCATGAATTATGTTCAGTAATTTGGATTAATAGAGGGATGGAATAAGATGAAAACTTAGCGATCAGCAAAGGGTGGCTTTGTAATCGGCAAGGTTTTCCGGTGAAATACGATTTCCGCGGATGCGGAATTGGAGATTTTATCGGAAACCCGCAGGGCTTGACCTTGCAAGATTACAGCGAAAGCCACCGTATCTTTGCGGGGTTTTCATTGATACAGTGGCCCTTATATTCACATTTTATTTATATATGTATCAATAACCGGGATTTTGTGTCATGTTTGGATTCATGTCCAATTCTTGGTAGGGAATTGGATATAGTTGCTGATAACTTTGAATTTCAAGGAGCTCCACTGCAATACCCAATCGTTTGAGTAGAGCAAAGTAACCGTAATCCGAGCCAATGTATTTCTTCCACAAAGCTGCAATTTCGTATTTTGGATTAGTCGGAAGCTCCTGTAAAGGATTCATATTTCCTGCAACTCTGATCTGATTCAGTACATTCAGCAGTTCTGAATTCCTGTTTAATCCGTTAAGCGTTTCAGCAATATTAAGAAGTATGCCTGTATGCCTGTAAATTGGATGTAATATCCCTTTTTTTATATATTGGCTAAATATACCAAAGGGTTGGAGATTTTCATTTTCAGAATAAAGCAATGTAAATATTGTTTCATTATTATTTACATCATTATAGACAGTATTCCCTAGAATGAGAGGCTGATTTTCATCGATTATTTTAGTGAAGAAGGATACAGCTTCATTATATTTCTTTTGTTCCAGGTAGATTGCTCCAATCAGAGCATTTGCCAAATCTCTCGACACAATATGTTGATCATGATCAGGTTCTTCTTTTAAATAGGGTACAGATTCAATCAAATCTACAAGTAAAGCATCAAAGATTTCATTTTTGTTTGTCCTGGGAACATACATTTCATCCATTGATAATTGCTTTGTTATGAACGGCACATCACCCCAGTGCTGAATCATATCCAGATAAATTAAGGCACGCAACACCTTTGATGTGGAAAGAAAGGGCTTTGTATCAAAAATTGAAACATCAACAGAATGTTCAATAATCAGATTCAAGAGATTAACAAATTGATAGGCCTGTTTCCAAGCATCATTAATAATAGCATTTTGAGAAGAAATTTCTGTATTGTAATCGATTAGATTGCATCTTGCGGCATCCAACACGAGCATATATTCAAAACACACTCGAAGTTTGGCATAAGAAGCTATTAATGCTTGTTTATAGGCTTCTCCATTCGGGAAAAAGTTATCCTCTGATATTTCATCATTAGGTTTATTTTCAAATGTAGCATCAGTATCATCCAAAACACCATCACCATTCCCGTCAATAAACTTACGAATATTATCAACCTCGATTGTTTTCCCTTGATCAGAAAAATAAGATTTTAAATGATCCATAACCTGAATGGAATTCACATTCTTTTGACCCGCTTTAATCTGTTCCATCAGACTATTATCCGAAATGGTCCCATCGCTAGCAAAGTCATTGCTTAGTTTTGCAATGAACTCAGAAAACGCAGCTTCTTGTTTGTCATGTAACAAGACGGCTGAGATCGCGAGGAGAATTGCTGCATCTTCATTGCCATCCGTCAGACCGATATCATCTGAATTCTTAATATCTTTGGTGATATAAAAAACCATCAAAAGTTCTTTATGTGCCTGTTTTTGTGCAACAGGAAAGGTTAAACCATCCGAAACCAGATTTTTAATTCTTTTATAGACTAAATGAGTAAGGATGTTTACATTCACTTTGTTTTTTACGGAGACATCGGCTAAAGCATTAAGTGTAATTTGCGAAGAAGACCTTTTTCCGGTTACTTCGTTAAAAAAATATCCGGATATCTCTAATTCAACAAACTGACTTGAAAGTTCCATCTTACTGTCAAAAAGAAACTCTCCGTTATCGTTCGTCGTTTCTGTCTTAAAAATGTTCTTACCTGTTTGTTTCAGTTCATTGTCCAATTCGTACAAAGTTATTTTTGAGCCGGTAAGGAAAGGACCTTTTTCAATTTTCCCGGTTAACTGGGATTTAATAATAGTTTTAGTCTTCTCTGGGCTAGGAATTTCCTCACCGGACTTCGAACATGTCAGCAAGAAAAGAGCTAAAAAAAGAATGGAGGTAATTTTTTTCATTTTGATATAATAAAACGGTCAGTAATACGTTATTAAGTGCAAGTAAATGAATAATTAGTTATTCAATTGCTATTGGGATATTTTTTTCGATGCAATACTCCTCAATATCTGTATCATTGGCAAAGTAAGTATCACAAAATTCATCGAGTTCTTTTTCGGCACCTGTAACATATTTATCACTTGCCGACAAGAGTTTTTCAATTTGCACGATAAACTTTTCAAACTCTTTATTCATATTACAGAGCTTGTCGATGGTTTTAAAATCCAAATCACGGTATTTAGCAGGAAAGAGTATTTTACTTTGGTATGGATTGGCATCAAGCTCAATGATCCCGATTCCGAAAGATTGATTCAGTCTTTCCATTTCATCATACAGGTTGTCACTAAATTCAAAAGCAACTAGATAACCATAGTTTGACCAACTTGAATTTGAGACGGCCTGAAAATATGCCTTCTTCAATTCGCTGTCGCTGTTAATTTCTCTTTTTAGTTCATATGCACTTAACTTGAAAGTGTCAACACGATTAATTGATTTGAGCAGGTTTTGACTGGCCTTTGTTTGTAAATTTAAGAATTTCACACCCACCATATCAGGGTGAGTCCAGATTTGGTTATTGTCTTTACCATTTGAGTGTTCGTGGAAAATAGTTTTAGAATAGGTTTCTGTATTTTTCAGGAATGAACTAAGGAGTTTATGCAATGATCTTTCATCGTAGGTTTTATTTATCTTGGTTTTTCCACCACCTTTCTCACTTGTTAATTTTTCACCACTTAATATATTGAGATCAATTCTCTGCTCATTTTTTGTCAGGTAGTAAGAATATGACCCACCGTTAAGTTTGATCCTTTTTACTCTACTGTCTCCATTTCGAACAAAATCACCCAATACTGAAGATATAGTTGAACCAGGAGTTTTTGCATCACCAAAGTCATAATAACTGTTGGCATTGATGTGTTCTAATACAGCCCAATAGTTTGTTACATCATTAATATCTTCCAAACTTTTGAGAACGGCTTCTTTGAGTGTCATGTTTTTCGGTTTAAATAAACGATAAAGTGCAAGTTTAGTAAAATTCCATGATTTATACCAATTTATTTATTGATATTTATGAGTTTGTGCCTTTCTATTATGTTGATCTAAGAGATGAGTTTTTATTTGGAAGTGATTTTGGTATAGTTTACGAAAACTGATTTCTTCACATCAGATAATTTATACGATCATATTAGAGAAAAGAAAAAAATTATATACCGACGGTGAGAATTTCGTGGATGTCGGTGGTGAAGTGCTTGGAGAGATGCTCCTGGCGCATCTTGTGTTTGCGGGGATCCTGGGTGGCGATGCGGACCACTTCCTTGTGATACTTGTGATTCAAACCGTCGATGGCCTCCATCAGTTTTTTGTGTTTGGGATCGGAGTTGAAGAAGAGTGATAGTTGGAACTCGTTAGCATCGACAAAATCGGTGAACCATACCCCACCCCGCTTGAAATAGAGGTGCTGCTTGTAGATCTGTTTCAATCCGATGTTGGCAAACTTCACCAGCTCGAGAGTGGAGTTGGTTGGGAAAGGCAATTTGATCTGTATGGATGGGTAATATTGTGTTTCGTGTTCCTTGAAACGGTTGGTTTCTAGGAAAACGATCATCTTTTTGCAGAGCGATCGCTGCTGCCTCAACTTCTCGGCCCCCATGGCCGTAAAAGTAGTGATGCGCTCCCGCACCTCATCGAAGGTGCGGAGATCAGTCTCGAAGGTGCGGGTTGTTGCGATGCTCTTTTTCTTCTCCACGGGAAGCATCTCGATAGTCGGGATTCCTTTCAAATCCTTTTGAAGATTTAATCCGACGATCGTCATGTTTTTCAGCACCCAGGATTCGGGGAGCTGCACAAAGTCGATGGCATTGTTGGCACCGATGGCATAGAGTTTCTT
>DHSL01000042.1:330-459 GCA_002411345.1 Bacteroidales bacterium UBA5287 | reverse complement strand
CCGGTCTCCTTAGGAAACTTCTTTGCGATGCGGTTGGCCAATTTGGAGAGTGCTTTGGTCGGTGCGATACCGATACTGATAGGGATACCGGTGCCCTTTTCGACCCGTGATTTCATCTGCAACCCATAT
>DHSL01000042.1:0-137 GCA_002411345.1 Bacteroidales bacterium UBA5287 | reverse complement strand
TCCTGTTGAGGACTGAAGTTGGAAAGTAAGCTCATCACCCGGTGGCTCATGTCACCATATAGCGGAAAGTTGGCAGAGAATACTTTTACATTATTCCTGCGAAAAACAGATTCATATTCAAATGCCGGTGCACCCAT
>DHSL01000062.1 GCA_002411345.1 Bacteroidales bacterium UBA5287 | reverse complement strand
AATCTTTTGAGACAGCCTCTTACCTATTCATAAAACTTAATACAATGCAAAACCAAGAGGAATAACCACCACTTACTATGTTATGTAGGAAGAGTGTGTTATTCCTTTTCTTAAATTTTAAATGATTACTAATTTAAAAAGATAAGTATATGCGAAAATTATTAATCTTTGTAATTATTGCTTCCCTTTTTCCTGTATTAGTTTCCGCTCAACAACGAGAAATTAAGGAAGAAGGCAAAACTATTTTTAAACCCCATGCATACTTGCAGTTACAAGGCGGTGCTGCCCACACATTGGGTGAGGCAGATTTTACAGACCTTTTATCACCTGCAGCAGCATTGAATGTTGGCTACAAGTTTAGTCCCGTTTTAGGTGCACGCATAGGTGCAAGTGGTTGGCAAGGAAAAGGTGGTTGGGTTGCACCAGCACAGCTTTACGCTTTTAAATTCGTTCAGGGTAACATCGACCTTGTTTTAGATTTGGGATCACTTTTTGGTAAGTTTAATCCTGAAAGGGTAGTGAATCCTTATTTGTTTGCAGGAGGTGGTTACGCTTACGGATTTGACAATGATGAAGCTAACGCGTTGAATACAAGCGATTATGAAATGGAATATCTTTGGCAAGATCCAAAAGGATTTCCGGCCGGGCGTTTAGGACTTGGTTTTGATTTTCGTTTGAGCGATGCGGTAAGTCTTAATCTTGAAGGTGTTACCAATATGCTTTCTGATCATTTCAACTCAAAGAAAGCCGATCAACCCGATTGGCAATTTAATGTGTTGGCCGGTCTGAAAATCAATTTAGGCAAGACTTATACAAAAACAGAACCAGTTTATTATGAACCGAAACCTGAACCAAAACCTGCACCAGCTCCAAAACCTGCTCCGAAACCTGAGCCAAAACCCGAACCAGCGCCAGTAGTTGTGAAAGAATTCCCTTCACTGCCCGCAATTCATTTTGCTTTTGACAGCGATGTAGTTGATAAGGTTAAGTATGCATCGGAATTGAGTACAATTGTTTCTGTTTTAAAAGAATTTGCAGATACCGATGTTACAATCACAGGCTACACTGACCATGCCGGACCAAACACATATAATGATGGTCTGTCGGTACGAAGAGCAGAAGCTGTGAAAAAATATCTCGTAGGAGAAGGAATCAGTGCTTCAAGAATGACAACTTTAGGAGTTGGCGAAGATCCTAAAACATCAGGTAAAGAAGCCCTTACTATACAAGCTCGCAGGGTAGAAGTATCCAAATGAGAATATACCGGAAAAATAATAAACAATTACAATAATTCAGTTTTTTGTCATAATTAATCCTTGTGAGAGGAAATAATTTAAATTCTATTTTTCCGTGATAGAAGGAGTGCCCAATAAAGGCACTCCTTTACAATTAACCTTTTTATTGAAATACCAATTTAGTTCTAATCCCATGTTGTTGGAATTGTTCAATTTGAAGTAAATAGTTTAGAATCATTATAATTTTGAACTTTTTATCGTTTTTATGCTTTCTTTTTAATAAATTTGTAATCTTAAACCTCGGTTTTCTGATAAAACGTACTTTTAACACAGTTTTTTATTATATAGAAAGTCTGCCTTTTTGATAGGATAAATATGGAGAAACAACTACTTTTGGGTGCCGAAGCTATTGCTCAAGCGGCATTGGATGCGGGTATTTCGGGTGTGTATGCATACCCAGGAACACCTTCAACTGAAATAACTGAATATATTCAACAGTCGAAGCAGGGAAAAAAAACACTGGTTCGCTCAACTTGGTCAACAAATGAAAAAACAGCCTACGAAGCTGCCCTGGGAATGTCGTTTGCAGGTAAGCGATGTATGGTTTGCATGAAGCATGTAGGTCTGAATGTAGCAGCAGATGCGTTTATGAACTCATCTATTACAGGCGTTCATGGCGGACTTGTGCTGGTAGTGGCAGATGATCCCTCAATGCATTCTTCGCAGAATGAACAAGATAGTCGCGTATATGGTAAATTTGCAATGATTCCTGTTTTGGAACCATCCAACCAGCAAGAAACTTATGACATTACACGATATGCATTTGATCTTTCAGAGAAGCTTGAACTACCGGTGCTTTTGCGAATTCCTACCCGTTTGTCACATTCACGAGCTGTAGTCATTAGACAAGAACCCCGTGAACAAAACAAATTACAACCCTCTACCGATAAATGGAAATGGATTTTACTGCCCGCCAGTGCCCGAAAAAATTATCAGAAGTTGCTCGAAAAACAACAAGAGATGACAACTCTTTCTGATAGTTCAGAGTTTAATAATATTGTAGAAGGACAAGGAACCAAAGCGGTAATAGCTTTTGGCATAGGTTACAACTATGTGATGGAAGTTGTTAGTGCTTATAATCTTGATATTCCTTTACTTAAAATATCGCAATACCCACTGCCCGAAAAACTGATAAAAGAATTCTGTGATAAATATTCCAATATCCTAATTGTTGAAGAAGGATATCCGGTATATGAAGAATTGCTAAAAGGCTATTTTGGAAATGATAAATTTTGTGCTCGTTTAGATGGAGCCTTGCCCCGAACAGGTGAACTTTCACCCAACGTGTTGGCAAAAGCCTTAAATATAGAAACAGACGATAAGCGCGTTGTGCCTGAGGTAGTTGTCGGGCGACCGCCAATGCTGTGTCAGGGTTGCAGTCACCGTGACCTGTTCGATGCAATCAACCTTGTGATGAAGGATTATTCACAAAAACAGATATTTGGAGATATAGGCTGTTATACATTGGGAGCCCTTCCACCATATAATACAATAAGCACCTGTGTAGATATGGGTGCGTCAATAACAATGGCAAAAGGAGCTGCAGATGCAGGCATACGTCCCGCTGTTTGTGTTATTGGAGATTCAACCTTCACTCATTCCGGAATGACAGGTTTGTTGGATGCGGTAAACGACCATTCACCAATCACCATTATCATCTCAGATAACGAAACAACAGGTATGACAGGTGGACAAGATTCAGCCGGTACAGGTAAATATTTTAATATATGTAAAGGTCTCGGAGTTGAGGAAGAACATATTCGATTGATGATTCCATTAAAAAAGAATCTCGAAGAAAATGCAGCATTGCTCAAAGAAGAGTTCGATTATAATGGAGTTTCTGTTATAATCTCTCAACGAGAATGTGTTCAAACATTAGGAAAAAAGAGAAAGATTTAATACTATTAATCTAAATAAAAATGCAAAAAAATATCATTATTGCCGGTGTAGGTGGTCAGGGTATACTTACCATTGCTTCGATCATTGATTTGGCGGCAATGAATATCGGACTAAATGTAAAACAAGCCGAAGTACATGGAATGAGTCAGCGAGGAGGAGCTGTGGAATCACATCTTCGTATCTCTTCAGAAATAATATATTCCGATTTGATTCCTTTAGGCAGAGCAGATCTAATTCTTTCTATTGAACCGATGGAATCGTTACGCTATCTGCCATTTCTGTCCCCCCAAGGAGTTATTGTGACATCAACTGAACCTTACGAAAATATTAATAACTATCCCGATGTAAACGGACTGCTGAATGTCATTTCACAATCAGCATCAAGTAGCTTGATTGACGCAAAATCCATAGCCAAAGAGGTAGGGAGTCCAAAAACATTTAACATTGCCATGTTGGGAGCAGCATCGCCTTATCTTGGTATTGATACTGCAGAACTTGAAAAGGCCATTGAAATGTTTTTTGCAAAAAAAGGAGAAGCAATTATAACGATGAATTTGAAAGCATTTAGACTCGGAAAAGAATATGCATCAAAATAAAAAGATCTGGAACCCTGAAAGAGAATGTGCCGACAGGCAACAGCTGATTGAATTGCAAAGTAAACAGCTGACAGGAATGGTAAAGCGAATGTATGATAATGTACCGTTTTATCGCAATAAATTAAAAGAGATAGGCATTGAGCCAGGAGATATAAAAAGTGTAGATCAATTAAAACATCTTCCTTTTACAACAAAAACCGATTTACGAGACAACTATCCATTCGGATTGTTTACCGTTCCACAAAGTGAAGTAGTGCGCATTCATGCATCAAGTGGAACAACCGGTAAGCCTACTGTTGTTGGTTACACAAACCAGGATATTGATGTCTGGGCCGAGGTAGTAGCTCGTAGTCTCACAATGGCGGGAATCCATTGTGGTGACACCATACAAATAGCTTACGGATATGGTCCTTTTACCGGGGGATTGGGATTGCATTATGGTGCTGAAAAGGTTGGAGCCACAGTGATACCTATTTCTACCGGAAATACAAAAAAACAGCTTCAGTTTATGACTGATTTCAAAGCAACAGCACTTGCCTGTACGCCATCTTATGCCGCTCATTTGGGAGAAAGTATTTTAAAAGAGGGAATATCGCCTGAAGATGTGAAACTTCGTATTGGAGTGTTTGGAGCAGAGCCTTGGACAAAAGAACTGCGAAATCAAATCGAAAAGTTGTTGAATATTAAAGCGTATGATATTTATGGTTTGAGTGAGGTAATTGGACCGGGAGTCTCCATGGAATGCGAGTGTCAATGTGGTAATCATGTGTTTGAAGATCATTTTATCCCGGAGATCATTGATCCGGAAACATTAGAAGTATTGCCCGATGGACAGCAAGGAGAATTGGTTTTTACCACAGTAAGTAAAATGGCAATGCCACTTTTGCGCTATCGTACGCGAGATTTGACCAGACTGCACAGAGAAAAATGTGATTGTGGACGAACTTTGGTTAGAATGGACAAATGTTTTGGTCGCACCGATGATATGTTGATTATTCGTGGAGTAAATGTATTCCCGTCGCAAATAGAGTCCGTACTGATGGATATGACAGAAACAACGCCTCATTATCAGTTGATTATCAGGCGAGAAAACAACTTGGACATACTGGAAATTCTGGTAGAAATCGATGAGAAAAACTGGTCGGACAGTATTCGTGAACTTGAAGGCATTCGCAGACAGATTGATCATAACATTAAGAGTTTATTGGGAATCAGTGCAAAAATTAGACTGGTTGAACCCAATACTATTGAGCGATCCGAAGGGAAAGCAAAACGAATAATTGATTATAGAAATTGCTGATAAAGAGTACTTTTACAATTATATTTAGTAATCCGGATAAAAAATATTAGTTATGCATATTCAACAACTTTCTGTTTTTCTCGAAGATAAATCGGGACGTTTAACTGAATTGACCCGAATTCTTTCAGAGAATGATGTAAACATTACCGCTTTAAGTGTAGCAGAAACAGCCGATTATGGAATTGTTCGCATGGTGGTAGGTCGTCCTGAGCTTGCAAAAAAAGCCCTTGAGAAAGCAGGATTTTCAATTGGACTGACAGATGTAGTCTGTGTAAGCATTCCAGACAGACCGGGATCTTTGTACCACATCTTAGAAATTCTTACAGATGAAAAGATAAACATCGATTATATGTATGCTTTTTCTAATAACGATGTAGCATTGGCTGTAATTCGTGCAGCAAATATGCAGCAGGTAACAGAAGTTTTACAAAAGAATCGGATGAAACTGCTATTAAAGTGTGATCTTTATCAATTGTAGAAAGATCATAAGTTCAAATTTAATTTCTTGATTATAATTTCAAAATATACAAATGACTAGATTTTCAAGCAGCGTATCAAATCTTCGTTCTTCAGAGATACGCGATATGATGAGCCTGGCAACAGCCGTCAATATGATTTCTTTTGCAGGTGGTATGCCCGGTAACGAACTGTTTCCACTTGATACAATTGATAATATTATCAATTCGTTGACAGACAACGAGAAACAAGTTGCAATGCAATATGGACCAACCACAGGTCTTCCTTCGTTATTAGAATCTTTATCCGATTGGTTGGGGAAGAAGGGGCTTCCTGTAAAGACAAACAAATTGATTTTAACAACCGGTTCACTGCAGGCAATTCATATTCTTGCAAAAGCATTTCTTGATCCTAACGATACAGTTTTGGTAGAAACTCCCAGCTTCATTGGTGCACTATCAGCTTTTCGTGCATATCAGGCTGATTTAATAACTGTTCCTCTAAATGGCGATGGGATGGATATTAATAAGTTGAAGATGAGATTGGAAACAACTTCTCCAAAACCAAAGTTTCTTTACTATTCGCCCAATTTTCATAATCCTGCAGGAATCATTTATTCTCAAGAAGTTAAACAGCAAATGATAGAACTGCTCAAAGATCAAGAGATTCCTATTATTGAAGATGATGTTTACAGCGATCTGTATTTTTATGAAGAAGATGTGCCTAAAATGCAGCTGATCAAATCTATGGACCCTCAAGGTATCGATGTTTGTTATACAGGTTCTTTTTCTAAGATATTAGGACCGGGACTTAGATTAGGTTGGATGTTAGTTCCGGAATCTATTTACAGAAAATGCGAACTGATTAAACAATCCATAGACGCTTGTTCTCCAAGCATTTCGCAAGTGATTGCCGACAAGTTTATAAGAGAAGGGCATATTGATGATTATGTTGCTCGGGTTAGGGAAGAATACAAAAAAAGAGGGTTGGCAATGATTGAAATGTTGACAAAACATCTACCTGAATATGTTACATTCGAAAAACCTAGAGGAGGCTTTTATAGTTGGTTAAAGTTGCCCGATGGATGTGATGCAACCAAAATTCTTAAAATAGCAATTGATAAAGGAGTAGTTTTTGTATCTGGTAAAACTTTTGATCCTGATGGAATCAGAAATGATTTCATGCGCGTATCTTTTTGCAATACCGATGTGGAAACAATTAAACGAGGTGTCCCAATTTTAGCTGAAGCAATTCGCGAGGTTTGCGAAAATTGAGTATTTTTGCAAAAATACAAATTCAAAATGAAATCAAATTCACTCAAAAAGTTCATTTATTTGTCTATAGCAGCTGCTGTGACAACTATCTTGTTGAAATTTTATGCATATTATATAACAGGTTCAATGGGCTTGTTTTCCGATGCATTAGAATCTTGTGTGAATCTAATTGCAGCTGTAATTGCACTTGTCATACTGAATATCTCTGAAAAACCGGCAGACAAAGGTCATGAATTTGGACACTCAAAGGCTGAATACTTTTCCAGTGCCATTGAAGGTGGACTCATTATGATTGCTGCCTTTAGTATTATTTGGGCATCAGTACCAAAGCTTATCAATCCAACGCAACTCGAGAATGTGGGTGTTGGTTTGCTTTTCTCTGTAATTGCATCTTCAGTGAATCTTGCAGTCGGACTCATTCTTATTCGCAACGGAAAGAAAAACAGATCGTTATTGTTGGAAGCTGATGGTAGACATTTAATGACGGATGTATGGACAACGGTTGGTGTAATTATTGGTGTTGCATTAGTAAAATTAACAGGTTGGTTAATTTTAGATCCCATTATTGCAATCTTTGTGGCAGTTAATATCGTTATAACTGGATTTCACCTTATTAACAGATCTGCCAATGGACTAATGGACGCAGCTATACCCGTTAATGAGATTAAAAAAATTACTGATTATTTAGATAGTCTAAAAAATAATAGCATTGAATATCATTCATTTATGTCGCGTCAAGCGGGACAACGCAAATTCATTTCTTTTCATCTGCTTGTACCAGACGAATGGTCAATAAAAAAAGGTCATGATTTGGCTGAGCAGGTAGAACAGACAATTGAAAACATGTTTGGTGATGAACTTATAAACGTGATAACGCATTTAGAGCCTAAAGGAGATCCTGCATCTTTGAATGATATAAATATTGATAGGTGTAAACATGATAACGAGGTTCCTGAACAATAATAATCTCATGTTTTGGAATAAGAACATGACTGTTTATAATAAAACAAGCAATATATTAATCTTATAAATAAATATTTTCAACAATGAACAAACTTAAATCAATTCTACTATTAAGTATTTTAATGCTAGGATTTAGTTTTGAAATAGATGCTCAAGATTGGGCAAACCTAAATCGTTTCAGAGAAAGCAATGCTAAATTAGGCGCAGCCAGAACTTGCGATCAGCGCGTAGTATTTATGGGTAATTCCATTACAGAAGGGTGGATAAAAACAGTTCCTGAGTTCTTTGCGCCTGAAAAACAGTATATTAACAGAGGGATTGGCGGACAAACAACACCTCAAATGCTTCTGCGTTTTCGTCAGGATGTTATAAACCTTTATCCCAAAGTTGTAGTTATACTTGCCGGAATAAACGATATAGCAGGCAATACTGGTCCTTCAACACTTGAAATGATCGAAGATAATATTCAATCCATGACCGAATTGGCTCAGGCACATGGCATTCAGGTAGTGCTCTGCTCTGTACTTCCTGCTTATGATTTCCCATGGAGTCCGGGAAAAGAACCTGCAGGAAAAGTGATTGAACTCAACAAACGCATCAAGGAATATGCCAACACGCACGGAGCAGTTTATTGTGATTATCATTCTGCTTTGGCAGACGAACGTAATGGATTACCACAAAATCTCTCTGGTGATGGAGTACATCCAAATAAAGACGGATATGTAATTATGCAGCCTATTGTTGACCAGGCTATTGCCCGAGCATTGCTCATGTGGAAAGGGTTTAAATAATAACAAAAAGGCTGGTATTAATCAGCCTTTTTTATTTTCCGTGGTTTGCAAACCTGTTTTTCTTTTTTTACTTTTGTCCCACATTTCTTACACTCAAATTTCTGTTCATCCGTATCTGTCACGCTTTTATCTTTGCAAGCTGTTTTTCCCATATTCTTTTTTCTTTTGAAAATAACAATCAGCACTTGTAATTGTTTGGATTGAAAATGTTAATTCCATATTCTTCAAACCTCTGGATCTTTCATGTCTCATCTGCAATCCATCCCCAATCCTTTATATCTCTAACTTCCCCTCAATCCCCTCCAAATATGCCCCCCATGTGGAATATGTAGGATTTGTAGGAAACGTAAGATTACAACCGGCTTTTTAACTAAAATATCTGAAAGTGCTTTGAACGTTAAGTTTTTTTGTGTGTTTAAGCTGTTCGTTTGTTAAAAGGATTGATAAGATAAATGCTATACCATGATTCCAGTACAGATATTTTAATAATTTAAATTGAAGATCACGTTAATAATGTTGTTATATACATCTAAAATCAGTAATTCAAAAATCAATAATTATAATAAACTTTCTTTTACATATAAATATTTGGCAACCAGAAGTGACAAGATTCGTGATTTTAAAAGATCATTAATAAATAATGATTTTATCAACTTTGCGAATGATGGAAACAGACTCTTTTAGCTCATTTTTCTATTGTTCTGATCAAGATTTTCAAACGGTATAGGAAATATCCGATGTTCTTTTCATACATACATCAAAAGTTTTTAACGGTATGCCGCTCAATCATAAAATTGTCAATTATAAAAACATCAAGCATCAGTTTTTAGATGCGTTACCCAATCAATTTAATAGGCAAACCTATCTGGAGGTAGCAAAAAGATGTGGTATAATTCCAAAAACAGCCGAAAAATATGTTACAGATTTTGTTAAGAATGAAATTTTAAATAGACCGATATAGAATTCGTACTATAAACAACAGTAAGTAATTTCTGTTAAAATTATCTCAAGAGGGGGTCACTTGGTGATTCCCTCTCATTTTTATATCATTATCATAATCAACAACAGAAATAACGTATTTGGGCAAATGTTCAAAATAATATAACTTTGCCTAATCAAATATTGAAACCAACAGTAATGACTCATCAACAGGATAAATTGATAAAAGAGCGAGTTCAACAAGCACTTGATTTTTTTGAGAATGGATATAATTGTTCTCAATCCGTTTTTATGGCTTATTCCGATTTATATAACCTCGATAGTGAGACTGCTGCAAAAATAGCTTCTTCGTTTGGAGGAGGTATGGGCAGACTACGTGAAGTGTGTGGCGCAGTCAGCGGAATGTTTATGGTGCTTGGTTTACATTATCCCGCTACAGATGTAAACGATAAAAAAGCAAAGACAACAAATTATGCTGCGGTACAACGCACAGCCAAGGAGTTTCAGAATGAAATGGGTTCCTATATTTGTGACGATTTATTAAAAACTAAAAAACAACCCAACGATACAATTCTTTCAGAACGAAATACCAAATATCAAGTCTTGCGCCCTTGTAATCGTTGTGTAGCAATAGCTGCCGAAATTGTAGGAGAAGAAATTCTTAACTCAAATATTTAAACTGTTAAAATATATACGTTTCCTTTTTTAGAACTACTCTGGAAGCAAATCAGTAAGCTCGTGTTCTAACTCGTCGTAAACAGCATCTGGCTCTGCTCCTAGCGCATCAAATGTTTTGCTTGCAAAGCTGCGCATTGTTGCTGTCAGTGTAATGTCAAGGATTTCGACATCTTCAAGATTCAGCGCACGTAATGTGTCCACATCTGTCTGCGTTATTTCATTCGCCTTTCGTATTATCTTTTGAGCGAATTCCATCATTGCAACTTCAGTGTTATCCAGTCCTGCATCTTTAAAATTTGTAAGAATCAAACGTAGCTGATCAACGCTAATCCCATTCTTGGTAAAGATTGTGCCGTGAGCAAGAATACAATATCTGCATTTTAACGCCATTGCAGCAGCCAATGTCACCAATTCATGACGCCTCAATCGCAGGTTTTTGCGAATGCTACCCTGAAAGGCACGCCATGCTTCCAATACCTCAGGACGTAGACTGAAAACCTTGGCATGATTAGGCACGTATCCCATGCTCTTACGGTCTCCTTCGTAAATCTCACGGAGCTTGTCTTCAGCCTCTGACTCCGATACGGTTTGAATAAACATGATTTTTTCCATTTTAATATGATTTTAAACCGTGATGATACAAAATCGAAACAATTATTTGTCTGCAACAAATTTCTGCTTTTCCTTTTTGCAAATCAGCTGAATAACCCATTTGCCCGATTGAGCCGATGGAGGAAGACCTCCTCCCGGATACAACCATTGACCAGCCATATAAAAGTTCCTAAGCTTGGGAAGTTGCATCTTTAATGATTTCATTAGGTTTTCTTTCGATGGAAAAAAACCTTCATAAGCACCATCCTTAACACCCGTGTATTTAACATCAGTTTTAGGAGTTGCCACATCAGTTACTTCAATAAACTCCAAAATACCGGGATATTCTTTCTCAAGTAATGCGGTTGCATCTTTTGTAATTTGAAGTTTTTCGGCTTGATATGCAGCTTCATCCATCATTTCCCACAGTTCCCAGGGACTCTCAAATCTAAGGGCAATAGATGTTTTACCTTCAGGTGCCATTGTTGTATCAAACCAATAATTCATAATTGAATAGCCTTTATCTAACTTTGTTTTGCCAATCCATTTATCATTGCAAATATGAGATACATTGGACGTTTCACATGGAATTGATTTATTTATTCCAAATGAAACCTGAACAATAGGCGTAAACAATTTCCAGTTTTTATAAGCAAAATCAATTTCTTTTGATACATATTTTCCATCCAACATCTTAAATATTGTCGAATACCCATCGGCAGCACTTATCACATAATCAGCTTCAATTTTTGTTCCATCACTTAAAAAAACACCTTTTGCAACATTATTTTCAACAATAATTTTCTCTACCTTCTTTTTATACGACATCTTACCACCCAACTTCTCAAATTTCTCAACCATTCGGTGCGCCATAGGATAAGAACCGCCTTTAATATATCCTGCGTTTTTCTGATGATACCAACCAAGCATAAATATAAAAAACAAGGCCGAGAAATCACTGTCGCCATACATGGTAAAAAAGATGTTTTTAATCTTGTCACTTTTAAAATTTAGTTTTTCAAAATACTCACCACAAGTCATTCTACCATACTTTCGTATCACATTTAACAGTGGAAGCATTTTAGGAAGCATTTTAATATTATCAAGAGGATTTCGCAATTCAGGTGCTGTTTCAAATGGCTCCATAAGAGCACTTTTGCGCATATCAGTACACATCTTTTTAATAGATGATTTATCTTCAGGAGCCAGTTCAATCAAGTATTTTTCCCATTGGTCAATATTGGAATAAATGATAAATTCATTTCCTTGATCATCCAAAATACGTGAATGTATCTCGTGGTCAATTATTTCAGTATCATCATTTATAACATTTGTTTCTTTCCATATTTCATTAAAAGCTCCTTGAGATGTTCCTACAAGCCAATGCAGACAATAATCGAATCGATATCCCTTTCTGTCCCATGCCGTACATTGCCCACCTGCAACTGTGTGCATTTCAATTATTTCTGTTTCAAATCCATTCATGGCAGAGTATATCCCTGCCGATAAACCTGCCACGCCACCACCAACTATAACAACTTTTTTACTCATAGCCAAATATGGTTAATTGTTTGTTTTTCAATATCCTTTTGCTCATTTTCCAATTAAAAGTTCCCTTTTCCAAACCTCAGACAGCGTTATTCTTATTTTTCCTCTTGTAAAACTTATATCCCCATCTTATCAACAATATAGCAGCAATCACAACCCATAAATAAGTCAAAAGTATTATCAAATGTAAGAACACCTGCCATCCTTCTTTAATAGCGTCCCAAAAATCACCAAAGAATCGTTCCGAATATTTTGTGTTTTCATAAAACGAAACCCTGATAGTGCTATAATTTACTTGATCTGTCAAGTATTTTAATCGACCTTCAACAGATTCTATATCTGCCCTTAGGTCTGTTAGTTGCTTTTGAACTTCCAAAGTCTCTGAAAGATTTTTCGATTGCTTTAATAGATCAGTCAATTTTTGCTCAGATTCCTTTTTTATCTTAAGCCTTGCTTCTATATCAATAAATTCTTCTGTAACATCTTTTATTTGCGTCGACTTATGATCAAGTTCCTTAATATTAACATAGGTAAGAATAAAGTTCAGAAGACTGTCAAATCTTTCAACAGGAACTCTAATTGTCAAGTCAAAACCAGTCCTATTATTAGCATTGAACGTGCTCTCCTCCGAAATGTACGCTTCAAATCCTTTTAGTGAATTATTAATTAATGAATATGTCTCCCTGTTGTCTTTTGTTCTAAATCTCAGGTTTGCTTCTTTAATCAATTTTTGTAAATTCTCTTCAAACTTTTCAGTTGTAGGTTGATTAGATGTCAATTCATTCGAAACAGTCGATTCATCTCCTGATTTTTCACAACCAATCAAAAGGGTTGCAAAAATTAATAACAATAATAATCTTTTTATACGGTTAATCATTTGGTTATTGTTTGTTCTAATATGTTTATTATTAAGATAATATAAAGATATTTCGTTTTATTGAATTAACATCTTATTTCCTAAAATTTCTTCTTTTAGTAATTTTTAATAAGTTCAATTATTGAAATAGTTTAATCATTATATATCCGGATACGTTTGGTGGTATGATGTGGAATCAGTATCGGTATTTTTTCCTCAAAAACCGAGCTTGTGTCTAAACCTAATGCCTGCACATCGGTATTACTAATATTCCGAATAATGTTGTGCAAAATCATAATAAAACCTTCACCTTTTGGAAGTTTATAATCCACTGTTAATACACGGTCAAGGTTTACAAACAGGAAATTTGAACTGATGTTATATTTGCGCATAGACTCAAATGGACTTTGGAGACTAAAATCTCCCTGAGCTACCAAATCTTCAATCACTTGACGAAAATAAAGATTAATCTTGCGTTCAATTTTGTAACCCAATTTGAAATCAATTTTTATCAATGTACCCGGAATAATTTGATGAACTTGATATTCAAACGTATTCGGTCTGCCATCGTTAATAATGTGAAGTAGAAAATATGTATTTGCCCTTTTAGGATGTTTATGAAAGATGGAATACATAATCTTGGATTCAACTTGCATGGGTTCTGTAGCCTTACTTATATATACCAAATTAACACTTAGATAGGGAATGCTAATGTCATTCTTCAAATCATTGAACTGATTTACATAATTTTCAAGATTAGTAAATGATATGTATCGATTTTTGATTTTCCTGCCATAATACCAACCATACATTATAGTGAAGAAAAATAAACCCAATAGGATGGTAAACCAACCTCCGTGCAAGAATTTATTTAAATTCGCCATAAGGAAAATTCCTTCAATCCCAAGGTATGTACAGACAAACAAAATTCTGAAAATGTTTTTATAACCCGACGATGGAAGCCACTGAGATAGCAACAAGGTTGTCATAATCATCGTAATGGTTATAGAAAGGCCATAGGCTGCTTCCATATGCGACGAACTTTCAAAAAATATTACAACAAAAGAACAAGCAATCCAAAGAAAAAAGTTCACTAAAGGAATATACACCTGACCTTTTATTGTTGAAGGATACGATACTTTAAATTGTGGCCAAATGTTCAGAGAAATAGCTTCACTTACCAATGTAAATGAACCGCTAATCAGCGCTTGACTTGCTATTATTGCTGCTGCAGTGGCTATCATAATACCAGGAACCAAAAACCAGTCGGGCATGATAGCGTAGAATGGATTAACATTTCCCGCAATATCTGGATTACTCAAAGCCCAAGCTCCTTGACCAAAATATGTTAGAACAAGCATGGTCTTGACAAATATCCAGGTTAAACGAATGTTCTTTATACCGCAATGACCCATATCTGAATACAAAGCTTCGGCTCCTGTAGTGGCCAAAAATACAGCGCCTAACAACAAAATTCCACTCGGATATTCTATCAGGAGTTTTATAGCATACATCGGATTGATGGCCAACAGCACATGGGGCATAGTCACAATCTGTGAAATACCCAGTACGCCTAACATCACAAACCATATAAGCATTATAGGTCCAAAAAATTTTCCTATAACATTCGTTCCAAATCGCTGAATGGAAAAAAGTACAGCTATAATTATTAAAACTACCGGAATCACCGGTACGTTAGGATTATTGATTTTCAGTCCTTCTATTGCAGATGTTACAGTAATAGCAGGAGTTATCACACCATCGGCCAATAAAGTACTGCCACCAATCATGGTCAAGATAATAATGATAGGATATTTCTTCTTTAAAAGGGCAAAAAGGGCAAAAATACCGCCTTCACCGTGGTTGTCAGCACGTAAAGTTATTATCACATACTTAACGGTAGTCTGAAGAGTAAGCGTCCAAAATATACAGGAAATTCCCCCAAGCACCAATAAATCGTTAATCTCTTTACCTCCGGCAAGAATAGCTTTCAGTACATACAAGGGACTTGTACCTATGTCACCATAAACAATTCCAAGTGTAACGATAAGCCCGGAAATGGTGATTTTTTGAATACTGGAACTTTGAACGGAATTACTCATTTAATAACCTTTTTTCGAAAATAATGAGATAACAAAAAAACTTACAAATGTAATACAATAATCATATATGTGTTCTTATTTATTAATTCAATCTAAATCCCCCAAATCCTCCCAATCATACGCAGAGGATTGGAGGATTAGAATAATTATTTCTTATTCATCGTAGCAATCCAGTATTTTCCATCATCTGTCTGAGTACAGGTGGCTCCCATGTAATCAGCAATTTCTGACCATACGTTTTTACTATAATTAAAAAGCTCTTCTCTTGTAAAATCCCATTTTTCACCAATAATCGGGGGAATGAACCTTGCTTTAAAAGATGTTTCATTTCTTTCCATCACCTCAACATATTTCGACAAGATTTGAAGATCCCAGATAAAGCCATAAAATAATCCTTCAAATCCCTTGGATTTATCCTTTCCTTTTGCATACATTACACCCATCATTTTACCATATTCTGCAGGAGGTGTTCCGTTTTTTTTGAAATAATCAATGTCATAGAAAATGGCATACCATCTCTGATTAATTGCTCCATCAAGTTTGGCTGAAGCTGACATATTATTGATTTGATACTTCTTATCAATATTTTCATTATTGATAAGAGGAAAATTCCAATTGGCAATATCCTTTTTAATTTTCCAAATATCATCTTTTCGTTCTAAAAGATAAACTTCGATATATTCCAAAACTTCGATATTCCCCCGTACGGTTTGTAGTATTTATCAAATTTGTTGTAACCATTACTGAGTTTGGTCCAGTAACGTCAATTTGAATCCACTTTACATCAATTTTCACGCTGGCAGACTCTTTCTCGTATTTATCCAAAAATGGTTTCATCGCTTCAATCAAAGGCATAACCTTACCATCGGGCCATATTAGTTGTGCATCTTCTGCATACATACTTGGAATAATATCACACTTTTTTTCTTCAAATAATTTGATGTATCCGGTCATGAAATCTTCGGCTGATTTCTTCAGATTTTCCTGACTAAACAGTATAGTCGGAAACATAATTAATAATAAAAACAATTTTTTCATCATGAACGTGCGATTTTATAGAAGACATTTATAGTATGCCTTCAAACTAAAGTTAATTACTGCAACTTTCATCTCAATACACTCGTTTTTTGTGAGAGGGTGTTCGAAAAGAAAAAAAAATAACTATAGCCCTTGTTAGAGCAGTTTTACAAATCTGAAATAGATATAATTGAAAACCACTGAAGAAAATAGAGTGGTTTTCATTGACATAATCAAAGTCTGTGTGTGATTAAATATACGGACGTTCTATTTATTGATGAACGTTGCCGTAAAAAGAACCGGCGGTTTCATACATATTCTTACAATTAGAAATTCATCCAAAACAATAAAACAATTAACAAAATAATTGTTTTTCAATAAAATACAAAAAACTGCTGTCAGAGCAAGTCTGAATAGTAAGGTTTTTTTCTGCTAATTGTCCAAAGCAAAATAAATAATATGGCTGTTATTGGAACAATATAAAGTAAGGAGGGATGTATCACAGAAGTATTTATAAAAACTAATGCAACAAAAGCAGCCAGTGCAATAATGCCTCCAATTAATTCCCATTTCCATGCAAGTCCAAGCCCTATAAGACCTAATCCCATCGTAGACAATTGTAAAATATCGTTAGTAGATATTGGTTTTCCGGGATTTTCACTAAAAAAAGCTTCGCCGATAAACATAAATAAAAAAAATACAATGATAAGACCGCTTAGCACCCGTAATACCCAACGAAATATTTTGATTAATAATGGTTTCATTTCTTTTTCATCGTTATAACCCAATATTCTCCATCATCGTCAACAGAACAGCTCGCTCCCATGTGATTAGCAATTTTGTACCAAATGGTTCTACTGCAACTAAATAATTCTTTGCTTGTAACTTCCCAATTTTTATCAATTTCCGGAGATAGAAACTTCACTTTAAATGATGATTCATCCCTTTCCAGCACTTCAACATAAGTAGACATAATCTGCAGCCCTTTGATAAAATCTGTAGCAAAAGCATTAAATCCTACCGATTGATCCCATGATTTTGCAAATCTTTCACCCATCAAACTGCCATATTCCGACGGTGATAGTCCTGTTCTCTTAAAATAGTCAATGTCATTACAAATCAACGACCATCCATGATTTATTGCACTACTGGCTAAATAAATCACTGCAATATTATCAATTTGATACCTCTTGTCAATTTTATCTTTATAGATGAGAGGAAAGTTCTGATGAGGAAACCATTTCTTAATTTGCCACTTGCCATCGTTTTGCTCTAAGAGAAAAACTCCAATGTTTTCAGTGACCCTGATATTCCCCGATCGATCTGTTGTTTCAATGTAACTTGCTGTTACCAGCGCTGTGTTTGGTCCCGTAACGTCTGTTAGCATCCACTTCACATCAATATTATCGCTGGTTATTTCAGTTTTGTTTTTTTCCAACGTGGATTTCATCGATTCCGGCAATGGTAAAACCTTACCATTGAGCCAAATAACCTGAGAATCATACGCATACATAGCTGGAATTTTATCCCACTTCTTATCTTCAAATAATTTGAAGTATCCGGTAACAAAATCTTCGGCAGATTTTTTCATGTTTTCCTGACTAAACAATATAGTCGGAAACATTATTAATAACAAAAACAATTTTTTCATCTTTTTATTATTAATGAGTGATTTAAAGTGCTACTCCAATTTATAATTTGAGTATAAATTCACAGACATTTCCAACAAGTTTTCCAAATACACTTCCTTGCTGAAAGCCTCTTTTTTCCATTCTGGCAACAATCGGTCAAGCATAACAGCCTGAAGCATCCCCGAATAATAAAATCTATTCTCGCTTGGACGCACTGCAGCACGCTTAACCTCATCTATTTGCTGTTTGTAGAATTCTGCATAAGTTTTATAATTCTTAAATTCACGTACAGGATCAATTGCTTTTACATTTCTATAATTTTCGTCTTGCCATGCTTTCAATCCAATAGTAAGTTCTGCATATTTAGCCAATCCTTCCAGCCATTCCCTTTTTTGTTCGTACTGAATAATTTCAACTGATAAATTCGCCTTTTGCCTGCGTTCTTTTCTGCTTTTCAAAAATTGACTCACAAAATCAAGAGAAACAGCCTTGTCTTCAGAATAATACGCCTTCGTTAATAGATCTATCTCTTTTTTCCAACCCTCTGCATTTTCAAATTCATGCCAAGGATAATCCTTTTCCAAATGAGCCACTCTCTCTGCTTCTACAAGCAGATCAGGGACTTTAGTACCCTGAAACGAATGGAATGATTCATGAGTCATACCTCCAATATAAATATCTGCAGATCTCATTAATATGTTCCAGAATATTTTATACGGAAAAATAGCATTCAAAACGGGAGGCAACTCCTCCCTAAAACCATTATAAAATGCAATTTCAGCATATTCTTTGGTTTCTATTGTACTCACCCAACGGTCTCCAACTTTAACAGTAAAGTTTTCAGGAGTAATAGCAGGATTTGGTAATGATTGACGATAATATGTTGCACCCTCAAAATCATCTGAATTCACAACTTCCCATTCTGTACCCAATAATTCAAAATTTGGAATCTTAAACCAACCCGCAGGAGGATCAGGGTAGCCAATTAAAAATGCATACTTTTCATTGTAAACCATCACAGGAATTAAAGTGTCACCCCAATGAGGCCACACATCGTTGCCTATTTTTTGTTGTAAATTCATTTCCTCTGCAATAAACGCTTTTTCTTTTGCAGATAAATACTCAACGGTTTTCGATTTTTTAGGTAATGTAAGATTATATAATGCTGAAACAATCAATAGTCCAACAATAATAAAAAACGTCCATTTAATGACTTTGAAGATACCTCTAAAGATTTTTTTAATTATCATCATTTCTTTTTTATAGTTACAATCCAATATTTTCCATCATCAGTCTGAGTAAAACTGGTTCCCATTTTATCAGCAATTTCAAGCCAAAAGCCTTCGTTGTAATTGAATAAATCCTTTCTTGTCACATTCATATTCTTATTAATCATCGGGGGAGTAAACCTTGCTTTAAGCGTCGTTTCATCTCTTTGCATAACCTCAACTTGAGTAAAAAAAACCTCAAAAGCCTTAATCAGACTCAAAGTAGAATAATTAAATCCTTTTGATTGATCCCAAAAACTTGCATACCTTTTACCCATTATTTTGCCATACATTGCCGATGGTCTTCCCGATTTCTTAAAATCTTCAATACCATAACTTATATTAGACCATACCAAATCAATTGTTTCTTTTGCTCTTACAATCAATGGCATACTACGCAAAACATACTTTTCATCAACATTTTCACTAAAGATGAGTGGAAAATTCCAATTAGTAACATCCTTTTTTATTTTCCATAAATCACCAACGCGTTCCAAAAGATACACATCAGTCTGATCAAAAACATGAATAATTTCCTTCTGTTTTATTGTTGATATAAAGTTTGTAGTAACCATTACTGAGTTAGGTCCCGTAACATCAACCAGCATCGTTTTTACATCAATTTTCAAGCCAATAGTCTCTTTGTTGATCTTTTCCAAATAAGGTTTTATTTCCTTCATCGTATTAAGAACATCACCATTAGGCCAAACAATCTGAGCATCTTCTGCATACATTCCGGGAATCGCATCCCACTTTAAATCTTCATGCAATTTAAAGTATTCCATTATAAAATCTTCAGCCGATTTCTTCATGTTCTCCTGACTAAACAAAAAAGTAGGAAACAACAGTAAAAGTAAAAACAATTTTTTCATCATGAGCGTGCGTTTTTAAAAATAAATACAAACTATTTATTCAAGAACATAGCCGTAAAAAGCACATGAGTTTCAAACGGATTCTTGCAATTACCTATTAAATCATAACAATATAACAATTAACAAAATAATTGGTTTTCAATAAAATACAAAAAAACAAATCATTCCAATTTCCCCAAATTCTTAATATCTAACTTCTCCAATCCGCCTCAATCCTTTAAATCTTGAATATCTCCAAATATCTAAATCTCCAAATCCTCCAAATCCTACGTTTCCTACGGGGGGGATTCAGGGGATTTGGTGTTTATTCAAATGTCTTTCAATTTCTGCAATTAATTTTTCCTTATCACTTGGTCTAGGAGCATCTTTTAATACAATATTTCCTTTGTCATCAATCAGAGTATAATGAGGTATCCCACTAATATTCAATAAACCTGCTAATATATTGAACTGATCATCAGTCAATAGAATATGTTCCCCGATAAGTTTTTTGTTTGAAATTGTTGATTTCCACGATTCTTCTTTACATCTATTTGCCAAAAATAGAAATACAACATCATCATTTTTAAAATATTCTTGAATGTCTTTTGAATAGGGTATTTCCTCAATGCATGGACCACACCATGGAGCCCAAAAATCAATATAAATAATTTTGTCTCTATATTTTTGAGCTATTGTATCAATCAGACTTGAAACAACAGACGATTTAATTGTCGAAAGATTTGCGTTTTCCATATTTTGATTTGAAAAGTAATCCCTTAATTTGCTGTATTCTTTTTTGATAGTATTTAAGAAATAACTTTTATGGGTAAAACTTGAATCATAAATTGCTTCAAACATGCCAATCTCTTGCGCATTTAATAAGTTCATATATAGCTTTGTAAGTAATAATTCTTTTGTAAATCCACTTGTGTTTATATCTATCATATTTTTTAAAATGGGCAAAGCCTTTTCGGCACCTTCCGATTGAAATGTTGAAACAAACTTTGATACTGAATCTTTAGGGTATTCATTTGAATAAATTGAATATTCATCCAAAAAATCTGTATGAACTACAGAAAATAGTTCATTATCATTCATGTTATAATCACGTAAAAAAGTAAAAAAGCTCTCACCAAGGTTAAAACTATCTCTTTGCATTCCATTGTAATGAGGGTGGGTCCATCTGTAACGTAATAAATCTCTCCATGATTCATATTTAAGCTTATCATTCACCCACTTATCAAATAATTTTGTTGTTTTATTTTCTTTTTTTAACTTATCCAAAAAGGCATAATATTCTTGTTCTCTTTTTTTGATAAAATCAGCATACTCTTCAGGAGATAAATTCTTTTCCGCTTCATTTGCATGGTTATATATGTAATTCTCATTAGGTAATTCTGCATTAAATTTATTCATGAGCCAGTTTGTTTTACCTATCTCAGTATCTGAAAATTTTATATATTCCTGGGATTCTTGGTTTTGTAGTATTTTATTGTCGATTTCAATAGTCACACTGTCACCTGGAACACATAATAACGAAATAGGATTTCCATAGTTTAGAGTAGATTCTTGAATGTAGGAAATTGAAATATAAATTTAAAAGTTCCATTTTCACTGATTTCCTCTACGTATTTTTCATTTAGATCGAAAAAATCTTTACGAGAAATTTCAATTGTTTGTGGAGATTTACCAACTTCATAATTGGTAATTGTACCTGAGATGATTATGTTTTTTTCAATCTCAAAATCTGCTTGACCATTTCCGCATGTTCCCAATAAAATCAATAAAATAATAAAAGTTGATAATTGCCAATTTTTCATTTAAATCAAAGATTAAAACTTTACCATCGCAATTTAGTTAATTTATCTGTAAATCACTATTTTTAAGATATTTATTTTTTAGAATTCCACACCAAGTCCCAAGTCCCAAGTCTCAAGTCTCAAACACCAAACACCAAATACCCTAAAACCATCATTTCCCATACCAACCCCGAATTCTAAAACCCCAAATCCCCCCAATCCCCTGAATCCCCTGAATCCCCCCCGTAGGAAACGTAGGAAACGTAGGATTTGTAGGATTTAAAAATAAACATCAATCAATAATCCCAAACCCACTCCTAAAACTTCAATTCCAATTCCCAACAATCCAAATTCCAACAATCACCCTCCAATCCCCAATTCAAAAACACACCTCAAATAACCCGACATATCAAAAAACAAATCCCCAACATCCCAACATCCTTCAAACCCCAAATCCCCCTAAAAAATCCCCTCTCAACAATTCCCCACCAACGCAAACCAACGCAAACCAGCGCAGCTAAAACCACTCATAGTGCAGATTACAAATATTTTACTTATCTTTACACTATAAATAAAGGTTATCAAATCGAGTTCATCCTTCCTTGCACCTTCCTTGCACCTTCCTTGCATCATGGTTGCACTCAAGTTAGCAAAACAAACACTCCAATGGATATAAATCGACACCGACCACTATCCAAAGGAGCACAATACCAAACATTTTAATAACAACAAACGGCGGGTGTACTAATAACTATGAGTAAATTCGTTTCTACAACTTTTGGATTGATTTCAGGAAAGCATGGTACAGCAGTCGCAACTGTATAGGCTGATGGAACAAATGTGTTAAGGGTTTATAATCCTCCAACCGACAAATAATCACCCAAACAAATGGAACAGCGTGCCAAGTTTGCACTCGTAAACAGTGAACTGGCAAAATTTCGCGAAGTAATCATACAGGCGCATAAAGACAAGTATGCCATCAGAACAGTTTCTGGATTTATGCTCAGAAACCGGGGTACAGGGCGTTTATCCTGACTTCACAATCGATTATTCAAAAATAAACGTGGCTTCGGGACCTCTCCCCGGAGTATCGGATGTGATTGCTACTCCCGATCTTGCAACAACTCTTGTTAATTTATCATGGGATACCACAATTGGTGTGCTTGGTGTTGCTGGTAGTGAAACGGACATACTTAACATCGATAACATCAAATCGTAACCCTGATGTCCTAACAGTCTAAAACTCAAATCCGTCGATGAAACAATCAACTTCGACGGGTTTGATTTATTTCTTCTCAGCATTTACACTAAAAGAACATATATAACCAAAAAAAGTATATTTTTGTACTTATTATCAACACTACTCAAAATGAAAAAAATAATCTACTTAATGACGTTTGTAATGATTTTCAGTTCATGCAGCAACAGAAAAAACACAAATGGAAGCACACAAAATCAAGATAATCAAACTCAGGGGGCTCCATTAAAGAAAAAAGGCGATTTGTTTATGCTCGTTGGCACTTATACTGACAATGACAAAAGCAAAGGTATTTATGTATATCAGTTCGACTCAAAAAAGGCTCAAACAGATTCTGTGAGCATGATTGAGGTAAAAAACCCCTCGTTTCTGACAATTTCTCCCAATCAAAAATTTGTATTTGCAGTGGGTGAGAATGGCGATAATGATAGTTTTGTACACTCTTTTTCGTTCAATAAAAATATGGGTATTCTCACAGCAATTAACTCGCAAAACACCTATGGTGGCAGCCCTTGCTATATTACTACTGATGGATTGGGACAAAACGTGGTAACAGCCAACTATGGCGGTGGCAGCATATCTGTGTTGCCTGTTTCTAACGATGGACAACTATCGGAAGTTGGCACATTAATCACTTTCTCGGGAAAAGGGCTCGATTCATTGAAAAGACAAAGTGCATCGCATGTACATTGTGTAAAGTTTTCACCTGATGGTGCTTATCTTTTCGCTACGGATCTGGGAGCGGACAAAATTTATAGGTTAAACGTAAATGATACACCTTTTGAGGGGCAACCCATTCTTTCTGAATCGGATATAGTGGAGTTCCCAACACCTTCAGGCATGGGACCGCGTCATATCGATTTTCATCCTAACATGGAATATATGTATGTGTTGGGTGAGATCTCTGGCCAAGTGGTTGTATATGATTATAACGATGGGGACATCACAATGAAACAGACCATCGCTTCCGATTCTGTGGGAGGACAGGGTAGTGCGGATATTCACGTTTCTCCCGATGGCAAATTCTTATATACTTCAAATCGATTAAAGGATGATGGAATAGCCATTTTCTCTATTGATCAAAAAACTGGAACGCTTGCACGTGTGGGTTATCAACCTACCGGTCGTCATCCACGCAATTTCAACTTTACACCTGATGGACAGTATCTCCTTGTGGCTTGTCGTGATGATAACAAAATTCAGGTGTTCAAGGTCAATCAGGATACAGGATTGCTCACCAATACCGAAAAAGATATTCTGCTGAGCAAACCTGTCTGCATTCAATTTATGGATATGGAATAGATTTACACTTATCCCTTTGCTTCATCTGCAACGTCCATCATCAACCTGTATAGCGCGGTAGATGAAGTGAAGTCTTCAATTAATTTCAACGATAATTCTTCTGAAAACAATATTGCATCTGTTAATGCTATTTCTTTCATGAAATAAATGCTCTTTCGTTGAAACCAAGGTTGCATATCTTCTCCCAAATGGTTCTTTAATGGTTTTGAATACATCTCTCCTTCCACAGTAAAGCCTTTGTCAATAATGGGTTGCACCATATCCATAAACGATTCGGTGTTGTATTCAATTTCTTCTCTTAATATATTCATAACCTTTCTTTTGGGCATATACAACCCCATACCATACTGGCAATGATCGGCACTCAGCTCAAAATAATAACCGGGCACATCGGTCCATTCTTTAGTGGGACGGTTAAATGATATCCACATACCACTCTTGTACGGACTCTTATCTTTACTAAAACGAATGTCTCTATATATACGAGAGAGTACTTTATAGGACCTGAATTCAAATCTTGCATCAATGCTGAACATCGCGGGGGTCAATGATTCCACTAACAACTTAAGTGGCTGCAAGAGTTCTTCTTCGTATATTTTACGATTTTCTTCAAACCATTCTTTGTAGTTGTTCTCTTTCAGATCCTTCAAAAACTGAATGGTTTGGGGTGTAAATCCTCTAAATTCTAAAGGTGATTTCATTGAATAATCTGATAAGCGTCGGCTGCTATATAATAGTTTTTTTGAGTGGATAGCTCTGTTTCGCAGACTGCACTGTCTGCAACCAAATTCTCGGCTTCATGATGATCGGCTTCTTTAACAATCTCTTCAACCAATATTCCTTGTACCCTCACTTGTTTGTCTACTGCATTTGGATCGAATTTGCCAATACTGCTGTTAGATTCGGTTCTAATGGTTTTATCGTCAGCAGTGCCTTTTAAAAACAGTTTCATCCCGCTTTTTTGACATACATGGGTGGCAAGGCCTTCAACAACAATTTGTTTCCCGACCAACTCTGAGGCTTGTTCCAATAATTCGTCAACCGACAATGTCTTTGCTTTGTTCGTGCATCCCATAAACGTACCACTTAACAGTATTACCGATAGGGTAATCACAGATAAAAACTTTTTCTTTTGCATATTTATTTGGTTTAGATGTTTTATACTTCAAAGATATTGTTTTTTTTAAAATGAATGATTGAAATTGATGGTTAATATTGTTTTACATCTGTCGTGCTCATTTTAATGACATAAATAAAAATATGTAATAATATCTTAATGTAAAATATGTTAAATATCAAGAAACTAATTTTGCGTTTTTAGTTTTCTGATTTACCTTTGCATCGGTTATTACTATAAAATGGATATAAAAGAAAAAATCATACTCAAAGCGAGCCAATTATTTCGTGAGAAAGGAATTAAAGGTACATCAATGGATGAATTAGCTTCATCACTTGGCATTTCAAAACGAACTATTTATGTTAATTTTGAAGATAAAGAACATATTCTCATTCAAATACTTAACTATCAAAGAAAGGTTAGAGATAATAAGTTCGCTGAATATTTAGAAAAATCGGAAAATGTGATTGAGGTATTCCTAAGGTTATTGGATATGTTTAACGAGATGCCTGATACAAATCCTTTATTTTATGAAGAAATATATAAATATTATCCAAACATCTTCAACTCTATGACTGAAGTTCTACAACATGATCAAAAGCATTTAATTGCTTTTTTTAATATGGGAATCCAACAGGGAATGATTCGTAAAGATCTGAATGTCGAGATATCAGCTTTTATTATAGGACAAAGTAGCTTCAAATACATGATTTCTACTTTTCTGGATAAACCGGAATATTCGTTTAAAGATATAAAATATACAATGATGACCAATTTCATCAGAGGTATTTCAACCGAAAAAGGTATTAAAATAGTTGATGCTTATTTGGCTGAACACCAAAAAGATAATAAAGATTTAAACTAATTATATATGAAAATTAAAAACTACATCTTTTCAATTCTATTCTTTTGTGGTTTAACAGGGTTAATAAACCTGCAGGCACAAAATAAAATAGATAGCTTGACACTGCAGGATGGAAAACTAATCCTGAACTTGGAAACTGCTATTGATATTGCCTTAAGCGAAAATCCTTCAATTAAGGTGGCCGACATGGAGATAACCAAAAAAGAGTATGCTAACAAAAGTGCAAAAGGTGCATTATTGCCTCAATTGGATTTGATTGGTCAATATCAAAGGACTATCAAAAGACAAACGGTTTACTTTGATGGGGGATTTGGAATTGGAGGTGATATTGATCCTACAAAATATACTCCTGAAGAACTCAAAATCGCACAGGTGATAGGTAAACTTTTCGCTCCTGATCCTTCTACTACTTCTTCCAGTGAGGGTGTTCAAATGGGTAGGTTCAACATGTGGACAACCGGTCTCAACGTGAGTTTGCCTCTAATAGTGCCTTCTTTGTGGAAAAATATCCAAATGACGGAGGTGGATATCGAGCTTGCTTTGGAAAAATCAAGGGCTTCAAAAATCAATATGATAAATCAGGTTACCAAATCTTTTTATAGTTTACTGCTGGCTCAAGATAGTTATCGGGTTTTCAAAGAAACATACACCACTGACTCATTAAATCTGGTTAATATTACTAATCGATTTAAACAGGGGGTAGTGGCTGAATATGACGTAATTACAGCGGATGTGAGGATGAAAAGCTTGATCCCTACCATTCTTCAATCGGAAAACATGATGAAGATTGCAGAAATTCAACTTAAAATGTTGATCGGGATTGATTCTGAAGTGCCTCTGATAATTGAAGGGGCACTCACTGATTACGAAGATGATATCTTTAATACGCTTATCCCTGCTGATACTTCGCTGATGAATAATAGCGACCTCAAACAGTTTGATCTGGGAACGCAGCAGGCAAAGAATGTTGTAGAACTTCAGAAATCGCAGTTTTACCCGGTTCTCACAAGTAGTTTCAATTATACATACATGAGCCAGAATAACGATTACAAATTTAAAGATTATAGATGGGACCCTTACTCAGTGGTTGGAATATCATTGGCTATTCCTTTGTTCAACGGGGGACAAAGATATCATAATCTAAAACAATCAAAGATTCAGGTTCTTCAGCTATAGGAACAGCGTAAGGACTTGGAACAGGGCTTAAAGCTGCAAATCAAGAATAATATGGACTTGATAAACAAGAATATCGAACAAATTATAGCCACACAATCTTCAATACAACAGGCACAAAAGGGATACGAAATTACAGTAAAACGATATGAAACGGGATTGGGTACAATAGTTGATGTTAATGCTGCAGCACTGGCTGTCACAAATGCTCAACTGCAATACAGAAATGCAATATATGATTATCTGGCTGCAAAAACCGACCTGGAAAAGGTCTTGGGTTACTCTGTAAATCCCTATGAAACTGAATCAAATAAATAAAATAATAAAAGAAATAAATATTAAATCATATAAATATGAAAATGTATAACCTGGTAAAATTTACCCCTTTTATTGCTCTGCTTTTCCTCGCTTCTTGCAGTGGACTTTCAAAGAAAACTGAAAGTACTGAAACTGTCAAAGAAAAACAAAAAGTAAGAATAGAAACTGTTGAATTGATTCCTATCGAACAAAATGTATCGTTTACGGCTACTGTTGAGCCTAATTTGGTGAATAATATTTCTCCTGCAATGGGTGGACGTATTCGTAAAATAAATGTGGATGTTGGGGCATATGTAAACAAAGGACAGGCTTTGGTTCAAATGGATAATACAAATCTTTCACAACAAGAAACGCAACTGGCTACGCTTAAAAGAGACTACGAACGTTATTTGGAATTATACCAGGTTGGTGGCATTTCAAAACAACAACTCGATCAGGCTAAAACTCAACTTGATGTAATGCAAACGGCTATTGGAAATATTTCAGAGAATACAATTCTTAGAAGTCCAATTAGTGGGGTGGTTACTGCTCGCAATTACGATGCCGGTGATGTGGCTGCTGGATTGCCTATTCTCACGGTTCAAGATATTAATCCGGTTAAGGTTAAAATAAATGTATCGGAATCGTATTATAATAAGGTTACTAAAGGACAAAATGCTAAAGTTCAAATGGATGCCATCGGTGAGGATATCTTCGAAGGAAAGGTTTCTCTTCTTTATCCAACACTTGATCAGGTTTCACACACTTTCCCCGTTGAAATAACTGTGAATAATCCTGATAATAAAATCAGACCGGGCATGTTTGCTCGTGTTGAAATGAATTTTGGTGTAAACGATAGACCGCTTCTTCCGGATAGAGCTGTTCTAAAACAAGTTGGATCAAACGATCGTTATGTTTTTGTCGAAAAGGATGGAAAAGCTATTTATACGTTGGTTAATTTAGGTATTCGTCTGGACGATAAATATGAAATTATCTCTGGCTTAAATGCTGGTGACAAGGTTATTGTTGAAGGTAATAACGGACTGATTGATGGTAACGAAGTCGAAATTGTTAAATAATAACCTTAAAGATTAATTAGATAAGATGAAAGTATACGAAACCGCCGTCAAAAATCCAGTCGGAACTTCTTTGATTTTCCTTGGGGTTGTATTGATTGGCTTATTGTTTTCACGTCAACTTCCAATTGACTTGTATCCGCAGATTGAAATGAATGTTATCTCTGTAATGACAAGCTACTCTGGAGCAGGTGCGGATGATGTCGAAACTAATGTCACCCGACCGCTTGAAGATGTTCTTAACTCTACAGAGAACTTGAAAAAGATTACATCACAATCTAGGGATGGTTTTTCAATGATCATGCTTGAACTTGAATTTGGTTCAAACAAGGATAATGCAATGAACGATATCAGAGATAAAATAGATCTCATCAAAAACTTCTTGCCAGATGGGGTCGAAAATCCTACGATCCTAAAGTTTAGCTCTGACATGATCCCGGTAATGGTGCTTTCTGCAACAGCCGAAGAGAGTGCAGATGCTTTATATAAGGTGCTTGATGATCAAATAGCTAATCCTTTAAATCGTATTAAAGGTGTCGGTACTGTTTCGGTTGGAGGTGCTCCTCAAAGAGAAGTTCAGGTGAACGTGAATCCCGAAAAACTCGAAGCATATAACATTTCTCTTGAACAGGTTGCTCAAGTTTTAGCTGCTGAGAATGTGAATGTACCGGCTGGTAATTTGGATATTGGATCTCAAACATACATGCTGCGTTTGGAAGGTGAGTTTAACGAGAGTCGTCAATTTAACGATATAATCGTTGGAAATCATGGTGGAAATCCTATTTATCTTCGTGATGTGGCTGTTGTAAATGATACGGTAGAGTCGAAAATTCAGGAAAACTATACTAATGGAAAGAGAAGTGCTTCTATCATTATTCAAAAACAGACGGGATCAAATACGGTATCAATTGCTAATGAGGTAAAAAAACAGTTACCGGAATTGCAGAAAAATCTTCCACCTGACGTTAAGATAGAAACGGTAATGGATTCTTCGGAATATATTAACGCGTCTATTTCCAGTTTGTCTGAAACTATATGGCTTGCACTTATTATTGTAGCGTTTATCGTGGTGTTCTTCCTGGGTAGTTGGCGTCCTACAATAATTATCCTGCTTACAATTCCAATATCATTGATTGGGTCGTTCATTTATTTGTACATCACGGGTAATACGCTGAATATTATCACGTTGTCGGCTCTGTCTATAACCATAGGTATGGTTGTGGATGATGCCATCGTGGTACTTGAAAATATAACTACTCATATAGAACGTGGAAGCCGACCAAAACAGGCGGCTGTGTATGGTACAGAAGAGGTTTCTCTGTCTGTAACTGCTTCTACGCTTACAATCATTGCTGTGTTCCTTCCAATGACAATGGTTGGTGGATTTGCAGGAATCATGTTCAAACAGTTGGGTTGGATGGTAACTATCATCATTTCATTGTCTTTGATTATCGCAATGACATTGACTCCAATGATGAGCTCCAGATTGATGAAATCACCAAAAGATACCAAAAAGAATAAATTTGACAAGTGGTATGATAAAAACATACTTCCTCTACTTGACAAGTTCGATTATAATTATTCAAGATTGGTAAATAAAGTTGCCCGAAACAGAAGAAAGACTATTCTTATAATTGTTGGCATTTTCATAGCAAGTACTATAATTGTTGCAACATCTTTGAAAACGGAATTTATGCCTGCTTCAGATAATAATAATATTTCCATGACAATAGAAATGCCTACGGGTACGCGCATGGAGATAGCACGCAAAAAGGCTACTGAAATAAGTGAGTTGCTCAATAAAAAGTATCCTGAAATTCAAATCTTATCTTTTGCGGTCGGACAAGCTGGCGAAGATAATTTGTATGCTGCAATGTCAAGCAATGGATCAAACATTATAACTTACACAATGCGACTTATTGAAGCGGATCAACGTAAGAAATCTATATTTGATATCTCTGACGAAATAAGACAGGATCTGGCTGCAATGCCCGAAATTTATAAATATCAGGTGAATCCTGGGGGTAATCAAGGGGGTAGTGGAATGACTTCCGGTAGTTTTGTAAAGGTTGATGTCTTTGGATATGATCTGGCTACTACTGATAAAATTGCAAAAGAACTGCAAACAAAACTTTCTGATGTAAAGGGACTTCGTGATATTACTATCAGTCGAAAAGATTACAGAATGGAGTATCAGGTTAAGTTCGATAGAGAAAAACTTTCTCTTAATGGAATAACAATGAGTACGGCTGCTAATACTATCAGAAATAGAATGAACGGTCTTATAATGACTCGTTTTCGTGAGGATGGTGAAGAATATAATGTTCGTGTACGTTTTGATGAGAAATATCGCCAATCAATTTCTGATATTGAAAATATACTAATTTATACTCCTACTGGGGTTGGTGTTAGGGTTCGCGATCTTGGAACAGTAGTGGAAAGTTCTTCTTTGCCTGAAATTAACAGGGAAGATCGTGAGCGTATTGTAAGCGTTCAGGGTACTCTTTATAAACGTGCGCTGAGTGAGGTGGTTAAAGATGTTGATGCTGTGATCGCAACAGTTTCCACTCCATCTAATGTGCAAGTGGAAATCAGTGGTACACTCGAAGATCAACAGGAAGCTTTTAGTCAATTGGGGCTATTACTGTTAATTGTATCACTACTGGTTTATATAGTATTGGCTGCTCAGTTTGAATCGATGCTTTATCCTTTTATGATTATTCTAACGGTTCCTTTTGCTTTTATTGGTGCGTTACTATCGCTTGTGGCATTTGGTCAACCGCTTGGCATAATGGGATTTATCGGGTTGATTATGTTGGTGGGTATGGTGGTGAAAAATGCTATCGTGCTTATTGATTACATCAATCTTAACCGTGAACGGGGTATGTCAGTAATTACGGCTGTTGTGCATGGTGGACGATCAAGATTGCGCCCTGTTGTAATGACTACGCTTACTACAATATTAGGTATGGTTCCATTGGCAATTGGTACGGGACAGGGATCTGAAATGTGGCAATCTCTTGGATTAACGGTAATAGGTGGTATGACTTTTTCTACTATCATCACACTGATTCTTGTGCCTGCTCTTTATGGTGTGTTTGCAGCTAATGGAATAAAGAAAAGAAGAAAGATTCATTTGAAAACATACGGAAAAAAGTATGGTACTGGTAATACAAAGGAAATAATGTCGAATCTTAATAACAAAGAACAGATATGAAAGCAGTAATGATAACGCTGGATCAGGCTCACTACGAGGAGATTGTGAAGAGTCTAAGTAAATTAAATATCCGTGGTTTCACATCCTGGAAATCAGTTCTCGGTAGAGGTTCTGAAACGGGCGACCCACATTATGGTAGTCATGCATGGCCATCAGTTAATGATGCAATCATAACTATTGTTGAAGATAAACGGGTAAAGCCTTTGCTTGAGTACTTGAAAAAACTGGATGAGGATTATGAAAATTTGGGATTACGTGCTTTTGTTTGGAATATAGAAGATATGATATGATCTGATGTGCTCTAAAAAATAAAAAGTAATAAATAACCGTTACAGTTTTTTAAACAAAAATTAAAGCATCCTCTATTTAAAGGGGATGCTTTTTCGTTATTTAGGACTAGTCAATTTTAGTCTTTTTCAAAAAAGAATTTCTCTTCTCCAAATGCTGGCTTGAGCTGGTCAAACCAAGTCGCTTTGGGATCGTATTCTGCAAAGAATGGTATATCAACCCATGCTGGGTTTCTTCCTTGAAGAAATCGCAATACAAATACTTTTTCACCTTCCACTTCTTGTACTCCCAACACTTGAATTTTACCGGGTGACGCACTCATGCTTGGTCCTCTAACGGTCCTGCATAAACCGCTTACTTTATTGTATGCATTGCGGAATATGTTCCAGCATTTTTCAAGTGGTAACTCAAAATATCTTTTCGAACCAGTATCGCGTGCAATAAACATATAATAGGGAATACAGCCCAAATCGACTTGTTTACGCCACATCTCTGACCATAATTCGGACTTGTCGTTAATATGTTTCATTAACGGTGATTGCGTGCGAATTTGAGCTCCTGTTGCACGAATTCGCTTGATAGCTTGTTCAACTGCTGGTGTAGATAGCTCTACAGGGTGATTAAAATGGGCTTGTATGGATAAATTCTTACCTGATTTCATTACTGATTCAAATAGTCGAATGATATCATCTGAATCATTGTCTGATATAAATCGATAGGGCCAATAACTTAAAGCTTTTGTACCTATGCGGATCGAACGGATATGATCATATTCTGGTTGAAGCAGGGGCTCTATATATCCTGCCAAAATGGATGCTGACATGGTCATCGGATCGCCTCCGGTGAAAAGTATATCGGTAATACGTTTGTGATTCGACAGATATTTTAATAGCAAATTGGTTTCTTTCATCGCAAACTTTAAACCGCTCATTCCGGAAAATTGAGGCCAGCGAAAACAAAATGTACAGTAAGCATGACATGTTTGACCTTGACTGGGAAAAAACAGTACTGTCTCTGGATATTTATGCTGTATGCCTTTTAAAAACACATCTTCCATCTGTGGAACGTTATGTTCTTGTCCGGCTGGATTGGGATTTAACTCTAATCGTATATCGTTTATCTTTTTGTCAATAGTTGCTTTGTCAGCTTGCGTGTCTATTAGTTTTTTTAAGGCATTGTAATGTTTGGGGTCCAACATCTCTTTACGTGGAAAATTGAGAGTGAACATTGCGTCATTTTTAACATCTGACCAATTTATCAGCTCTTCAACTACATAATTGTTGGTTTTAAAAGGGAGAACTCTTCCTACTATATCAATTGCTTGAATAATTTCTTTTGGAAGTTCTTGAATTTGAGGAATTTGTCGATAATTGTTTAGATTGTACGTTTTTAGTTTCTTACTCATTAATGTCTTTATTTTCAGTTAAAATATTTTGTATATCTACAAATATAAAAAAATAAACGACATTCTACGAATACCTTAATGGTTTTTATGGTTTTATAACTTCTAATAAATCAATATTTTATAGAGCCACAAGCGAGACTTGAACTCGCGACCCACGCGTTACGAATGCGTTACTCTACCAGCTGAGCTATTGTGGCAAATCGGACTCCAAAATAGGAGTCCGTTTTAATGTTTTATAAAGAAATGCTTAATTTTTCTCTTTAAGCTCTTTCTTTGTTATCATATTAAATGCAAGTGGCGCTGCAATGAACATACTTGTCAATGTTCCAACAACAATACCAATAAGCATTGAGAATACAAAACTTCTTACACCTTCTCCACCGAAGAACAAAATACACAAGATAACAAGGATAACACTGATACCGGTGCTGATTGTTCTAACCAATGTCTGATTCAATGATAAGTTGAATAATTCTTTTTTATCCATCTTAGGATGTAATCCTATATTTTCACGAATACGGTCAAATATTACCACTTTATCATTAATCGAGTAACCGATAACAGTCAAAATGGCTGCCACAAAGGTTTGGTCAATTTCTAAAGAGAATGGCATAATCTTCCATAATATGGAGTAGAGTCCAATTACTGAAAATGCATCTATTGCCAAAGCTGTAACTGTACCAACCGAATAGGTGTAATTCCTAAATCTGAACACAATGTAAAGTCCCATACAGATTAATGCTATCAATACTGCCAACGAGGCTTCTTTCATCATGTCTTCTGCAATACTTGGTCCTACTTTGGTTGAACTTAATATATGAGAATCGATAGTTTGTCCGGGTTGTATATAATCTTTTAATCCCTGAGCAAGAAGATCTTTTATTTCGTTTTCTGTTTGATCGGTTTCTTCAGCTATTTGATAGTTTGTAGATACACGAACTTGATTGCTGGAACCAATAGTGATTACTCGTACTGATTCTCCTAAATAGGGTGAAAGTGCATCTTGAATGTCACCGGTTTTAACTGGTTGATCAAATCTGATCACATAGTTTCTACCTCCGGTAAAGTCGATACCAACATTCAGTTTTAATACAAACAATGAAGCAACACAGATCAAAATGGCTGCAATAAATATTGCGAAGTATCTTTTGCGATTTTCAATGAATCTAAAATTAAATTCTTTGTTGAACAATTTTCTACTAAAGCTTGTAGAGAAATTCAGGTTTTGCCATTTGCCTTTGTTCATACGACCTTCGTAAACCATACGGGTAAGGAATACAGCTGTTAAGAAAGAGATGAGAATACCAATCATTAAGGTAAATGCAAATCCTCTGATAGCTCCTGAACCGAAAATGTAAAGTACAAAGGCAGTAATCAATGTTGTTAAGTTAGAGTCGAAAATAGCTGAGAAGGCATTCTTGTAACCGTCTTCAATGGCTTTACGGAGACTCTTACCTGCTGCTAATTCTTCTTTAATACGTTCATTGATAAGTACGTTAGCATCCACTGCCATAGCTAGTGACAATATCATACCCGCAATACCTGCCAGTGTAAGAACGGCCTGGAATGCTGCCAAAACACCAATGGTAAAGAATAAGTTTATAATTAATGCAGAGTTGATAACCATTCCTGGAGCAATTCCGTATAATGTGCAGGTAAAAATGAATAATATGAATAATGCTATAAGGAATGATACTAATCCTGCATTGATTGATTCTTGTCCTAACGAAGGACCAACAATATCTTCTGATACAATACGCACTCCTGCACGCATCTTACCTGATTTCAATACGTTTTCAAGGTCGGTTGCTTCCTCTGGAGTGAAATTACCTGAAATTGATGACTGACCGCCTTCAATTTTATCGTTTACACGTGGTGCGGAATATACATATCCATCCAAAAGAATAGCTATCGCATTTCCTTTTTCAGCACCTGTAATAGTTGCCCATCTGCTTGCTCCGCTTGAGTTCATTGTCATGCTCACTTCCCATGCTGTGCCGGTCTGACTCTGGTCGGCCTTGGCATTGGTAACTACATCACCTGTAAGGGCAGGTCCGCGTTTTGAACCGTCTCCTTTAAGTGCATATAGCTCAAACATCGTTTCTTTATCGTCTACAGGTTTAAAACCCCATTTGAAACGAACGTCTGCTGGGAATACATCTTTGTATTTTAATAAAATTTGATTTACGGATGCTGTATCTAATTTTGATACTATTCCTACAACAGGACCGGTTGCTCCACCCATTGCAAAATAGGGTTGTGCAAAATATTCAACCAGACTCTTCTCAATTCGTTTAACAGAATCGGTAGAAGCGGGAGTAAGTGCCAATGCAGGAATAACAGATGCTGTGTCTTTAACTAAAACTGAATCTTCAACTAAAACTGAATCCTCAACAACTGGAGCTGCTGTTGTAACGGTAGTATCGGCTACAACACCACTCAAAGATTGAGCAAGTTCTGCTGATTTTGAGTTTACTTGATTAAAGTACGACGTTAATTCTGATACATTATAGGTCTTCCAGAATTCCAAATTCGCACTTCCTTGCAACAAGTTACGTACACGTTCGGGTTCTGTAATACCTGGTAATTCTATCAATATGCGTTCGTCCCTGTCCAAACGCTGAATGTTTGGAGCAACAACACCAAATCGGTCGATACGGGTACGGAGTACATTAAATGAATTATCGGCAGCACTTTTTACTTCTTTACGCAAAACACTGATGGTTTCATCATTAGTGGCAGTTGGCGATATTCTGTCACTCATAGTGATACTGAATATATTTGCTAAATTGCCATTAGGATTAATTTTTTCGTAACTATTCTGGAAAAGAGTAATAAAATCTGATGAGCTTCCTTTTCTGTTTTGTTTGGATGCTTCCTGAATTGCTTGATTGAATTGAGGATCATCGGTGTTTGCAAGTGCAGTTAACACCCCGGCGACATCCAGCTCAATCACCACATTCATACCTCCTTTGAGGTCAAGTCCCAAACCGAGTTCTTTGCCACGAACTTCTTTTAATGTGTAACCCATATATACTTTCTCGGTGGAAAGTGAATCAAGGTACTGACTCTTCAGATCTAAATCTCCTTTGGCATAAGCATTTGCTTTGTTATTGTAATGCATTCCTATAAAAGTGAAGGACATGTAATACAAAGAGATAATAGCAAGCAAAATGCTGAAGATTCGGATAAATCCTTTGTTTTGCATTTGAATTTTACTTTTTGTTAGTTTTTATTTAATATTATTTTATTCGCTTTATAGTTTATGTGTATTCACAAAAAAAAAGATCATTGCTAAAAAATACTTTTTTCAGCGTGCAAATATAACGTTTTTTTGTATTTTAATGAATAAAACAGTCGGATTATTTCATAAAAACCCGACTGTAATTATTAATATTGATTTATTTCACAAAGCCTCTATTCTTTAACAGATATATTGGATTTGGTTCTGCTCCTCTATATTTCTTGTATAGCACCATAGGATCGTCTGAGTTTCCTTTCGATAAAATGTTATCTCTGAACGATTGTGCTGTTGTTTGATCAAAAATACCTTTTTCTACAAATGGTTGGAACGCATCTGCATCTAGCACTTCGGACCATAAATAGCTGTAATATCCTGCTGAATATCCGCCACTAAAAATATGGGTGAAATAGGTACTGCGATAACGAGGAATAATCTCACTTATTAATCCAATCTTTTCCATAGACTTCTTTTCAAAATCACGAACATTAAAGTCTTGTTGCGTGGTTTGAGTGTGCCAATCCATGTCAAGAAGAGCGGCTGCTACAAGCTCGGTTGTTGTAAAACCTTGATTAAAGTTGGCTGCATCTGATATCTTTTGAATTAATGAATCGGGAATGGTCTCGCCGGTTTCATAATGTTTCGCATACATTTTTAATACCTCGGGGTTAAATGCCCAATGTTCCATAATTTGTGAGGGTAGCTCCACAAAATCACGAACTACACTTGTACCGGAAACGCCTTTGTAATTGACATCGGTAAGCATTCCGTGTAATCCGTGTCCGAATTCGTGAAACATTGTCTCAACCTCGTCTAAAGTTAATAAAGAAGGAGTGTTTTCGGTGGAACGTGTAAAATTACCAACATTGTAAACAATGGGCCTTACTTCTTTACCATTTTTTACGTACTGTTCTCCAAAACTGCTCATCCATGCTCCACCACTTTTACCTGAACGTGGAAAATAATCGGTATAGAACAATGCTAAATGATTACCATCTGCGTCTGTTACTTCATAGGTCTCTACTTCTGGATTGTAAACGGGAATATTGTCTAATTTCCTGAAGTTTATCCCAAATAATTTGTTGGCTACTGTGAAAACACCTTCGCGAACATTTTCCATCTTGAAATAGGGCTTGATGGCTGATTCGTTAAGCGCATATTTCTCGTTTCGCAGTTTTTCTGTATAATACCACCAATCCCACGACTGGAGCTTGAAATTTCCGCCTTCTTTGTTTATTAATGCTTGCAACTCGACTGCTTCTTTTTTAGCTTGTGGCAATGCATATTCCCAAATACTGTTTAATAAATCATAAACTGCTTTTGGGGTTTTTGCCATCGTGTTCTCTAAACTGTAATCGGCAAATGTATCGTAGCTCATCAACTTGGCTTTCTCAATACGAAGGTTTACTATCTTGTTAATAATGGCTTTGTTGTCGAATTCATTATCGTTATCACCACGCGTGTACATGGCTTTATATAACTTTTCACGTAAATCGCGATTATCGGCATACTGCAAAAATGGAATCCAACTTGGCTTTTGTAGCGTAAACACCCATTTACCTTCCATATCGTTTGCTTTAGCTGTTTCTGCTGCTGCAGTAATTACGCCTTCGGGAAGACCGGCAAGGTCTTCTTTTTTGTCAATAATCAGTTTGAAATTATTGGTTTCTTTCAAAACATTGTTGCCATATTGCAAGGTAAGGGATGAGAGTTCTTTGTTGATTTCTCTTAGTCTTTGTTTTTCGGCATCATTTAACATGATACCGGAACGGACAAAATTCTTGTAATATTTGTCAAGCAAACGGTATTGCTCTGTTGTCAAATTCAAACCTGTTGTATCATCATGAAGGGTCTTAATTCGGTCGAATAGCTTGCTGTTCAAATAAATATTGTCGCTGTGTTCTGATAAAACTGGGGTGATATCGATAGATATTTTCTCAATCGTATCTGTCTTTTCTGCTCCTTCCAAACCAAAGAAAACATTGGAAACTCTGTCTAAAATGGAACCTGAAAAATCCAAAGCTACAATAGTGTTTTCAAATGTGGGAGCCTCGGGATTATTGGTTATTGAATCGATTTCCTTGTTCTGCTCTTCTATCCCTTTGGCAAATGCGGGACGATAATCTTCTTCTGATATCTCATCGAATGGGGGAGCGCCAAAAGGGGTGTCATACTCTTTATAAAAAATGCTCCCGGCTTCTCTTGAACCTTTTTTTACACCGGAACCGTTGTTGTTGCATGCGTATAATGTCATAGCCGCTAATGTAATTAATAAAATTTTTCTCATTGAGTAATACTTTTTATTTGCTAGATTATTCAATATGGTGATTTGCACCTGATTTAATATGACAAAGATAACCATTTTTGATTTAAAAGAGTAGACGATTTTTAAAGAATTGAAAATTTGCCTAAAATAATGTTCGGATTTATTTCTGATATTATTTGGTATATAATATTTTATGTAATATATTTGTGATATTAAAATGATATTAAAATAAAGTATAATTATTATGGAAACAAATGAATTCGATTATGACAATTTTAAAGCGAATGGGTTCTTAATGCTTTTTTTGTCGTTCGTATTGTTGGGATTTAGTGTTTGGTTCTTCTTTTTGGGTGTTAATGGCATTATTATGGGTTCTATACTCCTGGTTTTGTGGATTATTATGATGGCTGGCTTTATAAAACTTGAACCAAATGAGGTGTCGGTAATGCTTTTCTTTGGCAAATATTGGGGAGTCCTGAAAGATACGGGCTTCTGGTGGGTAAATCCTTTTACTACGCGAAGAAAGCTTACATTGCGTGCGCGAAACCTTAATGTTGAACCAATTAAGGTAAACGATAGAGTGGGTAATCCTGTACTCATTGGATTGGTATTGGTATGGAAACTGAAAGATACCTATAAGGCAATGTTTGAGATAGATTCGCAAACAATGGCTGCAACTACCGGTGCCAATGGACAGATTGCGTACTCTGTTGCAAAACAAATGAGTGCTTTCGAAAACTTCGTATCGGTACAAAGTGATGCAGCGCTTCGTCAGGTGGCAGGACAGTTTGCGTATGATAATAACACGGCTTCAAGTGATGAACTTACACTGCGCTCTGGTGGTGTGGAAATTAACGATCGTTTATTGGATGAATTAAATGCTCGTCTCGAAATGTCGGGACTCGAAATTATTGAGGCTCGTATCAATTATCTGGCTTATGCTCCTGAAATTGCAGCGGTCATGCTTCGTCGTCAACAGGCTGAGGCCATCATATCAGCCCGTGAAAAAATCGTCGAAGGGGCGGTGACAATGGTGAAAATGGCACTGGAAAAAATCGATGAGGAAAAAATTGTCGAACTGGATGCAGATAAAAAAGCTGCTATGGTGAGCAACTTATTGGTGGTTCTTTGTGCCGATGAATCTGCTCAACCGGTGCTAAATACGGGTACTTTGTATAATTAAAATGGGCAAGAAAGAAAAAACAACCAAGAATTTTGCATTAAGACTCGATTCGGATATGATGGAGGCTATTGAAAAATGGGCTGTCGATGAATTCAGAAGTGTCAATGGACAAATTCAATGGATGTTGGAACAGGAACTAAAAAAATATAAGAGAGTTAAATAGGGGTTATTAATATTTATTCAAGGGTGTCAGAAATTTTGACACTCTTGCTTTTTTTATAGACTTTTCTTCCTTGCACGCTCCATGCATGTACATTGCATGCTCCTTGCACCTTCCTTGCATGTTCTTCTCAACTTGAACTTACCATGCACTCACTACAAATCCATAGGCAAATCTTATAACTGCGTAAACAATATCCCAAATATCAAATATCATTCAATGACTTGCTTTGGTCATTTTTGTATATGCGTCGTGATAAAATATGAGTGTGCGGTTGTCTTTTTTGACCTTATTCATGAATCGTTGCTTTTCTTCCATTGCTAAAGCAAGGTTGTTATCATATGCTGACAACCAATCCAAACGACGATGCAACGATGTGGGAACAACATCTGAGGGAAATACATAGGATTCTTCGCTGGTTTCAAAAAATACAGCTATCTGTCCGGGGGTGTGACCATTATATAGTTCTAATCGAATATTTTTGGTGAGTTGCATGTCCTCATTTACAAACTTTATCTGTTCTGCTTCGTAAACGGGTTCAATATTATCGGAAAAATAGGAGCCTTTTTCAAATAATGGCGGAAAACTATAGTTTCCCCACTGTGCTCTGCTCACCCAATAGGTTGCGTTCGGAAATGTGGGTACTATCTCTTGTTGGTCATTTATTATTGTGCATGCTCCGCAATGATCAAAGTGTAAATGTGTGAGTACAATATCGGTGATTTCTTCTGGGGTAATGCCTAATTTACGAATTTCATTTGGAATATTCTTGATGTCGTGGGGCTTGTAAAATTTTATTTTCGAGAAATGTTTATCGCCAACGCCTGTGTCTACCAATATTTTTCTGTCTTCGGTCTCAAGCAATAGGCATCGTAACGACATTTCACACATGTTGTTTTCATCGCATGGATAATGCTTCGACCAATATCGTTTTGGAACGGGTCCAAACATCACTCCACCGTCCCCAAGAAAATATCCCGATTCTATAAGATGGAATTTTAGCATAATAATTGTACTTTTGCAGACAAAATTAGAAAAAAGATTCAGAATAAGTAACGTATTAGACATGACATTACCTAACAAGCAAGATAATATATCGGAATATTTGCTATATATGTGGCAAGTGGAGGATATGTTACGTGTGTTCGAACTTGATTTGGAAAGACTCAAAAAGCAATTGATTGATCCGAGTAACTTGAATGATGAACAAAAACAGGAATTGTACCAGAGATATGATAATCTCATCCAAATGATGAAACTGGAAGGGGTTCAAAAGGAGGGACATCTGCAAATAAATAAGAATGTGATCATAGAACTGACGGATTTACACTTGCGGTTACTAAAAGATCCTAAAGAATCAAATTATATTGGTACGTATTATAGTACGCTGCCTTATATAGTTGAACTTCGCTCAAAATCCATCAATAAGGATACTCCTGAAATTGAGGTCTGTTTTGTTGCTATCTATGGTTATCTGTTGCTGAAACTGCAAAAGAAGGAGATTTCACCGGCTACTCAAACGGCGGTGAAACAAATTAGCGCTCTGTTAAAACAATTATCGGAGAAATATAAAACAATGGATACGGAACAAGAGGATGAATTTTAATGAGATGTGTATCTCAAAAACCGTAACTCATTACATTAGATTATGACATTAAAAGAAGAAATAAAACGACGACGGACTTTTGCAATAATTAGTCACCCGGATGCGGGAAAAACTACACTCACTGAAAAATTATTGCTTTTTGGTGGGGCAATTCATGTGGCAGGGGCGGTCAAATCAAATAAGATAAAGAAAACGGCTACATCCGACTGGATGGAAATCGAGAAACAACGTGGAATATCGGTGGCTACATCGGTAATGGGATTCGAATATAATGACCATAAAATCAATATATTGGATACTCCAGGTCACCAGGACTTTGCCGAGGATACGTATCGGACGTTGACTGCGGTTGATAGCGTTATTGTGGTGGTGGATGTGGCAAAGGGAGTGGAAACACAAACTCGCAAACTTATGGAGGTGTGCCGCATGAGAAAAACACCTGTCATGATTTTTGTCAATAAGATGGACCGTGAGGGTAAAGATCCTTTCGATATAATGGATGAACTGGAAGAGGAACTGAAAATATCGGTGAGACCGCTCAGTTGGCCAATCGATATGGGTGAACGATTCAAAGGTGTTTATAATATCTACCAACAGAGCCTCGACTTATATAAGCCAAGTAAGCAGGTGGTTACGGAGTCTGTTCATCTGAATATCGATTCACCGGAATTGGAAAAACAAATCGGGACTTCTTTGTCTGAGAAACTACGTAATGACGTGGAATTGATTAATGGGGTTTATCCTGAGTTCGATAATAATTCGTATCTGGCAGGCGAACTGGCTCCTGTATTCTTCGGTTCTGCACTAAATAACTTCGGAGTAAAAGAACTGCTGGATTGCTTTATAGAAATTGCTCCTTCTCCACGACCGGTAAAATCTGAAGAACGTACGGTCGATCCTTACGAAGAGGCGTTTACGGGTTTTGTGTTTAAAATACATGCTAACATGGACCCGAACCATCGGTCATGTATAGCTTTCATAAAGATTTGCTCTGGAAAGTTCGAAAGGAACGTGAATTATAAACATATGCGTTTTAACAGGCAGATGCGATTTTCTTCGCCTACTGCTTTCATGGCGCAGAAAAAAGAGGTGCTCGACGAGGCTTTCGCTGGTGATATAGTGGGACTTCCGGACAATGGAGGTACTTTTAAAATTGGTGATACGTTGACTTCGGGTGAGGATCTTCATTTCAAAGGGTTACCAAGTTTCTCTCCTGAGATGTTTAAATATATCGAAAATGCCGATCCTATGAAATCTAAACAGTTGCATAAGGGTATCGAACAGCTTATGGATGAGGGGGTTGCTCAGCTCTTTACAAACCAGTTTAACAATAGAAAGATTATTGGTACGGTGGGACAACTGCAATTTGAAGTAATTCAATATCGTTTATTACACGAATATAACGCGCAGTGCAGGTGGGAACCAATAAATCTTTATAAGGCGTGCTGGATCGAAAGTGACAATGCTCAGGAACTGGCCGACTTTAAAAAGCGCAAATATCAATATATGGCGCTTGATAAAGAGGGTAGGGATGTATTCCTCGCTGAATCAAGATATATTCTTATGATGGCGCAGCAGGATTTCAAAAACATCAAATTCCATTTCAACTCTGAATTTTAATTACTTATCCTCAGAGTTCTAATTAATTGTCTTAAGTTCTTTAATTGGTTATTCGGTGATGCCCATTTTCTTCATTAGAAAACTGGCATTCATCGTAGTGGCAATGCCTCTGGTCAACTTGTAATTGAACGAAAGAATATCCTGAACAATGGTCGCGTCAAAGTGAAAATTCTGTATTGATTCGGGGTATTCATTTTCTAAATCTCCTAACACAAGGTCATGGGTGGCAATAATTCCGTTCGCACCTAAATTGACTAAGCGCTTCATAAGGGCAAATGATCCTTTTTGCTTGTCTTCTGAATTCGTGCCTTTCAAAATTTCATCAAGGATAATGAATAGACCTTGTTCGCCTGATTCCAATCGGTCAATAATCATCTTCAATCGTTTCAACTCGGCAAAAAAGTACGATTCATTGTTTACTAATGAATCTGCTGTTCGTAGGTTGGTGAGTAATCGACCTGGATAAAACTTCATGGATTCAGCACAAACAGGAGCGCCAATTGATGCCAAAATATGATTGACTCCAACAGTCCTCAAATAGGTGCTTTTACCTGCCATATTGGCTCCGGTTACAATCATGAAATATGGATTACGAGTAATGTTTATATCGTTTCTCACACATTGCTCTCTATGAATTAACGGATGTCCCATTTCGTGTCCTTCAAAATAGAATTCATCTGTTATCTCAGGGAAATGATAATCGGGATGGTCGGCAGTAAATGTACTCATAGATACAAAAGCGTCCATACTTGCCAACGAATCAAACCACTCACTTGTTTTCAATGAATAAACATCTAACCATCTCTCAATCTTCAATGCACAAAAAACATTGGCTAGCAGGAATGGATTGATGATGAAGTTAATCGGGAATGTTAACGACATATCCAGATTGTGATAGTAGGCTGCAAGTTTTTTAATGGCTCGCGCTGATGGTACATCGTTAATAATCTGTTGCTTGGCTTCTTGTAGTAATTGGCTTTTAAATGATTGTTTTTCTATCAATTCAAATAAATGGGCATAGACTTCCAAACGCTGGGTCTTTTTGTCAAAGGCTAATGATAACTGATTAATCTTTTTCATGGGTAGATATGAAAGGGCAAGTGTACCAATGAATAGCCATACAAAAATGCTGCCTGATGCTATGTTCATAATCCATAAAATAAGATAGACAAGGTATAAAACCGGAACTAATACACAGAGTGCTTTCCACAAAGGACTTATTTTATCGCTAACGGGTTGGAATGCTTTGTTTACACTTTCTACCGATGAAAAGGCGTCGTTGCATATAGAACCGTTTACACGAAAGTCTAATCGATAGTCTTCTATATCTGTTAGCTCTTTTATTGCTTCTTGATGGTTGATAATCTGATCTTTATTGTGCAACGGGTTTTCAATAAAGTCGGCGAGTTTTTGCTTGCCCATTGTCATTGATGTGCGATTTAACATCTGAAAAATCGACTGATCACCAAAGATATCTAAATCAAAACTGAAGTCGTGTGTGTGATTTATTCGCTCTGATGCTCCATCGAATGCACTGAAATCATAATTGAATGCTTTCAATTCATTTTCTGCAATCTTAAGTAATGTTACTGCTGATTCTCTCTCACTCGAACGCTTCTTAAAAAGGTTGACAAGCCAAATAAATACTAGTGATGACGCAAAAATTGAGATAAGAAGCCATGGAGTATTATGACGGGTAGCATAAATACATAATGCACCGGCTACAAAAATAACAAGGCGTAATGTCCCGATAATTGCCAATTCTTTTTTTAATTTTGTAATACATGCGCGTTGATTATCAGCTATTTGTTTATAATTGTCGATTCTTTCAGATATAGTCATTTCAGTTTTGATGAGATTAATTTTTTATAGAAAACTCTTTTGTTGTATTCTTTATTAATTACAATACTGCAAAAATACAATAATTTGCAGTATTTTTGTCCGCAAACAAGTTTCAATTAAAAAGATAATATATATGAGATTCATTTTGTGTCTGATCTTCATACTTTCGTGTTTTCATATCTCAAGCCAGGAAACTTCCGAATATAGCCGATTGGTGCAAAAAACAGCCGACTTTCTAGAACGTGATCAACTGGATAGTGCGGAACAATCTTTATATCAGGCAATGAAGATCGATCCTTCAAATGCTAACAACTCGGTCCTGTTGCTGAATTTAGGTATTATTCAAAGGCACCTTGGAAAATATAACGATGCAAAATTTTCATTGTCTGCATCTTTACCAAATACTCCTGATTCTGTACTTGTGTTACATAACAGGGCTTCACTCTTGTGTGATATTGGTGAACTGGATAGTGCTATGAAAGATTATAGTACAATAATTAGTATTGATCCTACAAATATTGAAGCGTATTATAGAAGGGGTATTTTGCACTTGGATAATAACGATAGAGCAGCTGCGGAAAGCGACTTTAGCCATGTGGAAGTGATTGATCCACAGAATATGTTTTCAAAACTCAGCAAAGCATTACTTTATAAATTAGATGATAACTGGGCAGAAGCGGAAAAGGTATATACTGAATTAATTGATAGCTCAAAAGACTTTAATAATGCTCTCTATCTCAATAGGGCGGAATGTTATGTGAACTTAAATCAAGCGTTTAAAGCGGCTGCGGATCTTAGGGCTATTGAACAACAGCAAAAAGATAATCCTTATTTTTATATCTTAAGGGGCAGGGTACGTCTGGATCAATATGATAAAATTGCGGCAAAAGCTGATTTTGAATATGCTAAAAAACTTGGATATGATCCGGTTATAGCTGATGAATGGATAAAGAAAACCGATTAAATTATTAATATATTTAAACTTGAAAAATGAAAACAAACTTATTGTATGCTATGATGGTACTGTTGATGATTTCTTGTTCATCAACTAAAGTTTCTAAAACAAACGAACTTTCTAAAAGTGAAAAAAAGGCTGGTTGGGTACAACTGTTTAATGGTAAGGACTTCACGGGCTGGAGACAGGTAAATAACACAACTATGCCAAAAAACTGGGTTGTAGAAGATGGTGCAATGAAAGTATTCCCTGCTGATCCATCGCGCCTTGGAAGCGGTGGCGGTGGAGATATTATCTTCGCTGATAAGAAATTCAAGAATTTTGAATTGTCTATCGATTGGAAAGCAAGTGATCAGGCAAATTCTGGAATATTTTATAATGTACGCGAAGTACCGGGTAAACCAATTTATTTCGCTGCTCCGGAAATACAGGTTCTTGATAATGAAAACGCAAGTGATAATAAAGTGGCTAGCCATATGGCTGGTTCTTTATATGATATGATCCCGGCTGATCCTAAATCTGTTAAACCTACTGGACAATGGAATAATATCGTTATTCGAGTAAAAGATGGTAAAGTGGCGCACATTCAAAATGGTATAAAAGTGGTTGAATATACTTTATGGACTCCTGAATGGGATAATTTAGTGCAAAACAGTAAGTTCAAAGATTTCCCTGGTTTTCAAGAGGGTATCTCAAAAGATGGATTCATCGGATTACAAGATCATGGATACACAGTTTGGTTCAGAAATATTAAAATAAAAGAACTATAATCGTAATCAAATATAAAGGAAGAGCGACTTGCATTATAAAGTTGCTCTTTTTTTTGTGCTATATATTGATTAATATGTATTTTTGCACTGAAACAATAAGTTTTTAATCTGTCATGATTTGCTCAATATGAAATGGATAAACAGAAACGATAGCTCTCAAAATTATGAGGATCGTAGAGGACAAAGATCAAAAAAAGGTGCCGCAATTGGAGGTATTGGTGTTGTAATTGTCGCACTTATAGCTTTGCTTTTAGGACAAAACCCATTTGATGCGGTTGAAACTGTAAATAGAATGACGGGTGATCAATCAACGGAAATGGTTGTTGATCCGGCAACTGCAAAAGAAAATGAAGAACTGAAAGTCTTTACACTGGGCGTTTTCAATAGTGCAAACGATGTGTGGAGAGAGATCTTTAAAGATCAACTGAATACAGAATATGAAGATCCTATTCTGGTGACTTATACAGATCAGACTACTTCTGCGTGTGGTGGGGCTTCGGCACAAATAGGACCATTTTATTGTCCTGGCGATTATCGTATTTACATTGATTTGGATTTTTTTCACCAACTGGATAAGGAATTTAATGCTTCTGGCGACTTGGCAATGGCTTATGTTACTGCTCACGAAGTGGGACATCATGTGCAAAGACTCCTTGGCATATTAGATCAGATGCAACAATATAGAGGAAAAATAAGTGAAACGGAATACAATAAACTGAATGTAAAACTGGAACTTCAAGCGGATTTCTTCGCCGGTTTATGGGTTAATAATGCGGTCAAAATGGGCATCATTGCTCTTGAAGAAGGGGATCTTGAAGAGGCACTGGGGACTGCAAATGCTATTGGCGATGACACGTTGCAAAAGAAATCAATGGGGTATTCAGTTCCTGATTCATTCACACATGGAACTTCTGCACAAAGGTCGTATTGGTTTAAAAAAGGATATCAGACTGGGGATATAAATCAGGGGAATACTTTTAATGATCCGAGTTTAAATTAATCGAATGATATCCTGAAGAATATATTAAGACCGAACCGTTTCGGTCTTTTTGTTAGTATTCCTATAACTAGATTTTATGTACTGACAATTAAAAAACAGAATGTATTTTTCAGTTTAAAACTATACAGCAAAATATGACTCTAATTCTTTTAATGTTTCTGAGTCAGTCTGAATATCTCTAACTACTAATCCTTTCTCTAATACAACGGTTCGCTTGCAGACTTCGGTCACATGATTTAAATCATGACTGGAAATCAACATTGTTGTTTGATTTGTAGCTTGTAACTGGTTAAGTATCCGTTTTAAACGTATTTGAGATGAGGGATCTAATGCAGTAAAAGGTTCGTCTAAAATTAATATCTTGGGATTAGGTAAAAGGGCGGAGGCAATGCCTACTTTTTTCTGATTTCCTTTAGATAAATCACGAATCAACTTACCTGTTCCAATGATTTCTCCATTGAAAAAGTCTTGCATGGTTTCTAAGAATATTGCGATATCACCATCAGACATGCCATAGGTTTTTCCGGAAAAGGAGAAAAACTCTTCTGGGGTTAAAAAATCTATTAGGAAACTTTCATCTAAATAGGAAGCGATAATCTTTTTCCAATCATCACGTAGCGCTACTTTCTCTCCGTCAATCAATACTTCGCCTTCGGTAGCTTCTATCAAGTCAAGTATCAAACGAAAGAAGGTGGTCTTACCGGCTCCATTATTGCCGACTAACCCAAAACTTTCTCCATCGGATATAGTAAGGGATTGAATATTCAAAACGGCATTACCTCCGTAAAACTTTTTAAGATTATTTGTTTGAATCATGAATTATAACTTTTAATATTTATGCTTCTTTCTTTCTAAAACCTTCACACAAAGCATATTTCCTTCTTAAAAACTGTTGTGTACACAAATCAATAAGTTGTTTAGTAAACATTATTCCAATCAGACCCATAACAGCATAGATCCAAATAACGGTATTTGCAATGCCCAATTTATTCGCTACAGCGATAATTATCGATGGGAGAATCATAATAATCATAACATAGATGAAATTCTTGTAAGTCGTTCCTTGATAATTCATTGCTGAGCCTTCATTTAATTCCAAACGTTTTGTATTAAATGTAGCAAAAATCATGCAGAGTGGAAGAATAACCCCCGAATTAAACAGAAACGCGGAAACTTGTAGAAATATAACATATTTACCAAAAAAGAAATAAGGAGTGGTAATAATAAAGCTAATGACATTTAAAAATAACATCAGAAAATAATGAGCACTAATATATTCACGCGCATCAATACTTTTTGTCATGAGCGAATCAAAATGTGAACCATTCCAGCTGATCAACCATTGACTGAACATCAGCATGAAATTTCCTGCTACAATCATTGCCACGAAATACATAAATCCCTTTGAATCGTCATATAGTCCACTATAACCTAAAAAACCATACAATAAAAATAATAATGAAACTGTTAATGTTGATTTTGTACGTTTGTTTCTCCATACGAGCTTAATCATCAGCATTATAATTTCGCCCACCTTGCCAAAGCGTTCAAAGAAAGCATTGCTTCCTGTGTGCGATCGTGTTGATAAAACCTTTCGGGTAAACTTTTCGGTATAATAATTCTTGTTGAAATATTGTTTATTCAACGCAAAAGCAATCAATGGAAATGTTAAAATGAGTGCTATGCCAAAATTTTTGGACAAGAGGAAATGTAGAGATATTTTTGATATATCGAATAACGAAAACACTTTAAAGTATTCGAGAAGGAATAATCCACCTGCTATGAGCATTATAAAAAGTGTGCCCCATAAAGTGGATTCGTATTTTCGTTTTAACCAAGTAGCAAAAAGAACGTTAAACCAAATCATGAAAATATTCATGAAAATGAATTGACATGTCCCCCAAACGCCATAAGATTTTGATATAATAGAAATTGAGACAGGTACAAAAAACAGAAGAGAAATATAATTGAATGGATTAAGCAATGGCGTTAGTAAAACATAATTAACTAAAGTGCTACGTTTGATTGGCAAAATCTGATAAGGTTGCTGGTCGACAGTGTTCAGAGATTGCATAAAATAACGGAAAATAAGCACTCCCAAGCCTGTGTAGATAATCAATCCATTTAATACATCTGACGCTGCTTGTTCAGGTGCAGCTTCCTTGGCTATTACTGGGAACAACAAGCCCAAACCCACCAAAATAAATGCAAAATACAATCCTGTGATGGATAGAAGGATATTGACCACCAAATTCTTATAAAATCCGGGTGCTCTATATTGCTTCAGCCATTGTTGTCTTAAAAGGTCGCGTTCAATCATTTGTCTTGAATTTGGAGATTTTATTTTCTACCAAATAATCCTCCAAAAATTGAACGGGTAATGGTTTTTCCTAACTGATATGATATCTGTCGAGTGGCACTTTTACCTACTTGCTCAACAAAATCTCCAAGGATTCCTCTATTTGCTTTACGTTCCCTTTCTGCGGCTCTCTCTGCTTTTTCTGCTTCTTGTCGAGCTTTTAACTCTTCTTTTTGCTTCTGGAGACGTTCTTTTTCATCAATAGCTTTTTGACGTTCTTCCTCTAACAGATTCTGTTTGTTTGATAGTATTTCAAAAGCTGATTCTCTGTCAATTAATTTTTCGTATACTCCATAGATCAAAGAACTTTTGATAAGTTGATCGCGTTCTCCTACGGTAATAGGACCAATCTGACCTTGTGGGGGAAGAACAAATGCTCTTTCTACCATCTGAGGTGCTCCTTTTTCATCGAGAAAGGAAACAAGGGCTTCGCCGGTATTAAGCTGGGTGATGGCTTCTCCGGTATCAAACTTGGGATTTGCCCTGAATGTGTTTGCTGCTACTTTAACTGCTTTCTGATCGTTTGGGGTATAAGCGCGCAACGCATGCTGAACTCGATTACCGAGCTGACCTAATATGGTTTCTGGTATATCTGCGGGATTCTGGGTCACAAAATATATGCCGACACCCTTTGAACGAATTAACCTGACTACTTGCTCTACTTTTTCAAGTAATATTCGTGGCATATCATTAAAGAGCATATGGGCTTCATCAAAAAAGAAGACTAACTTGGGCTTTTCCAAATCTCCTACTTCGGGAAGGGTGTCATATAATGCATCAAGCATCCATAATAATAGAGTTGAATAGACACGAGGGGAATTCATCAGCTGGTCGGCTGCTAAAATATTAATTACGCCTTTGCCTTCTTCGGTCTGAATAAAATCGGTAATCTCTAGCTCTGGCTCTCCAAAAAATTTGTCGGCACCTTCGCTTTCAAGTCGCATCAATCCGCGTTGAATAGCTCCTATACTTGCAGGAGCGATATTTCCGTATTCTGTGGTGAATTCTGAACGGTTGTCTCCAACATATTGCAACATCTTTTGCAAGTCTTTTAAATCGATGAGTAATAAATTGTTGTCGTCTGCTATCTTGAAAACGATATTCAATACGGCTCCTTGGGTTTCATTCAAATTTAATAGACGCTCTAACAACAGTGGACCCATATCAGTGACTGTGGTTCGCACAGGATGACCTTGCTGACCAAAAACATCCCAGAATTTCACGGGGAAGGACTTGAACTCAAATCCTTTTTCACCAAGCTTATAACTGTCAACTCGTTTGGTTACACTTTCTTTATTACCTCCTGATTTTGCAACACCGGACAAATCGCCTTTCATATCTGCGGCAAATACGGGGACACCCATTTCACTAAATGTCTCGGAAAGTGTTTGTAAGGTAACGGTTTTTCCTGTTCCTGTAGCTCCGGTAATAAGTCCGTGACGGTTGGCCATTTTGGGAATCAGACAAATATCTGCTTCATCGTTGATGGCTATAAAAGCTCGTTTATTGTTGTCGAACATAATATAAGCGTTTTATTTGGTTAAACTACTTGTGAACAAAGATAATTAAATTTCAGAATTCACTGAAATATTTTCAATTTGTTGCAATAAAAAAACGCCCACTTGTAAGTGGACGTTCTTATGATAATTAATCGATAACAATTTCAAATTAATTGTCGCCGTTAACTGAAGCCATGTGAGCAACCAAATCCAATACTTTGTTTGAATAACCCCATTCGTTATCGTACCAAGCAAGTACTTTAACAAAAGTTGGGCTCAATTGGATACCTGCTTTTTCATCAAAAATTGATGTACGAGTATCGCCAACAAAGTCACTTGAAACAACTGCTTCGTCAGTGTAACCAAGAATACCTTTTAATTCGCCTTCTGAAGCTTCTTTCATAGCTTGGCAGATTTCTGCGTATGTGGTTTCTTTTGCTAAACGAACGGTTAAGTCTACAATTGATACGTCAAGTGTAGGAACACGAAGTGACATACCTGTTAATTTACCGTTCAATTCAGGAATAACTTTACCTACAGCTTTTGCAGCTCCGGTAGATGATGGGATGATGTTGCCGGCAGCAGCACGACCACCACGCCAGTCTTTCTTAGAAGGACCGTCAACAGTTTTTTGAGTTGCAGTTGTTGCGTGAACAGTAGTCATCAAACCTTCAATAACTCCAAATTTATCGTTCAATACTTTTGTGATAGGAGCTAAACAGTTGGTTGTACAAGATGCGTTAGATACAAATTGTTCACCTTTTGTGTAGGTTTTTTCGTTTACTCCGCAAACGTACATTCTTGTATCGTCTTTTGATGGAGCAGACATAATTACATATTTTGCACCAGCGTTGATGTGTGCCTGAGCTTTGTCCTTTGAAAGGAAAATACCGGTTGATTCAACTACATAGTCAGCACCAATTTCATTCCATTTCAAATTGTTAGGATCCATTTCTGAAGAAACACGGATACTTTTTCCGTTTACAACAAGGTTGCCATCTTTAATTTCAATAGATCCGTTGAATTGACCATGCACAGTGTCATATTTCAACATGTATGCAATGTAATCTAAATCAAGCAAATCGTTGATTCCTACAACCTGAATGTCGTTTCTTGTTTGAGCAGCACGGAATACCAAACGTCCAATGCGTCCAAATCCATTAATACCTACTTTAATCATAATTTTTTGAAAATTTATTTGTTAAGATAATACTTAAAATCAATCTCTTTTATTGGCAGCGCAAAAATACAAAATCTTTTGCGTTTAACAAAAAAATATTACATCAAAAAATCTAAATATGGATATGAATGAAAAAGATAACATTTTTTTGGAATAAGTAAAATTAATTTATTACTTTTGAATATTAATACTAATTTAATAATTATCATAAAAAAAACAATGTTACTATGAAACAAAAATATACACTACTTGTAGTTGTATCGTTCTTATTTGTTTGTTTGTCTATGGCACAGCAATCTTATGTTCCAACTAACGATAATCTGAAAAATAGAGAGGAATTTCAAGACATGAAATTCGGGGTGTTCATTCACTGGGGTATTTACAGCATGATGGCCGACGGGGAATGGATAATGAATAATAAGAATATTAATCATAATGAATATGCTAAACTGGCCCAAGGGTTTTATCCTTCTAAATATGATGCGGCTAAATGGGTGGCGGACGTAAAAGCATCGGGTGCAAAATATATTTGCATAACATCTCGGCATCACGATGGATTTTCAATGTTCGAAACTAAACAATCGCCATTTAATATTGTGGATGCAACGCCTTTCAAACGGGATATAATAAAGGAACTGGCGGACGAATGTCATAAACAGGGCGTCAAACTGCATTTTTATTATTCACTTCTGGATTGGACACGAAATGATTACTATCCGCTGGGAAGAACAGGGCATGGGGTAGGACGTACAGAAAAAGGAAATTGGGATTCTTACCACCGGTTTATGAAGAATCAAATTACGGAACTGCTTACTAACTACGGTGAAATAGGGGCAATCTGGTTCGATGGACTCTGGGATCAACCGGCGGAATTTGATTGGAAAATTAGAGAGATTTATGACCTTATTCATAGTATTCAACCTGGTTGTTTGGTTATCAATAATCATCATTTAACGCCTTTGGAGGGGGAGGATGGACAAACATTCGAAAAGGATTTGCCTGGACAAAATAAAACGGGGTTCTCGGGTACGGCTACTATCGGACAATTGCCGCTCGAAACGTGCGAAACAATGAATAATACTTGGGGATACAGCATCACTGACTTGAATTATAAATCGGAAAAAGAATTGATTCATTATTTAATAAAAGCTGCTGGAAATAATGCAAATCTGCTGATGAATGTGGGACCACGTCCTAATGGGGAGTTCCCGGACATAGCAATTCAAAGGTATTGCGCAATCGGGGATTGGCTCAAAGTCTATGGTGAATCTATTTACAATACGCGTGGGGGAGTGATTGCTCCGCAAGAATGGGGGGTTACTACACAAAATGGTAATAAATTGTTTGTGCATATCATAAATCTTCAAAACAATAAGCTTTTTTTACCTTTGACGGGGAAAAAAGTGCGTTCGGCTAAATCGTTTCTGGATAAAAAAACTATAAAATATTCAAAGGAAAAAGATGGTATCGTTTTACAACTGGATGAAATTCCAAATGATACTGATTTTGTAGTGGTATTGGAGTTTTAATATTTACATATATTGTATTGTTTTTTATATTATTTACTCTTTGAAACTCCTTTCCTGCTCCGAGGTGACTCTCACGCTCCTCTCACCATGCTCTCACTATGCTCTCACTATGCTCTCACTATGCTCTCACTATTCTTTGATAAGACTTAAGTGGAAGCATGGTGTGGGTTTTGGCTTTATTTAACATTGTTGAAGTCTTATGTGTGTCTTACTTTTGCTGCTGAAAAGTCTTTGCTTTAATTTTTCATAAAGTAATTGAAACTTGCAAAGAATGGGGATTGCTGAATTTCATGCATTTTATATATCTTTGTATTAAAATTGGTGGGGATTAATCGATTGATTTTTCTATTGCTTTTAGATTAAATTAAAGATAATTCCTCGGGGTTTATTGTGTTATAATAATATTAAAATAAATTGTAAAGTATGTCCGACGACAAGAAAATTATTTTCTCAATGGTGGGTGTGAGTAAAACCTTTCCGCCACATAAACAGGTGTTAAAAGATATCTATATCTCATTTTACTATGGGGCCAAAATTGGAATCATAGGACTTAACGGATCGGGTAAATCAACCTTGCTGAAAATTATTGCCGGAATAGAAAAGGAATATCAGGGCGAAGTGGTTTCAGATAAAAGTTATTCTGTTGGATATCTGGAACAGGACCCAAAACTTGATCCTGATAAAACAGTAATCGATATTGTTCGTGAAGGGGTACAACCGATTATGGACCTCTTGAATGAATATGAGGAGATAAATAATAAATTTGGTCTGCCTGAATATTATGAGGACGAAGAGAAGATGAATCAACTCTTTGCGAGACAGGCGGAATTGCAGGATAAATTGGATGCGGCGGATGCATGGACTATCGATAATAGATTGGATAGGGCTATGGATGCTTTGCGTTGTCCTCCTGTGGATCAACCTATTAATGAGCTTTCGGGAGGAGAAAGACGTCGAGTGGCGCTTTGTCGTCTTCTATTACAAGAGCCTGATGTGCTTTTACTTGATGAGCCGACTAACCACCTTGATGCTGAATCAATCGACTGGCTTGAACAGCACTTGCAACAGTATAAGGGTACGGTGATTTGTATCACGCACGACCGATATTTCCTTGATCATGTTGCTGGTTGGATTCTTGAACTGGATCGCGGAGAAGGAATTCCTTATAGAGGGAATTATACTTCGTGGCTGGAACAAAAGACTAAACGCATGGAGATGGAGGAAAAGCAGGTTAGCAAACGTCGCAAAACGCTGGAGCATGAACTTGAATGGATCAGAATGGCTCCCAAAGCGCGACAGGCTAAAGGAAAGGCTCGCTTGAACTCGTATGAACAGTTGCTGAATCAGGACCAAAAAGAAAGAGAAGAGAAGTTGGAGATTTTTATCCCTAATGGACCGCGACTCGGAAATAAGGTGATTGAGGCTATTGGGGTTGCAAAGGCTTATGGAGATAAACTGCTATATGATAACTTGAATTTTATGTTACCTCCTAACGGAATCGTAGGGGTAATCGGACCGAATGGGGCGGGAAAAACTACGTTGTTCCGACTGATACAGGGACTGGAAACACCGGACAAAGGTACTTTTGAGATCGGAGAAACAGTGGTTACGGCTTATGTGGATCAGGCGCATACGTCTATAGATCCGGAAAAGACTGTTTATCAGGTGGTATCAGGTGGTTTGGAGTTTATTAGAGTTGGCGGTAAAGAAATAAATTCTCGTGCTTATCTTGCAAGATTTAACTTTACAGGGGCCGATCAGGAAAAACTTACGGGTGTTTTATCGGGTGGGGAACGAAATCGTTTGCACCTGGCGCTTACTTTGAAGTCTGAAGCGAACGTGCTGTTGCTCGATGAGCCGACTAACGATATTGATGTGAATACTTTACGTGCTTTGGAGGAGGGACTTGAAAACTTCGCTGGATGTGCTGTGGTAATTTCACACGACCGTTGGTTCTTGGATAGAATTTGTACACATATCCTTGCTTTCGAAGGTGATTCGGAGGTTTTCTACTTTGAGGGTTCATACAGTGAGTATGAAGAGAATAAAAAAATGAGACTGGGTAATGTGGAACCAAAAAGGGTTAGATATCGTAAATTATAAGTCGAATTCTAATTTCTGATGAATTTAAAAAAGTTATTGTTAACAATTGCTTATTGCTATGTTTTGGTTGGAGGAATTAATGCTCAAGGGGTTGTAAATCAATCCGCAAGCAGTAATTCCTTGACCAATACTTTAACTGCGGAAGCTCAAAATATATCTAATGCTGATCTGGTTAAGGATAATTCCATAATAACTAATTCAGTTTCTGAAACGCAAGAAACGTCCGGCACAGGTTTCACAAACGACAACCGTCTAAACGAAAATTCAGCTTCTGATGCTCAAGGAACATCCAGAATAGGTTATACAAATAACGACCGGCTTTCAAATCATTCATCTTCTATTGCTCAAGAATTATCTGGAATTAGTTTCACAAGCAACGATTCTCTTACAAATATTTCGACAGATGGGAATTCGGAAACTGGTGTTTCTGAAAGGAATTCTTTTGGAAATTTAATCAACATAATCAAGAAAAATTGGGTGCCTCTTGGCAATCCTGAATCGAATAAATTTGATTTTGGTCCTTTACAAAATATCCCTTCTATCAATCCGGTAGAGGGATTTCGTTTGAGAGCGGGAGTGGCGACAAATTCAAGGTTCTCTCCGCATTTGTTCTTGAAAGGGTATATTGCATACGGATTGGATGATCAAAGGTTCAAATATCGGGGCGAGGCGACTTACTCTCTAAATAAGAGACAGTACTATTCGGGTGAGTTTCCACAGAATAATATTAATTTGATCTTAGAAAACGATATCTATGCTTATGGGGAAATGTCTCCAAGAATGCCTAACGACTTGCTTCTTTTTACGTATAATCGTTCAAAAAACGCAATGGTTTATCGTCGGTTCGCTGAAATGAATTATGAAAGGGAATCGCTGTCGGGACTTGCTTATATGGTTTGGGTCAGGTCTTCTGATATGACTCCGGTAGCTGGATTGACTTTCAACCGAATGACAAAGCTTGGTGAACCAACCAACATTACGCGTCTTCGTGAAAGTAATGTGGGGCTTCAGTTACGCTATTCTTTTGATGAGGATTATGAGCAAAATGGACGCAAACGTAAATCGCTTTCTTTAAATAAACCGGTATTGATTTTATCACATCTGGTTGGAATGAATGGTTTTCTGGGGGGTACGGTGAAATATCATCGTACGGATTTATCTGTACAAAAGCGTTTTATCCTTGGAAATGCAGGGAGACTTGATATGGTTGCTGATGCGCAACGGGTATGGAATCAGGTGCCGTTTCCTTTATTGATCTACCCTAATCAAAGGTCATTCTACTTGATTGAGAATAATCGGTTTTATCTCTCTCCAATAATGGAATTCCCCGCGGATCAACTCTTTGGCGTACGGGCGACTTTCGTTGGTGAGAATTTCCTTTTCTCTAAAGTGCCTTTGATTGATAAACTTGGCATAAAAGAGGTGGTTACATTAAGGGGAATTAGTAGTCATCTATCTGATAAGAATTATCCTACGACTGATAACGGCCTTTTGGCATTCCCTGAAACTTCAATGCCGATGGGGGACGTTTCTTATCTGGAAGGGGCTATTGGAATTACTAATATTCTTGGACTTTTCCGAATTGAATATGTGCATCGTTTTACATATAGGGAAAATCCTTATGCTATTCTTGGTAACATACGTTTCGATGTTACTCTTTAACTGCTCACATTTTTATATTATCTTTGTAACTTCAATTATTGACAATGATAACTATTTTAGGTATAGAGTCTTCGTGTGATGACACATCGGCTGCAATAATCCGTGATGGGGTCATATGTTCTAATGTGGTGGCGGGACAGGCTGTCCACGAACGTTATGGAGGCGTCGTCCCGGAATTGGCTTCACGCGCCCATCAACAAAATATAATTCCTGTAGTGCATGATGCTCTTAAACAAGCGGGCATCTCGAAAGAGGAACTGTCGGCAGTGGCTTTCACTAGGGGACCGGGATTACTAGGGTCGTTGCTCGTGGGGACTTCTTTCGCAAAGGGGTTTTCATCTGCGCTTAACATCCCAATGATAGAGGTGAATCACTTGCAGGCGCATGTCCTGGCTCACTTTATCAAAGAGGACGAATCGGATATGAATCAACCTTCGTTCCCGTTTTTATGTCTACTGGTTTCTGGAGGTAATTCGCAGATCATTTTGGTGAAAGACTATAATGATATGCAAATTATCGGACAAACAATAGATGATGCGGCTGGTGAGGCATTCGATAAGTGTGCTAAAGTCATGGACTTAGGATATCCTGGTGGACCTGTTGTAGATAGATTGGCTAAACTGGGTGATCCTGATAGATTCAAATTTAATAAACCGCATGTTGCTGGATATGATTACAGTTTCAGTGGATTAAAAACATCGTTCCTCTATTTTCTTAGAGATGAACTGAAGAATGATGCTGATTTTATTAATTTGAATAAGGAGGACTTATGCGCTTCTTTACAGAAAACAATCATTGATGTATTGATGAATAAATTATATCTCGCTGCTAAAGACTTGAATATTAAAGAGGTGGCAGTGGCAGGTGGGGTTTCGGCTAACTCGGGATTACGCGAGGCTTTTGAAACGTATAGTCGTAAATATGGTTGGAAAATTCATATCCCAAAGTTCTCATATACAACTGATAACGCGGCAATGGTTGCCATTACGGGATACTTCAAATACATCGATAAAGAGTTTTGTGGCCCTGAAGTGACACCATATGCAAGGGTGTCAATTTAATTTGAAAAAGATTCTATTGCATAAACTATTTTTAATATTTTTGTAACAAGCTTATCCTTTCAATAGTTTATAAATGGTATTGAAAGGAGTTCAATTAATAAATATTATGTCGGAAACAGAGAACCTGAATATCGAAGAGAACAAGAAAAGTCTCAATTTCATAGAGCAGATTGTTGAAAAAGATTTGCGTGATGGTAAGAATGATGGACGTGTGCAAACACGATTCCCACCGGAACCTAATGGATATTTACATATCGGTCATGCCAAAGCTATTTGTTTGGATTTTGGTATCGCTGATAACTATAACGGAATCTGTAATCTTCGATTTGATGATACAAACCCGGTAAAAGAAGATGTTGAATATGTTGACTCTATTATGGAGGACATAAAATGGCTGGGCTTTCATTGGGAAAACGTGTTTTATGCTTCTGATTATTTTGATCAGCTTTGGGACTTTGCTGTAAAACTTATCAAAGAGGGTAAGGCTTATGTGGATGAACAATCGGCCGAAGAAATAGCAAAACAAAAAGGTACGCCTACTCAACCTGGTGTAAATAGCCCATTTCGTGACCGACCGATAGAGGAGACTCTTGAACTTTTTCAGAAAATGAATACTGGAGAAATTGAAGAGGGTAGAATGGTGTTGCGTGCAAAAATAGACATGGCTTCTTCAAACATGCACTTCAGAGATCCAATTATTTATAGGGTTATTCATATTCCTCACCATAGAACGGGTACTAAATGGAAGGCTTATCCTATGTATGATTTTGCTCATGGACAATCTGACTATTTTGAGGGGGTTACACATTCACTTTGTACTTTAGAGTTTGTGGTGCATCGACCTCTGTATGACTGGTTTATCGATCAGCTGGCCGACAGCGATTATCGTCCTAATCAGTACGAGTTTAATCGTTTGAACATGACTTATACAATGATGAGCAAACGAAAATTATTGCAACTTGTACAGGAAAAATTGGTGTCGGGCTGGGATGATCCTCGAATGCCTACTATTTGTGGATTGCGTCGCAGAGGATATACTCCTGAATCGATCCGCTATTTTATTAATAATATCGGCTATACTAAATATGATGGAATGATCGATGTTTCTTTACTGGAACATAGCATTCGAGAGGACCTTAACAAAAAGACGATGCGTGTTTCGGGTGTTATTGATCCCATTAAGCTGATCCTCACTAACTATCCCGAAGGAAAAGTGGAGGAGGTAGATGCGGTTAACAATCCTGAAGATGAATCAATGGGTAGCCGTAAAGTAATGTTTAGTCGTGAGTTATGGATCGAACGAGATGACTTCATGGAAGAGGCTCCAAAGAAATATTTCCGACTAACCCCAGGTAAAGAGGTCCGTTTGAAGAATGCGTATATCGTTAAGTGTACAGGATGCAAAAAGGATGACCAAGGTAATGTCGTTGAAGTTTATGCAGAATTCGATCCACAAACAATGAGTGGTATGCCCGAAGCTAATCGAAAAGTTAAAGGTACAATTCACTGGGTGTCAGCAGCGCATAGTATAGATGCAGAAGTACGACTTTACGATCGTCTTTTTATGGTTGAAGATCCTTCTGGTGAAAAAGATACAGATTTTAGATCATTGTTGAATCCCAATTCGCTTATTGTGAAAAAGAATTGTAAATTAGAAGCTTACCTGAAAGATGTTAAGCCCCTCGATAATTTTCAGTTTCAGCGTGTAGGATATTTTAATGTTGATAATGATTCTACTCCTGATCACCTGGTATTTAATCGTACAGTGGCACTAAAAGATTCTTGGAAGAAGTAAGCATGCGCATACAATTAATTTAGAGATGGAATGGAAGATGATGAATTAGATATATCCGAACTGCTTAATAAATATGAACAAATGCGTGCTCATGGTAAGAAAATGTATCTCGATGCCGATGAGTTCTCAATGTTGATAGAGTATTATTTTAGTATTGGTGATCTAGAAGAAGCAGATAATCTTACTAAAGAAGGACTTGCTATGCATCCCGGAAGCCAACAATTGATGCTAATTAAAGCAAAAGAATTGGTCGACGGGCAATATTTCCAAGAAGCTCTAAATTATATAGATTCTATATCTGATGATGGTGATATTGACATACCATTACTCAAAATAGAGTGTCTGATTCATCTTGATATGAAGGATGAGGCAGAAGCAATTATTGACGACTTGTTTGAAAGGGAACTAACGGTTGATCAATTATATACAATAGATATTGAGATAGGCTTTATATATAATGATGTTGATGAATACGATAAAGCTGTACCTTATTTAGAAGACAGTCTTAAAATAGATTCTAATAATACGGAAGTTCTCAACGATCTTTCTTATGCATATGAAATGTTGAGTAATTTCCCTAAAGCAATAGAATTCAACAATCATTTGCTAGATATTGACCCGTATTCTTTTGAGAGTTGGGTAAATCTAGGAAAGTTGTATTCCATGAGTGGAGAGTACGGAAAAGCAGTAGATGCATTCGATTTTGCCTTGACTATCAATGAAGGAGACGTGAACGCTTTAAAATTGAAGGCGTTGGCAATGTGTTTAAATGGAAATGCAGAAGATGCAATTCTTATATTTGAAGAATGTTTAAAAGAAACTCCCGATGATATGTCGCTATATGATTCACTTCTTGTGAGTTATGAAGCTTTGAAAGAATACGATCAGATGTTCAAAGTTATCAATATGAAAGAAGCGCATTTAGGTTCAAAAGGCATATTGATGAAACGCGCATGGGTGTATATTCTTGAAAAACAGATAGAAAAGGCCAAGGAGTTGTTTGATCAAATCCCTGAATCCGAACGCGAGACTTATGATTATTATTGTCTTGAGGGTGAGCTTGCCATTCATGAAGAAAATTATATTGATGCAGAAAAGGCATATATGAAAGCAGCGTTGCTTTCAGAAGATAATGAGAATGTTTTAAATCGCCTATCGATTATATGTGTCTCATTAGGTAAATTAGAAGAAGCAGCGGATTATCTTGAACAATTATTCAAACTTGATCCCAACTTTCCAGATGTTAAAAACAGATTGGCTTTTGTTCGTTTTGAAATAGGTAACAAAGAAGCGTTTGATAAAACAATGGAAATGTTATCAGATGATGATCTTAGGAATATGCTTGAGCTTATTGACCCTGAAAGTAAGGATAAAATAGCAATCTTAAATAGAGAAAGTCTACTTATTCGACTTGACGAAGCACGTGAAAATAGGCTTCTTTTTAAGAATAACAAGTACTGAGAAAATGTTATTATCTAAAAATAGAAAGGTTTCTTTTGTCCTTTTTGTATGCCAATTTGAGCCGTCATTTTTCTATCTTTGCAGGTAACAATCAATTTAATAGATCAATCGATGTCTAAATATTGTCCTTTGTGCGGAAATAATAAGTCAGAAGAAGAATTGTTCTGTCACGACTGCAAGTCAAAGATCCAAAACGATTATGAGGTTGAATTGCCTTCAAAACGAGAATCAGGAGGAGATGGGTTTGCAGATAAATCATCAGATATTAAGTCGCTTATGGTTGAGGGGGTCTGTGAAGAGCAGCATTCCGCAACTCAAGAATCAAATAGAATGCTTAATGCAAAGAGTGGTACGACTGAGAGGAATGGGGAAGAGCAGTATGAATCAATTCAAGATGGTAATACAAGGTATAACACTGAGTATAAAACAAAGCGTAAAAAAAAGGGTAGTTTAACAATATGGATAATAAGTGTCTTGTTAATATCTACAGCGCTTTATTTTATTTATGAAGAAGTAGTGAAAAAAGGCAATCTTGAACGATCTACATGGGAGTTGGCATTAAAAGAGAATTCAAAAAGTTCATATCTATCGTATATGGATCAATATCCGAGAGGAGTCTATTTTGAAGAAGCTGAGAATAAGGTGATAATATTTAAACAAGAAGAAGATTCCATTTGGGAAAGTCTAAAAAATTCCGATAATTCTGGAGAATTGGATGCATTCCTGACAAATTATCCTGAGAGCGCATATTTACCGCTTGTACGATCCCGATTAGACTCAATTATGTGGATTGCCGCACTTAAAACAAATACAGCCGAAAGTTACTCAGAGTATTTATTAATGTCAGAAAGCGGAAAATTCGATGGTGATTATTTCACACCTGCGCAAAACCGATACAACATGTTATTTCAATCATATCCAGTTGATGAAAGCGATTTGAGTAAAATACAAGAAACGATAAGTGGTTTTTATTCCGCTCTATCAACTGTTTCGTACGATAAAATAACTAAATATTTAGCACCAACTGTAACTCGTTTCTTTAATGCAAGAACAGCATCGCGAGATAAAATTTCAGGAGAATTAGTAATGGCAAGTGCCAAATCCACCAATAATACTATTAAATTCGAGCCGGATATTAAGGGGTTGCAATACGAGCGTGATGTTAATGATTCATATAAGGCCAATGTTTCCCTTGTCAAAGAGATGACAAATAAGCAAGGAATAAACGAATCCATTTCCGGTTATATTGTTCATGTTTCCCTTGACAGCATATTCCAGATAACATCAATATCTGAAACAAAACCATATACTGAAGCACCTTAAGCGAACTATTGAGGTATAGAGTTTGTTTATCACAAATGGAATTTCAACTAACATCACAATATAAGCCAACAGGAGATCAACCTGAAGCCATCAAAGCTTTGGTAGAAGGATTACGTAGTAATGTGCCCTATCAGACGCTGTTAGGCGTTACCGGTTCGGGTAAAACATTTACAGTTGCCAATGTTATTGAGCAGATTGGCAAGCCCACACTAGTGTTAAGTCACAACAAAACGTTGGCTGCCCAGTTGTACAGTGAGTTCAAGAACTTCTTTCCGCACAATTCTGTAGAATATTATGTGTCTTACTATGATTATTATCAGCCGGAAGCCTATTTGCCGTCGTCAAACACCTATATAGAAAAGGATTTGGCTGTAAATATGGAGCTTGAGAAACTGAGGTTAGCCGCCACATCAGCATTATTATCAGGCAGGAACGATGTAATTGTAGTCTCATCCGTTTCATGCATATATGGAATTGGCAATCCTGAAGATTTCAATAAAGTCACAATAGAAATAAAAGTAGGTCAGAAGATTGACCGTGATGTGTTTTTACGATCATTGGTCGAGAGTCTATACTCACGAAATGAAACGTCAGAGTATGACCATGGTAACTTCCGTGTAAAGGGCGATACAGTAGATATATTTCTTGCCTATGACGATAATATAATCCGAGTAATTTTCTGGGATGACGAAATAGAAAGTATAGAATCAATAGATTCAGTTTCGTTGGTAATGTTAGAAAGGTTAGAATCATTTAGGATCTACCCAGCCAATCTGTTTGTCACCACTAAAGAAAGGATATTCCGTGCTGTTGAAGAGATTCAGATAGATCTTGGGAAGCAGGTAGAGTTCTTTCAGTCCATTGGTAAACCATTGGAGGCAAAGCGTTTATATGAGAGAGTTACTTACGATGTAGAAATGATAAAAGAAGTCGGATATTGTTCCGGCATCGAGAATTACTCAAGATATTTTGATGGAAGACAACCCGGGACACGCCCATTCTGTCTTCTTGACTTCTTCCCCGAAGATTATTTGATGGTTATTGACGAGAGTCACGTCACCGTTCCTCAGATCCGTGCAATGTATGGCGGCGACCGTTCACGGAAAACTAATCTTGTAGAATATGGATTTCGTCTTCCAGCCGCGATAGACAATCGTCCCCTTAAGTTCGAAGAATTCGAATCCCTTGTTCCAAGAATCATATTTGTAAGTGCGACTCCAGCCGACTATGAACTCGAAAAATCAGAAGGAGTAGTAGTCGATCAGTTGATACGTCCCACCGGTCTTCTTGATCCCATAATTGAAGTACGTCCCAGCGTTAATCAGATTGACGATTTGATGGAAGAGATACAACTGCGTATAGAAAAAGATGAACGAGTACTCGTTACCACTCTCACCAAAAGAATGGCAGAAGAGTTAACAGATTATCTTTACCAGAATGGTATCCGATGCAATTACATCCATTCAGATGTCGAGACATTAGAGCGAATACAGATCATGGATGATTTACGTAAAGGACTATATGATGTTCTTATTGGTGTCAATCTGTTAAGAGAAGGATTAGATTTGCCCGAAGTCTCGCTGGTAGCCATTTTGGATGCCGATAAAGAAGGCTTTCTCCGTTCCCATCGTTCATTAACGCAGACAGCAGGTCGCGCTGCCCGCAATATCAACGGTCGCGTTATCTTTTATGCCGATAAAATGACAGACAGCATGAAAGCCACCATTGATGAAACCACCCGTAGGCGTGACAAGCAGTTAAAGTATAATATAGAGCACGGAATAACACCCCGTCAAATCCAGAAAGGCTATTCTTCAGCTTTAAGCAGTAAAAAAGAAGAGGTTGTAGATCAGAATGCATATATAGAGCCAGATTATCTTCCAATTGCTTCCGAGCCAGAAGTGAAATATGAAAACGTTACCGATCTCAAACGTCAGATTGAGCGCACCCGGAAGGCCATGCATGATGCAGCCAAGAAGTTAGAATTTCTTGAAGCCGCTCAGTTGCGAGATCAGTTAATAAAGTTAGAAGATCAATTAGCTAAACCCAAAAAACAATAAGAAACAAACATTAAATAAATATATATAATATAAAATTTAGAAATGAAGAGTGATATAGAAATCGCAAGGGAAACTCCGTTGAAAAAGATTAAAGATGTAGCAGAAGGAATAGGTATTCCACGAGATGAAGTACATAATTATGGTCGTTACATGGCCAAAATCCCTGTACAATTATTAAACAAGGAAAAGATAGACAAGAGCAACCTGATATTAGTCACCGCCATTACCCCAACCAAAGCCGGAGTAGGCAAAACCACCGTATCCATTGGTTTGACGCTAGGTCTCAATAAAATAGGTAAAAAAGCAATAGTAGCCCTTCGTGAGCCCTCTTTAGGTCCTGTATTCGGTATGAAAGGCGGAGCCGCAGGCGGTGGATATTCTCAAGTACTACCGATGGAGAATATCAACCTCCATTTCACAGGAGATTTTCATGCAATTACCACTGCCCACAATACCATTTCCGCATTATTAGACAATTATATATTTCGTGTTCAGGGAACAGGAGATGAGATCAAGCAAGTATTATGGAAAAGAGTGTTAGACGTAAATGACAGGAATTTACGATATATAGTAACCGGTTTAGGACCAGGAAATGGTATTCCCCAAGAGTCCGGTTTCGATATTACCGCGGCATCCGAGCTTATGGCCATTCTCTGTCTTGCTGAAGACGAAGCCGATTTGCGTCGTCGCATTGAGAATATATTACTTGGATACAAGCGAAACGGCAATCCTTTTACAGTAAAAGATCTTGGTATTGCCGGATCAATCACAGTACTGATGAAAGACGCCATCCATCCAAATTTGGTACAAACCACCGAAAATACCGCAGCATTTGTCCACGGCGGTCCCTTTGCCAATATAGCCCACGGGTGCAATTCAGTGTTAGCAACCAAGATGGCCATGAGTTATGGTGACTATGTGATCACCGAGGCTGGGTTTGGTGCAGACTTAGGCGCCGAAAAATTCTTCAATATCAAGTGCAGGAAAAGCGGATTACGTCCCAAAGCCACCGTGTTAGTCGTAACCGCCCAAGGACTTAAGATGCATGGAGGAACCCCCGAAGGCAAGATCAAGGAACAAGACATAGACGGATTGAAAAAAGGATTAGAAAATGTAGAAAAGCATTTAGAAAACCTTTCAACATTTGGTCAAACCGTTATTGTCGCATTCAACAAATACTATTTCGATACAGAAGAAGAGATAGATGTCGTTCGTCAATACTGCGCAACCAAAGGCGTTCGTTTTGCAATAAACGATGCATTTGTCAAAGGCAGCGATGGTGCGATTGAATTAGCTGAAACCATTGTAGATGCAGTAGAGAATGACCCCTCACACGATTTAAAGTTCACCTATGACGATGAAGACAGTATAGAAGAGAAAGTCGAAAAGATTGCAAAAACCATTTATGGAGCAAGAGACGTTGTTTTTGGTGAGAAAGCATTAAAGATGTTAGACAAGATAAATGGCACTCCACTTGCAAAAATGCCAGTCTGCATAGCCAAGACCCAATATTCATTCTCAGCAGATCCAAAAGCATATGGAGTAGCGACAAATTTTCGTTTCAAGATCAATGAACTCGTAATCAATCAAGGCTCAGAGTTTATTGTCGCCATTGGTGGAGAGATGATGCGTATGCCAGGGCTTCCAGCCGATCCCCAGGCCAATCATATTGACATTGTCGCAGGTAATGTAGAAGGGTTGAGTTGATTTTCGAAAATCAAAATGAGGTGTGGCAGGAAATAGTAAGATTAATGTAGAAGGGTTGAGTTGATTTTTGTCAATATGATTTTCAAAATTCAAGAAAATCTTCAACAACCAGAATTAACTATGCTTAACATTGTTGTCGATTTTTCTATCGGACCATAGTAAGACCATGGTAAGACCATGGTAAGACCATCATGAGAGTATCAGCGCTAATATGTTGAATATAAGCACCATACTCTCATTTTGTTTACATTTATTAACTTTAGGAGGGTTAAAATATGTAAAAATGGTAGTTTTTTGATTCCTTTAAAATCAAGATAAGTTAGAATTATCTTGAATTATATTATGTTAAAAAGCCTCTTTGTGTACGTACACAATCAGATTATTTTATAACTTAGCAAACTTATTATCAGAAATATGTAACAAAGCAGAAATACACATAACATAAAATTAAATATCACAATGAATGAATTACAAAAGAGTAACCGTAAAATGACCAATTACCGTTGGGTAATCACATCCATGTTGTTTTTAGCAACCACTGTTAATTACCTTGACCGTCAAGTGCTTTCCCTTACGTGGGTAGATTATATAGCCCCCGAATTCCACTGGACCAACAATGATTACGGCACAATAACCAGTCTTTTTTCTATATTCTATGCCATTTCCATGTTATTTGCCGGTAAGTTAGTCGATTGGTTAGATACCAAAAAGGGATATTTATGGTCGATAGGAGTCTGGTCGTTCGGCGCCATTTTACATGCATTTTGTGGAATCGCAACATCAGGAATTGTAACCGGCAATTGGATATTTAATTTTGAAGGTTCAAGAGAAGCCATTGCCGCAGTAAGCAATGTCTCATTAATAGTAACCGTTAGTGTAACCCTATTTGTATTTGCCCGATTAATATTAGCAATAGGAGAAGCAGGCAACTTTCCCGCAGCCATTAAAGCCACTGCCGAATATTTTCCAAAGAAAGACCGTGCCCTATCAACAGGTATATTTAATTCCGGTGCTCAAATTGGAGCATTGATAGCCCCATTAACCATTCCATTTCTTGCCAAAGCCTATGGTTGGGAAATGTCCTTTATAATTATAGGAGCCCTTGGATTTATTTGGATGGGAATCTGGGTATTTGTTTACAAAAAACCAGAAAAGAATCCAAGTGTCAATGCGTTGGAATTAGAATATATAAATCAAGATGATAAAGTAGACGAAGTAGAAGTAAAATCCGATCAGCCCAAAAAAGTTACCTACAAGCAAGCCTTTCGTCACAAGCAAACCTGGTCGTTTGCCATCGGTAAATTCATGACAGATGGTGTTTGGTGGTTTCTTTTATTTTGGATTCCCGCCTATTTAAGTTCCGTTTACGGATTAAGTTCGACTGAAAGTTCAGTACATATATTCATTGTCTATGCCATTTCCATGATTTCGATATTTCTTGGAGGATATTTACCATCATATTTCATGGAGAAAAAGAAAATGAATCCCTATAAAGGCAGGATGAAAGCCATGTTTATATTTGCCTTGATTCCCGTTCTTATTCTATTTGCCCAACCATTAGGACAATATTCCGTTTGGTTCCCAGTGATCATAATAGGACTTGCCGCTATGGCCCATCAATCATGGTCCGCCAATATATTCACCACCGTCAGCGATATGTTTCCCAAATACGCTGTAGGCACCATTACCGGTATTGGAGGTATGGCCGGTGGAGTAGGAGCTTTTTTGATCAACAAAGGTTCCGGCGCATTATTTGATTTTTCAGAAAAGACCAATCTCCAGTTTTTGGGATTTTCCGGTATAGACAGCGGATATTTCATCATCTTCTGTATTTGTGCATTTGCATATTTGATAGGATGGTTAATTATGAAATCGTTAGTACCCAAGTATGAATTGATCAAAGAAATGTAATATTCACACATATTTAATGACTAGTCCTGAATAACCGTTACAGGTTTTCTTCAATATTTTTAACGCTATTTCAGGACGAGACATAACCAGATAAAAAAGACCTGTCATTTATAATTGACAGGTCTTTTGTTATTCTTATGAAACCACCACACCTGAATTTTCAGAAGCGGTTATTTATATTTTACCTAATTGAAATTTAGTTAATTTATTTCAGCTAATTGTGTTTCAGTTGTTTTTGTTTCAGCCTTATTATTCCAAATACGTATATCCATATAATCCAGAGCGGTAGTTCGACAGAAATTCCTTACCCTCTTCGACAGAAATCTTACCCTGTTTTACAGAGCTCATTATCCATGTCTCCACAGTCCGTACCAGTTTTTTTGGATTGTACTGAGCATATTCCAGTACATCAGCCACTGATTCACCATCAATTACCTGATCTATATTATATCCATTTTCTTTTGTCGTTACATGAACAACATTTGTATCACCAAACAAATTGTGTAAGTCGCCCAAAATTTCCTGATACGCCCCAACCAGAAATACCCCAATATAGTACGATTCATTTTTCTTCAAACTATGAACCGGAAGATAAGGTAAATGGAAGCCATCCTGTAGAGAGAAGCTTGCTATTTTGCCATCAGAATCACATGTTATATCCTGTATTGTAGCCGTTCTGTCCGGTTTCTCGTTAAGTCGATGAATAGGAATAATAGGGAAAATCTGATCAATTGCCCATGAGTCCGTCAGTGATTGAAACAAAGAAAAATTACAGAAATATTTGTCCGGCAGCAGTTGTGCCAACTGTTTCAGTTCTTCCGGAGCATGTTTTGATCGAGTAATAGTATTATTTATTTCTCTTGCGATTGAGAAATATAATTCTTCCACTTGTGCTCTTGTTTTAAGATCCAGCATACCCAAGCTGAAGAGATCCAAAGATTCTTCTCTTATTTGTTGAGCATCGTGCCAAGATTCCAACATTTTTGTCGGTGTTAGTACATCCCAAATATTGTACAACTCTTTTACCAGTTCATGATCTGTTTCCTGAATATCCTTATTTTCTTTCCATTCAGGCAACGTTGTTGTTTCCAGTACCTCAAAGATAAGAACCGAGTGATGAGCTGTAAGCGCTCGTCCAGATTCCGTTATAATATTTGGGTGAGGCAAATTGTTTTTGTTTGCCGTATCAACAAACGTAAAAACAGCATCATTCACATATTCCTGAATAGAATAGTTTATACTATTTTCAGTAAAAGACGACCTTGTTCCATCGTAATCCACACCCAATCCACCACCAATATCCACAAAGTCGAGATGAAATCCCATGGTATAAAGTTGTACATAGAATTGTGCAGCCTCACGAAGTGCCGTTTTTATATGACGTATTTTTGTAACCTGGCTACCAATATGAAAATGAATAAGTCTGAAGCAGTTCTCCATTTTATTTTTTCTAAGAATCTCCAGAGCTTCGAGCAGTTCGCTTGAATTCAATCCGAATTTGCTGCCATCACCGCCAGATTCCTCCCATTTACCACTTCCTGAGCTTGCCAATTTTACTCGAATGCCAATGTTAGGCATTACTTTTAATCTTTTCGCCAGTTTTATTGTCAGTTCCAGTTCGTTCAGTTTTTCAACAACGATAAACACCTGTTTCCCCATTTTTTGTGCCAGGAGAGCCAGTTCAATATAACTTTCGTCTTTATATCCATTACAAATAATCAGTGAATCATCGTCCGAATTAATAGCCAGTACAGCATGTAGCTCCGGTTTTGATCCCGCTTCAAGTCCAATATGAAATCGTTTTCCATACGTAACAATTTCTTCCACCACCTGTCTCATCTGATTGACTTTGATAGGATAAATGATATAGTTTTGCGCTTGATATTCATATTCTTTCGAAGCCGCTTCAAAACTACTGGATATTTTTTCAATTCTGTTGTCAAGAATTTCAGGGAAACGCACCAACACAGGTGACGAAACATCCCTAAGATATAGTTCTTGCATCAGATCATTCAGATCAACTACACCACCATTTTGTTTTCGTGGAGTAACCTGCACATTTCCTTTTTCGTTAATAGAAAAATAGCCATTTCCCCATCCTTTGATGTTATATAATTCTTCTGAATCCTCTATACTCCATTTTCTCATTTCAGTGGATAAAAATTTGTTAATTGATTATTAATTAGGCGACAAAAATACTCATTTATTTTATCATGTTAAAGATGATAGATAAAAATTATTGTTGACGTATCATAAATATCAGGAAACAAGCTTAATACAGTCATATAATCAAGGAAACAGGGGATGAATTTATACAAGAGCCGCGACAAGAAGCTTTACGAGTCTGATCAGTCGAGATGCATGTAGCGTTGACTACGTTGACAGCTCCCAATAAAATATGTTAGTTTCGTATATTTTTTGTTACATTTGCTGCATCAAATGAAAACAAGATTCATCATGAAATTCCATTTCAACACATACCGAACTATTCTTTTAGCAGGAATCCTCTTTACCTCTATAACCGGTTCAGCCCAAGACACAAAGCTGCTTACACGACGCTCGCCAATAGCACAGCCATACGGCTACATCACGGGTGGTGCCATGACTGGTGCAGCAGTTGCCGACTCGCCCGACCCGCTGGTCAGCTATGTGTGGGATGACCCCAAGGTAAGCGATCCTCTGCAGATTTATGTAGTACGACCCCGGTCGGCAGAGGCAATCTCTAACGCCAATAACTTCCAGGGACTTTCCACTATCACTCGCGAGAACTGCTCCATCCGTGTAAAGGGAGAAGGCGTACTTCGTCTCGACTTCGGTGTGGAACTGCCTGCCTGGATAGAGATTGACAGTCCCGACCTCAATGGCGGGGTGTATGTGGTGTTTGAACTCAACAGTTCTGTCCAGATCATGGCCAGCAATATCCGTGGAGATAACTCGTTAATGAATGCCGTATTCTTTGATAGTAAACAATAAACATAAAACAAAATAACATAAAATAAATGCGAAGATTTATAATAGGTATATCGCTGCTGCTTGCCACTACATCGGTTTGGAGTCAGAAGCTTGAGGATTGGACCACCCAGACCCGACAGGGACATCCTTACACCTGGTGGCACTGGATGGATGGCAATATCACACGCCATGGAATAACCAAGGATCTGGAGGCCATGCACAATGCAGGCATCACAGCCTTTCAACTGTTCAATCTGTCTGGAGGTATACCAGCCGGTACAGTCAAGTATTTGAGTCCTGAGTGGTTGGAGTTGGTCAAGTTTGCCGCCACCGAGGCTGAGCGACTAGGCATGACTATGGGCTTGAACAACGGTCCAGGCTGGTCGTGCAGCGGAGGCAGCTGGGTAACACCAGCCAATAGCATGCAAACCCTGACTTGGACAGAGATCCAGTTGCAGGGCACAGGTAAGGAACAGCAGTTGCAGTTGGTACAGCCCAAGAGTAACCGTAACTATTATCAGGATATACGCGTGATAGCATTCCCCACACCTGACATAGATCAGAAGATCAAGGATCATGACCTCAAGAGTATGAAGGCTTATGTGACACCCGACATGTTGCCTGCCAGCCAGGAAACCTTTCCTGCCGATGCTACGATAGCAAAGGCCAGCATTGTGGACCTAACAGGTATGATGGATGCGCAGGGTAACCTGAAGTGGAGTGCACCCAAAGGAAACTGGACGGTGATGCGATTCGGTCACACCAGTACTGGAACGGAAACGCACCCAGCTAATGATATCACGGCAGTCGGACTGGAGGTGAACAAACTGAGTAGTCAGGCTCTGGATGTTTTCTGGCACGATGGTGTGCAACCTATCCTGGACTATCTGGGTCCACTAGTAGGGCCGGTGCTCGATAATATCCTGGTAGATAGCTACGAGGTGGGTTCCTCAAACTGGACGGCAGGTTTTGACCGCGAGTTCCTAAAGCGCATGGGTTACAGTATCTTTGACTATTTTCCCGCCATGGCAGGCTACTGCGTAGGCAGCGGACCGGAGAGTGAGCGTTTCTTGTGGGACGTGCGCAAGGTCTGCTCCGATGTGATGGCTGAAAACTTCTACGATCACTTCCGCGACCTCTGTCACGAGCACGGACTTAAGTTTTCCTCCGAGCCCTATACAGGTCCCTTCACCGCTATGCGTGCCGGTTCGTCAGCCGATTTTGTGATGGGCGAGTTTTGGATGGACAATGCAGGAGTTAATATCACCTCCAAGATGGCCGCCTCGGTAGCGCACCTGTGCGGTAAGAAGCTGGTGGGTGCCGAAGCCTTTACTGCAACCCGTGATAATGCACGTTATTTCAACACGCATGCCGATTTGAAGAGTGTGGGTGACCGTTTCTTCTGCGAGGGCATCAATCAGTACGTCTTCCATACCTACGTGCATCAGCCTACCGATGCAGCTCCCGGCTATACCCTGAGTGGCTACGGTCTGCACTTTAACCGCCAGAATACACTCTGGTCACAACATCACTACTATATCGATTATATAAGTCGCTGTCAGTACTTACTACAGCAGGGTAGTTTTGTAGGCGATATACTGGTTTTCGAGGGCGAGTCAACGCCAACGGTGGGTGTTGCGTACCCCGAGGCTAAGGCCGAAGGATTTGATTATGACATGATATGAACCGATATGATGTATCAGCTTACTGTCCGCGATCACCTTATCTATACACCTGCAGGAGCTTGCTACAGGGTGCTTATGATGCCTAAGAGCGAGCAGATGACACCTCGGATGCTACAGAATATTAAGCGACTGGTGGATGCAGGTGCTATGGTGGTAGGCAAACGTCCCTTGGTGTCTCCATCACTTCAGGGTTATCCAGCTTGTGATACGCAGGTGCAGCAGTTGGTACAGGAATTATGGGGCAGTGGCAAGGTGCGCGATATCAGTGGTGTGGATGCGTTGCTTAAGGCAGGCGTGAAACGCGACTTCTGGACCGCCAGTCACAATACCGGTTTCTACTTTATTCACCGCTCGTGCGAGGAGGGCGAAGTATATTTCATTTGCAATCAGCAGAAGCTTATGCGCCAGATGGAATGTTCGTTCCGTGTCAAGGATAGGATGCCCGAGTTATGGAATCCTCTGACCGGTGAAATACAAGCTGTGCAGTCCTACAGATGTCAGGGCGATGTAACCACCCTTACCATCCCCTTCCAACCCATGCAGTCATGGTTCGTGGTGTTCCGAAAGCAAGCTGAATCCGCATCTAATATCCTTGCTGCTAAGAAGACCGGACCGCTGCAACCCCTGGATGGACTGGAAATCCTCAAAGCCGAGTTTAACAGGTTTGTACCCAATGGAATTGTGGATAATTCCGATAATATACGTGAGCTTGTCAGGAATAACCGTCTGGATACGTGGTGCAATAACGGCAACTGGGGCGATCCCGCTCCAGGTATCGTCAAGCACATGCAGATCACCTATACCATCGGAGGCGTTCGCAAGGTACTCTATGCGACCGAGGGTCAGCATTTTACGCTCCCCATGCCTGGTGACAGTGGTGATCTGTTGATCGAAAAATCCTTCTATGGAGCTGTACCTGCCGATTTGGACGAAGAGAGCATGTCTCATTCCGATGCTACAGATCAGCTGAAACAACTCATTGCAGAGGGCCAGTATGTGATTCCCGTGGACAATAGATAGGCCGCGGGACGTACCTTCCGTAAGGAGCCTGTGCTGCGTGTCAGCTACAAGGCTGCAGGTGAGACTTGCACCCAGGATATACGTATAGGCTCCTCGCTGGATCTGAGCAAACACGATGAAGGTATCACTACCCATGCTGCCATGACGCTGGACGGAGTCTGGGCCGTCAGCTTCGATGGCATGGACGCACCTGCACCCACAATCTTCAACCAATTGCAGTCCTTATCGGACAGCCAGGATGAGGCAATCCGCCACTTCAGCGGAACAACCACCTATCGTCAGCAGATAAGTGTGCCTAAGTCTTATTTATCCCAAAAACTACGTACTCGCCTTGAACTTGGCAAAGTGGTCGCTGCTGCCGAGGTATTCATCAATGGTCAGTCGGCAGGTAATGTGTGGTGTGCGCCATACTGTTTGGATGTAACGGGAATGCTGCATGCCGGTAAAAACGATATCGAGATACGCGTATGCAACCAATGGGCCAATCATCTCATCGGCGAGGAGAAGACAGGCAGAAAGAAGACCGTATCCAATAGTCGTTACTGGAACAAAGATGCCCAACTCCTCCCTGCCGGACTTATGGGACCTGTGGTGCTGCGTGCCATTAAGTGATATATAGTTATAATAATTTTATGATTTCACCCTTCAGTTTAAGTATGGCACTTGCTATGACCTGGCATGGAGCAGGAGGAACAACAAAATATCCATATTAAATTCAATTATTACCAACCAATTAGTCCCTATAAAACCTGCGTTTGTAATACTCAATAAATCAAGATGTTTATTTAAAATCATCTTGTAATAAATTACTTCATTTCATATTAATTTTTTATTTTTGTGTGTAAATCAAATTTTCAAATAGAAAATCTCTAAAAATAGCAATATGAATTCCATTTTACGAGTAATGGAATAATCGCTTATTTAATTATGTGAATAATTATTGGAAAATACATTTAAGTTTCACAAAATAATAAACAGACTACAATGAAAAAGACATTTTTAATTTTAATCTTTACTTTGACAACATTTGTCTGTTTCGGACAAATAGAACATTTAGAACCAGCAAGAGATTTTAAAAATTACGAAGGTGAGTCAAAAGTATATTATGATAATTTGTTTTCAAAACTTTACAAAGAATTTTCACAAACACCTTATGCTCGTTACACTTCAATGCCTTCATTTACTAGTCAGTATGCATTTTCAGTTGAAGCAATAGACGGCAAGTATTACATTATTTCAAATTGTTTATCAGAAAATTTTTGGTATGCTAGAGAACGTAATAAGGTAAAAATAATTACTAATAAAACCGAAATTGACCATACCCTCTATTCAAAAATTGGAGAGTTGTTTCAAATTTTTGTCGAACAAACGAAAAAAATAGAAACTGACAGTGTAAGTTATTCTTTTGTAACTTCTGACAATGACACAATTGAAGGTGTAAAAAGAGTAATCAAACTTGATGGTGAAGTTTATTATTTTACTATAACTGATACTAATGGAGAAATTAAAACAGGTCAAACTTGGTCTCCAAACAAAAAATCAATGTTATACAGACTTGTAAATGTTTGTGATAAGTTGTTTTCATTAGACAGTAAATCAAATTCTACAATGACAGACATTTTAAATGAAATTGATACACTAATTGAAGATTATCAATATTTAATTGATCATGTAAAAGATGATAGATAAAAATAATTAGTTTTCATACATGCGTTTTATTTTATTTAACCAAATCGATGCAGCGTTTTTTGTTAGTTTGCATCTATATAAATATGACGGTGCTTGAATAGCGGATATTATTACTTAAAATTTACCTATTATGAATTTAAAATTAAAGTCACTCATATTTTTGTCGACGATTTTTCTATTATTATGTTCAAGTTCGTGCGAAAAAAAATCGGTAGACATTGATCCATCCAAACTTTCTGATCCAATAAAGATTGACTTGCGTTCATCAGCAGAAAAAGCAATATTGCGTTCCGATCAGAATTTTGCTTTTGTCATATTTTCGAATGTGTTTAATGAAGAGTTAAAGGATGAAGATAATAATTTTATGATTTCGCCCTTCAGTTTGAGTATGGCACTTGCTATGACCTGGAATGGAGCAGGAGGAACCACGAAAGAAGCCATGCGAAATACTTTAAAGTTGGGAGATTATTCCGATGATGAAGTCAATGGTTATTACAAAAAGTTGAAAGAAGCCCTTTTAAAAACAGACCCAACCACTAAATTATCCATAGCAAATTCCATTTTTACCAACCAGTATGTTCCTATAAAATCCACCTTTATAAAGACAAACGAAGATTTTTTTGACGCCACCATTCAATCCGTTAATTTTGGAGACCCCGGGACAGTAAACCTTATAAACAAATGGGCATCAGACAACACCAATAATTTGGTTAAAAAAGTATTAGATAAGACCGATCCACAAGATTTAATGTATCTGTTAAACGCCATATATTTTAAGGGAATTTGGAGTTCAAAATTCGATTCCAAAAATACAAACAGACAAGATTTCACCTATGAAAACGGTGCAATCAAAAAGGTAGATATGATGCATTTGACAGCCGATCTCAGGTATTCCGAAGACGAATTGATGCAAATTGTTGAGTTACCCTATGGGAACAAAGCTTTCAGCATGTATGTGCTGTTGCCTAAAAGTGGAAAGCAATTAAAGGATTTGAATGCTGCGTTGACTACTCAAGATTATTGGAAGACCTTGATTGCCGGATTCAGTAAAGCCGAGGTCTATTTATCTTTACCAAAATTCAAGACAGAATATTCCAAGAAATTGAATGACGCATTAACCAATATGGGCATGGGAGAAGCATTTACAGATGCCGCAGATTTTTCCGGTATGTCCGATGCATCTGCCAAGATAGCATTTGTAAAGCAAGACACCTATATCAGTACCGATGAATCGGGTACCGAAGCAGCAGCCGTTACTACTGTCGGTGTAGCGCTTACCTCTATTGGAATTTCAGATAAAGTTATTTTCAACGCCAATCATCCATTTCTATATATTATTCAAGAAAATTCCACCGGTGCAATTTTGTTTATGGGCACTATAAAGAATTTTGAATAATCAGGTGTTTTTTTAAGATTATTTATTCCTAAACTCAAATCACTCAATCTGTTTAACATGTTGAGTGATTTTTTTATTTAGATAATTTGTAAGAACTCAAATTTTAAATTGTAGACCTATTAAATAATTGATAATCAAATGAAGTTTGATATTTTGGACAACTTTTGCTAAGGTTGAAAAATATAAATGCATGAAAATCAATAATATAAAAAAATTATTGGACAATTTTACAACTTGTTGAAAACTATTTGTCCGATTAATTTGTTAATTCAAAATAAATACTTAAAATTGCATTCTGTAAATCGGGGATACTTTTCATGTTTTGATAATTGGAGAACTGGAAGTCATAGACTATTAATTAATTAACATTCATTATATAAATAATTGCTTATGGAAAAGAAGACTTACACCTTTGACGAAGCATTTCAGGCATCGCTTGAATATTTCAAAGGTGATGAACTTGCTGCGAAAGTTTGGGTAAGCAAGTATGCATTAAAAGATAGTGAGGGCACTATTTATGAAAAATCTCCCGAGGACATGCATTGGAGATTGGCAAACGAGATTGCTCGTATAGAGAAAAACTATTCAAACTCATTGAGTGAGAAAGAGTTGTTTGATCTATTCGATCAGTTTAAATATATAATTCCTCAGGGCAGTCCCATGACTGGTATTGGGAACGATTTTCAAGTAGCCTCATTATCCAATTGTTTTGTAATTGGCATGGAAGGTAGTGCCGATTCATACGGTGCGATTATCCGTATTGATGAAGAGCAAGTTCAGTTGATGAAGCGTAGAGGCGGTGTTGGTCATGATTTATCCCATATACGTCCCAAAGGATCAGCTGTAAAAAATTCAGCGCTTACCTCAACCGGTCTTGTCCCCTTTATGGAGCGGTATTCAAATTCTACCCGTGAAGTTGCTCAGGATGGTCGTAGAGGTGCCTTGATGTTAAGTGTATCGATAAAGCATCCCGATTCAGAGGATTTTATTGATGCCAAGATGGTTCAGGGAAAAGTTACAGGAGCCAATATATCCGTTAAGATCGATAATGATTTTATGAGAGCTGTTGCTGAAGATAAGGACTATGTTCAGCAATATCCTATCGATTCAGCAAATCCCAAGTTCACAAAGACGATTAAAGCCCGTGAGTTATGGAACAAGATTGTACATAATGCATGGCAATCTGCAGAACCCGGCGTTCTTTTTTGGGATACAATAATCAATGAGTCCGTTCCCGATTGTTATTCAGATTTAGGGTTCAAAACCGTATCTACAAACCCTTGTGGAGAAATACCCTTGTGTCCTTATGACAGTTGTCGTCTGCTTGCCATCAATTTATATTCCTATGTAGTCAATCCGTTTACAAAGGACGCCTATTTTGATTTTGAGCTATTCAGTAAGCATGTCCAAGCCGCTCAAAGGATTATGGATGATATCATCGATCTAGAATCCGAAAAAATTGAGATGATCCTTGAAAAGATCAATAAAGACCCAGAGACCGAAGAAGTTAAATTCACCGAGCGTCATTTGTGGGAAAAGATCCAGAAGAAAACCCTACAAGGTCGCCGTACCGGAGTCGGTATTACCGCCGAAGGAGACATGTTAGCCGCTTTAGGCTTACGTTATGGAACAGATGAAGCCACAGATTTTGCTGAAAAAGTTCAGAGAACCCTTGCTGTAAATGCTTACGCCTCGTCGGTACAGATGGCGAAAGAGCGTGGAGCATTTGAAGTTTATGATGTAGAAAGAGAGTTAAATAATCCATTTATCAATCGTTTGAAAGAAGCCGATCCTCAGATGTATGAAGACATGGTTAAGTACGGCAGACGTAATATTGCCTGTTTGACTATTGCTCCAACCGGTTCAACCAGTTTAATGTCTCAGACAACATCCGGAATCGAGCCCGTATTTCTACCAGTTTATAAACGTCGTCGTAAAGTCAACCCCAACGATCAGGAATCACATGTAGATTTTGTTGATGAGAACGGAGATTCATGGGAAGAATATGTCGTTTATCACCATAAGTTTATCACTTGGATGGAGACAAACGGTTATGACACCAGTAAGAACTATTCATCAGAAGAACTTCAAAAATTAGTATCTGAATCCCCATACTACAAAGCCACATCGAATGATGTTGACTGGTTACAGAAAGTGAAAATGCAAGGGAGAGTTCAAAAATGGGTAGACCATTCAATCAGTGTAACCATTAATCTTCCTTCAGATGTATCAGAAGAGTTGGTAGGTCAGCTCTATATAGAAGCCTGGAAGAGCGGTTGTAAAGGTTGTACCGTTTATCGAGACGGATCTCGCGCCGGAGTGCTTGTGTCCAATGATAAGGAAAAGGAAAAAGACAAAAACAGTGAAGAAGACTGTTATGAGATGCCTCAAGTAGTGACTAAGCGTCCGACAGAATTAGAAGCAGATGTGATCAAATTTCAGAACAACAAAGAAAAATGGATTGCATTTATCGGATTGTTGAATGGAAGACCCTACGAGATTTTTACCGGTATGAACGATGAAGACGATGTAATGATTCCCAAGAATGTTTTACACGGAAAGATTATCAAGGCATACGACAGTGATGGTCGTAAGCACTATGATTTTCAGTTTCGCAATAAGCGCGGTTACAAGATTACTGTTGAAGGTCTTGACAGTAAGTTCAATCCCGAGTTCTGGAATTATGCCAAACTCATTTCCGGTGTATTACGATATGGAATGCCCATTGATCAAGTTATCAAGTTAGTTTCCGGTTTAGATTTAAAAAGCGAGACTATCAATACATGGAAGAATGGAGTAGAGCGTTCACTGAAGAAATATTTACCTAATGACACAGAAGTTAAAGGTCAGAAATGTCCAGTTTGCGGTCAAGAGACCCTTGTTTATGAAGAGGGATGTTTAAAGTGCAGAAACTGTGGTGCCTCAAAGTGTGGTTAATTAAACATTATTTTCTATATTTTCAGAAAAGCGAAACCATTATTGGTATCGCTTTTCTCTTTTAAATAATTATTGTATCTTTATAAGGTGGAAGAAGATATATTCAGGACAATTAATGTTTCAGCTGAAGGATTAATAACTGAGAAGAAAAGCAAGTTTCTTTCGTTTATCCATCATGTAGAATCAGCTGAAAAGGCAAAGGAAATCGTAGAAGAGTGTCGTAAGAAATATTACGATGCCCGTCACGTTTGCTGGGCATATATGCTTGGGCCACAACGTGATGATTTTCGTTCAAATGATGATGGCGAGCCATCAGGTACCGCCGGTCGCCCAATATTGGGTCAAATTAATTCCTACGAGCTTACCGATGTTATTGTACTTGTAGTCCGTTATTTTGGTGGCACATTGCTTGGTACATCCGGTTTAATAAAAGCATACAAAGAAGCAGCTTCTGAAGCAATTGGCAATGCTGAAATTATAGAAAAGACCGTAGATGAACAACTTATCATTCATTTTGATTATCAACTCTTAAATGATGTTATGCGTGTGTTAAAACAATTTGAGTCTGTACATTGGGAACAAGATTTCAAGGAGAGCTGCATTATGAGACTGATGATCAGAAAATCACAAATTGATCAGCTAACGAATGCATTAGCAGCTATTTACGGTGTAGAGATCAAAACGCCGGAATAAAATGCTAAATAATAATTAAGAAAGAACTATTATTTAAAAAAAAATTTGTTCCTAACGCAAAATGATTACTTTTGCACCCATATTGGCTTTTATAAATGAACTTTAATATTGAATGGAGAAAAACCTTGTTATAGTAGAGTCGCCTGCAAAGGCAAAAACGATAGAGAAATTTCTGGGAAAAGATTATCATGTAATGTCAAGTTATGGACACATCCGCGACTTGAAGAAGAAGGATTTTAGCATTGATATAGAGAATAATTTTGAACCTATATACGAAGTACCTGCTGAAAAGAAGAAAGTGGTATCAGAATTAAAGGATGCTTCTAAGAAAGTCGACGTTGTATGGCTTGCATCCGATGAGGACCGCGAAGGAGAAGCTATTTCCTGGCATTTGTATGAAACACTTGGTTTGAAAGACGAAAACACAAAACGAATCGTGTTTCATGAAATTACCAAACCAGCTATTCTGAATGCAATTGAGAATCCCCGTAAGATAGACAAGAATCTGGTAGATGCTCAACAAGCACGTCGTGTATTAGACCGTATTGTAGGTTTCGAGCTTTCGCCTGTACTTTGGAGGAAGATTAAGCCCGCCCTATCCGCCGGTCGTGTTCAATCCGTTGCTGTTAGGCTTATAGTAGAAAGAGAGCGTGAAATTCAAAATTTCGTTACAGAGACAGCATACCGAATTATAGGTGTTTTCATTAAAAAAGAGAACGATCAACTTTACCAGATCAAAGCCGAATATAATAAGCGTTTGAAGACCAAAGAAGAAGCCTTAGACTTATTAGAGAAATTGAAAACATCCGTTTTCACTATTGAAGATATTGTAACAAAGCCCGCGAAGAAATCTCCAGCGCCACCCTTCACAACCTCTACACTTCAGCAAGAAGCCTCACGAAAGCTAGGTTTTTCCGTATCTCAAACAATGTCTGTAGCCCAAAAGCTGTACGAATCAGGAAAGATCACCTATATGCGTACCGACTCTGTTAATTTATCCGGATTAGCACTTAGCACAGCAAAGAGTGAGATCAGTGAGCAATATGGCGACAATTATGTAAAGATCCGGAAGTTTACGACCAAGTCTAAAGGAGCTCAAGAAGCCCATGAAGCCATTAGGCCCACCTATATCAGTAGTCACGAAGTCGATGGTACATCTCAAGAGAAAAAGTTATATAATTTGATTTGGAAGCGTACGATAGCCTCCCAGATGTCTGATGCAGAATTGGAGCGAACCACTGTTGATATTTCAGCCTCTGAAGCCGATGGCAAATTTATTGTAAATGGTGAAGTCATCAAGTTCGATGGATTTTTGCGTGTCTATCTTGAAGGTACAGACGACGAGAATTCCGAATCAGAAGAAGGTTTGTTGCCACCATTAAAAGTCAATGATAATTTGATGATGGAAGAAGTTTCAGCCACTCAGCGTTTTACTCTGCATCCTACCCGTTACACAGAAGCAGCGTTAGTACGTAAAATGGAAGAGCTGGGAATTGGTCGCCCATCCACATACGCACCAACAATTTCCACCATACTACATCGCGAATATGTAGAGAAAAAGAATGTAGAGTCAGAAGGCAGAGACTACAATATTTTGACACTTAAAAAAGGTCAGATAAAAGATGTAGATAAGAAAGAGCAGATGAAAGTCGACAAAAACAAGTTAGTACCCACTGATATCGGCATAGTAGTAAATGATTTTCTTGTAGAGTATTTTTCACATATTGTTGATTACAATTTCACTGCAAATGTAGAGCAAGATTTTGATAAAATCGCCGATGGGAAGAAAAAATGGACCGATTCCATTGCCGAGTTCTACAAAACCTTTCATCCTGTAGTTGAAGAAACTATCAATATGAGAAACGAGCATAGAGCCGGTGAACGTGTTCTTGGCGTAGAACCTAAAACAGGCAGGCAAGTATCTGTTAAAATTGGAAGATATGGTCCCTTTGCTCAGATAGGCATGCCAGATGAAGAAGAAAAGCCAACATTCGCATCATTACTAAAAACCCAATCTATTGAAACAATTACTCTTGAAGAAGCATTAAAATTGTTTGAGCTTCCACGAAGTCTGGGTGAATTCAGAGACAAAGAAGTCGTTATCGGCGTTGGTCGTTTTGGTCCTTATGTCCGTCATAATAACAAGTTTGTTTCTATTCCCAAAGGAATTGATCCACTTGAGATAACATTAGAAGAGTCGATAGAGTTGATTGAAGAAAAAGAAAAGAAAGATAAGGAAAAGTTGATCAAAACGTTTGAAGAAGAATCCAATTTACAAGTTCTTAATGGCAGGTTTGGTCCCTATATCAAGTTTGGTAAATCCAATTATAAGATTCCCAAGAATCAGAATCCCGATGAGCTTACCCTTGACGACTGCAAGCAGATAATCGCTGACACAGATAAGGAAAAGAGTGGTGATAAACCAGCCAAGAAAACCAATAAGAGTGCTTCTGCGACAAAATCGACGGCTAAAAAGACGACAACTAAGAAAGACTCATCAAAGTCGGCCACGTCTAAGAAAACAACAACTAAGAAAACAACAACTAAGAAAGCCAGCACATCAAAAACTGCATCGGCGAAAAAAGCCAAGTAGATCGTTGTTTATCTTCTTAATAAAGTATTAATCCCGCGACCCCAGATATTATAATTAATAATATGGGGTCGACTTTTTTTATTGAAGCAATAAAAACAAGAGCGAAGATTATCCAGCTTTTGTAGTCGATGAAGTTATGTCCATTCATTAACATGAGTGCCGCGGCAGCTATTAATCCTATTATAGCCGGTTTTAAAACAGACAATGAAGATCTAAGCCATGGGTTATCTTTCAGTTTTGAGAAGAAAGCGCAAATAACAGTCATTATTATCAGTGGGGGAGTGCTTACTGCCAAAGTACAAACAAAAGAGCCAATTACCCCTTGCCAAGTCGCAAAGCCCAAATTTACCGTCGCCGAATAACCAATGTATGTCGCTGAGTTAAAAGCTATTGTTCCCGGTACAGATTGAGAGATTGCGATGATATTAGTGAATTCTCCAATTGAAATCCAGTTATTGATTGTTACCACTTCGTCATGAATCATAGGAATCATAGCGTATCCACCCCCAAATCCAAATAACCCTATCTTAAAGAAGGAGACGAACATATCCAAATATAAGTCGATCAGTTCCATATCTACTTCTTCATATTAAGTTTAAGAAACCAAAAATAAGCCAAGCCAATTATGATAGCCCCTACAATTATATACATAGGTGAAATTCCCAGTAGCCAGACTAATAATGCCACTGCTATTGGGATCCATAAAGTCTTCCATGTTATTCCCGCCGATTTTCCCATGCCGATGAGAGGAGCCGCGATTAATGCCACTACAGCAGGACGTATCCCTTTAAAAATTCGTTCAATTACCGGATTATCTTTAAATTGAGTAAAAACTATAGCTATTAGTAAGATTACAATAAATGAAGGAAGGATTACTCCTAAGCCCGAAAACAAGCTCCCTTTGAACCCATTTCGTTTATTTCCCACAAACAGAGCCGTGTTTAATGCAATTGGACCCGGCATAGACTGTGCTATTGCCAGCATGTCCATAAAGACTGCATCTTCCATCCACTTTTTTTTGTTTACCACTTCGTTTCGCATTATAGGTATCATAGCGTATCCACCTCCAAATGTGAAAGCACCTATTTTAAAGAAAGTTATAAACAATTCCCAATATGACTTAATTATTTTCACAAGCGAAAAAAGTAAAATGAAAAAGCAGATTGCAAAATTAAGAAAAATATTTGCAAATCTGCTTTTCTATAAGAAGCCGCACCGGTGGAAAAATGAAACTCCTTGTGACAGGATTTGAGAGTCTTGCAATCTTTGTAATCCGCTGAGCATAAGCTTACCCGAAGGTGCGGCCCGCCATTGACAGCAAAAACGTTTCTCGTTTCTATGTTATAATTGATGAGTTTCCCAATCGACCAATGCGGCAATAGCAATCTGTATCAATTACATTTCAAAGATAATGTTTCAATCCATAAAATCCAAATGTTTTATGTTATTTTTTTAATGAGTTCAAAATGGCAGTTTAGTATTATTCAAATGGCATACTTGCTACTAAAAAATGATGTCATTACACAAAAAAATATTACATTTCACGTAATAAATTATCTATTGATGGCGATTTTTTATGTAAGTTTGCATCCAATGAAAAAAGGGCTTTTAATCATAGGTTTTTTTTGTGTCTGCGTTATCCCATCGATAGCGCAAGTACCTCGTCTCATTCTTCCTGATTCATCGTTAATTACCTCAGATCCTGATTCTCTTGAGTTGTTACATGAAAAGGTAGGACAAGGCATTGATCCTAATCACGAACATAGTGATTCTATTCAATCAAATAGTGATTCATTAGTTGAAGTTCCTGAGATTATCGCATGGAAAATTGATCCTCGAACCGGCGATCGTTATTCTGTTCCTATGGACACTTTAATCTTTAACTATCAGCACGAAACTATGGTAGAAGGTTATTCTCCTGCTATGGGATATTTAGGTGCACTAGGTTCTCCACTTTTATATAAGACATATTTTGACAGACCCGAAACCGATTATTTTATATTCAATCAAGCCTATTACCCCTATTTAAAACGTCCCGGCTCACAATATTTTTTCAATACCCGTCGTCCCTATTCACAATTGAATTATCAACGATTAATTGGAAACAGGGAAAACAATGAAGAACGTTTCAAGGGTTTGATTGATATGAATTTCGGAAAAGAGTTGAATGTAGGAGTAGAAGGAGATATCATTTTTTCCAAAGGATTCTATAATTCACAGTCCGTAAGACATTATCTATGGTCCATTTTTGGAAGTTACAACAGTGACAAGTTAGAAGCCCATTTATTTGCGACAACAGGCAAGTCCAGTAATTTTGAAAATGGAGGTATCGCAGATGAGAATTTTATATTAAAGCCCGATTCCATCAATCAAAGTTTTGAGTCCAAAGATATTCCAACAAATATTTCCGAGACCTGGAACACCCTAAAAAATGATCAATTCTATTTGACCGGTAAATATAATTTCGGATATTATAAAGCCCATCCTACTGTTGACACATTAAAAGGTGAATTCGTGCCAGTCGCTTCGATATTACTTACTTCTCATATCCGAAGTCAGTATCGACGTTTCTTATCACATGATACCACCTCAGTTAAGATTGACGGTGTTCCTTATGCCCATCGTATAGACCAATTCTATTCAAATATATATTATCCAAAAGCAGTTGATGATAGTACTAGGTTCAGTTCAATAAAAAACACAGTTGGTTTATCCTTACGAGAATGTTTCAGGCCATGGGTCAAATTTGGATTAACAGCCTTTTTAGAACATGATCTACGCAATTATTCCATGGTTGACAGTACAGGAGTTGGTCGAACTTCCCATCGTGAGAATTCAGTTGTACTTGGAGGAGTTTTATCTAAGCAACAAGGAGAGAATCTGAAGTTTAATATACGTGCAGATTTAGGAGTGTTAGGTGCTAATCTTGGAGAGTTCAATGCTATTGGAGATGTTACGACAGGATTTACTCTTGGAGGTAAACGTACAGAGCTTTCAGCAAACGGTTATGTGAAAAACTTAAAACCTAAATATCTGCAAGAGCATTATCATTCCAAATATTTTTGGTGGGATAAGAATTTTGGAGATATTCGCAAGGTTTTTGTAGGCGGAAAGCTATTTATTCCATTTACAAATACTACTATCAGTGCCGGTGTGGAAAATGTTCAGAACTATTTATATTTAGATGCAAACCGTGAGATGATGCAGGAAAGTTCAAATATCCAGGTCTTATCCGCTACTGTAGACCAACGTTTGCATGCAGGTATTTTCCATTTTGATAATCAATTTGTTTATCAGACATCTAGCAATCAAAATGTTATTCCTGTTCCAACATTTAGTTTATATTCAAACCTATATTTGAAGACATTGGTTGCAAATGTGCTTACTCTCCAGTTAGGTGTAGATATGAATTATCATACAAAGTATTTTGCACCAGGTTATGAGCCAGCATTATTACAATTTTATAATCAACAAAAACGTGAAATTGGAGATTATCCTTTTGCCACTATTTATGCAAATTTACATTTAAAACAAACCCGTTTTTTTGTAACATATTACAATGCCGGTTCCCTTTTAACTGACATAGATGATTATTTTTCATTGCCAGGTTATCCTGTCAATCCACCTATGTTTAGAATGGGCGTATCAATTAATTTGCACGAATAAATAAAAACGTCCATGAAAATTAAAAGGTTAATTTATTTATATATTTTTCTTTTAATCTGTGTGATTTTTTTATTTGTTTTTCTTTGGAAAATAAGTCATACCGATAAACAAATTGTATCAACCAGAGATTTACCCCAGATTGAAAATGGAGGAGTTATAAATATAGTAACCGATTATAATTCGATAGGATATTATGTATCAGGTGATACAATTGCCGGTTTTCAATATGAGTTGACCAAGGCATTAGAACGCGACTGGGGTATAAAAGTAAATTTGTTTTTAGAAAATAGTTTAAGCGACAATTTAGCAGGTCTTCAGTCACAAAAATATGATATTGTCGCCCGCAATATTCCAGTAAACAGTGATTTGCGAGAGCAATTTGCTTTTACAAACTCAATAACACTAAACAAGCAAGTTTTAGTACAACGTAACGCTGCAAGTAATAATGGTATTGAACCTATCCGTAAGCATTTAGCATTAATAAAGAAGACTATTTATTTACCAAAAGATTCACCAGTCATTCTCCGGTTGAATAATCTTTCCGGTGAAATAGGCGATACTATTTATATTAAGCAAGACAGTGTTTATGACACAGAGCAATTAGTTATGATGGTAGCCTCCGGCGATATTGATTTTACCGTATGTGATGAAGAATTTGCCAAAATTATGGCAGAACGTTTACCAGAAATTGATATTAAAACCGATATAAGCTTCACTCAGTTGGAATCGTGGGCAGTACGAAAAGATTCTCAAATTCTGCTTGACAGTCTGAATTCATGGTTTAGTCGTTTTAGAAGCACAAAAGCTTTTAAGAACTTGTACGACAGATATTATTAAACATTCATTAACTCGCTCATTATACCATCCGAAATAAAAATCCCTTTTTGGGTAAGTTTGAGATTACCGTCTTCTATTTTGAGAAGATTTTCCTCTATGAATTTTTGTGCATTGTTGACACAGTACTGATATAAATTATTTCCAAACTTTGTTTTAAGTCCGTTTAAATCAACTCCCCACATTGTACGCAGTCCCGTTAGTATTGCTTCGTTATATTTCTGTTCCAAGCTTAAATGTTCTGTTTCACGTACCATGTTTCCTGTATTAACAGCCGATATGTATTTTGATAATGAAGCTATGTTCCATGTCCTGTTATCACCATCAAAAGAGTGTGCAGCAGGTCCTACGCCAATATATGGATCACCCGACCAATAAGAAGAGTTATGTCTTGAATAAAAGCCATCTTTAGCAAAATTGGATATTTCGTAATGTATGAAATGATTTTCTGTCAGCGTATCTATAAGAGTTTGAAACATCTCATTACTTAAATCCTCATTTACAGGCGACACTTTTCCTGCCCGAAGCAGCGTATAAAGTCGTGTTTTTTCTTCATAAATCAGGTGATAAGCCGAAATATGTTGAATATCCAAAGAACAAGCTTGTTTTAGATTATCTTTCCATATTTGCATTGTTTGTCCCGGTAACCCATACATTAAATCTATGCTGATATCCTTGAATTCCGCTTTCTGACAATTGTTTACTGCATCAGCAGCTTGCTTTGCAGAGTGCCTTCTACTTAAGAATTTTAATTCGTTATCGTTAAAACTTTGAATTCCAATGCTGATTCGGTTGAATGGGAGAGAAGAAAGATCATTGATATATTTTTCAGAAAGATCGTCAGGATTCGCTTCGATTGTAATTTCCGCATCAGTTTCGACATTATAATGATCATCCAATGAATTGAATATCTTTTCGAAGTGTTGTTTATTTAATCTTGTAGGAGTTCCTCCTCCAAAATAAATTGTTTTGGCAGGTTCATTTATTTCTGTTTTTCTGTTTTTCAATTCAATACAAATAGCATCTACAAAAGAATTTATTAATTCTTCGTTTGTGATAGAGTAAAAATCGCAATAAACGCAACGCGTTTTGCAAAAAGGAATATGTAAGTAAATACCTGCCAAATCAGCTTATTCTTTTTCTGTCAATTGTTTATATGCTTTTAGATATTTTCTCATTCTATGAATATGTTCATCCGTGAGTTCATCTAATCTTCGAATATCCATATTATCAGTAAGATCGTTCAGTTTCACCCTTACTGCAATTGGGTTATTTTCTACCCTTATAAGATAATCTTTATATTTTTCATCTTCACGTTTTGTTATTCCTTCAACACCATCCACAATTTCTTTTGTGAAACCTTCTGCCGTCAGATCTTCTATTGTCCAGTCAGAATCTTCTATGACATCATGCAAAACCCCAACGATTTTCTCTTGCAACGTATGACCAGCAGCCATCACCCTGAAAGGGTGACCAATATATGCTTGTCCATTTAGATCTGTTTGTCCTTCGTGAACTTTTATTGCAATTTCTATGGCTCTGTTTAGTTGTTCATATAAATTCATAATATTACTTTTTTATCATATCACTAACCAACAGAGGTTCGTCAGTAGTAATATAATCAACTTTCAGATCGATCATTTTTTGAATATCTTCAGGTTTGTTTACCGTCCACACATTCACTTTCTGTCCCAGGTTGTGTGCTGATTTTACCCATAGAGGTTGTTTATAAAATACGTTGTAATGATAATCTATTCCAGATGCACCAATTGTGTTTATCCCTTCCGGAGCCAAATCCCCGTTCAGATAATATGTTAAAGCTTTTTTATCAAGTTCTCTTATTTTGTTAACCACATTTAGTCCGAAGGAGATATATTCCACTTTATTTTGAAGGCCACGATTTTTGACCATTTCTAAAACTTTTTCCACTAATAAATTCTCTTGTTCGGCGGTTTTGTGAGTTTTGAATTCTACTATGAGTTTCACTGTTTTACATTTTTCAAACGCATTAAGATATTCTTCAAATGTCGGCATCACTTCACCATTGCCAAGTTTTGCATTTCTTAAAACATTTAATGGTGATTCTTGAACTGATACTTTATTTCCATCAATTGTTACTGTCGCATCATGATTTACAACAGGAACTCCATCTGATGACAGCCAGATGTCAACTTCAGAACCATAGACTCCAATAGAGTCAGCTTTCATTAATGCTGCGATTGAATTTTGCGCAGAGCCGCTAGTATTCCAATAACCCCGGTGTGCAATAACTTGCTGTGCACTTAAATTTATGGAAAACAGAGAAGTCATCGATAAGATGCTTGTTAAAATAATAGTTTTGATCTTCATCATATTTAAATAATTAAGTTTTTAGATATAACAATTAAATAAAAAGGCTGTTCACTATGAACAACCTTTAAATAGTATTTATATTTTATTTCATAGTTTACAAGCTATCTCCAAAATCTTGCCTGAACTTTTCAGCTAATTTTGTTTGCCAGTCGCTAGTCGGTTCAAGTCGTCCAAGGAAGAATCGAAGAATTTTTGGTTCGTATACAAAGCGTAATCCACCAATTAATTCTCTGTTTTCGTAAAGCCATACAATTCTATCGATAGCATATTTAACTTGTGAAAGCGTAAAAACCCGTCGTGGCATAGCCAAGCGTAAAAGTTCCATTTTAGAAAAATGTTCAGATCCATCCTCATTTCTGTCTTCAGAAAGCGTTCCACGTTCCATGCCTCTGATTCCGCCAGCTATATAAAGAGCCACTGAAAGAGCAGCACTTGGATATTCTTGTTGTGGAACTTGCGGTATAAACAAATTTGCATCGAGGTGACATCCTAATCCACCAGCAGGTGTAACAACCGGAATACCTTTCTTTACAAGTTCATTTACCATATATTCAATAAATTTTGGACCTTGGTTAATGATTTCCTCATCCATTGTTTCTTCCAATCCAATAGTCATTGCTTCCATTTCCCTAACAGACATACCTCCATAAGTAAGGAATCCTTCATAAAGAGTAACGAATTCAGACATCTTATTAGCAATATTCTTGTCTCTCAGACAAATACCTCCCCCTCTGGCAAATCCCAGTTTACGAGCCGAGAAATAAAGCATATCCATCAGGTTTGCAATTTCCATTGTGATTTCTCTGATGCTCATGTTTTTGCATTCCTCTTCACGTTCTTTGATAAAATACAAGTTATCTTGTAATAAGCTTGCATCCATCATTAGCATGATTCCGAATTCATCACACACTTTTCTTACTTCGCGCATATTCGCCAATGAGATAGGTTGACCACCAATAAGGTTTGTTCCCACCTCTACGCGTACAAAAGGAATATGTTCACGTCCCACTTCTTTGATTACTTTTCTCAGGTACTCGATATCAAAATTCCCTTTAAAAGGATAATCGCTTTTTGGGTTAAGTCCTTCTTTGATCACAACTTCTTCTACACGTCCACCCGCTTTTTCAATGTGTGATTTGGTTGTAGTGAAATGATAGTTCATTGGGATTACGTCTCCCAGGTTTACCAGTGTATTTGAGATTATGTTTTCGCATGCACGTCCCTGATGAGCCGGCAAGAAATAATCCATTCCAAATAATTCTAGAACTTTAGCTTCCAATCTCACAAAAGTCTCCGAACCCGCATAAGCGTCGTCAGCTCTGAGCATTGCCGCTTGTTGGTTGTCGCTCATTGCATTTACTCCACTATCTGTGAGCATATCCATGTAAATGTTTCTGTTGTTTAGCAGATATGCATTGTTTCCAGCTTCATTGATCAGTTTTAATCGTTCTTCAACCGGTGGTAAATATAGTTTTTGAACTATTCGTACTTTATGCATCTCAAGCGGAATATTCTCTCCGCTATAAAATTTAATCTCGTTCATGATAGAATGTTAGATGTTTATTATATAATATATCTTTTTGCTGTAAATTTGTGAAAATAAACAACAAGTAATTATTTAAAGAGTGGCAAAGATAACATAATCGGTTTATAAATCTCAATTATATGATCTAAAAAATTTGATTATACAATTAAAACGTAATATTTTAGTTAATTCGTGATAGTCTTATTAAAAAAAATGTATATTTGCACAAAATTAATCTTAATTGAACAACTTTTAAAATAAACAAAATCATGGATCAATCCTATGTAATAGGTATAGATGTAGGCGGTACAAATACAAAATATGGTATCGTTGATAGAAGAGGACAGATAGTAAAAAGTGGAAGTATTAAAACCGGTAAGCATGAAGATGTAAACAATTACCTGGATGAACTTGCTGAAGCACTTGGAGAAATGATGGATGGTACAATCACCAAAGATCATATCTTGGGTATAGGAGTAGGTGCCCCTAACGGTAATTATTATACAGGTAATATTGAGTTTGCTCCTAATCTTCCCTGGAAAGGAGTAATTCCTTTTGCTCAACTTCTTGAAGAAAAGACAGGTATTCCAGTGGCATTGACAAACGATGCAAATGCTGCAGCAATTGGCGAAATGACTTACGGAGCTGCTCGCGGTATGAAAGATTTTATCGTTATAACACTAGGGACCGGTGTAGGCAGTGGTATTGTTGTAAACGGTCAATTAGTATACGGTCACGATGGGTTTGCCGGTGAGTTAGGTCATACAATTATTCGTCGTACCAACGGACGTATTTGCGGATGTGGAAGAACCGGTTGTTTGGAAGCTTATACATCAGCTACAGGTGTTGCACGTACAGCTCGTGAATATTTAGATATGCGTCCTAATGAGAAAACCATGTTACGCAATATTCCTATTGAAGATTTGACCTCTAAAGATGTTGCTGAGGCTGCTAATGCAGGTGATGAGATGTCAAAAGAAATCTTCGAGTTTACCGGAAGATTGTTAGGAGAAGCGTTTGCCGATTTCGTTGCATTCTCTACTCCTGAAGCCATCATTCTTTTTGGTGGTTTGTCACGTGCCGGTGATTTGATTATGAAGCCCATTCGTGAAAGTATGGAGCAGAACCTATTAAAGATCTACAAGAATAAAGTGAAACTTCTTTTTTCTGAGCTAAAAGAGAGTGATGCAGCCATTTTGGGTGCTAGTGCTTTGGGCTGGGAAATCAGATAACCATAAATAATATTAAATTGAAAGCCGTCTATAAAACACAGACGGCTTTTTTTATGTAATATTGCAATGTAAAAAGGTATATCCATGTAATAAATGATTTTATTATGAAAAGAGATATAGCATATTTGTTCACATTGTTATTTTTACTAGCAATTTCCCCATTATTATTTTCTATTGCAGCACAAACAACAAAAATAGGAGTAATATCCGATCTCCATTATGCACATCCCTCAATTATTGGAGAAAAGGGAGAAGCCCTCAGTAATTATTTAAAGAAAGACCGAAAATTGATATTAGAAAGTGAAGCACTCCTTCTCAAAACTGTCTCACTTCTAATAGATGAAAACGTCAATATTGTACTTATTCCCGGTGACTTGAGTAAAGATGGAGAAAAAATTAGTCATCAAGGTGTGGCAGATATTTTACAACCTCTACTCAGTAAAGGAGTGAAGATCCTTGTGATTCCCGGAAATCACGATATTGACAATCCTAAAGCAGAACGATATGATGGATCTCATACCTCACAAGTAGAAAGTGTTACACCCAAAGAATTCAGTGAAATATATAAAGAATTCGGTTATGGTGAAACCATTAGTTTAGACTCTTTCTCATTAAGTTATGTTTCTGAACCCGTAGATGGTTTGCGTGTGATTTGTATTGATGATTGTCGTTATTACGATAACACCTTTATTTCCCGAGGAGATAAAGAAGATAAGTATATAACCGCCGGTCGAATCAAGCCAGAGACACTTAAATGGATTAAAACCGAGATACAAGTAGCTAAATTGTTAGGAAAAGATGTTATAGGAATGATGCATCACAACGTGGTTGAGCATTTCGATTATCAAAGCATCTTTATGTCTCCATACATTGTTGAAGATTTTAAAAATATACAAAAACTATTTCTTGAAGAAGGGTTATCAGCCGTTTTCACCGGTCATTTTCATGCAACAGACATATCAGCCGTCAATGATGAAACAGGCAATTCATTGTATGATATTGAAACCGGTTCAATTGTCACATATCCATGTCCCTATAGAATTGTCGATTATAATGACGGTACATTAAGTATCAAGACAAAATATATTCAAGAGATTAATTATCCTTTAGGAGACTCAATTGATTTTCAGACCTATGCAAGAGAACAATTGCAAACAGGTATTCACGAAATGATATCATCAATGATTCATGCATATTATGACTATCTGCCAGGATACATCCCAACTTGGGCCAAATCGTTTATTAAATTCCCCGAAGAAGACAAGTTCACTACAATGATATTAGACCATTTATATCCCCCTTTGGTCGAAATGATACCAGCTCACTATTGTGGTAATGAGCCTGATGTTATTGACTATCAAATTAAAAAAGAGAATATGATCAATGGGATAGATGACTTTATAGACGAATTTGCAGCTCAAAGCATCACATCATTTACAGAAATGTCAAAAATGTACATAAGAAACACCGAAATAATCAGACAGCTTAAAAGTGCAGTTATAAGTATTTGGGATGATACTAATTACAATGATCAGATAAATGATTTGGATTTGGTAATATACAGTACCAGCGTAAGAACAAATAAATAAAGATAAATTTTTATATTTCATTGATTTATCTTAACTTGCAGTCCTATTTTTGGGGAGTATTATTGTGAAATACCACTCAATGGGACAGGAACAATGAAGTCTTTAATAAATACTCTAATTATGTTGTTGAAATTAACATAAAATTAACATTAAATGTTTTGTTTCTATAAATATATTTGTCATCTTTGGAAAAATTTAAATCGAAAACATTGAAAAGTAATAAACTTCCACCAAAAGCAGATACCATAACAAAACTTATTGATTATGTTTTGCTGAATTCTTGCTCTGTAAATTCTACCGGGTTTTATAACGGCAAAGCAGGCATATCATTAACACTTTTTGAAGTTTCCAGATGTTTGCAAAGCGAATATATAGAAGGGCAGGCATTTAATTTATTACAAGAGGCTTTATTGAGTAAAAATGAGGATATTAGTTTTGAAAACGGCTTGTCCGGTATTGGGTTTGTTTTGATTTATTTGTTGAAAAATAAATTTGTAGATGGATGTTTTGAAGAATTATTCGATGAAAATTTGAATAAAATATTTCTTCAATTATCAGAAATAGAGGAAAATCCAATAAATGGACGACTGCTTTTAATTCATCTTAAAATAGTCTATTTTTTATCATTATTAGAGGAATATAGGAGTTCTGAAAAATCAAGCCATTTCATTCGTTTCTTTTCAGAAAACGTAAATATAGAATTAGAAAGAAGTCTTGCTAATTTAGAAAAAAATCATGATGAAAATTTAAAAGTTGCTTTTCTCGCTTCATTTAAGAATTATGTAAATATTACTCTATCTTACCCAACTCTTACCCTTTCATCCCGATTATTAGAAGGATATATCAATCTTTATCTAAACAATAAAATAGTATGTGATTTTTCAATTGGCTGTTGCTTGAAAAAAATAGCAGATAAGCAGAATTATAAAAAGTTGAAAGAAGTAGCAGAACAGAATATGTTTTTTGCCCATAAAAATATTTACCCAGATGTTCTGTCCTTGTCGCAACGAATTGATTTACTTCATTTGCTACATCAACATGAGGAGAAGTATGCACAACAAATTATCAGGTTAGAGAAAGATCTTTTTGATAATACAAATGAAATATTGTTGGAAAAGAATTTGGTACAATACATTTCATCCAACACCTTTATGGCAGGATATCAATCGGGAGTATCGCGTTACTTACTTTATTGGATATATAAAAACTCAAACAAGCAGACGAATATTCCTTTTTTATAGAAGTATGATGGAACCTTTTAATTTATATTTGATGGATATGTCTCATGCCGATAACACATCGGGGGTTGATAGGTATATGCATACGTTGTTAAAAGGATTGGAAACTTATGCACATATCAGGGTTTATTGGATTCATTTACGGCATGATATGACTGTATTGTTTCACTATGAGGAACGAACCGAATTTTACACTAAAATAACCATACCTTTACCACAACAGTTTCACGAAATTATTTCTCAAAAGTTCTGGATAAACAAGTATAATGAACAGGTGTACCGTATTATACGTCATTTGTTTGAAGAAAAAGAGAATTGTATCATACATATTCATACACTCAACCTGATTGATTTAGCAGTTTATATCAAAATACGTATATCCTGTAAAATCATCACACATCTTCATTGTATTCCTTGGAAGGATTTGTATAATAGCAATAAAAATAAGTTTAATGAGTTGTTCAATTTGCAGTTAACAAAAGAAAAGAGTTTAACGAAAAATCGAAATAAATTCTTGACGAACAACAGCGAGTTTCAGTCATATTCTGATGCTGATCTTATCATTTGTGTAACCAATTGCGCAAAAGATTTTTTACAAAATACAATGTCTATTCCGGAATGGAAGATAAAAGTTATCCCCAATGGGATAAATGATTTTAACTGCAATAATTCCGATTCAATAAAAAACGATAACGAAATCTTCAAAATGCTTTATGTAGGTGTTTTATCAGAAAGCAAAGGATTAAATTATATACTGAAGGCAATGCGAATAGTTCAGCGGAAAGGCTATGCCCTTTCTTTGACAATAGCAGGAAAAGTGCATCCATTTCAGGCTGTTGATATCAAGAAGAAAAATCGTGATTTGTCATTAAACATCACCGGGCGTATCCCATTTGAGGATTTATCCGTTTATTATCGTGAAAGCGACGCCGCCGTCATCGCATCTCTTCAAGAACAATCCAGTTATGTAGCCATCGAAATGGCAATGTTCGGGTTACCTGTAATTACAACTGCTGTTGACGGATTGGATGAAATTTTTACCGATAAAGTAAACGCGCTGAAAGTAAATACCCTTTTTTCGAAAACTCATGGTCTTACGGTTGATACGGAACAACTGGCGAAGAAAATAATATTGTTGATAGAGAATAAAAAAGTAAGGAAGCAATTAAGTCGTAACATACGCAGATTATATGAAACTGAACTGACCCTACAACGAATGATGAACCAAACTGAAGAAGTTTATAAAAATATGACAGGAGACATGAATTATGTGTGAAATATCAGTGGTAATGTCCGCATATAATGTTGAAAAATACGTATCCGAAGCAATTGAAAGCGTATTAAAACAATCTTTTTCCGATTTTGAATTTATTATCGTAAACGATGGTTCTACCGATGATTCACTTTCGATCATCCATTCATTTAAAGATAAACGGATTAAACTTATTGAAAATAAACATGATTTTATTGAGTCATTAAATTTAGGAATGAAAGCGGCTACTGGTAAATATATTGCCAGAATGGATGCTGATGACATAATGCATGTTGACCGATTAAGAATTGAACAGGCCATTTTGGAAGAGAATCCTGATATTACAGTTTGTACATCCTGGATTTCACCTTTTGGAGAGAATATTCCTAAAGGAACTGTCAACCGTACCATTTCAGGCATTGTAAAATCTCCTTTGCTTCATTTATTGCGAAACAATCTTTTCTTTAATTCCACATCCATGATGCGCAGTTATTTCATTAAAAAAAATGCGTTGAAATATGAATATTATGACTTTGCGGAAGATTACAAATGGTGGATGGAAATGGCTAAAGCAGGAGCCGTATTTTATATCGAACCGCAATTGCTATTGTATTACAGGATATCCGAATCCCAAGTAACTAATCGTTTTAAGAACAAAATGAGAGAAACCTCTATCAGGATAAAAAAAGAAATCGTTAATTTTCTAATTACTTTGAATAGTAACAGGTTTGACGAATTATCTGAAATTTCACAAGCTCTATACAAGTTGAAAGAAAGTAATTTATTATCGGAAGAGGATATCATGGTATTCTTCCATATGCTTTTTATAAAAAATGAATACTTCCTGATAACAGGAATAAATGATTGAAATATAAACAATTTAAAACAAATCAACATGAAAAAATTAACAAGAAAAAGTTTAAGCGAATTGGCAATTATGATGCCGATTTTAAATGAAATTCAACAAAAAAAAATTGTCGGTGGAGGAGATGGGTCTATATATCATCCTTATACTGTAGCTGAATTTGATGCTATGTGTGCAAATGGAACTTGGAACGGAGGATATGTAGAGGATTGGGGTTATACCTACGCGGATGTAACTGTTAGTGGGTCATATGGAGGGAGTGGGTCATATGATTCATCAGGAAGTTACGTCTCCCCCTCTGGAAATATGTATAGTATCAATAATGCTGTTGACTTTCTTACCAATAATGCCAATGACTCTTCTACAGGATACTGCGCACGATCAGTAAGACAAGCAATTGAAGCTGGAGGTATTTCAACAGAAGGACGACCTAATTCGGCTTGCGATTATGATACTTGGTTACCAACAATCGGTTTCTCAGCTGTGGATTCTTCTAATTATACTCCACAAGTAGGAGATATAGTTGTTTTTGAAGCTATTGATGGACATCCATATGGACATATTGCAATGTATAATGGCCAGCAATGGATTTCAGACTTTGTTCAAATAGATATGTATGGAGGATCTGCGTACAGAAATGACTCCAATTCAACGTATACAATTTTAAGACATAATTAATTAAAAATAATATGAAAACAAGATTAGCAAGCTTACTATTAATTGCTTTTCTTATTTTTTGTATGTGTGGCGGTAAATCAGCTACTATGGGCATAACACAAAATACAAAAAATGTAGAATCGCAAAAAGTAATACTAGAAATTAAAAAATTCTATACATCTTATGCAACACACATAATGGAAATGCATGATGCTGCTAATGATTCAATCTTACAAGTATATTTTACTGATAGATTGTTATCTAAAATTGGAAGAATAAAATTAGCCACTCAATCTGATCCAATTATCAGAGCACAGGATTTTAGTAAATCTTCTATTTCTACCTTACAAGTAAAGCATTTAAACAATAACTGGTATATGGTAAGTTATACTCAAAATTTCGATAATAAGCAAACACAAATTCCTATAAGGGTAATACATAATAAACGCATAATGATTGATTATATTACTCCGGAGTGGAATAATTCACTCTATGGGGACAGCCTTTTTTTTGAAAAACCTATACCTGTTACAATAGATGATTCAACACCTTTATCATTGCTCAAAACATTTTATGACGCCTATACAGTGGAATATTGCAGTATGCCTTCCGACTTAACATCCCGATTAGAAACTCTACGCAAGAGGTATCTTACAACAAATGCTTTAACGCAATTTAAATCTGCAATAGACATAAATGATATGAACTATTTATCTGGATATGATTTACTGATTGATTATTACGATTTCGACAGATTGTGGATCCCTTCTATCAAGTTTATATATTTAGGTAATAATACATACCAAATGCAATATACAAAATGGAAAAATAATAGAACCACTATTACTTTAAGTGTTATAAAACAAGATGATAAATACAAAATTAATAACATTAAAATAGAGAAGTAACTATATGAATTTTTGGAACTGGTGAATTTTTATGGAATTTTTATTTTAATAAATTGATTATCAAAATAATATCATCTATATTTCTATATTTATTTAGCAATTCCAAATTCTTATATTATCAGCTGATAATTAATAGTAAACACGAATTTTTATCTATATTTAACAAAATCCGCACAAAATAATAGCTAAAAGTAACAATCGAAATGTAACAATAAGTAAAATATAAAATGAAAATAGCTTTTCTTTCTATTCTATCTCCCTACGAAGTAAATAATTGGTCAGGAACTTTATATTATATCTTTCATTCATTGCAAAAAACTCATGATGTGAAATGGGTAGGAGACAATATTGTTGAAAGAGTAAAAAAAAAACATTATTTACAATATAAAGAAATTCCTTTTATTCCTGAATTATATGCACCTTATTTCGCAGACATAATAGCAGAGTTGTTTAAGAAAAGAAATAAAGATGAATTTGATATTATTATAGCCCGCGATTGTGTTTTTATTTCCTATCTAAAAGTAGATATCCCCATTGTTTATATTGGGGATACTACTTTTGATTTGATCAAAGAGTCGTGGGGAATAACTAATAAAAAACTTATAGCACTATCTAATGAAATTGAGAAAAGAGCTCTGTTAAACTGCGATAGTATTGTTCTTAGCTCTAAGTGGGCTAAAGACAGCGCAGTTGAACATTACGGTATTACACCATCTAAAATACATATTATAGAGTTTGGCGCTAATATTACCAAAATACCAGAGGTAGAAAACTCTCAACTCTATAATATGGACACTTGTAATTTGTTATTTATAGGAAAAGATTGGGAAAGGAAAGGTGGTGAAAAAACTTATGAAGCATATAATATTCTGAAGAAAAAAGGATTTCCTTGTTCTCTTACAATCGTAGGGCATAATTTTTATCCGAAAGAATATGATGAAAATGTTAAAGTTATACCATATATTGACAAAGCAAAGGAGAAAGATAGAGAACTGTTCAAAAATATAATGCATAACTCTCATTTTTTATTTCTCCCTACAAATTTCGATTGTTTTGGAATAGTTTTCTGTGAAGCATCCGCTTATGGCATTCCCTCTATAACGGCAGATGTGGGAGGAGTCAGTCAAGTAGTTAGGGATGGCAAAAACGGTTATTTATTACCATCTGATGCAACAGCACAAGATTATGCAGAATTAATTGAATCTGTATTTAAAAACAAAACTAAATACAATGACCTGAGATTATCATCCCGAAAAGAGTATGAAGACAGGTTAAACTGGAATGTTTGGAGTAAAAAAATGAATACCCTCTTAAAAAAGTTCGAGAAAAAGTCAAATAAAAGATATAAATATTCTAATGAATACGACTTCTACATACCCACTTACGTCGTAAACCTAAAAAGCAGAACAGATCGTAAAGAGCATATTAAAAAACAGTTTGATAATAAAAAAGAATTCGAATTGCACTTGGTTGAAGCAATAGTTCATACGATAGGAACAATAGGACTCTGGGAAAGTATCAGAGAAGTTATACAAATTGCTTCTGAAAGGAATGATGATATAATTATTTTCTGTGAAGATGATCATACTTTTTCCGCCAATTATGACCGAGACTCATTATTTAGAAACATCATTGAAGCTGAAAAAATGGGTGTGGAAATTCTACTAGGGGGAATAAGTGGTTATGGAGTGGCTGTACCTACAGCTTCAAATTTATATTGGATAGATTGGTATTGGGGCAATCAATTTATTGTGATTTTTCAATCTCTATTTCAACGTATACTGGATTATTCTTTTAAAGATACGGATATGGCTGATTTAGTGCTGTCCGCTCTTACACCTAATAAAATGGTTATGTATCCTTTCATTTCCATTCAAAAAGAATTTGGATATTCGGATATAAATAAAATTAATGAGACACCTGGACACGTAAATAATCTTTTTGTCGAGGCAGAAAGAAGGCTATCTATTATTCACAAAATAAATAATTTATATAATTATAAAATTAATCTAAGGTAGATAATACTAAATGGATAAATTCTTTAGAAGTAAAATCTTTTGCTAATTTTTATTAAGATAATTGTAAAATAATTAGAGTCATTTGAAACCAAACTATTTTATACTTTCAACTATATTGTTTTTCAATTCGCTTTTTGCAGCCCAATCCCAAGTTACTAAACTAACTATAGATAAAGTCATTGATTCTTTGTCCTTAATTTCGCCGAAAGCAGAATTAGAAAACCTGAATTATCAGAATGAATTGTTGTTCTTCGAGAATTACAAAAAAAGTTTATTGCCTGCCTTGTTCATCAATTTTAATCCCATCAATTTCAATCGTTCTTATAGGGTTCTGCAACAACCGGATGACGGAAGTTACACGTATGTAGAAGATTATTCAAACAACAGCAGTTTAGGTGCTTCAATAAGACAAAAAGTTGCATTTACCGGCGGGGAATTAACCATCAACAGTAACTTGAATTACCTGAATGAATTTTCCCGGAAACGAAACAGTTTCAGCACAACTCCATTTACAATCGGATATTCTCAGCAATTATTTGGAGGTGGTAAACTTCACAGGTTAGAAAACGATATTGAATATGAAAAGAACATTGTTGCCATAAAGCAATACTGCAGTAATATCGCACAAATTCAGCATGAAGCTTTGAATTTTCTCATGAATGCCTTGCTGAACAAAATGGAAAGAGCCTTGTCATTACAAAACAAATTGAACAATGACACATTGTTGCACATCGCAGAAATGAAATTAAGGAACGGCAATATAACGGAATATGACTTCAAGCAGATGGAACTGCAATTCCTCAACACGCAATATGCGTATGAGGATGCCACAAAAAAATATGTGGAATCACGGCAAAGATTAATGACATTTTTAGGAATAAATGATGATAGTATTGATATAGACATGCCTGTTTTTGAGCTACCTTTGTCTATTGACACACATCTTGTAACAACATATGTGAAAAAGAACAATCCTTTTTTCAAACAACATGAAATACAGAAATTGGAAGCCGAAAAGAGCCTGTTTTCGGCAAAATTAAGCAATCGACTGAATGGCACCATTAACCTGAACTACGGAATAAATCAGTATGCGGAAACATTTATAGATGCTTACAGGCATGGAAATCAACGCCAATCACTGATTGTCGGGTTTCAAATACCCGTTTTTCAATGGGGAGTCAATAAGAATAGGATACGCATTGCCGAAAACAACCATAAAGTAAGTAGTTTGACCATTCAAAACAAAATACTCGAATTTGAAAATGACATAAAAGAAAAGATAAATACGTACAACCAATCCGTAAAACTTTGGTTTACTGCGGAGAAAGCTTACAAGTTATCACAGGAACAGTATCGGATGCAAGTACAAAAGTTCACATTAGGAAAAGTGTCCGTTTATGAACTCACTACAGCCCTAAATGACCAAAACGAAGCAATGCAACGCTACTATAGAGCTATTCGAGATTCTTTCGACAGCTATTTTTCGTTACGAAGAATGGCGTTGTATGATTTTAAAAAAGAAACAGAATTGGAGATGCTTTTTACAAATAGGAGAAAATGATCCATCATATTAGACAATTTAAATTTTTTATACTAAAATGATTTCTGACAATATTCCTGACTCTATTCCCGGTGAAGAAAGTTTGAATTTGCCCGTTGTTATTAACGGACATCCGGATTATCATTCTGAAAAATCAGAAGAAGTTCAATCTATCATCGACCGTATGCCTACACATTGGGTGAAATGGGTTGCACTCTGCGTTGGTTCTCTTATAGGGATTATTATATTATTGGGATTTTTGATACAATATCCCGATACAGTGGACGGACAAATTTCAGTTACCGGGAGTATTGCTCCAGTACGTCTTGTATCCAACAGCAATGGACGCATTTATCTGTTAGTTCCAGATAGAAGTGTAGTTGAAAAAGGTACCGTAATTTCATATATAGAAAGTGGCACAAATTATAAGCATATCCTAACAATAGAAACATTACTTCAGAAAATTGATCTTTCTAAAGTTGAACAGGTGGTTTTACCTGATACATTCATGCTGGGAGATGTAAGTTTAGCTTATAATTCATTTGTTCTTTCCTTTATGCAGTATAAACGTATTGTTACATCCGATATTTACGAAACTATGCAAAAAAATCTCCTGCACCAAATCACAACGGATGAAGCTGTAATTGCTAATATGGAGATTGAATTACGTTTGAAGAATCAGGTATTGGAAACATCAAGAAATCAATTGAGTAAAGACAGTGTTTTGTTTTCCATAAAAGGTATGAGCGAGCAGGATTACCAGCGACAACGCGCAGCCCATCTCTCTCTACAGGAAACCGAAATAAGTTTACAAAGCAGCTGTTTGATGAAACAATCCGAAGTAAATCGAAATAAACTAGAAATTCAACGAATACGTTTGGAGGAGAGTGAAAACAATGAGAAAGCTGTTTCTGAATATTTAACAAGAAAAAACGAATTATCCAATGCGTTAAATCTTTGGAAAGAGAGATATCTGCAATATGCTCCTATTAAAGGAGAGGTTGAATATCTTGGTTTTTGGCGGAATAACAGCTTTATACAATCCGGTCAGGAATTATTTTCAATTATTCCCGATAAAAACAATATTTTAGGCGAAGTAATGATCCCTTCATTTGGTGCCGGTAAGGTGAAAATTGGACAAACGGCTAATGTAAAGATCAACAATTATCCGTATGATGAATATGGCTTATTGAAAGGAGTAGTTAAATCCGTTTCCCGTATAACTAATAAAGTACAGACCAAAAATGGAACCGGAGATGCATATTTGGTTGTTGTAGCATTTCCCGAGGGAACGGTAACAAACTTTGGGAAACAGTTGTCTCTTGATTTCGAATCTAAAGGCACAGCAGAAATCATTACTAAAAGAAAGCAGTTAATTGAACGCTTATTTGATAATTTAAAAGCAAAAGGAGTAAAATAAAGATGCTATTAAAAAGATTCCCCGTAGAATATCAGATGGATTCGCAGGATTGTGGTCCTGCATCATTAAAAATTATAGCAAAACATTTTGGCAAATTCTATTCTTTACAAATGCTTCGTGATCGTTGTGGTATTACCAAAGAAGGTGTTTCGTTATTGGATTTAAGTACAGGAGCTGAAAGTATAGGACTTCGAACGTTAGCCATTAAATGCACACTGGATGACGTATTCAATAGTATTCCTTTTCCCGCTATTATTTTTTGGAAAAACAATCATTTTGTTGTGGTTTATGGTGCAGACAAAAAACATGTTTTCGTTTCTGATCCGGCAAAAGGGCGAGTAAAATATACACATGAAGAATTCAAAAAAGGCTGGTATCAAAAAGATGAGAAGCAAGGTGTTTTATTAGCTGTTGAGCCGATGGCTGATTTCAATGATTCAAAAGCAGAAAAAGAACAAAGAAAAAACAGTTTTTCAACTATTCTAAAATATTTCTTCCCATACAAAAGAAACTTCACGCTTGTACTCTTTATCATGCTCGTGGTTACACTATTACAGGGTGTGTTGCCATTTATCTCGAAAGCGGTTATTGATGTGGGAATCAAGACTTCGGATGTAAATTTCATAAATATGGTATTGATCGGAAATGTGGCCATTCTGCTTAGTGTAATGATATTCAATGTACTTCGGGATTGGATTCTGATGCACATTACCTCGCGGGTAAACATAGCATTGATTTCCGATTACTTGATCAAACTGATGAAGTTACCCGTTACTTTTTTCGAAAATAAATTGTTGGGGGATATTTTGCAGCGTGCGCAAGATCATGAACGAATCAGAAATTTCGTTATGAATAATTCACTTGCACTAATCTTTTCCACTTTAACTTTCGTGATTTTTGCAATTATATTGCTTATATATAATGCAATTATATTTTATATTTTTCTGGCGGGTTCCATCCTTTATGTTTTATGGGTGCTTTTGTTTTTAAGCATCCGAAAAAAATTAGATTGGGAATATTTTGAACTTATTTCTAAAAATCAGAGTTATTGGGTAGAAACCGTTTCAGCTATACAGGATATCAAGATATACAATTACGAAAAATACCGCAGATGGAAATGGGAGGAAATCCAGGCACGTCTTTATTATGTTAATAAAAGAGTATTAACCGTTACTAATACCCAGAATCTAGGCGCTCAATTTATAGAGAGCATAAAAAATATGTCTATCGTCTTTTTTTGCGCCATGGCGGTAATTAAAGGAGATATAACCTTTGGCGTTATGATTTCCACACAGTTTATTATCGGAATGTTGAACGGGCCGTTAATTCAATTTATTAATTTTGTAGTATCGGGACAATATGCCAAGATCAGTTTCCTCCGCATCAATGAAATCCGTCAATTGGAAGATGAAGATGAACTTTTGACTATCGGAACAAATACTACTATTGTACCCGAAGATAAAAGTATTACCTTGGAAAATGTCCATTTTCAATATACCGTAAATAGTCCGTTGGTTTTACGAAATGTATATTTGAGAATACCGGAAAATAAAATTACAGCGATAGTCGGAGGAAGCGGAAGCGGGAAATCTACGTTGTTGAAATTACTCGTCAGATTATATAAACCAACTTACGGCGAAATAAAAATTGGAGGAATGAACGTTAATCTCATCAATTTACGACAATGGAGAGAAATGTGCGGTGTTGTGATGCAGGACGGAAAAACCTTTAACGATACCATAATCAATAACATCGTGTTGGACGATGAGCTCATAGATTATGAAAAGCTAAGGGAGGTGTGTCGTTTGGCACAGATTGAAACGGAAATAAATGAAATGCCCAAAGGCTTTGAAACAATGATTGGTGAAAATGGACGCGGGTTGAGTGGAGGCCAAAAACAGCGTTTGTTAATTGCCCGAGCACTCTATCGGAATCCGCAACTACTATTTTTAGATGAAGCTACCAATTCGCTGGACGTAATAAACGAGCGAAAAATTGTGGATGCACTGAATGGTGCTTTCAAAAACCGGACGGTTATTGTTGTGGCTCATAGATTGAGTACGATCCGCAATGCAGACCAAATAGTTGTTCTTGACAAAGGATTTATCGTTGAAATAGGTAACCATGAAACTTTAATGGAAAAAAAAGGACATTATCATGCACTAGTATCATCACAAATACAATCGTAAAATGTTGGTTCGGAATGAACTATTATATTAATTAATGTTGCAGTGACTGTTAGTTATGAATAATTAGTCTTTAAAAAAGTTTACTTTGTTAAGGCTATATATAACCCAGCCAACCCCGCGAGTCCTAATTGGCTTTTATTGAATCACTTGTTTCATTGCGGCTATTGTTTGATATCTAAATTCTATTCTTGTCTCGTCGATTATTATTCCAAGAACTTGAAATGTTTTTCCAACTTGGTTAAAATAAATGTATTAGCTGCAAATCGATGTTTGAGTTGTTGACTTATGCAAATTTAGTTTTTTTATTATTAATATTAATCATTTATACTATGAGATTATTACATAAGATTATTCTAATTTCTGTTTGTCTTATTTTACCAGTACAATCTTATTGCCAACATGTGGCCTTTAATAAAAGCTTCAGGCTAAATGACAATCATCATTTAAGCAATAGAGATGTATATACATTGCAGTCTATGGGTATGATTTGCACTCCACCTGCAGGATTTTACGGTTCAAATAACTTGTTCAAATATAAATATACTCCTTCATTCAAAGACATCGGTTCTTTTATTGAGAGCAGCATCGAATCGAAGGAAAGAGACTTTGCTGTTTTGTATTACATTGACGATATATTCAATAAAGAAGACTCAATCAGTGCCTTATTTATTAAAAAATTCAAGATGGATATCAATCGTTTGCATTTAAATCAATTAAAAATACCGGAAGTAAACTCTATCCGTTATCATTCTAAAAGGTATGCCCGTAAAAGTTTAATGCAGATACGGCTCTTGTGTTTGATGTGGATATGCACGGTGAAATCCTGTCTGAAGAACTTGAGATGATTTTAGCATATTTTATTTTAGAGTAGGTAATTATTATTTAAACCCTATAATTTTTTATATTCATGAAATGTAAATATTATATTTTTTACATCCTTCCAGTAGTGGTCTTTATGGAGGCTTTTAATAACAATTCTTTGTGCGGACAAACACTTGAGGGTAGGTCTCGCGTCAATTTTATGCGCATTGCAAAAACATCGGACGTGCTTTATACCAACGATTCGACGTATTTCCTGATGAACAAGTCGCCCTTGAAGAAATTTCCGAATTATAAAAAACTATACGATAGATATAAAAACAAAACGATTGAAAACGTAGATGTAATGTATGGATCGGCAATTCGCCCGGACGGTACAACGAATTATTACATTGTATGGTATTTAAACGACAGTCTGTTATATTTGAGTGATTATGATACTCCCCAAAAACTGGA
>DHSL01000035.1 GCA_002411345.1 Bacteroidales bacterium UBA5287 | reverse complement strand
ATTTTTGCACTAGTTTCTTGTTCGCTTAAGGCAACTTGTGAATTTGCCGTTACAACTTTTTGTGCAAATTCTCTAGCAGAATCACTTGCTTTTCCCAGATGACTTGACATAGCAGATTCAAAATTATTACCATCAAATTCTTTGAAGAATCCTTCTAGTGCAGATTTATCCTCATTCAAACTTGACATTAATTCATTTTTAGCATTTGCCTTTTTATTAGTGAAAGATGAAAAGAAATTATCGAAATTTAAACCGCCATTTTCATTTTGAGTAAATTTGAAAGGAGTTAATATCTTTTAATTGCAAATATTTATAAAAATATTAGGGTACTTTTATAAATAATAAATGGACATAATAAAACCGCCTATACAGGCGGCTAAATTTCAGAACCCAAATTTTGTAATAATCACAGGACATTTATTATCGATATAATCTGCAAGTTCACAAATCATACATTTTTGTTTATTCTCACTTATCCAAGCTGCTTTATATGAATTATTAACAATTCTATCTGAAACTAATTTTAATCCAACAAGTTTATTAACTGGAATCTTGTTATTTACAGATTTTTCTACATCACCACGAATCTGTTCAAGCTGATATGATGGTTCAAAATATTTGTACATATATGGTTCAAATAATTTTATCTCATCATCACATAGCTCAACTTGTATTTTTGCAAAAATATCATCTGTATATTTAAACAAATTAAATTCATAATTGCCATAATCTGTCATGGTAATCACAAGGTCAACATGACGATTAAACGATTGTTCAAATTCAAATTCTAATTCATCCCAATGATTATAATAATCTTGCTTGATTTTGTTGTCCAATAATTCAAGTAAATCATCAAATTGTAAATCGTCTGCTATCAAAGGAAATGTTAGAGACATATCTCCGCAGGATTCATCTACATCAAGTTTACTGAAATTAACATTAGATTTTGTAAGGCGGGGAAGAGACACAATTTCATTATTGATGATATTCATATTATGCCACCGCCTTTGTTATATCAAATTCCGATTCCTTATGACGTTTTTTTAATAAGACGATATATGTAATCAATTACATGTGGACTAACCAGAGTTACAGTTACTATTTTCCCATTTCTTCCTTTTTCATGAACCGTCGCAAAGTAACCATTCTTAGTAAACCTACCATAAGGGACATTAAACTGACTTTGCTTTGTCAAAACCTTTTCTTCTCTAAGAAAATCAAGCAATTTTGTACGTCTAATTTCAACAACGCTTGCTAAATCAATAAAATTAACATATCCTTCAGCAGTCATTAAATCTTTGTATGCTGCTGCTTGTGGCTTCAACTTATCAATCTTATTTTTATACTTCTTATTTGTTTCCAGTAAATCTTGTACCATTTGTAACTTTGTATCTTCACCAAAAGAGGGGAAATACTTAGTCACAAATTCAGATTCACGATTTTCAGCAACATAACCACCCGTTTGACGAATCTGCGGAAGAACTTCAAAAGTTACCCAATGTTTAAATTCCTTTGCCTTTGGAAGTTTACTGCCAAATACTAAAGAATAGAAGCCAGATTCATTAATAATAACAGTATTTTGCTTGCCACCTCGGGTAGTAACTTTAGTTACTACCTTATCATTATCATCAATATTATCCTGAATAGCAACTCTTGTGTTCTTGTACCCAAGGCATTTAGCAACATCTTTGCCAATAAGCCAAGGTTGATTCTGATATTCTAATCCTCTAACTTCACCAAAATCTTGATTGATAAACTTTGCAGACTTACTTCATTTGACATAATAAAATTTTGAATATCTGTTGCAAACCCACATAATAGATGATATAATAAATTTATCATCTACGAATAGTGGATAGATATGTATAATAACATTCATGTATGTTTTGGCAGACACGGCATGGATGTTATTCTTTTTTGTTACCATGAAATTTAACAGATAATTTTTCTACTGCTTCTTCGCTAAAAAGATAAGTATGTTTTTTGCTTCTCTAAATTCTGTATTACTAAACCCCATCTCTTTTGCTACACGAATAAGATACGGAGCAGTAATATCAAGTTTTTCTGCAATTTCACTGGTAATAAATACCTCTTGCACATTTGACATTCATTTACCTCCTGTATAAGACTATATCATATCATATGCACGATGTCAATACTTTTCTTGGAAAAATTTTCTTGAATTATTGTTTTGCAAGAGTATCAAGAGTATAATATATATGAAAGAAGGTAAATTATGAAAATATTCAAAACTATAATTACTTGTTCCATTATAGTAAGTTCTTGTCTTTCTCTTTATGGTTGTGCAAATGCAATAGATTCTAGATATATTTCTAGTGACACAAATATAACTGTAAAAAACGGAGAATATCTAAAACTAACTGATTGTGTATTATCTCCAACTGATTAAAATATTATTTACTTTAACATATAAAACTTCTATTCGATATAGATTACTGATTATTCAGTGGTCTATATTTTTTACTATTTTTGCAATCGTGCTTGACAAAAGCACACCCTATGGCTTTCCCATAGGAATCGACTGTCCCTTTAAAGCGTGAATAACTCACACTCCCATATCATGCAGTCTGTGGACATTCATCACAGCTATCCCTAAATAGCTTTGTTGTGACTTAGTTGCTGATTAGACATTATTTGCAGTATTTAGGATGATATATCATACTCCAAAAAGATATATCAAATTTAACTCTGTAATGCGTATAATAATTACAAAGTCCCATGTACCATACTCTCGATTGTTTCTAACTTTCGTTACCCTATAAAAATGGGGAAGAGAGTCTTTAGCCTTTTCCAGCGATTGGATATGTAACGCATATTGTTGTCAGCAATACTCCTATCGATTGTAATTTTTACGCTTACTTTTAATAGGTGGGCATATTTTGTTTACCTGCGTCTTTGCCTGTGAGGGCAACGATAGAAGATATAGCAGCAAATAAACTTGGCAATGTTCCAACTACACTATTTAATTTGGTAAATACACTTAATGCATTTGTACCAAAATCAACTATACCTTTAACTGCATTTCCATCAATGAGTTGTTGTTCTAATCCAACAATCGTTTCTTTAAAAGAATTTACTTTTGCTGCAATAGAATCCATATATTTAGCTTGTTCTTTTTCAGCAGAACCGGTACTGTTCTGGGCAGCTTTCGTAGCTCCTTCTACATCTTTCCA
>DHSL01000063.1 GCA_002411345.1 Bacteroidales bacterium UBA5287 | reverse complement strand
AACCTATTTCAGGACGAGACAAACCTATTTCTGGACAAGACACTCCGACGATGCTCCGAGGATGGTCCGAGGATGGTCCGAGGATGCTCCGAGGATGGTCCGAGGATGGTCCGATGATGGTCCGATGATGGTCCGATGATGGTCCGATGATGGTCCGACTATGGTCTCACTAAATTCTTGCTGAATTTTCACTGAATTTGGTTCGCATTTTTTCTTTTATATTATTAAAAACACACCTCATATTCATCTCTTTAACACTATCTTCCTACTATCCTCGAACTGACTTCTTACTTAAATATGATTGCTGACGGAGTGTGCAGGTAAACAATTATGGTGTTAAAAAAACGCTTATTTTCCGTTTATGACCAAAAAATAAGCACAAATAAGTTTTTAAGGTCAAATAATGTTTTATCTTTGCCGTCTATTTACAAACTTTAATTTTACAACCGTAACGTACTAAATTTAATATGGGAACAATTACTTCTTGGTGGATAGCCTTTATCATCATTTTTATCATTGTATATGCAATTGATTTATCGATACATATGCGCAAACATAGTGGCGAAAGTGTTTCTGTTGCGCTAAAATGGGCAGCTGTTTGGGTATCGATAGCTTTACTTTTTGGAGCTGCAATCTATTTCTATTTTCCGCAAAATCCTGGTAGTGAAATGATTACATCGCACATCATGGGCGTTAAATTCTTGTCGGGGTATTTGACTGAATATTCTCTTTCAATAGATAACTTGTTCGTGTTTATCATGATTTTCTCCATGATGGGGATTAGAGAAGAGAATCAACCTAAACTGCTAATGCTGGGTATTTTGATTTCTGTCGTACTGCGCGTTCTGTTTATATTGATTGGAATGGAACTGGTGGAACGATTTGAATGGTTGATTTATATCTTTGGACTTATTTTGGTTTATACTGCGTATAAAATGGCTTTTCAAAAGGACGAAGATAATGTGGACCCTCAATCAAATTTCCTCTATAAAGGGGCTTCAAAACTTTTTCCGATTGATCCGGATGTTCATACTCCACATTTTTTCACAAAAATTAATGGAAAAACAAATCTGACGAATTCTTTCTTATGCCTTTTGGTAATTGGATCAACCGACGTATTATTTGCTGTGGACTCAATTCCCGCCATTATTGGTGTGATAAAAGAGGGTGCATCAAATATCCTGACACTCGAAGAGGAAAACTTTTTAGCGGTAAGCTCAAACGTGTTTGCAGTTATGGGACTGATTTCTCTCTATTTCGCACTGAAAGGAATAATGGGAATGTTCCGATTCTTGAAAGTTGGAGTGAGCTTTATACTTTTCTTCATTGGTGCTAAAATGCTGCTGAGCGCAATACCTGTAGTAGGTAATTTCTTTAGCAGTCACTCATGGGTTTCACTGACGGTTATCATCGGTACTTTATTGATCTCTATATTGTTATCAAAAATGATCCCGGAAAAAGAATCGGTGAATAAAACAATTGAAGATTAATCTTCTGACATAGATTGAAAGGGTTCAGTATCAAGGGTATGAACTATTCAATTTAACAGAAAACTGCAATATGGTTGAATAATCTACTGTATTGCAGTTTTTGATTTTTAATACAAACTATTTATCTTTTAAGATGTTCTATAAAGGAAATAGGTCTAAACGAAATGAAAAGTGCAATATATTTTGTAACTTTGCGTGAATTTAACCATCCGGATGGAGATAATAGATAAACAAAAAGAATGCAGAATTTAGAACTTAGCGAACAAGAGATTTTTCGCAGACAAAGTCTTAACGAAATGCGAGAATACGGAATCGATCCGTATCCTGCGGCAGCGTACGAAGTAAACGCATATTCCACAGATATAAAAAGTGATTTTAATGATGATGCGGAAAAAAGGCAGGTAAGCATTGCCGGACGCATTATGACACGACGTATCATGGGAAAAGCATCGTTTTTGGAATTGATGGATTCCAAAGGAAGAATTCAAATCTACATTACAAGGGATGATATTTGTCCCAATGAGGATAAAGAGCTGTACAACAACGTATTCAAAAAGATGCTGGATATCGGCGACTTTATTGGCATCACGGGTTTTGTGTTCCGAACACAGACGGGTGAAATATCGGTACATGCTCAATCTCTGACGGTTTTATCGAAATCGCTCAGACCTCTTCCGGTTGTGAAAATGAAAGATGGAGTGGAGTATGACAAATTTACTGATCCTGAACTTCGCTTTAGACAGAGATATGTCGACTTGTTGGTAAACAACGAGGTTAAAGAGATATTTATCAAACGTACAAAAATATTTGATGCTATGCGCTCGTTTTTTAATGAACGCGGGTATCTGGAGGTGGAAACACCGGTACTACAAAGCATACCGGGTGGAGCGGCGGCACGACCGTTCATCACTCACCATAACGCATTGGATATGAGCTTATACTTGCGTATAGCAAATGAACTTTATCTGAAACGTCTTATAGTTGGTGGGTTTGAAGGGGTGTACGAGTTTTCACGTAACTTCCGCAATGAAGGTATGGATAGAACACATAATCCGGAGTTTACGGCAATGGAAATTTATGTGTCGTATAAGGATTACATCTGGATGATGGAATTTACAGAACAGATGTTGGAACATATCGCAATGACGGTTCTGGGAACGACAAAAGTGAAGGTTGGAAACAAAGAGATTGATTTTAAAGCGCCTTACAGACGCATCACAATGATTGATGCTATAAAGGAAAATACGGGTATCGATATTACTGGAATGGACGAGTCTCAGTTGCATGATGTATGCGATAAACTGGGGGTTGAACATGATGAAACAATGGGAAAAGGTAAACTCATTGATGAGATTTTCGGAGAAAAAGCGGAAGGAACATTCATACAACCGACATTCGTAATGGATTATCCAATAGAAATGTCGCCTCTTTGCAAAAAACATCGCGAAAACCCGGAACTGACCGAACGCTTCGAACTTATGGTGAATGGAAAGGAACTGGCAAATGCTTATTCGGAACTGAATGACCCGATTGATCAACGTGGACGTTTTGAAGATCAACTACGATTATCGGAAAAAGGGGACGACGAGGCAATGTTTATTGATCAGGATTTCCTTCGGGCTCTTGAGTATGGAATGCCGCCGACTTCGGGTATGGGAATCGGAATGGACAGATTGACCATGCTGCTGACGGGACAAACAACTATCCAAGAGGTATTGCTTTTCCCAATGATGAGACCGGAAAAGACAGTCAAAAAAGATTCAATCGATAAATATACTGAATTAGGGGTTCCTGAAGAATGGGTCGAAGTACTGCAAAAAGCTGGATACAACGAGGTATCTGAACTTAAAGGAATTAATCCTAATAAGTTGCATCAGGAGATTTGTGGATTGAACAAAAAACATGCACTGGGATTTGCAAATCCTACACCTGATGAGGTTAAATTGTGGATAGAAAATGCTACCCGATAACTTTTAACGTTTAGAAAAACATATAATGAGTTCACTGGGAAAAATTTGCATTTTAGGTGGTGGAACATGGGCGACGGCTCTTGCTAAACTTGTTCTCATGACGCAAAAACAGATCAACTGGTATATGCGACGAAACGAACAGGTGGAGGGCTTTTATAAACTTGGAAACAACCCGGACTACTTGCGAAACATAAAATTTAATTTGGCTCAAATTGTATTTTATACAAATATTGAGCGCGCTATAAAGGATTCGGATACTATTATCGTTGCGTTTCCATCACCTTATATTAAACAGTATTTCCGCTGGGTTTGGTCGAACAACTTCAAAGGAAAGACGGTAATCTCGGCTCTCAAAGGTATTGTACCGGGAGATAACGTGGTGATGAGTGAATATCTAACGGGGAACTTTAAAGTGCCAATTGAAAATATTGGCGTAATTTCTGGTCCTTGCCATGCCGAAGAGGTTGCTCTGGAAAGATTGTCTTTTTTGACGTGTGCTTGCAATGATAACGAAAAGGCGAAAGCTATCGCGGAATCTATATCTTCTCGTATTTTGCGTACTTCAATCTCAAATGATGTACACGGAATAGAATTGGCGGCGGTTCTCAAAAACATATATGCTATTGGAGCGGGTGTCTGCTCGGGACTGCAATATGGGGATAACTTCCAAGCGGTTTACATGACAAACTGCGCGAATGAAATGTCTCGTATCCTAAATGGTATTGCTCCTATGGAACGGAATATTTGTGAACAGCATTATCTGGGTGATATGCTGGTTACAGGGTACTCGCAATTTAGCAGAAACAGAACACTGGGTACCATGATCGGTAAAGGATACTCGGTGAAAAGTGCGCAACTGGAAATGGAGATGATTGCCGAAGGATACTATGGAGCGAAATGTATTGTTTCAATGAATCAGAGATATCAGATTGATATGCCAATTGTTAATACAGTTTACAACATTTTGTATAGCAATATTTCGCCAAAAATAGCTATTAAAAACTTAATTGAACTATTCTGATATAAATAATAAACATATATTTTATGGATACGATTAAATTGAATATTCAACCTGTTTACAAATTTGTGAGCGAAGAAGAAATTCTGAAACAGGCTGATTTAGCGTCGGCTTGTAACGAATCTTTACACAATGGAAACGGCGCGGGAAACGACTTCTTGGGATGGGTGAATTTACCTTCTTCCTTTAATGATGAAGTGATTAGCGATATCGAAGATACGGCAGCAATACTTCGCTCTCTTTGTGAAGTGGTTGTGGTTGTGGGTATAGGAGGAAGCTACCTGGGTGCCAGAGCAGTTATTGAGGCGCTGAAACCTTCATTGGACTGGTTGCAACCAAAACGTAAAGATCCGGTGGTTTTGTTCGCAGGTAATAACTTAAGCGAAGATTATCTTCATGAAATACTTGAATTTGTCGAAGACAGATCTTTTGGCATAATCAATATTTCTAAATCGGGAACTACAACGGAACCGGCTGTGGCTTTCCGTTTACTGAAAGAGAAACTGGAAAAGAAAGTTGGTAAAGCTGAAACACAAAAACGTATTGTCGCAATCACGGATGAGAAAAAAGGGGCGCTAAGAACTTTGGCTACTCAAGAGGGTTACAAGACTTATGTGATTCCTGATAATGTTGGCGGACGTTATTCTGTTCTTACTCCGGTTGGTTTGCTTCCAATAGCAGTAGCTGGACTAAATATTCGTAAACTGATTGATGGGGCTGTGGAAATAGAAAATGCTTCTAATTCTTCTGTTGCTTTTGAATATAATTTACCGGCTATTTATGCTGCAATTCGTAACGAACTGTACAAAAGAGGTAAAAAAATAGAGATCCTTGTAAACTTTAATCCTAAACTTCATTACTTTGCTGAATGGTGGAAACAACTTTACGGTGAGAGCGAGGGCAAGGAACTGAAGGGTATTTTCCCGGCTGCAGTTGATTTCACATCGGACTTACACTCAATGGGACAATGGATCCAAGAGGGGGAACGGACAATATTTGAGACTGTTATTTCGGTTAATGAACCAAACGAGAAAGTGAAGATTCCACATGATGATGAGAATCTTGACGGCCTGAACTTCCTTGAAGGTAAACGCGTTGATGATGTGAACAAAATGGCTGAGCTTGGAACAAGACTTGCACATGTCGACGGTGGAGTTCCAAATCTGCTGATTGAGATTCCTAAACTTGAAGAAGAGTATATCGGTCAACTGATCTATTTCTTCGAAAAAGCTTGTGGAATAAGCGGTTACATGCTAGGAATTAATCCGTTTAACCAACCGGGGGTCGAAGCATACAAAAGAAATATGTTTGCTTTACTTGATAAACCGGGATACGAAGAAGAAAGCAAAGCGATTAAAGAAAGAATTTAAGTCGCAAGAATAGATAAATAAAGATAACGGGAAACTCATCCCGGCATGACCTGAAGAGACCGTTAAACAATGGTCTCTTTTTGTTTAATTATAAATTTTTAATCAATATATTTAAAGGATATTAATAACATAAAATGGAAGATATTTTCAGAAAATACTTGAAGGAGAAGGGGTTCTCTCGTTTTGATTTGAAGGCAGTTTTATTTGATATGGATGGCGTGCTCTACGATTCAATGGCTGCACATGCTAAATCATGGCAACAAGTATTTGAGGAAGAAGGCTTTACAACGACTACTCCTGAGGAGTTTTATTTGCATGAAGGACGGACGGGTAAATCAACTATCAACCTAATATACGAAAGAGAAAAGGGACGTAAAGCTACTCCGGAAGAGAAAAAACGTATATATGAAAGGAAAACAGAGTTGTTTTATCGGTATAATTCCGGAGATACAATTCCAGGAGCATTTGAGGTTCTTGAACTGGTTAAACAAAGTGGACTAATTCCTGTGCTGGTAACAGGATCGGGACAGCCTTCTCTACTGGATCGTTTGGATACTAACTTCCCTGATATCTTTACTCCTGATACTATGGTTACAGCATTTGATGTGAAGAAAGGAAAACCAAATCCTGAACCTTTTTTAATGGGACTGCAAAAGGGAGGGGACTTAAAACCAAACCAGGCTATAGTGATAGAAAACGCTCCTCTGGGTACAGAAGCGGCACACAATGCGGGTATTTTTGTAATTGATGTCAACACGGGACCACTTTCTGATAAGGTTTTACTTGATGCGGGAGGAAATCTAGTGCTTGATTCTATGACTTCTTTATTGAAGAATCTTCCGGAGATTTCAACTATCTTAAGGACTTTAGAAATAACATAATGAGAACTATACTGCTTATTTTGTCACTACTTTTGTTTGCTGGCTGCTCTGTATCAGAAAAGAACATTATTGAGAATGAGATAGCAAAAGGCAACTTTTCTGCAGCTGACAAACAAATTGACTTATTGTTAACCGATAGCTCTTTAACTGAAAATCAACGCTTTTCTCTCAAATTTACTAAGGACTCGCTGCATAGAGTTTCTTTGGATTTTAATAAAAAACAGATGGACATTATCGATTGGATTAAGGAAAATATGCTGTTTACTCCTTCTGCGGAACAAATATCTTCCTGGGAATCTGATGGGTCACTTGAATTTAGAATTATTGATGGCGAAAAGAGGTACTTCAGAAATGCGGCAGCTAACATTTTCAGAGTGAATAATGAGGCTAAAAAACTTGCTCGACCTTTAACTACTTCAAACAAAAAAACGGACTCAATAATTGATACTGATTTAGCAAAAATGCTGCCGACTAAAATGAAAGGACATTATCTTTTACCAAAAAAACAAATGTATGTTTTATATACTGTGACCGTAAATGCTAACGCGGTCCCTGATGGTGAAATTGTTCGCGCATGGCTGCCCTACCCTCGCAAAGACATTCCAAGACAAATGAATGTTCAACTTGTTAAAACTTCTCAATCGGAAAGTATTATTTCTGATAATTATATTGCACATGTCTCAGATCCGGCAACAAATAACGCCAACAACAACATTGCTTTATCTGATGATAAAACTGAACGCATCATTGATACTTATCAGACTAACTCCAACAATAATTATATTTTGTCTGATGATAAAACTGCACACACTTCTATTTACATGGAAAAGCGTGCTGTAAAGGATAAACCGACTGTCTTTGAAGTCGAATTTTCATTTACTTCACAAGGTGAATGGTTTGACCTTTCACAAATCGACATAAATCCTTATAATACATCTTTACCGTATTATAAGTACTTTACGGCTGAAAAGAAACCTCATATTCAATTTACAAACCGAATTAAATCACTGACTGACAGTATAACAAAAGATGCAACAAATCCAATAGAAACATTGCAGTCTGTTTATAGATATATTGCCGCTAATTACCCATGGGCAAGCGCTTTGGGATATTCTATTATCCCAAACATCCCGACTTACGTTATCGAAAATAAAAAAGGAGACTGCGGACAGGTTACTCTTCTATTGATCACCATGTTAAGATACAAAGGAATACCTGCTCGCTGGCAAAGTGGTTGGATGATGCACCCGGGAGAAGTGAATCTGCATGATTGGGCAGAAGTGTATTTCGAAGGTGTGGGCTGGATTCCTGTTGATGTGTCTTTTGGAAGAGGTGAAGAATTAAAACATCCTATCGGAAGAGAATTCTTTATGTCAGGCATAGATTCATATCGATTTTATGTGAATTCTGATTTTTCTGATGCTTTTTATCCAAAAAAGAAATTCCCTAGAAGCGATACAGTCGACTTTCAATGTGGAGAAGTAGAATCAGAATCTTGGAACTTATATTATGATCTATGGAATTATTCAATGGATTATATCATTGAATTATCAAATGGCGAATATTATATGAAAGGTCAAAATAATTTTTCTACTTTTGAAGGAAAAGCTTTAACAAGGCCTGTAACATTTTAGTATCTTTGTAATAATTGTACATAAATTCTCATAAGAATATGGATATCAATCAATATGGATTTCTGCGAGTGGCCGCTTCAACACCTAAAGTTAAAGTAGCTGATTGTGAATACAATATCCGGGAGATTCAATCGGTAATTAAAGAAGCATCTGACAAAAGTGTTCAAATTTTATGCTTTCCTGAACTTTGCATAACAGGCTACACTTGTGGCGACTTGTTTTTTCAAAGGGCTCTGCAAATGAAAGCAATTGAATCACTATTCGATATTGCTCACTTTATGACTGACTACTCTTCTATTATAGTGATTGTGGGACTTCCATTATTTCATAAAAATGGTTTATACAATGTTGCAGCTGTTATAAATTCTGAAGGAATAAAAGGGTTCGTTGCTAAAAAAAACATTCCGAATAGTAAAGAGTTTTATGAGAAACGATGGTTCTTGAGTGGGGATAAACTTAATGATTTTACAGTTGAATTAGCTGGCCAGGAAATTCCTATTTCATCAGCAAGCCCTATTTTCACAACTCCATTCGGCAATTTTGCAATAGAAATATGCGAAGATTTATGGATGCCTATTCCTCCATCATGCACTTCTTCTGTTTTAGGTGCTGATGTTATTTTTAATTTATCAGCAAGCAATGACATCGTTGGTAAAAACAATTATCGTCGTAATTTGATATTGCAACAATCTGCTCGATGTGTTGCTGGATATGTTTATGCATCAAGCGGGGTTGGAGAATCTTCAACAGATGTGGTATTTTCTGGTGCAGATTTTATAGCAGAAAATGGTGTGTTATTAAAAGAATCCGAACGTTTTTCTTTTGATAATCAACTAATTATATCGGATATCGATTTAAATATACTTCATCATGATCGAATGGTAAATACTAATTACTTAAATTCTAAAGAGTTAATTGACGAAATATATTGTCATATATCTCCAGTATCCTTCAATGAAATATACAGATCTTTTAATCCACATCCATTTATCCCTACTGAAAAAAAAGCTGACGAAAATTTGAATGAGGTCTTTTCTATTCAGACACATGGATTGGCAAAACGCTTAATACATACGGGAATACAAAAAGTAACGATCGGAATTTCAGGTGGATTAGATTCTACATTAGCTTTGTTGGTTACAATTAAAACTTTCGATATTCTGGGATTATCACGTGGAAATATATATGGTATTACTATGCCTGGTTTCGGAACTACAGACAGGACTTACAATAATGCCATCGAACTGATGAAATCTGCAGGAGTAACAATAAAAGAAATACCCATCGTAAACGCTGTTAGTCAACACTTTAAAGATATTGATCATGATATTAACAATCATGATATCACTTATGAAAATGGACAGGCAAGAGAACGCACACAGATTCTAATGGATTATGCAAACAAAATTAATGGCTTGGTTATTGGTACGGGAAATCTGTCTGAATTAGCGCTTGGCTGGGCTACATACAATGGAGATCACATGTCCATGTATGGAGTAAACACCAGCGTTCCCAAAACATTGGTAAAGTCACTTGTACGCTGGATAGCAAATACCCAAATGGATGAAAAGTCAAAGATAATTCTAGACGACATTCTTGACACTCCGTATAGTCCTGAACTTCTTCCTGCTAATTCTGATGGGGATATAGAACAAAGAACAGAGGACAAGATTGGGCCTTATGAACTGCATGATTTTTTCTTATACAGAATGCTTCGATATGGCGATGAACCAACGCGCATATATTTTATAGCTAAACAGGCTTTTAATAAATTATATTCCCCTGAAATAATCTTGAAATGGCTTACTGTGTTTTACAAACGTTTTTTTTCTCAACAATTCAAACGTTCATGTATGCCTGATGGACCTAAAGTTGGTTCTGTTAACTTATCTCCTCGCGGCGACTGGCGTATGCCGAGTGATGCTGCAGTAACTGTGTGGTTGGATCAATTGAATAAAATAAAAGCGAATTAAGAAGCAATGCAAGAATTAATAAAATTATTTGAAAAATATACGGGCAAATTGAAACCCGAAATGGAACTACTTCCAACTTCTGGGTCAAACAGGAAATATTACCGAATGATTAAGGACGATATTTCATTGATTGGTGCAATTGGAGAATCGGTTCAAGAGAATCATGCATTTATCGAATTGGCACGTCATTTTTACTCAATGAAATTAAATGTACCTCAGATAATTGCGGTTTCAGATAATGAATTGGTGTATTTACAGGAAGACCTTGGTGATAATATCTTATTTGATGCTATAAAAGGTGGTAGATTAACTGGAGTTTTCAGCTCTGAAGAAAAGGAACTGCTTCATAAAACAATTTCAACACTAGCTGATTTCCAAGCTATTGGAGCACAGAATTTGGATTTTAATGTTTGCTATCCTCAACCTGAATTTAATGAACGTTCTGTATATTGGGACCTGAACTACTTTAAATATAATTTCCTTAAAACAACAGGAATGGATTTTCAGGAGGAACTTCTGGAGAATGATTTCGATGCAATGGCAAACGATTTGCTTGAAGACAAACATAACACATTCATGTATAGAGACTTTCAATCACGAAACGTTATGTTGGTCAATGGAAATCCATTTTTCATTGACTTTCAGGGAGGTAGAAAAGGACCGGTATATTATGATGTAGCATCTTTTTTGTGGCAAGCAAAAGCTAATTTCCCTAATAATTTAAGAGATGAACTTATCGGCACTTATATCAACTCTTTAAAGAAATATAGAGATGTAGAAGAAGCCAAATTCCTTAAGCGCCTACGAATATTCGTCTTGTTCAGAACACTACAAGTACTTGGGGCTTATGGATTTAGAGGTTATTTTGAAAAGAAACCACATTTTTTACAAAGTATTCCTTTCGCACTGAACAACTTGCGTGAATTACTTAAAGACGGCTTCGACAACTATCCATACTTAACAGAAGTCTTAAATAATATGGTGGAATTGAAACAATTCTCCGATACAAGTAAACGAGAACTTGAAATTCGTGTTTATAGCTTTGCATATAAAAAAGGCATACCTAATGATGTATCCGGAAATGGAGGTGGATATGTTTTTGACTGCCGAGCAATTAATAATCCTGGTAAATATGAACGATACAATAATTTTAATGGATTAGATGAACCTGTTATTAAATTTTTAGAAGATGATGGTGAAATCTTGAAATTTCTCGATCATATTTATCCATTAGTTGATAATCATGTGAAAAGATACATGGATCGTAATTTCACAAATCTGATGATTTCTTTTGGATGTACAGGCGGACAACATCGATCTGTTTATGCGGCACAAAAAGTGGCAGAACATATCTCAAAGACTTTTAGTATAAAGGTTTCACTTACCCACCGCGAACAAAATCTGGAACAAGAATTCATGAGCAGAAAATTATCTTGAAATGAAAGCAATGATCTTCGCTGCTGGACTAGGCACTCGACTAAAACCTTTGACTGATGTAATGCCAAAAGCTTTAGTTCCAATCGCTGGTATACCTTTATTACAACACGTAATCGAAAAATTGAAAAGTGCTGGCTTCGATGAAATAATAATCAACATTCATCATTTTGGGCAACAAATAATCGATTTCGTTGAATCAAAAAACTCTTTCGATATCAGAATTGAGTTTTCTGATGAAAGCGATAAATTACTCGATACCGGAGGGGGTATTAAAAAAGCATCATGGTTTTTTGATGACTCAAAACCCTTTCTTGTTCATAATGTAGATATTTTGTCCAATATCAATCTAAACGAACTTTACTTATATCACCTGAAAAACAATCCTGAAGCGACTCTTGTTTGTAGTGAACGACAAACTACACGTTACCTGCTATTTGATCAGAACAATCAACTTAATGGATGGATTAATGAAAAGTCTGGAGAAACAAAATCACCCTTTCCAAATTTACAACCTCAAGACTATATAAAACTTGCTTTTTCTGGAATTCATATCCTCAACCCATCCTTTATTCGATATATGGAGGATTTCCCGGAACAATTCTCAATTATTGATTTTTACTTATCTTTATGCGATAAAGAAAAACTAACTTATTTCACCCCCAACAACCTTAAAATTATAGACGTCGGAAAATTAAACTCGTTGGAAAAAGCAGAAATGTTTTTTAAATAATTTCATAAATGTAGCGTGGTCCCACTCACATTTACTTTAATTGTATTAATTCCTTATATATTTAAAACCTTTTGTATTTAAACAGTATAGATTCAATATTTCAGAATCTTTCTAAATTATTAATCATTTATTTATATTTATATTCAAAACTAAAGGTGGCATTATTTCAATGCTTAACAAATTAACCTTTCAGAATAATCTCATGAAAGTTATTCTAACTTCATGAGAAAAACTTCAAATCACATTAAAAGATCGGTGTTCTTAATAAAACAACTTAGTGTTTTGTTAGCTCATATTCATAAATTATGTTAACCTACAAACTTCTTATTAAATTATTTTATTTTTCATGTTGTATATTTGAAGTATTTAATGTTATTTTGCAGCATTATTTTAATGTATTAGGCGTATATTCTATTTTACACCTATTTTAATTACAGATATTAAAGAATAAAATGAAAGATTTTAACATTTTAGAAAACCAATACAAATCTGAGTTGCTTGAAAAGGTTCTCCCTTTTTGG